>CAVZPY010000011.1:0-115000 GCA_963777265.1 uncultured Alphaproteobacteria bacterium | reverse complement strand
GACAGCCGCAACGGGTCGGTGTGCGTGAGTTACGGGGGAACCTGACCGGGTTTCTGCGCCAAGCCCGACAGGGCCGCTCGTTCCTGGTCATGTCGCATGATCAAGTGCTTGCCGAGATCCGTCCGCCATCGAGAGCGGAAGGGCCCCGCAGGCGGCCGGGTGCTCTGCGGGGCAAGATCCGGATGGCGACCGACTTCGACACACTGCCGCGGGATGTGCTGGCGGCCATGGAGGGCGAGGAGGAGTGAGGCTCCTCCTGGACACCCACGCTCTCCTTTGGTGGCTGGCTGACAATGACCAACTTGGACCGCGAGGCGCGGGAACTGATCGAGGACCCCGGCAATGACGTCCTCATCAGCGTGGTGTCGCTCTGGGAAATTGTCGTGAAGGTCCGCATCGGCAAGCTGCAAGCCGACATCAAGGAGATCGCGGACGCCGTCCAGCGCGAGGGATTCGCCCTCCTTGATATCAGCACAGCGCATCTCCTGACACTTGCAGGGTTGCCGACGCATCATCGCGACCCCTTCGATCACCTGTTGATTGCGCAGGCGATCGCGGAGGACGCCATCTTCATCTCCGAGGACCGGAACACCCCCCACTACCCGGTCCGCTTCACCACCTGCTCGGATGCACCGTCACCGCCCACCCTGGCCTAGTTGAGCGGCCGATCCAGGCCGCTCTCGACAATCGCGCGCTTGCGGTGCAGCAGCAGCGGACGGCCACAAGGAAGACGCGATGTCACGGATCGGATCGGTTGCGGTGTTTTGCGGCTCGCATCCGGGCCACGACCCGCGGCCGCTGGCGGCGGCGACGGCGCTGGGCCGGGGCCTCGCCGCGGCCGGGCGGCGGCTGGTCTATGGCGGCGGGCGGATCGGGCTGATGGGCGCACTCGCCGACGCGGCGCTGGGCGCCGGCGGCGAGGTGGTGGGCGTGATCCCCGAGTTCCTCACCCGTCGCGAGGTGGCGCATTCCGGCCTCACCCGCCTGATCGTGACCGACAGCATGCACGCCCGCAAGCAGCGCATGTTCGCGCTCGCCGATGCCTTCGTGACGCTGCCCGGGGGGCTCGGCACGCTCGACGAGACGGTTGAGATCATCACTTGGCGCCAGCTCGGCCTCTCCGACAAGCCGGTGCTGCTGTGCGCTGTGGCGGGCTCGGCGGACCCGCTGCTCCACGCCATCGAAGCGATGATCGCGACCGGGTTCGCGGACGCCTCGGTGCGGGGGCTGTTCGAGGTCGCCGAGGGGGTCGAAGCGGTGCTGGAGCGGCTGAGCCGACTGGCACCCGCCGAGCCGCCCGTCGCTGCCGATGACGCGGCGCGGCTGTAGCGGAGCGGTTGCGGATCAGGGGCGGGATGCGCCCGGCATCTCGCCGATCGTCTCGTAGAGCAGCCGCGCCTCCTCGGGCCGGCCGCGCCGCTCGGCCAGCGCCAGCACCCGCACCACGCGAACGCCGCCGGGCAGCGCAACCGTCAGCACGTCGCCGGGCGCCAGCCGCGCGTGCGGCTTGGCGGTGGGCTGTCGGTTGACCCGCACCGTCCCGGACGCCACCAGCGCCGCGCAACTCGCGCGGGTGCGCAGAAAGCGGGCGCACCACAACCATTTGTCCAGGCGCTGCGATCCCGTCTCGGCCGCCGGCACGGCCTAGCGGCGCAGCGCCGCCAGCGCCGCGAACGGACCCTCGGCCGCCGCCGGCTCGCCGTCCCCGCCGGCCGAGCGGCGGCGCAGCGGGATCATCAGCGGCGGCGCCGGCGGCCCGAACGCATCCGGAGCCAGGGCGGCGGCGGGCAGCGTGCGCATCTCCAGACATCGCAGCAATGCCGGCAATGCGCTGGCGGACGCGCCGAGCCGGCTCGCGAGGCCGGGCGGCACCAACGCCGGCCCGCGACGCGTGGCATAGGCCAGTTCGGCCGCGGCGCGTTCGGCGATGTCGAGGCGCAGCAGCAGCGGCCCGGCCGGCAGCCAGCCGAGGGCCAGCGCGAACCCCTCCGGCCAGTCCGGCGGCGCCGGCAGCGAGACCGCCCCCGGGGCCGGCAGCGCCGGCATCGCGATCCCTGCGCTGAGCGCCAGCAGCCGCGCCCGCGCCGCCATCGGCGCCGGCCGCAGCAGCGCCGGGATGGAGAGCGCGAAGCGGCCCGCGCGCACGCCGAGCGCCTTCAGCGCCGGACGCAGGGCGGCGGGGATGGCCGCGTCGGTCGCACCCGGCACCACCCCGCCCGCCTCCACCAGCCGGTGCAGCGGTCCGCGCAGGGCGGATTCGGCCACGGCGCGGGCGGCGGCGGCGTGCAGGGGGGCCAGTGCGCGCGCGAGCCCGTGGTCCACCCAGTCCTGCAATCGCCGCCGCACCCGCTCGCGCGGCGGGCCGTCGAGGAATTCGCTCGGCAGCACCTGCACCACCGGCCGCAGCAGCGTGGGTCCGGGCCGCAGCCGGCCGACCGGCGCGCCCTCCCAGAGCAGCGCGTGCGCATCGTCGAGCGCGAAGGCGGCATCGGGGGCAGCCGCCAGGGCCGCGACCCGGCGCGGCATCTCCTGGCGCAGCGCCCGCCGCGCGGCTCGCAGCACCAGCCGCCGCGCCTCGCCCTCGGCGAGCGGATCGGGCAGGAAGGCGAAGCCGCCGACCCGGCCGACCGGATGCCCCTCGACCACCACCTCGCCGCGCGCGGTGACGGCGGAGAGCAGCTCGGCGCCGGCCGCGCCCTCCGCCTCCTCGAGCCTTCGCATCAGGTGCGTCGCCCGGCGATCGACGAAGCGCGCGGTCAGCCGCTCGTGCAGCGCGTCGGAGAGCAAATCCTCCGCCTCCCGCGCCCGCGCCTGCCAGGCGCTCGCGTCGGCGAGCCAGTCCGGGCGGGCGGCGATGTAGCTCCAGGTGCGCACGCCGGCGAAGCGGGCCATCAGCGTGTCGATGTCGCCGTCGGCGCGGGCGAGTGCGGCGAGTTCGGTCGCGATCCAGTCGGTCGGCAGCCGCCGCTGCCGCATCAGATGGGTGAACACGCGCCCGCACAGCCGGGTGTGGCTCTCGTCGGCGAGCTTGCGGAAATCCGGGATCTGGCACGCGCCCCAGAGCGTGCGCACCCGCCCGCTGCCCCGCGCGAGCGTGCGGATCTCCGCATCGCGCGCCAGTGCCGCGAGCGCCTGCAGATCGGCCGCGTCGTTGCCGCGCACCAAGCCCCGCCGCGGCGGCGGCGCGCCGAGGCTCGCCAGCAGCCGATCGACGTCGGCGAAATCGAGATCAGCGTTGCGCCAGCAAAGTTCTCCCAGTGGCTCGAAGGCGTGCGCCTCCACCGCCGCGACGGCAGCGTCGGGCAGGGAAGGGCAGTCGGCGGTGGTGCCGAAGGTGCCGTCGCGCATCCCGCGCCCGGCGCGGCCGGCGATCTGCGCGATTTCGGCCGCCTCCAGCCGGCGGACGCGGTGGCCGTCGAACTTGGCGAGGCCGGCGAACGCCACGTGCCCCACGTCCATGTTCAGCCCCATGCCGATCGCGTCGGTCGCGACCAGAAAATCGACCTCCTTTTCCTGATAGAGTGCCACCTGCGCATTGCGGGTGCGCGGCGAGAGCCGCCCCATCACGACCGCGCAGCCGCCGCGGCGCCGGCGGACCAGCTCGGCGATCGCATAGACCTCGGCGGCGCTGAAGGCGACGATCGCGGTGCGCGGCGGCAGCCGGCCGAGCTTGGCGTGCCCGGTCGCGACCAGTTGCGAGAGGCGCGGCCTGGTTTCGATCTCGGCGCCGGGCACGAGTGCCCGCAGCAGCGGGCGGATGGTCTCGGCACCGAGGAACAGCGTCTCCACCAGGCCGCGCGCGTGCAGCAGCCGCTCGGTGAAGACGTGGCCGCGGTCGGGGTCGGCGCAGAGCTGGATCTCGTCCACGGCGACGAACTCGGCGTCGCGGTCGAGCGGCATCGCCTCCACGGTGCAGGAGAACCAGCGCGCCTCGGGCGGCACGATCTTCTCCTCGCCGGTGATCAGCGCGACGTGGCGCGCGCCCTTGGCCGCGACCATGCGGTCGTAGTTCTCGCGCGCCAGCAGCCGCAGCGGGAAGCCGATGATGCCGGAGCGATGGGCGAGCAGGCGTTCGATCGCGAGATGCGTCTTGCCGGTATTGGTGGGGCCGAGCACCGCCCGCACCCGCGGCGGGAACAGCGGGCGGGCACCCGAAGCTGAGCCGGTCATGCCGAAGATGTTCGGGTGGCCGGCGCCTCGGTGCAAGCCTTAGTGCCTAATCAAGCAGCCGCCCCAGCTGCTTCGGATCGAGCCACCGTCGCTGATCGGCCCGGAACGCACAGAACGCCGATCCGAGCCGGTGCCCGCGCACCCATTCGGCGAGCGCCGCCGCATAGTGCGGCGACTGCGGCCGCCCCAGCCCCCAGCCGGGCGGCGTCCAGGAACTGTTGCCGTTCACCGTCGGCAGCCGCCAGTGGAGCGAGAACATGAGCGCGTCCGATTGCAGCTCCCACCATCGCCGGGCGCCCCGCGGCTGGGGTGCCAGACCGAAGACGCGACAAGTGGCGGGTGGCGCCGGCAGCCCGGCGACCCGCGCCGCCTCCCGCGTCGCGGAGACGCCGTTCGGGGGCGTGTCCCACAGGGACTCCAGCATCGCCGTGAACGACAGCAGCACGAATGCCAGTGCCATCACGGTACGGCGCCCGATCGGGCCCCGCGCCCGACCGAGCACCGCATCCAGGGCCACCGCGGCGCAGGCGGCGATCGGCAGCAGTGCGATGATCTCGGAGCGGAAGGGGGTGCGGATCGCCGCCGCTCCCGGGACCAAGTAAAACACGACGGTCCAAGGCCAGACGTGGCGGGCGAGCTTGAACTCGAGTGCCGTGCAGAGGATCGCCGCCGCTGCCGCCGCCAGCAGCGCCCGGTGCGGCATCGACGCCCGGTGCCGCCGCTGCCACAGCAGCCCCAGCCCCGCCGCTGCCAGCGCCCAGACTGGAACCGAGGAGCCCATGAACCGCTCGGCATCGGTATCGGGGTCGTGGTACGGCAGCCCGAACCGGGCGAGCAGGCCCCCGTACACCGGGTGGTTACCGCCGAGGTTCAGCAGGTCCGACAGGAACGGGCGATAGAAGCTCGCATCGCCCGGCGCCCGGTGCCGGCCGGCCAGGATCTGGGGGCCGTAGATGACGCCGAACGGTACCAGCCCGACGGCCAGCCCCGCCGCGAAACCGATGCCGAGGCGCGACAGCGCCGGCTGCTGCAGGGCGGCGCGGAAGTCGGGCCAGGCGAGCAGGCCGATCAGCGTCGCCAGCGCGCCCAGGAACAGAAAAAACCACGCGACCTCGTAGCTGGTCGCCGCCAGCAGGCCGGTCAGCACGCCGGCCGCCGCCGCCAGCCAAACCCACGTTCGCGCCCAGGCCGCGCGCAGCACCAGGAGAATTGCCGGCAGGATCGTAACCCCGATCATCTGGCCGTGGCCGAGCTTGATCGTGAGCGCGTTGGAGAAGACGAACAGGAAGGCGCCGACCGCGGCCGCCGCCGAGGCCAGCCCCAGCACCCGATGCAGCAGCCGCCACGCGCACAGGAAACCGAACGCCGAAAGGGCGACGAACAACGCCGAGAACGCGCGCACCGGGGCCAATCCCGCCAGCCGCAACGCGCCGTAGATCGGCACCCAGAGCAGGTGCGCGTCGGAGTAGCCGAGCACGCCGGGGATGGGGAAGAACATCGGCGGCGACAGCGGCGAGCGTCCCGCCAGCAGCGCGCGCCACGTGCTCTCAAGGAGAAAGATCATGATCCGCGCATCGCCGGCATCGCCGGGGGCGAGGTCGAAGCCGGTGCGCAGCGCCGGGCCGTAGATGGTCAGCAGGCCAAGGGCGAGGAGGGCGAATGCGGGGAGGGGGGCAGACCACCACCGCACCCCTCCCCCCAACCCCCTCCCGCAAGGGGCGGGGGAGTAGATCGCCTTCTCCCCCTCCCCTTGCGGGAGGGGGCCGGGGGGAGGGGTCGTGATCTGCCGGACTGCCGTCCGAGTGGCCATCACCGCCGCGCCGCGAAGAAGTCGCGCAGCAGCGCCGCCGCCTCCGCCTCGCACACGCCGCCCACCACCTCCGGCCGGTGCAGGCAGCCGGGGGCGTCGAACACCCGCGCGCCGTGCTCGACGCCGCCGCCTTTGGGGTCATAGGCGCCGAACACCAGCCGGCGGATGCGGAACAGGCTGATGGCGGCGGCGCACATCGCGCACGGCTCCAGCGTCACCACGAGGTCGCAATCCGCCAGCCGCGGCACGCCGCGCGCCCGCGCCGCCGCCCGCAGCGCCAGCAACTCGGCATGCGCCGCGGCATCGGCCTCCGCCTCCACCCGGTTTCCGGCGCGCGCGAGCACGTGGCCGGCGGCGTCCAGCACGACCGCCCCGACCGGCACCTCGCCGGCCGCCGCCGCCGCGCGTGCCTCGGCCAGCGCTGACTGCATCGGGGAATCGAGGGACGACATCAGCGCTTCTTGCCCGCCCAACCGGCGCGGGTCTAGCAACCTGCATGGCCCGTCGCCCGCTGATCGGCATCACCCTCGATTCGGAGCCGCCCGGCGGCTACTCGAAATACCCGTGGTACGCGCTGCGGGCGAACTACGCCGAGGCGGTCGCCGCCGCCGGCGGGCTGCCGATCGCACTCTCCCACCAGGTGGCGCTGGCGCCCGACTGGCTCGACCGCATTGACGCGCTGATCGTCACCGGCGGCGCCTTCGACGTCGATCCCGCGCTCTACGGCGATGCCGGCCGGCACGCGACGGTCACGCTCAAGGAAGGCCGCACCGAAGCCGAGCTGGCACTCACGCGCGGCGCGCTCGGGCGCGGGATGCCGGTGCTCGGCATCTGCGGCGGCGAGCAGCTTCTGGCGGTGGCACTCGGCGGCACTTTGCTCCAGCATATCCCCGACGCGATCCCCGAGGCGCTCGAACACGAGCAGCCGAACCCGCGCCACCAGCCGGGGCACCCGGTCGCGATCACGCCAAACACGCAACTCGCCTGCATCGTGGGCGTGGCGACGATGGCGGTGAACTCCGCCCACCACCAGGCGGTGCGCGAACCCGGGCCAGAGGCGGTGGTGAACGCCACTGCCCCGGACGGCGTGATCGAGGGCGTCGAGGGCGTCCGCCATCGTTTCGCGCTCGGCGTGCAGTGGCATCCCGAATTCCTGATCGGCCCCGGCGACCGGGCGATTTTCGACGCGCTGATCGCCGCCAGCGCGCGATGACCGAGGCCGCCGCCGGCGGCGCGCGCGGCGAGCGGATCGCCAAGTGGCTCGCCCATGCCGGCGCCGCCAGCCGGCGCGATGCCGAACGACTGCTCGCCGAGGGCCGCGTGCGGGTCAATGGCGCGGTGCTCACGCATCCGGCGAGCTTCGTCGCCCCCGGCGATATCGTGCAGCTCGACGGCCGCGTGGTCGATCCGCCGGGGCGGACGCGGCTGTGGCGATACCACAAGCCCGCCGGGCTGGTGACGACGCACCGCGACCCGCAGGGCCGGCCCACCGTGTTCGAGCGGCTGCCCGCGGGGATGCCGCGCGTGGTCAGCGTCGGCCGCCTCGACCTCACCAGCGAAGGATTGCTGCTGCTGACCACCGACGGCGCGCTGGCGCGGCGGCTCGAATTGCCGGCCAATGGCTGGCTGCGCCGCTACCGGGTGCGCGTACATGGCGATCCCGATCCGGCGGCGCTGGCACGGCTCGCGCACGGTGTGACGGTGGAGGGTGTGCGCTACGGCCCGATCGAGGTGGGGATTCGACTTCCGCCAGCGCAGCAATGCGTGGCTGACGGTAGCGCTGCACGAGGGCCGCAACCGCGAAATCCGGCGCGTGATGGCGCATCTCGGCCTGCCGGTCACGCGGCTGATCCGGGTCGCCTACGGCCCGTTTCAGCTCGGGCATCTGGAGCCGGCGGCGGTGGACGAGGTGCCGGCCAAGGTGCTGCGCGAGCAGCTCGGCCCCTGAGACCAGGGACGTGAGGCCAGGGACCGTGAGGATCGTGGCCGGCGCCTGGCGCGGGCGGCGTCTGGCAGCACCCCCCGGAGCGGCGACGCGCCCGACCGCCGACCGCGTGCGCCAGGCGCTGTTCGACATGCTATTGCATGCACCCTGGGGTGGTCGAGACGTGATCGTGGGCGTCGCGGTACTCGACGCCTTCGCCGGCACCGGCGCGCTCGGGCTGGAGGCGCTGTCCAGGGGTGCGGCGCACGCGAGCTTTCTCGAACGCGACCGCGCGGCGCTGGCGATGCTGCGCGCCAATATCACGTCCTGCGGCGCGGGTTGTCAGGCGCGCGTGATCGAGGCCGACGCGACCCGCCCGCCGCCGGGCACGCCCTGCGGGCTGGTGTTTCTCGACCCCCCGTATCGCGAGGGCCTGGCCGAGCGCGCGTTGCCGGCGCTGGCACGCGCGGGCTGGCTCGCGCCCGCCGCGCTGCTGGTCGTCGAGACCGCGCGCGACGAAGCGGTGGCACTGCCTGGCACGCTGCTCGCCGATCGCACGCACGGGGCGGCCCGGCTGCGCGTCCTGCGGCTCGATTGAACGACTTCGCGCGGACGTTTCGGGTCGGAGGCGCTACGGCCGGACATGCTTGATGCCGCCGACGCCGATCAGGCCGGCCAAATTTTCGTTAATGAACTTTACAACGTCCACGGGTGATGTTAGAAAGGCTCGCGGCCGGCGCGAACGGAGCCGGTGCCGCCGATGCCGAGCTGCTGACCATGATCGCCGAGGAGGCCGAGATGACGGAGGAGACAATTCGACTGCCGAGACCCAGAGTGACCCCACCCCCTGCGGCAAGCCTGATCTATCCCTGTTCTGAGGAGCGCCGAGCCTGATCCGGCCCTGTTCTCAGGCCGGCGGCGAGCCTGTTCCGCCCCTGTTTTTGGGCGTCACGGAGCCTGATACGGTCCTGTTCTCGATGACCAGATCCGCCCTCAGCGGGCGCCGCCGACCCGCTGGACATGAGGCGCGTGCAGGTCATCGCGTTCGGGCCGCAAACCGCTCCGACCCGCTTGGTGGGGAGGAAGCGCGCGAGCGTGAGAAAGTCGCGGCGTAGCTATCGCTGCACACAGAGTCACTTGTCGACGCCGCGTGCCTGCTGCATTGCACCGCAATGACCGCCGCAATCTCCCGGCGCCTGTTGCTGTTGCTCGCGGGCGCCGCAGCCCTTCCGGCCGCCACGCGCGGTGCCGCACCAGGGCGGCTGGTGCTCTACACGTCGCAACCGGACCGGATCGCCTCCGAAACAGTATGCCGCTTTCAACCGCGTCCATCCCGAAATCGGCGTAGAAGTGTTCCGCTCCGGCACCACGGCGGTGATGAACCGGCTGGCGGCCGAGTTCCTGGCCGGCAGCCCCGAGCCCGACCTGCTGCTGATCGCCGACGCGATGAGCATGGAGGCGCTGAAGGCCCAGCATCGCCTCGCCCGATATCCCGGAGCCGATGTGGCGAGCCTGCCCGCGCAGGCAGTCGATCCGCAGCGATTCTGGTTCGGCACCAAGCTCATCACCACCGGCTTCATGGTCAACGCCCGCGCGCGGTTCCGGCCGAGCATCTGGCCCGACCTGTTGCGGCCGGCGGCACGCGGCAGCGTGGTGCTGCCCAGCCCGCTCTATTCGGGAGCGGCGATGATCACGGTGGGCGCGCTGACGCAGAACGCGGCCCTCGGCCCGGACTACCTCGCCCGCCTCGCGGCCAACGGGGCGATTGCGGTGCAGGGCAACGGCCAGGTGCTCACCGCTGTCGCCACCGGGCAGAGCCTCTATGGCGTCGGCGTGGATTTCATGGCGCTGAACGCGGCGCGAAAAGGCTCGCCGGTGGGCTTCGTGTTTCCCGCCGATGGCGCCACCGCCGTCACCGAGCCGGTGGCGATCCTGGCGAGCGCACGCAATCCCGGCGGCGCGCGCGCCTTCGTCGATTTCCTGCTCTCCCCGGCCGGGCAGCGCCTGGCGGCGTCGCAAGGCTTTCTGCCGGTACGCAGCGGGATCGCGCCGCCGCCGGGCTTTCCGCCGGCCGCCTCGATCAAGCTGATGCCGGTCGATCTTGCCCGCGTGCTCGCCGACCGCGACGCGCTCAAGCACCGCTTCGCCGCGCTGTTCGGGGGCTGAAAGCTGGCCGATCGCACGCTCCGGCTGCTCGTTCCGCTCGTGGTCGCGTTGCTGGTGCTGGCGCCGCTCGCGCGCGTGCTTGCACAAGTTGGCGCAGCCCCCGCCGTGTCGCTGGCCGCGGTCGCGACGCCGGCGGCACGGCTAGCGCTGCGGCACACGCTGGCGGCGGGCCTCGGCGCCACGATGATCGCAACGCTGCTCGGGGGCGCGATGGCGCTCGCCTGCGCGCTGACCGATGTGCGAGGACGCACGGCCCTCGCCGCCGTGTTCGTGCTGCTGCTGCTGATGCCGGCCCAGGTCACGGCGCTCGCCTGGACCGATTTTCTCGCACCTGCCAGCCCGGTGCTCGCCCCGCTCGGCCTGGCGCCGCCGGTGGGGCACCCGAACCCGCTGTTCGGCGGCGGCGGCATCGCGCTGCTGCTCGGGATCGAGCAGGCGCCGCTCGTTTTTCTCGTGTTCGCGGCCGGGCTGCGGGCGATCCCCGCGGCGCAGGTGATGGCGGCACGCAGCCTCGGCGCGCAACCGTGGCGGGTGCTGGTGCGGGTGGTGCTGCCGCTGGCGGCGCCTTCGCTCGCCGCGGGCGTGGCACTCGCCTTCGTCTCGGCGATCGGCAATTTCGGCATCGCCGCCCTGCTGGGCATCCCCGGCCGCTACCCGATGCTGCCGACGCTCATCTACCAGCGCCTCGCCGGCTTCGGGCCGGCGGCACTCGCCGAGGTGGCGGCCCTCTCGCTGCTGCTCGGCGTGCTCGCGGCGGCGGGCCTCGCGATCGAGGCGTGGCTGCGCGGCACCGCCGCCCCGGCTGCGGCGGCGGCGCCGGTGCGGATCGCACTCGGGCGCTGGCGAGGGGCGGCGAGCGTCGGGCTGTGGCTGCTGGCGCTCGGGCTGCTGGCCCTCCCGCTCGCGTCCCTGGTGGGCACCGCCCTGGTGCCGGCGCTCGGAATCCCGCTCTCGCCGGCCAATGCCACGCTCGCCAATCTGCGCGCGGTGCTGGCGGAGGCGGCGATGCGCCGCGCGCTCGCCAATTCGGCCCTGCTCGCGGCGCTGGCGGCGGCGATCCTGCTCGGCGGTGGCCCTGGTGTGCGGCTGGCTCGCGTCCTGGCGCGGATCGCGCGCGGCCCGCGCGGCGCTGGCCGCGGCCGACCTGCCCTACGTGCTGCCCGGAATGGTGCTCGGGATCGGCTGCATCCTGCTGTTCCTGCGCCCGGTCGCGGGATTGGCGCTGTATGACACCCGCTGGATCATCCTGATCGCCTATCTCGCGCGGTTCCTGACGCTGGCGCAGCGGCCGGTCGCGGCGGCGTGGCGCAGCCTGGATCGTGGGCTCGACCGCGCGGCCGCTGCCGCCGGGGCGGCGCCGCTGCTGCGGTTCCGGCGCGTGCTGCTGCCGCTGCTCGCCCCCGCTGCCGTGGCCGCTTGCCTGCTCGTATTCGCGCTCGCGTTCAACGAGCTGACGGTTTCGGCGCTGCTGTGGTCGCCGGGCAACGAGACGGTCGGGGTCGCCGTGTTCAACCTGGCCGAAGCGGGCGAGCCGGCGCAGGCGGCGGCGGCGGCCTGCATCTCGGTCGTGACCACGCTGGCGCTTCTCGGTGCGGCCGCGTTGCTGCTGCGCCGCCGCGCCGCACGATAGGGTGGGGTGCCGCGGCGCGGCGAACCCCGCCGCGGCTGTCGCGTTGGTCTTTTTCCTGCAACCATTGCACGAGACAAGTCACGATCATGGCGTACCGGAACGACCCCGAAGCGGTGACGCCCCGACGGCCGGCTGGGCCTCCTGCCGGAGCCGCCCAGCCACCGCTTGAGGCGTGGCTCGCCCGGGACCTGCACGCGCGCTGGGACAGTGTCACGACCGAGAAGCTGCCGGAGGAGCTGCTGGCACTTCTCGCCGCTGCCTGCTGAGGCCCTCCCCCTTTGCGTTCCGCCGCTGCGCGCGGCACATCACGGCCCATGGAGTGGACCGCGCCGGCGATCGTGCTGGACGCCCGGCCGCTGGGCGAGGGCGACGCGGTCGTCTCGGTGATCACCGAAGCGCACGGGCGGCATCGCGGGCTGGCGCGCGGCGGCGGGTCGCGCAAGCAGGCATCGCTGTGGCAGCCCGGCAATCTGGTGCAGGCGCGCTGGCTGGGGCGGCTCGCCGAGCAACTGGGCACGCTCTCGGCGGAGCTGGCACATCCCGCCGCCGCGCTGGCGATGGAGGATGCGCTGGCACTCGCGGTGCTGGCCGCGTGCTGTGCGGTCGCCGACGGCACGCTGCCCGAGCGCGAGTCGCACCCGCGCGTGTTCGCGGGGCTGCTCGGGGTGCTGGCGGGGTTGGGCGGCGAGCGTTCGGCGATCCTGACCGCGCTGGTGCGGTGGGAAGCGGAATTGCTGGCCGAACTCGGCTACGGCCTGGATTTGCGGGTTTGCGCGATCACCGGAGTGGCGGAGGGTCTGGCCTTCGTCAGTCCCCGCACCGGACGGGCGGTGTCGGGCGCGGCAGCCGGCGATTGGGCACCGCGGCTGCTGGCGCTGCCCGCGTTCCTCACTGGCGCCGAAGACTCCACACCCGCCGACTGGCGCGACGGGCTGCGCCTGACCGGGCATTTTCTGGCGCGTGACGCGTTCGGCGCCCATCACCGCCCGCTGCCGCAAGCGCGGCTGCGGCTCTTTGACCGGGTGGCGGGGATGGCGGCGTAGGCACTGACACCGACGGCCATTTGTCCTGGTCTTGCCAATCCGTCATGGCCGGGCTTGTCTCGGCCATCCACGACTTGCCGGGCCCCTACACTATCCTACAGCGGAACCGGCTCGCACAGTTCCCGGCTGGCGCGGGCCTCGCCCTCGCGCCAGAGATAGAAAACGTTGCTGCCGTCGCCGTTCACCGACACCACGCGATGATTGTCGCGCGCATCGATGGCGTGGATCGTGATCCGGCCGAGCAGGCCGCCGCGCATGGCACGCATGTCCTCGACCGCCTCGCCCACGGCGTCATGCACGCTCGCACCCTTCTTCATGTAGAGCACCACCGCGCGCGCGGTGCCGCAGCGGATCGCCATTTCGCCCACGCCGGTGCAGGCGCAGGCGCCGTAGCGGGTATCGGCATACGAGCCGGCGCCGATGATCGGCGTGTCGCCGACCCGGCCCGGATGCTTCCACTGCCAGCCCGAGGTGCTGGTGCCGGTGGCGATGGCGCCGTTTCGTGCGCGGGCGAGGAACACCGTGGTTCCGGCCGGACCCTCCGGCATGATCTGGCGGTTCACGTGCGCGATCAGCCCGCTTTCGGGCCAGCGCTCGCGCGCCTCCCCCTGCACCGCGCGGTCGAACCATTCCTGCCAGGCGTCGCGGGCGTGCGGCAGCAGGTTGTCGGTGGTCTCGGCACCGATCTCGCGGGCGAACATCTCCGCCCCTTGCCCCACCAGCAGCTCGTGCGGCAGCCGCTCCATCACCGCGCGCGCGATCGTGACCGGATGCAGGAAGCCCTTCACCGCCGCGACCGCGCCGGTGCGCAAGGTGCTGCCGTCCATCATCGCGGCGTCCAGTTCCACCTCGCCCAGGATGTTGGCCCAGCCGCCGCGGCCGACGGTGCGCACCCGTTCATCCTGCTCGACCAGCCGCACGCCGGCTTCCAGCGCATCGAGCGGATCGCGGCCCTCGGCGAGCAGCCGCGCGGTTGTGTCCGCCCCCGGATAGCCCTCGCTGCTGGCAACCAGGATCATGCCGCCCTCCCCACTGTCCGCCCCACGGTGCGCGGGCGGCCGGATCGTCGGGACCGGGGGCGGCGCGGTCAACCCACCCGCGCGGCGCCACGATCGCTTCAGCTTTTCGCCACGAATCGAGGGCTTGATGGGGTGCGCTCGAGGGCGGGCTTCGCCTTCTCGCAACCTTGCCGGCCGGTTCGGCGCTTTCACCGGATAGGGACAGGAGATGGGATGATGAACGCGCTGACGCGTGGGACGGTCGCGGGGTTCGCGGCGCTGGCGATTGCCGGGGCGCCGCTGGCAGCCCGGGCCGACTGGCATGGCGGCGGCTGGCATGGCGGCGGCTGGCATGGCGGCGGCTGGCATGGCGGCGGTTGGAACGATGGCGGCGGCCGACAGTCGCCGGGGCGCTGCTCGGCCTGGGCGTGGGCGCGGCGGTGGCCGGCGCGCTGGCGCCGCCGCCGGTTTACTACGCGCCGCCGCCGCCCGTGTACTACGCCCCGCCGCCGCCCGCCTATTATCCGCCGCCGGGCTATGCACCGGGCTATCCGCCACCGCCGCCATACGGCTACCCGTAAGCCTTGCCATCCCCGCCGCCGCCGATCAGCCTGAGGCGAGCGGCAGCGGAGGGACGGATGGCGGCAGACGCCGCGTGGGACGGAGCGGACCCCTTGACGGCAGCAGCGGCGCTCGCGCCGCTGCTGACAGCGGCAGCGCCGCGGATCGAGGCGTCCGGCGCGTTGCCCGATGGCGTGCTTGATGCGCTGCACGGGGCGGGACTGTTCCGGATGCTGCTGCCGCGCGGCATGGGCGGGCTCGAGCTGGCGCCGGCACGCTACGCCGCGGTAATCGAGACCGTGGCGGCGGCCGAGGCCAGCACGGCCTGGTGCCTCGGCCAAGCGTCTGGCTGCACGTTTGCCGCCGCCTACCTGGCACCGGACGCCCGCCGCACGGTGTTCGCCGACCCGCGCGCGGTGGTCGCGTGGGGACCCGGGCCCGGCGCGAGAGCGGTCGCGGTGCCGGGCGGCTTCCGCGTCACCGGCGCGTGGCGGTTCGCGAGCGGCTGCCACCACGCGACTTGGCTCGGCGGCCATGCCGCGATCGTGGCCGAGGATGGCACGCCGTGCGGCGAACGGACGCTGCTGTTCCCGCGCTCGGCGGCCGAGATCGTGCCGGTCTGGCAGGTGATCGGCCTCCGCGGCACCGGCAGCGACACGTTCCGCGCAACCGACCTGTTCGTGCCTGCGGCGTTCGGCCTGCTGCGCGATGTGCCGGAGGAACGGCGGCTCGATGCGCCGCTCTATCGCTTCACCACCAATGCGATCTACGGAGCGAGCTTCGCGTCGGTGGCGCTGGGCATCGCGCGGGCGATGCTGGCGGCCCTGGTGGCACTCGCGGCGGGCAAGGTGCCGCGCGCCATGGCACGCACGCTGCGTGACACGCCTTCGGTGCAGCGCGAGGTGGGCCAGGCCGAGGCGCGGCTGCGCGCGGCGCGGCTGCTGCTGCACGACACGCTGGAGGGCGGCTGGCGGGAGGCGTGCGAGGGCGGGCCGATGATCCCGCTCGATCGCCGGATCGCGATCCGGATGGCGGCCACGCACGCGATCGGCGAGGCGACGCAGGTTGCGGATGCCGCCTACCACGCCGCCGGTGGCGACGCGGTGTTTGCCGCAAACGCCTTCGAGCGGCGCTTCCGCGACATCCACGCGCTGGCGCAGCAGGTGCAGGCGCGGGAGAGCCATTTCGAGACGGTCGGACGGCACCTGATGGGGCTGCCGCCGGACAGTCCGTGGCTGTAGCGGAGGGCACGGCCCGATGAAGATCGGCATCGATTCCTACTGCTATCATCGCTTCTTCGGCGACTGGTATCCGGATTTGCAGACCGACCCGGGCCGGCGGATGACGGTGTGGGACTTCCTCGATCGTGCCGATGCGCTTGGGGTGGCGGGCGTCTCGCTCGAATGCTGCTACTTGCCCGAGCCGACCGATGCCTTCCTGGGCCGCCTGCGTGAGCGGCTGGAGGCGCTGGGGATGGAGCCGGTCTGGGCGTGGGGGCATCCGAACGGCCTCGGCTCCGGCACGCTGCCGGAGGCGGCGGACGATCTGGTGCGGCATCTGGACGTGGCGCGGCGCGTCGGTGCCCGCGTGATGCGCATCTGCGGCGGCGGCCGGCGGACCCGGCCGGCGAGCTGGACGGAGCACAAAGCCAAGCTGGTGCCGATGCTGCAGCGGCTGTGCGAGCCGGCGGAGCGGGCGGGCGTGGTGATGGCGATCGAGAACCACATCGACATGCTGGGCGAGGAGATGGCGGAGCTGATCGAGGCGGTCGGCTCGCCCTGGCTCGGCGTCTGCCTCGATACCGGCAACAATTTGCGCCTCTGCGAAGACCCGATGGCAGTCGTGCGCAGGCTGGCGCCGTTCGCGCGCGCCACCCACGTGAAGAGTCTCGCGGCCTATAAGGGCGATCCCAAGACCTTCGGCTTCTGGCCGAGCGTGCCGCTGGGCGAGGGGCTGGTCGATATCGCCGAGGTGGTGCACCTGCTGCGGCAAGCGGATTACCGGGGGCTGCTGGCAGTCGAGATCGACTACCTGGACCCGCGATGCGGCGATGACGAGGATGCGGCCGTGGCGGCGAGCGTCGCGTATCTGCGGCGGCTGCTCGCCGCGTGAGCAGACGGCTACCAACGGCTCCTCTCCGCCCGCGCTTGCGGGGGGAGAGGTTGGATGAGGTGGGTGGCGCGGCCAAAATCGATGCACCGAGACCAGCCGACAGGCCCACCTTGTATCTGGACCACGGCACATCGGATCGACAACGATCGTGCTGCGCGGGGGCCGCCGGCCGGCGGCCCCCGCGCACGGCGACCGGCGCCCGTCCCACCTCAGGCAACAACCGTGGGTGAGCTTTGGGACCGGCCGCCGCGGTGTCACGCACGACCGGACAGTCGCTCGATTGCCAGTCGCATGGACAAGGCAGGTTACCGTGGCAAGAACCATTTGTGGAGTTGACGTCTCCTCGACCCATCTCGATGCCCGGATCGGGCACGATGACGGTCCTTCGCAGTGCTTTGAGCGCAGCAGCGAGGGGATCGCCGCGCTGATTGCCTTCTGCCGCGCCCACGCGGTCGAACTGGTGGTCATGGAGGCCACCGGCGGATACGAGAAGCTGGCCTTCGGCCTGCTGTGGGCGGCCGAGATGCCGGCGGCAATCGTCAATCCGCGGGCGGTGCGCCGCTTCGCCGAGGCCATGGGCCTACTGGAGAAGACCGATCGCATCGATGCCGGCGTCATCGCCTGGTATGGCGAAGTCAAGCGCCTCACCGGCCAGACACCGGCCAGCGCCACCCAGCAGCGGCTCGCGGCCCTGGTCACGCGATTGCGCCAGATCACCGAGCTGCGCGTCAGCCAGCTCAACCAGCGGCGCCTGGTCGAGGAGCCCGCCGTGCTCGCCTCCTTCGCGGCCCTGCTCGCCGTGCTGAACCAGCAAATCCGCGGCTTCGAAACCAGCATCGCCGACCTGATCGCCGCCGACCCGCTGTGGCGCGCCCTCGACGCGCAGTTCCGCACCATCAAGGGCGTCGCCGGCCGCACCGTCGCCCGGCTGATGGCGGAGTTGCCGGAAATCGGCACTCTCTCCAACAAAGCCGTGGCCAAGCTGGCCGGCCTGGCGCCGATCGCGCGCGACAGCGGACAACGCGCCGGCAAGCGCCCGGTGCGCGCCGGACGGGTCGGCGTCCGCTCGATCCTGTTCGTGGTCGCCGAGATCGTTCGTCGATACGATCCCGATTTCAAAGCCTTCCACCGCAGGTTGTCGGATGCCGGTAAACCCCCCAAAGCTGGTGCGCATCGCACTCGCCCACAAACTCCTCGTCCGCCTCAATGCCAAAGCCCGCCAAGTCCGAAACGAACTCACGGTTTGCGCTTGACAGGCCAGACAGTCGCTCACCCCGGCCCTCTCCCCCCGCAAGTGCGGGCGGAGAGGGAGAATGGCGGTCTGCCCCCGCTCGCGGTTCGATAAGGATACCAGCCGCGCCGGTTTGTGTGATGCATCAGCGCGATTACGTGGAGCTGAAAACGGCGGCAGACAGGTGGACGGTGCGATGAGCGGCGGCGGTGCGGCGCGCGTCAGCGTGCTGATGACCACGTACAACGGCGCGCGCACCATCGGCGAGAGCATCGCCAGCGTGCTTGCCCAGAGCTTTGCCGATTTCGAGCTGATCGTGGTGGATGACTGCTCGACCGACACGACGCCGGCGCTGCTGGCCGCGATCGCGGACCCGCGCATCCGCATCCTGCGCAATGCGCGCAATCTCGGCATCGTCGGCGCGCGCAATGTGGGATTCCTGGCCTGCCGGGGCGAGTATGTCGCGGCCCTGGATCACGACGACCTCGCGGCACCCACGCGCCTCGCGCAACAGGTGGCGCTGCTGGACGCGGAACCGGCGGTGGTGATGGCCGGCACCCAGGTTCGCGAGCTGGCGCCGGACGGCCGGGTCGTTCACACTCGCTACGGGACCGGCAACACGCCGGTGGTGATGCGCTGGCAACTGCATCTGCGCAATCCCTACAGCTACTCCGCGATGATGTTCCGCGCTGAAGCCATCCGCCGGCTGGGGGTCTTCATGCGCGAGGCGGCCGTCTATTCGGACGATTACGACCTCTATCTCCGTCTCGCGCGCGTGGGCGAGGTCGCCTTGCTGCCGGAGGTGCTATGCACCTATCGCAACCATCAGACCAACACCACGCACGCGGTCAAGCCGGTGATGGACGCGAACGCGGCCGCGATCCTGACCGAAGCGTATGCGCCCTTCCTCGGTACGGAGGCCGCGGAGGCGGCACGGCTGATCGTGCGGCACGTCACCAACGGCCGTCCGCCGCCTGACGCGGCAACGCTGCGCAGTCTCGGCATCTATCTGCACCGACTGCTCGAAGGCTTCCTCGAAGCCTATCAGCCGGCGCCGGCCGACGCGACGCGAATCCGGGAGTTCACAGGCCAGGTCTGGTGGCATTCGGTCCGCGCCGCGATGCGCCGCGGCCGGCCGTGGCTGGTGGCCGAGCACATCCGCGCGCGATCGCTGCGCGCCGGGTTCCGTGCCTCGCTCGGCGATGCGGCGTCCTCGTTCGCGATCGGGCTGCTGCGCGCGCCGCGGCGCCGCCCGGCTACGCCGCCACACTCTGCGTCACCGGCGCCCGAAAAGCGGCCAGCAGCGTCGCCTCCCGCGCCTTCGCCGCAGCCAGGCTCGCCGCCTTGACGGGACCGAAGCCGCGGATCGCGTCCGGCAGTGTCGCGAGCTCGAGCGCACAGGCATGGTTGTCGGCGTCGAGCCGGACGGCGAACTCCCCGATCAGCGCTTCGTATCCCGCGATCAGCGCGCGTTCGGCGCGGCGGTCGGCGGTACGGCCGAACGGATCGAGCGCGGTGCCTCGCAGCCGCCGGCCGCGCGCGAGCAGGCGGAAGACCGGCAGCACCCACGGGCCGAACGCGCGCTTGCGCGGCTGCCCGCTCGCGGGGTCGCGGCGCGCCAGGATCGGCGGGGCAAGATGGAACACGACGCGCCGCTTGCCCTCGAACATGGCGTCGAGCCGGCGGTGGAAGGCGGCATCGGCGAGCAGCCGCGCCACTTCGTATTCGTCCTTGTAGGCCATCAGCTTGAACAGGTTGCGCGCCACCGCCTCGGCCAGTCCGGTGCGGCCAGGGGCGCGCGTGTGCGCCGCCTCCGCCGCGCGCGCGACCAGGCGACGGTAGCGGGCGGCATAGGCGGCGTCCTGGTAGTCGGCGAGGAAGGCGGCACGGCGTTCCACAAGCGCATCGAGCATCTCGGGCGCGGGCGGCGGCCCGTCCAGGCCCGCCGCGCGCCGCACCGATGCCATGTCGTGCGCGCACCGGCGCCCCCAGGCGAAGGCAGCCCGGTTCAGCTCGACCGCAACGCCATTCAGCGCGATCGCGCTTAGCAGCGCCTGCTCCGAAACCGGCAGCGTCCCGCTCTGCCACGCATAGCCGAGCAGCAGCGGGTTGGCGGCGATGACGTCGCCGAGCAGCGCCGTGGCAAGCGCCGCCGCATCGAAGAAATCAGCGCCCGCTTGGCCAACCGCGCCCAAGATCGCGCGGCGGAGGTCGTCGGCCGGGAAGCGGTAGAGCGTGGAGCGGCGGGTGAACTCGGCGGTGACGGTCTCGTGGGCGTTGACGATCGCGCGGGTGCGGCCGGGGCGGGCGAGCCGCAGTGCCTCGGCGCCGGCCGCGACCACCAGATCGCAGCCTAGGATCAGGTCGGCGGCACCGTCGGGGATGTGGGTGCCCCGCGCGGCTTCGGGGGTGCCCGCGATGCGCACGTGCGTCGTGACCGCGCCGCCCTTCTGCGCCAGTCCCGTCTGGTCGAGCACGACGACGCCGTGCCCGTCGAGATGGGCTGCCATGCCGAGCAGTGCGCCGATCGTGACCACGCCGGTGCCGCCGATGCCGGTGAGCAGGATATTGAAGGTGCCGCCTGTGATGTCCGGCAAAGCCGGCTGCGGCAGATCGCCGGTCGCAGCTTCCTTGGCCGCGGCGGGTACGGGCTTGCGCAGGCCACCGCCCTCGACGGTGACGAAGCTCGGGCAGAAGCCGCCGACGCAGGAGAAATCCTTGTTGCAGGAGGATTGCTCGATCGCGCGCTTGGTGCCGAATTCGGTCTCGAGAGGCACCACCGAGAGGCAGTTGGACTTGGCCGAACAGTCGCCGCACCCCTCGCACACCGCCTCGTTGATGACGGCGCGGCGGGGCGGGTCGGCCATCGTGCCGCGCTTGCGCCGGCGGCGCTTCTCCGCGGCACAGGTCTGCTCATAGACGATGGCGGTGACGCCGGGCACGTCGCGCAGCGTGCGTTGCACCGCGTCCAGCTCGTCGCGGTCGCGGACATCGACGCCGAGGCGGCGGGCGTCATGCCGCGCGGGATCGTCGGAAACGACGACGATACGGCCCACGCCTTCGGCGCGAAGCTGCGCCACCAGATCGGCGACGGTGAGCGTGCCGTCGAGCTTCTGGCCGCCGGTCATCGCCACCGCGTCGTTGTAGAGCAGCTTGTAGGTGATGTTCACGCCGGCCGCGACCGCCTGGCGGATCGCGAGAATGCCGGAATGGAAGTAGGTGCCGTCGCCGAGGTTCTGGAAGATGTGCGGCGTGGTGGTGAACGGCGCCATGCCGACCCACTGCGCTCCCTCGCCGCCCATCTGCGTGTAGCCGACGGTGCTGCGGTCCATCCAGACCGCCATCGTGTGGCAGCCGATGCCGCCCGCCGCCTGACTTCCCTCGGGCACGCGGGTCGAGGTGTTGTGCGGACAGCCGGAACAGAAATAGGGCGTGCGCTTCAAGGCCGGAGCGGCGGCCTCGGCGCGGCGCGCGAGCCGCATCTCGATCTCGGCCAATCGCGCCGCGATCGCCTCGTCCGCGCGACCGAGGGCCGCGAGCCGGCTTCCGATCGCCTGCGCCGCGACCAGCGGGTCGAGCTCGCCCGCGACCGGCAGCAGCGCCGCCCCATCCGCGCCGCACTTGCCCAGCACGCGCGGCGCGTTGGCACGGCCATAGAGCCGCTCCTTCACCTGCGCCTCGATCACCGGGCGCTTTTCCTCGATGACCAGGATTTCCTCGATGCCGTCGGCGAACTCACCCAACCCGTCCGGCTCCAGCGGCCAGGCGAGGCCGAGCTTGCGCAGACGCAGCCCGATCCGCCCTGCGCGCGCGGCGTCGATGCCGAGCAGGTCGAGCGCCTCGATCACGTCGGGGAACGACTTGCCGCCGGTGAGCAGGCCAAGCCGCGGAGCGGTGCCGCCGTCGAGCACGGTGCGGTCGATCGCGTTGGCGCGCGCAAAGGCGATGGCGGCGGGCAATTTGAACTCATAGAGCCGGGCTTCCTGAAGGTTCCAGTCATCACCGACGCGGATGTGCAGCCCGCCCGGTGGCAGCGTCACCTCGGGTTGCGCGAATGCCATCGCGAGCGGGCCGCCGGCATCGACCGAGGCCGAGCCTTCGGTGACGGCCGCGACGGCACGGAAGCCGACCCAGCAGCCGGAGAAGCGCGACATCGCCCAGCCGAACACGCCGAACGACACGAACTCGTCGATGCCCGACGGGATCAGTACCGGGATGCCGGCGGCGATGAAGCCGTAATCGGACTGGTGCGGCAGGGTCGAGGATTTCGCCAGATGATCGTCGCCCGCGGCCAGCAGCACGCCGCCGTGGCGGGCGCTGCCGGCGGCATTGCCGTGCTTGAAGGCGTCGCCGCTGCGATCGACACCCGGCCCCTTGCCGTACCAGAGGGCAAACACGCCGTCATGCCGGGCGCCGGGTCCGGCATTGGCCTGCTGCGTGCCCCAGATCGCGGTGGCCGCGAGTTCCTCGTTCACGCCAGGGCGGAAGATGATGTCGTGGCGTGCGGTGAGCGCGGCTGCCTGCCACAGCGCCAGATCGAGGCCGCCGAGCGGCGAGCCGCGGTAGCCCGAGACGTAGCCCGCGGTCGATAATCCCGCAGCGGCATCGCGGCGGCGCTGCACCATCGGCAGCCGCGCCAGGGCCTGGGTGCCGCTGAGATAGATGTGATCGCGATCGAGCGTGTATTTGTCGTCGAGTGCGACGCTGCGGGCGAGAGCCATGATTGCCTGTATTCCCCGGACGCACCATCCTAAGGCGCAGGGCACCCAGCGGTCCAACCCCGGCGGGTGGCAGGCAGGATTTGTGGCGGCAGGGCAAAAAGAAGCGCTGGCGTTTTTGCGCGAACCTCGCTAAAGAGCCGCGCCCCACCACAGACACGCACCAGATTCGGCAAACCCGAAGCGGGGCACTTGAGGAGAATCGTTAACGATGAGCAAGGCCTTCCTCGCCCAGGTGATCCAGGATTCCACCGAATGCACCGGCGTGGCGGCGAGCCGCGCCGCCGGCGAACTGATCGAGGCAATCGTGCGCGAGATGAAGAAGAACGGCGGCTTCACGCTGCCGAGCTTCGGCACGTTCTCGGTGCGCAAGACCAAGGCACGCAAGGCGATGAACCCGCGGACCGGCGAGCCGGTGAAGGTCAAGGCCGGCAAGACCGTGCGCTTCAAAGCCTCGCCGAACCTCAAGCGGGCGGTCTGACGAGCGCGCGCCGTTGCCCCACCGTCATACCCGGCGAAGGCCGGTATCCACGTCTTGCTACGCTGCCTCACGAAAGACGTGGATGACCGGCATCCGCTGGCCATGACGGATTGGGAACGGTCGCGACATGCGACCGCCGGTATCATTGTTCAGCGACCGTGCGGCACCGCACGCCCGTCTGAAAAAAGCGCAATCTTACCGGCGCACGATCAAAACGAGTGGACTCGCGCGCGAACTCCAGAATAGAATACGCGCGCTTGACGCGCCGGAAACCGGCCAAATCCCGCGACCAGGCGGACCGCCGCATCGCGCTGCTTCGGGTCTGGCGCCGGCCAGGAACAAAAGACAAACCGCGGTCGCGTGATTTCGCGCCGCAAGGGAGGTATTACGATGCCCGAGAACAACGCCACGGGTGGCGTGCGTCGTCGCGGCGTGCTCGCGGGAAGCGCTGCGATCGGCGCGCTGCAACTCACCGCCCCGTTCATCCTCTCCGCCCGCGGCGAGCAGCCGGTCAAGATCGGCATGATCGACCCGCTGACCGGCGTCTATGCCGCCTTTGCGCGCGACGAGGTGAATGGCGCGACCTACGCGGTCGGCGAGATTAACAAGGCAGGCGGCATCCTGGGCCGGCAGGTGCAATTGCTGGTGGAGGACAGCGCCAATGATGTCGGCACCGGCGTGCAGAAGGCGCGCAAGCTGATCGACCGCGACCAGGTCAACGCGATCTTCGGCGACGTGAACTCGGCGATCGCCTACGCGGTCGCGCAGGTCGCCACCGAGAAGAAGGTGCTCGACATCGTCCCCGGCGGCCACACCGACCCGATCACCGGGAAGGACTGCAAGTGGAACGTGTTCCGTGTCTGCAACACCACCGCGATGGACGCGGCCGCGGTCTCGGACGAGCTGATCAAGCGCTTCGGCAAGCGCTGGTACTTCATCACCCCCGATTATGCCTATGGCCACACCTTGCAGGAGGCGTTCGTCCGCGAGCTGAAGAAGGCCGGTGGCGAGTACCAGGGCGACATGCTGCCGCTCAGCACCAGCGACTACTCCGCCAGCCTGATCAAGGCGCGCGCCTACAAGCCGAACGTGCTGCTCAACAACATGGGCGGCCTCGCCCAGATCGACTGCATGAAGCAGTTCACCCAGTTCGGCATGGAGAAGGAGATGGCGCTCGGCGGGGCGCTGTTCGAGCTCGAAGTCGGTGCGCTCGGTGCCGGGGGCGGCGCAGACCGGCTGGTGGGACATGGAGTGGTGGTGGGACCAGCCCGGCGTGCCGCACGTCGCCGAGTTCGTGGCCGGCATCCGCAAGCAGTTCAAGGTCACTCCCGCGGCGCGCCATTGGTTCGGGTTCGTGGCCGTGCATTCCGTCAAGATCGCCGCCGAGAAGGCAAAAAGCCTGGACGCGATCAAGATGGCCCACGCGCTGGCGGGTGAGGTGCTGCCGCCGGAGGTGGCGCTGCAGCCGGGCAGCATCGCCTACCGCGCCGGCGATCACGAGCTGATGGCCAACATCTTCGTGGGCCAGGTGCATCCGCCGAAGGGCAATCCCGACGACATCTTCACGGTGGCGAAGATGGTCCCCGGCGAGCAGGCGGCCGGCACGGTTGCCGACACCGGCTGCCACATGAGCTTCCCCACCGCCTGACCGGCGACGCCCGCGCCCCCCGTCCGCGGCGCGGGCGGGGGCGGCGCGCATCCGCCCCCGAGCCTCGGGAGCCCGCGATGCTGCAACTCATTCTCTTCAACGTCACCAACGGGCTGATCATCGGCGCGTTTTACGTGCTGATGGCGCTCGGGCTGGCGATGATCCTCAATCTCAGCAACGTCATCAACTTCGCGCACGGCAACTTCGTGGCCCTCGGCGGCTACTTCGCCTTCATGCTGATCCCGTACACCGGGTTCTGGGTGGCGCTGCTGCTCTCGCCGCTGATGGCCGCCGCGGTCGGCTTCATCCTCGAGCGGGTGGTGATCCGCCGCCTCTATAACCGCGACCCGGTCTATAGCCTGTTGCTGACCTTCGGGCTCGCCTTCATCATCCAGGATCTGTGCCGCTACATCTGGGGCACCCAGGGCCTGCCGCTGACCGTGCCCGACTGGCTCTCGCAGCCGATCAGCGCCAGTCTGTTCTTCATCACCGGCTATCGCGTGTTCATGGTCAGCGTGGTGATCGCGGCGATCGCCGGGCTGTTCGCGTTCCTGCGCTACACGCGCGTCGGCCTGCGCATCCGCGCTGGCGTGCTCGATCTCGACACGGTGGCGGCCCTCGGCGTGAACGTGCGGCTGCTGCGCACGCTCAACTTCGCGGTCGGCATCTTCCTCGCCGGCCTCGCGGGCGTGCTGGCGGGCGGCCAGATCGGGCTCAACCCCAACATGGGCGATGATCTGCTGATGCCGAGCTTCATCGCGATCATCGTGGGCGGCGTCGGCTCGCTGACCGGGACCTTGCTCGGCGGCCTCCTGATCGGCGTCGCGGCGGCGCTGACCACGGTGTTCTTCCCGAGTGCGAGCGAGGCGGTGATCTACGCGATCATGGCGATCGTGTTGCTGGTGCGGCCGCGCGGCCTGTTCGGCGAGGAAGGGCTGCTGACGTGAGCGAAACCGCGGTCGAAGCCGCCCTCGGCCGCCGCGCCGAGCGCAACTGGCTGCCGCTGATCGCGATCTGGCTCGCCCTCCTCAGCGCCCCGTTCTGGATGGGCTATCTCGGCGGCTACACGGCACTCGCCAGCCGCGTGCTGGTGATGGGCCTGGCGGCGATGGCGCTCAATTTCCTGCTCGGCTTCACCGGCGTGATGAGCTTCGGCCACGCCGCCTATTTCGGTCTCGGCGCCTACGGCGCGGGGCTGACGCTGAAATATCTCGCCCCCTCGACGCCGCTCGCGATGATCGACGGCACGCTGGTCGGCGGCCTCGCCGGCACGCTGTTCGGGCTGCTGATCGTGCGCCGCCGCGGCGTCTATTTCGCGATGGTCACGATCGCCTTCGGCCAGATCTGCTATTATATCGCCTATCGCTGGAATTCGCTCACCGGCGGCGATGACGGGCTGCGCGGCTTCATCCGCGCGCCGCTGCATCTCGGACCGCTCACCCTCGACATCAGCAGCAACGCCACTCTGTTCTACTATTTCGTGGTGGCGGTCTTCGCGCTCGGCACCGGCATCATGGGCTTCCTGCTGCGCTCGCCGTTCGGCCGCACGCTGGTCGCGATCCGCGAGAACGAGCGTCGTGCCCGCTTCCTCGGCATCCCGATCGAGCGGCACATCTGGCTCTCGTTCTCGATCTCCTGCTTCATCACCGCGATCGCCGGCGCATTGTACGCGCTGCTCAACAACTTCGCCGACCCGATGGCGCTGCACTACAGCCTTTCGGGTGAGTTCGTGATCATGGCGGTGATGGGCGGGATGCGCACCTTCTGGGGGCCGCTGCTCGGCGCCGCCGTGTTCGTCGTGCTGCAGGACTACATCTCGTCGATGACCGTGAACTGGATGAGCTTCATCGGCCTGTTGTTCGTGCTGGTGGTGCTGTTCTTCCCGCGCGGCCTGCTCGGGATGCTGCGCCGGCGCAGTGCCGCATGAGCGCCATGCTGGAGGTTCGCGGCGTCACCAAGGCTTTCGGCAACCTGATCGCGGTGCGCGAGGTCTCGCTCAGCGTGGCCGCCGGGCGAATTGCGCGCCATCATCGGCCCCAACGGTGCGGGCAAGACGACGTTCTTCAACCTGATTACCGGCTTCTTCCCGCCCAGCGCGGGCGAGATCGTGTTCGACGGCCGGCCGGTCACGCGGCTGACGGCGCAGCAGCGCGTCAAGCTCGGCATGGGCCGCACCTTCCAGGTGACGGAGATCTTCCCCGAGCTCACGGTGCGCGAGAACGTGCGCATCGCGGTCGAGGTCGGCGCCGGCTACGGGCTGCGCCCCTGGCTCGGCCAGGACGCAGCGGCGGCGGTGCGGCGCGAGGTCGGCCGCGTCGTCGCACTCGCCGGCCTCGCCACCAAGGCCGACCGGCTGGTGGGCGAGATGGCGCACGGCGACCAGCGCGCCGCCGAGATCGCGATGGCGCTGGCACTGAAGCCGCGGCTGCTGCTGCTCGACGAGCCGACCGCGGGGATGGGAGACCAGGAGACCTACCAGATCGCCGGCCTGATCCGCCGCCTGCACCGTGACAGCCGCTACACGATCGTGCTGATCGAGCACGACATGCGGGTGGTGTTCCGGCTGGCCGACCGCATCACCGTGCTCGACCAGGGACGCTTTCTCGCCGAAGGCACGCCCGCCGAGATCGGCGCCAGCCCCGCCGTGCAGGCGGCCTATCTCGGAGCCGCGGCATGAACGCGCTGGAGGTGAGCGGGATCAACACCTATTACGGCAAGAGCCACATCCTGCACGATCTGTCGATGATTGTGCAGGAAGGGCGTGTGACCACGCTGCTCGGCCGCAACGGCGCGGGCAAGACAACCACGCTGCGCAGCATCATGGGGCTGACGCCGCCGCGCACCGGCACGATCACCGTGTTCGGCCGGCGCACCACCGGCCTGCCGCCGTTCCGCGTCGCCGGCCTCGGCGTCGGCTACGTGCCCGAAGGGAGGCGCATCTTCCCCAACCTCACCGTCGAGGAGAATCTGCGCGTGCCGCTGGAGCGGCCGGGCGCGTGGACGATCCCGCGCGTGTTCGGGGTGTTTCCCCGCCTCGCCGAGCGCCGCCAGAGCAAGGGCCGCCAGCTCTCCGGCGGCGAGCAGGAGATGCTGTCGATCGCGCGCGCGCTGCTGCTCAACCCGCGGCTGCTGGTGCTGGACGAGCCGAGCCAGGGGCTGGCGCCGCTGATCGTGCGCGAGGTGTTCCGCATCATCGCCGAGATGCGCCGCGACGGGATGACGGTGCTGCTGGTCGAGCAGAACGCGCGCATGAGCCTCGACGTCGCGGACTTCGCGTACGTGCTCGACAACGGGGAGATCGTCCATGCCGGGCCGGCCGCGGCGCTGGCCGCCGACGAGGCGCGGGTGCAGGCGCTGGCTGGGGCCTCGGCGGCGAACTGGAGCTTTGAGGAGCCGGCGGCGGCCGAGTGACACGGACCGCCCAACACGCCGACCTCCCGACCCCTCGCCCGGACCCTCTCCCGCAAGGGGAGAGGGAGCAGCGGCCCGGAAAGCCGCCTCCCCTTGCGGGAGGGGGTTGGGGGAGGGGTGTTACCGACCTCGGTTAGTGCCCCACCGCCGCGACCCGGGCCAGTTGCCGGGTCAGCCCCGGCTCGGCGGCAAAGAACGCTTGCAGCGCGGCACCCGCCTGCGCCGCGTCGGTCGCGTCCGGTGCGACGGTCGCGAGCAGCGGTGTCGCGACGCCGCCCAGCAGGCTGACCCGCGCTTGCCGCAGCCGCATCGCGAGGCCAGTGCCGCTCGGCTCGCCGCCGACCCAGAGCGCCATCGCAACCGTGCGGTCGGGCGCCTCGCTCCGCACCACCTGCCATGTGCCGGGGGCCGCGCCGGCGACCGCGACCGGCCGGCTCGCGACGTCCTCGGCGCTCAGCGGGTGGGAGATCAGCCGCTCGGCCGCGATGATCCGGCCGGGGTCGCTGCGCACGGGAAACGCCTGCACGCGCAGTGTCAGCCGATGTCCGTCGCAGACCAGGTGCCGTTCCCACAGGCCAGGCGCCGCGGTGCCGCCCGGCGCCGCCGTGCAGCCGCCGCCCAGCGCCAGATGCACCGCCGGCGCGGCACCCGCCGAGCGGACGAGCACCGCCGCGGCACTCGGGCCGAGGGCGGCGACAAGCAGCACCAGGGCGGCCGCCACGGCGGGCCATTGCAGCCCGACCGGCGGCAGCGGCGCCGGTTTCGCGCCAGCTGTGGGTCGTGCGTCCTGCCGGAACGGCAGTCCGAGCAGGATCAGCAGCAGCAGCACGATCGAGAAGAATAGCCAGCCATAGAGGATGTGATCGGTCGCCGCCGCCCGGGCGCTGCCGAGGTAATGGCCGAGCACCACGATCCCGAGCGCGCGCAGGCCGTTGGCGATCACCGGCACCACCAGCGAGACCGCGACGAAGGTGATCCGCCGGCCGGGGCTGCGATAGATCACCAGCGCATAGAGCACCCCGAAGGCGACCGCCGCGATCAGGAAGCGCAGCCCGGCGCAGGCCTGGGCGACGTAGAACGTGCCCTCGGGGATCTCGATGATGTTGCCGTCGGAGTAGTTGATGATGCCCAGCAAATCGAGGCCGCGGGTGATGAAGTGCGCGGTGAAGCTCTGCAGCGCGGGCGTGAGGAAGCCGCCGAACGGCACCAGGAAGAACAAATAGAGCAGCGGTGCTGCCATGACGCGGTACAGGCGCGGGCCGAGCACGCCGAGAAACAGTGCCTGCACGAAGCCCATCGCGATGAGCTGCCGCCCTTCCATCACGCCGACCCGCTCGGCGACCAGCCACGCTGCCGCCAGCGGCAGTGCCAGCAGCGCCGCCTGCGGCCAAGGCCGCAACGGCACGCTCCGGAGCCGGTCGCGCCGGTCGTAGGCGAGATAGAGCGCGATCGGGATGACCAGGAAGCAGTGATTGTAGGCGGTCGAGGCGAACCACACCCGCACCGCCGCCGCCACCTCATCCGCGAACAGCAGCCCGAGCAGCGGCAGCCCGACGGCCAGCACGGGCAGCGCCACACGCGTCCGCGTCCAGGTGGGCAAGAGGCGGAGCGAGGCAACGCTCTGGCTGCTCATCACGTCACGCCACCTTCCGCGCGGGCTGCGTCGGCGCCGCGTCCAGATCGTGCCATAGCGCGTCGAGCCGGTGCAGCGGCGATGCCCAGGAATAGCGGCCCTCCACGGCCTGCCGGGCCGCCGGGCCGAGCGCCGGATAACGTCCCTGCAAGATGTCTGCGAGGGCGTCGGCCGTCGCCGGGGCACCCTCGGCCACCAGCAGCGCGGTGCCGGCGGGGGCACGCACGCCCTCGAACGCGGCCGGCGAGGCGACTACCGGGCGGGCCATCGCCATCGCCTCCAGCACCTTGTTCTGGATGCCGCGTGCGACCCTGAGTGGCGCCACCACGGCGCCGGCGTGGGCGAGATAGGGGCGCGTGTCGGCAACCCGACCGGTCACGCGCACGCCGGGCAGGCGAGCGAGCCGCAGCACCGCGGCGGCCGGGTTGGCGCCGACGATTGCGAACTCGGCCGCCGGCACACGGGCGCGCAACAGCGGCAGCGTCTCGCGCGCAAACCAGTCCACCGCGTCGATGTTGGGCCAGTAATCCATCGCCCCGGTGAAGGCGACGCGCGGCGCGTCATCGGGATAGGGATTTTCGAAGCCGTGCGCCGGCGAAAAACGGTCGAGATCGACGCCGTTCTCGATCCACGTCGTGCGCGCCCGGCACTCCGGCGCCAGCGCCGAGAAGCGGGCCCATTCCGGCTCGGAGCAGAACAGCGTGCGATCGAAGCGCCGCGCGGCCTCGCGCTCGAAAGCCAGCAGATTGCGCCCCTCGCGCGCCCAGATCAGCCGCACAAGACCGCGCCCGCGCCGCGCCTGCTCGGCCCATTTCTGGCTGTCGAGATCGACCAGGTCGAGGATGCGTCGCGCCGCCGGCACGCGCAGCGCATAGGGCGCCATGCTGGAGGAGAAGGCGAACACGCGCGCGGGCGCGTGGCGGCGCACGATCTCGTCCACCCAGCGCGCCAGCCGTGCGTCGCGGAAATAGTCGAGCGTCAGCGGCCGCCCCGGGCGCACGCAGGCCAGCGCGCGCAGTTTCTGGCGGAGTGGCGACAGCGGCACCGCCATCACCTCGGCGCAGGTCTCGCGCAAGGTGGCCACGTGCGCCAGGTCCGCCGGGTCATCGACGAAGCAGCCGAGGAACACGCGATGAGTTTGCGCAAGATGTTTCAGCAGCGGCCAGGCGCGGATCTTGTCGCCCTTGTCGGGCGGATAGGGGATGCGATGGCACAGGAACAGCAGGCCGGGCATTGCCATCAGCCCAGTCCCCGCACGATGTGCGGCCCGATCGCGTTGGCGACCGGCAGCGGCAGCCGCTTCCAGGCCGCGATGAAGCGGGCGTATTTCGGATTGAGCGGGTTGCGCTCGGGCAACGCGGCGCCAGGGCGCAGCCGGAAGCGGTAGGCGAGCGGGATCGGCGAAAAGCCCCAGTTCTTCTTGAACGCGAACGCGCCGGTGCCCTCCTTGCTGCGACCGAAATCGAACAGCCGGCAGCCGCGTGAAGCGGCCCGGCGCATCACCTCCCAGTACATGAAATCGTTTCCGGCCCGCGCCCGCGCTGCCGCCGTGCCACCGCCGTAATAGGGCAGGACTTCATCGCGAAAATAGAAATTGAGCACTGCCGCGATGGGGGTCTCGCCGTCGAACACGGTCAGCACGTCCGTGCAATCGGGGAACGCCGCCAGCAACAGCTCGAAGTAGCGGCGGGAAAATACCGGCGTGCCGAGGTTGCGCACGCTCTCGGCATAGACGCGGTGCAGCACCCCGAGCGCGCTCGACACCTCCGCGCGCAGCCCGTTCTCGATCCCCTTGCGGACCATCGCCCGCTGCTTGCGCGGGATCGCCTTGAGGTTCGCCGCGTCGTCGGCGGCGATCGGTTTGCGGAACGTGACATAGAGGCCCGGCCGCTCCGCCCATTCGGCCCCCTCGGGTGCGTGCAGGAAGCGGAACTCCATCACCGGCACGTCCATCCGGTCCATCAGCGCCGCCGCGTGCGCCTCCAGCGCGGCCAGCGCCTCCGCGTCGGCCGCGACCGGCCCGCCATAGACGCAGAAAGGGGCCGAGATCAGCGATCGTCCGAACAGCCGCGTCCGCATGTCCACCAGCGGCAGCACGCCCACGATCGCGCCGTCCCGCTCGGCGAGCGTGTAGTGGGCGCGGTGGCCGAAGCCGCGCTCGATCACCGCACGCCAGCCGGCACGGTGGAAGAAGGTCGCCTGCGGGAGTGCCGCCACGAAGCGGTCCCAGGCGGGGATCGCGGCCTCCTCCAATGGCTTGCAGACGACCCCCATCGGCTTCAGCCGGGGGCCAGCAGGTCGGCGAAGGCGCGGTCCATCCGGTCCCAGGCGAAGTCGCGCAGCAGCCGGTCGAGCCGGCCCGCGGTCGCGTGCAGGTTGGTGTAGTGGCGGAACCGCGACCGCCACCCCGCGCCGGCGACGCGCGGCTGGGCGGGATCGATCTCCCACGGGTGCAGGTAGAAAACGGCGCGTTGGCCGCGGGCCGCGATGCGCGCGAGCCCGCGCCGGTACAGCGGGTACGGCGTGAGGCGGAAATAGCCGCCGCCCGACCACGGCAGGCGCCGTCCCGCCACCGCGAGCGTCGTCATCGGGATTTCCCACAGGCCGGTGCCTTGCGGCCGGAACGGCAGGCGCGGCGCCTCCGGCATTCCATAGAGGTCGTGACGCACCGGAAAGATGCTGGAGCTGTAGTGGTAGCCGGCCGCCTCCAGCTCGGCGAAGGCCCACGGGTTGCGCCGCCCGATCGAAAACGTCGCCGCCCGGTAGCCCAGGACCGGCACGCCGCCCGCATCCTCCAGCACGGTGCGCGCGCGCGCGGCGTCGGCGCGGAAGACGGCGGGCGGCTGCGCATCGGCGCGGCAATGCTCCATGCCGTGGCTGGCGAGCTCGTGGCCTTCGGCGACGATGCGGCGCACCAGCGCGGGGTAGCGCGCGGCGACCCAGCCCAGGGTGAAGAACGTCGCCCGCACCCCGGCGCGGTCGAACTGGCCGAGCAGGCGATCGACATTGGCCTCCACCCGGCATGGAATGCGGTCCCATTCGGCGCGGTCGATGCAGTGCGCGAAGGCCTGGACTTGGAAGTAGTCCTCGACGTCCACGCTCATCGCGTGGCGCAGCATCGCACCCGCTATCGCACCCGCTCGGGCCTCGTCCGCGACCATGCGGTTCATGCCCGGGTCTCCAGATAGGTGCTCACCACTTCCAGCAGGCGCTGCAGCTTGCGCTCGCGCTTCGCGACCATCTGCTCCAGCGCCGTGACTCGCTGCGCCAACTCCTCATCGGCGCCGTTGCCGTGGCCGTTCGGTGCGGCGGTCGAGGTGCGGCGCATCGGGTCCGGATCGCCGCCGAGGTCGCTTGCGAGTTCGGCGGCCGTCGTCTCCACCATCTCGGCGGTGATCTCGGTCGCCTCCTCCAGCGCTCCGTACAGCAGCACGCGCGAGCAGAGCCGATTGATCCGGCGCGGAATGCCGCCGCTGTGGCGGTGGATCGCGGCGTAGGCGATTTCCTCGAAATGCGGGTTGCCGGCCCAGCCCACGGCGCGCAGCCGGTGCTGCACGTAGGCGCGCACCTCCTCGGGCGCGAGCGGGCCGAGATGGAACGAGGCCAGCACGCGCTGGCGGAGCTGGTCGAGATCGGGGCTGGCCAGCGTGCGGCGGAACTGCGGCTGGCCGAGCAGGATCGTTTGCAACGAGACCCGCCCGCCTTCGGTCATGTTGGAGAGCATCCGCAGCTCCTCCAGCGCGGGCGTGGACAGGCTCTGCACCTCGTCCACCACCAGCAGGCAGCGGCGGCCGATCGCGCGCTCCTCCTTCAGCATCCGTTCCAGGCGGCGCAGCAGCGTCGATTTGTCGCCCTGCTCGTCGATGCCGAAGCCGGCCAGGGTCAGCCGCAGCAGGTCGTCGCTCGACACCTGCGTCGTGACGATCCGCGCGATCGTGTAGGTGTTGCGGTCGAGCTGCGACCAGAGCTGCTCGACCAGGGTGGTCTTGCCGGCGCCGACCTCGCCGGTGACGACGATGAAGCCCTCCTCCTGGGCCAGGCCATAGATCAGGTGCGCGATCGCGCGATTGTGGACGGAACTGCCGAAGAAGAAGCGATGGTCGGGGGTGAGCTGGAAAGGCATCCCCGAAAAACCGTAATGCTGCGCGTACACTGCTGGCCTCAGAACGTCTTCTGCACGCCGACCAGGAACAGGTTTTGCACGAAGCCCTGATTGGAGAGGTCGGAGGTCCGGTGCGTATAGACGTACTCTGCCAGTCCCGACAGCGACGGGGTGAACTGGTGCGTCAACGAGGCACTGACGTCGAAGATCGCCTGGCTGGAGGACGGCGCGGTGACGCCGAGAAACCCGCCGCTCCCTGACGAGGTGCCGTAATCGGCATGCAGGTTGGCGTTGGTCACCTCCGAGAGCGCGTGCGTCCAGGTAGCCCCGCCGCTGATGCCGGTGAGGGTCTGCGCGTTCTGGCCGGCGGTGGCGACGGCGACCGGCGTCTGCTCCTGGCGAAAGACATAGAGATTGACGGTGTCGCGATCGAGGGCGGTGACGGCGTTCACGCTCAGGGTCCGGATGCGATAGAGATTGTTGTTCAGGCCGAGCAGATTGTTGCTCACGAACAGCGGCCCCGCGGTCTCGCTGTTCACCAGATTCCCATACGGGTCGATTGCGGCGAGATCGAGGTTGTTCTGGATCTGCTGCTGGTCGGTCGCCAGCCCGGCCGTGTAGCTGGCATAGAGCGTGGTGCGCGCGGTGACGGCATAGTAGCCGCTCACGTACAAGGAATTGAAGCCGTCCTGATGGCCGTAGGTGACGGTGATGCTGCTGTCCGGGTTCGGGTCCCAGCGGGCGCCGGCCTGCCAGACCATGTCGCTGATGCGCAGCGGCGGGATGCCCTCGTAGCGGATGTTCTCGTAGCCGAGCTCGCCGATCAGCGCGATCTGCCGGTTGAGCGCGTACTCGACGCGATTGGTGGCGAGGAACTGGGTGGAGCGCTGGGTGCCGACATTGCCGGTCTGCTGCGAGGCGTCGAACAGGGTGCGGTCCCGCACCCGCGGCAGGATCGAGCCGGTGGTGAACTGCGCCGTCTCCTCGATCGACTGGGTGTTGCCGTTCGGGTTGCCCTGGACCGGGGCGCCGAACGCATTGAAGCCATTGAAGCCGGTCTGGCCGCCCGAGGTGCTGGTGGTGCCGAGAGTGGCGCCGATCTCGCCGGTGCCGATGTCGCCGAAGCGATGCACCGCGTAGGGCGAGACGGTGAAGCTGGTGACGGTGGAACGCTGGTTGCGGTTCAGCAGCACCGTGTTGCCGGGCGCGAAGCCGCCATTGGTTGCCACCGTCGAGACGTAGCCGCGCGCGTCGAGGAACAGAGTGTCGGGCACCAGCGTAACCGTGGTCTGGCCGCTGAAGTTCTGGTTGATCGTGTCCTGGCTGGGATTGCGCGCGTAGATCAGCCCGGTCGGGTTGTACACCGCCGACGCCTGCACCCGTTCGGTATCGTCAGTCACCGACAGCGCCGGGGTGATCCCGGTGACGAAGTCCGACTGCTTGTGGGTCGGCGCCTGGAACACGTTGTCGGTGAAATACTCCTGCACCCCGATGCTGGGCTGGATACGCAGGCCGGCGCCGGGGGCGGGCAGCGTGGAGCTGGGCTGCAGCGCGTACGTCGTCGGCGGCGCTGGCAATCCTGGAGTGCCCGGCGTGGTACCGGGGGCCGCCTCGGCGCCGGGAGCGGCCGCCGGCGGCGCGGTCGGCGGCACGAGATTGCTGGGCAACCCGCCGGGCGTGAGCTGGCCCGGGTTGTCGAGCGCCGCGGCCGGGAGAGCATAGGCCCGGCCGGCCGGCAGTGCCGCCGAGACGGCGAGTGCCGCCACCAGCCGCCGCCGCGCCGTGGCCGATCGCACCCTGCCCGCCGCGACCCGCACCTCCGGCTCAGGCGTACGGCGAGGCGTAGGCACCGAAGGTGTGCGTCGTGTTCATCTGCACCTTGTTCAGCAGCAGCATGATCGTCGGGCAGGTCTGCACCAGATCGAGCGCCGATTCCACCTCCTCGCGCTGGGTTTGCTCGGCCTGGATGACGAACACGACCTGCCCGACCAGCGGCGCCAGCGTGCTCGGGTCGCTGCTGGACAGGCAGGGCGGCGCGTCGAGGATCACGATGCGGTCGGCGTAGCGCCGGCCGAGGCCGCCGATCACGCTCGCCATCTGGCGGGTGGCGAACAGCTCGGCGCTCTGCTCCAGCGGCCGCCCGATCGGGAGCACGCTGAGCTTGGGGAGCTCGCTCGGCACCACCAGCTCTGCCAGGTCGAGGCCAGGACTGGAGATCAGGTCGAGCAGCCCGGGGGCATCGGCAAGACCGAGCTTCTGGCCGAGGCTGGCGGGCTTGCCGTCGGCATCGACCAGCAGCACCTCCCGGTCCTGCTGGCGCGCGATACCGGCGGCGATGTTGAGGGCCGCGAAGCTCTTGCCCTCGCCCGGCCGCGCGCTGGTGACCATCACCAGGTTGAGCGGCGTCTGCCGGCCGTCCGCGGGCGCGAAGGCCGAGCGCAGCAATTGGCTCTGCAGCAGGCGGATCTCTTCGGAGACGCGCGAGCGGGCGCGGTTCCAGGGCACCATGCCCGCGCGTTCGAGCAGCGCCGCCGCGATCACCGGCCGCGCCGGACGTGGCTCCGTCCTGGCAGCCTCGGCCACCGCGGCGGGGATGGCCCCGGCCAGGTCGGGTCCCAGGTCTGGGCGCGCGTCGGGGCGCAATTCGGGGCGCAATTCGGGGCGCAGGTCGGGATGCTCGGGGAGCGGTGCGCCGGGCGGCAGCGATGGCGCCCCGAGCGAGGCGCCATCGAGCAGTCCTTCCTGGCGCAGCCGCTCGGCTGCGCGCTCGACCAGGTGGAACGGCTTGCTTGCCATGCTCAGATCACGGCGCCGAAGCGCGCGGTGTGCGCGATCAGCCCGCCGAACACGGCGACCAGCAGCAGCACGACCATGCCGAAGCCGAGCACCGAGACCATCCGCCGCCGCACCGTCGCCGTGCCGACCAGCGACAGCGCGCCCAGCACCGGCAGCCCGAGTGCCCGCAGATCATCGACGCTGCGGAACGACCGGTCGAGCTGGCCGAGCAGGAAGGCGAGACCGGCGCCGCCGCCCAGGCCGAGCACCAGCACCACGCTCAACAGCAGCAGCCGGTTCGGCGCCACCGGCGTATGCGGCACCAGGGGCGGATCGACCACGGTGAGCTTGACCTTGTCGGCCTGGGTGTTGGCCGCCTGCGCGATCGCGGCACTCTCGCGCCGCGCCAGCAGTTCCTCGTAGTTCTTGCGCAGCACGGTGTAGTCGCGATCGAGGTTCTGGTACCGCGCCTCGACCTCCGGTGCGGCGCGCGCGATCTTCTCCATCCGCTCCCGCTCCGCGCTCGCCGCCTGCACCTGCCGCTGCAGCGAGGCGATCTGGACGTCGGCGTCAACCACCTTGAGCTTGAGGTCCTGATAGAGCGCGTTCGGCGCGCCGGTGGCCGCGTTCGCCGCCGGACGGGCGGCAGCGGGTGCCTCGGCGAGCGGTCCCATCCTGCCGCTGCGCAGCGCCGCCACCAGTTGACGCTGCGCGATCACGTCGGGGTCCTGTTCGGTGTATTGCAGGCGCAGCAGCGCCAGCTTGCGTTCCGCCTCGGCGAGTGCCACCGCATTGGCGGACGGCCCGCCCGCGACGCCGGCGAGCGCACTGAACGGCAGGTACTGCGGGGTGGCCGCCAACTCCTTATTGAGCGTGTCGCGCCGTGCCATCGCGTCGGCGAGCTGGCCCTTCAGCGCCCCCTCGGCGTTGCGCGCCGAATCCAGCCCGGTCGCGCCGCCGTATTCGGTCGAGGGCAGCAGGTCCACATACTTGGCCTTGAATGCCGCCCGCCGCTGCTCGGCGTCGCGCAACTGCCGCTCATAGGAGGCGATCTGCTGGTCGAGGAAGTGCTGCGCGTTCTCGAGATCGGCGCGATCGGTGCCGGTGGTGCTCTCGGTGAAGATGTCGAGCAGTGCCTGCACCACGTCGTGCGCGAGCTGGGGACTGGTGTTGCGGTACGAGATGGTGAACAGCGTGCGGGTCTCCGGCACCACATGGATCGACCGTGCCAGCCCCTCCACCATCCGCTGCCGGCTGGCCGGGGTCGTCACCTGCAAGTCGAGATCGGTCTTGGAGATCACCTTGCCCATGTTGGGCTGGCTGAGCAGGGTGCGCTGCAGATAGTCGAGCGTCGCGGCGGACTCGCCCTCCACCGCGAGGCCGCGCAGCAGCGGCGTCAGCACCGCATCGACATTGACATAGATGCGCGCACTCGACTCGAACTGGTTGGGCATCAGGCTCACGGCGGCCCAACCGGCACCGCAGATCAGCCACGAGGCGGCCAGTGCCAGCCAGCGATGGCGCCATACCGCCGCGATCTGCTGGAGGACGAAGATGCGGACCGAATCCATGCACGCCCCGTTACGTCGTTGGCCGTCTGGTCTAGGCAGTCTGCGCTAGGCGATCTGGTCTAGGCTGTCTGGTGTGGGCAGAAGGGCTCCGGCGAGCCGGTGGATCAGAACCACGATTGCGGGATGATCAGCGTGTCGCCCGGCTGCATCTCGACATTGTCGCTGATGTTGCCGTTGTTGAGCAGGCTGTCGATGTGGACGTGCAGCGTCGTCTCCTGCCCGTTCGGTAGCCGGCGGACGATCACCGCGCGGTTGCCGGCGGCATACTTGGTCAAGCCCCCACTCGCGATCATCACGTCGAGCAGCGTCATGTGGTCACGGTACGGGATCGCGGTCGGCTTCACCGCCTCGCCGATCACCCGGACCTGGCGGCTGAACGGGCCGACGAAGCTGCGCACGATCACCGTGACGTTCGGTTCCTTGACGTATTGGCGCAGCCTCGCCTCGATGTCGCTCGCGAGCTCGGTGGGCGTCTTGCCGGCGGCCACGATGTCGGGGATCAGCGGCACCGAGATGCGCCCGTCGGGCCGCACCGGCAGGTCGCTCACGCTGAGCTCGGGCGCGCGATAGACGAACACGCTGAGCGTGTCGCCCGGGCCGATCACGTACATCGAGTTGCGCTGCGCCGCCTCGGCGGCGGGCGAGGCGGCGACGGTCGCCGCGGTCGGGGCGCAGCCGGCTGCGGCGAGGCCCAGGGCGAGACCCGGGGCGAGACAGGCGGCCAACCGGGCCGTGCGACGAATGCCGATCACAATCGTGAAATCCTCCATCGACGAAACCGCCGCCCGAGAACCGGCGCCAGAGAACCGGCGCCCGAGCCGGGCGGTGATAGGCGCGGAAGGAGTTGAACCCCCGCCTCTGCCATGTTGTGGCAGCGCTCTGCCACTGAGCTACGCGCCTGCAACAACGCCCTCCCTTCCGCCGCCGACCCGGGCGACAACCCGCATCCGCGGCGGCCCGCATCCCCACCACCCGGACGCCGCCGTCCGGTCCGTTCGGGGCCGTTTCGAAAACATGCGGAGAATACCACTAACGCGCCTTTAGCGTAAAGCCTTCTCGCGGCACGCGTGGGGCGAAGGTGACGATTGATGCCCGCAATGGTTGTGTCACATGGTCGCGGGCGCACGCCGACCGATCACAGTGTGGCGTGCGTCACCCCGCCATTGCGTTCACGGCTTGACCATCGGCGAGTGCCGTGTAATGCTCGGATAACGCTGGCATTCGGGCGTGAGCGGCGAGCGGGCCGCTGTGTCTTTGGCCAAGTGGGTGTGGCGGCTTCAATGGGCGTCAGGATATCCCACGATCACGGCCGGCGTTCGACAAGAGCCAGAACGGCTCCAAAAATCGTGCAATTCTCGGGATCGGGGACGTTTCGTATACGGACGCGCTTGACGTCGGTAACGGTTGGGACACGGCGATGACGGGACGGCGGACGGAGGATTGGCGATGACCCGGATCCTGGGCCACTACGTCTCGCTGGAGATGCTGGCACTCTGTGCCGCCGAGCTGGCGCTCTCGTTCGTTCTGATCTACGCGATGCTGGTCGCCGCCGCCGAGCCGGCGACCGCGGCGCTGCCACTGCATCCGGCGAGCGCGCTGCTCGCCGCCCGGCTGGTCGGCACCATCGGCGCCACCTCGCTCGCGATCGGCCTCTACCGTCCGGAAGTGTGCCTCGAACGCCGCCGGCTGCTGCTCAATGCGGCGGTCGTTGTGGTGATCGCCTTGCCGGCGATGTTGGCGGCGCACGCGGCGTATCGCGGCGGTCTGCCCGGCGCGCTGCCGCGGGCGCTGCCACACGACCTGCTGCGGCTGCTGAAAATCCTGTTCGCCTGGACGATCTGCCTGTTCGTCACCCGGTGGGCTTTCAGCTCGGCGGTGCGGATGAAGCTGTTCGCGCGCCGGGTGCTGGTGCTGGGCGACGACGCGCGCGCTGACAGCATCGCCGCCGTGATCCGCGGCCAGCAGGCCCGGTTCTTCGAACTCGCGGCACTGCCGCCGGTCGCCGCGAGCCTGACCGGATCGGCGGACGAGCCCGCGATCGCGGCAATGGGCGAGGGCGGCGGCACCGCCCGCGACCTGCCGCCGCCCGAGGCGCTGCGGCGGCTGCACATCTGGGGTGTGGTGGTCGCCTGCGAGGATGCTCGCCCGCTGCCGACGGAGGCGCTGCTGGCCTACCGCACCCGGGGCATCCGGGTGATGGACGACGTCGAGTTCCGCGAGCAGCAGCTCGGGCGCATCGACGTCGATCACATCTCGCCGGCACGGCTGGCCTTCGCCGAGGGCTTCCATACCAGCGTGCTCGCGGCGGCCCTGCGGCGCTGTCTCGATGTCGTGGCGAGCCTGATCCTGCTGCTGATGACCCTGCCGCTGATGCTGCTGACCGCGATCGCGGTCAGGCTCGACAGCCCCGGGCCGGTGTTCTATCGCCAGCAGCGCGTCGGCCTGCACGGGCGGGTGTTCACGCTGCTGAAATTCCGCAGCATGAAAGTCGATGCCGAGCAGGGGCGGCCGCTCTGGGCGGCGCCGAACGACCCCCGCATCACCCGCGTCGGCGCCTTCATCCGGGCGACCCGGATCGACGAGCTGCCACAGATCCTCTGCGTGCTGCGCGGCGAGATGAGCTTCGTCGGCCCCCGTCCGGAGCGCCCGCATTTCGTCGAGCAGCTCGCCCAGGCGATCCCGCTCTATCGTCACCGCAGCGCGGTCAAGCCCGGCATCACCGGCTGGGCCCAGGTCAATTTCCCGTACGGCGCCTCGGTCGAGGACGCCCGCGAGAAACTGTCGTACGACCTCTATTACGTGAAGAACCGCAGCCTGTTCCTCGACCTCCTGATCCTGATCTCGACCGTCCGCGTCATCCTGTTTCAGGAAGGTGCCCGATAGCGCAGCCGCCCTCGCGCCGGCCGGGGCGCCAATCGCCAGGCCCCGCGAGTCCGGCGCGGCCGCGGCCGTGATCCGGGTTCGGCGCCGGGTCGCTCATCCGCATGGCGCTACGGGGCAGACCATCGTATGATGACGGCGGCGTGAGCGGACGCGGATGAGCCGCGGGCGCGAAGACGAGGGAGGATGGGCCTGGACGGCGGGGTGATGGCGGGGCTGTACGCGCTGTGCGCTGCGGTCTATGCGGGTCTGGCCGGCCTGATCCTGGTGCAGGCACGGCGTAGCCGCACCGGCCTGCTGCTCGCGGGGGCGTGCCTCGTGACCGCGGTCTGGGCCGCTGCCGTCGCGTCCGGTCCGGGTATGGGAGGGCTCGGCGGCGTCGCCGGCGGCCTCGAACTGGCCCGCGCGGTGGCCTGGTACGGCTTCGTGCTGCATCTCTATCGCCGCGGCATCCAGGGCGACCGGCTGCTCGGCCGCGGCTTCGCGACCATGGGGCTGGTCGCGGTGATGGTGCTCGGCGTGCTGCCGCTGGCCGACCTGCTGACGCTCGGCCCGCACGTGTCGCTGTGGTCGCTGCGGGTGGCGGCGCGGCTCGGGCTTGCGGTCTGCAACATTCTCCTGGTCGAGAACCTCTATCGGAACACGCCCGAGGCCGAGGACGCGCGCTGGTACATCAACCTGCCCTGCATCGCGATCGGCGGCATGTTCCTGTACGATTTCGTGCTCTACGCCGATGCGGTGCTGTTCCATCGCGTCTCGCCCCTGCTGTTCGCGGGCCGCGCGACGGCGACCGCGCTGGTCGCACCGCTGCTGGCGATCGGGGCGGTGCGCAACCGGCGCTGGGAGATCGACATCCATGTCTCGCGGACCGTGGTGTTCCGCAGCGCCACCCTGGTCGCGAGCGGCATCTTCCTGCTCGCACTGGCCGCCGCCGGGGAGGTGTTCCGCAGGCTCGGCCCTGGCTGGGGCGAGGTGGCCGAGATCAGCATCATCTTCGCCGGCGTGATCGCGCTGCTGGTGGTGTTCACCTCCGGCTCGGCGCGGTCGCGGCTGCGCGGGGTGCTCGTCGACCATTTCTTCAGCCATCGCTACGATTATCGCCGGGAATGGATGCGCTGCATCACCACCCTCTCCGCCGCCGAGGCCAGGGTCGGGGCCTATGTCGGGCTGCAGCGGCGCGTGATCCGGGCACTCGCCGAGGTGGTGGACAGCTCCGGCGGCGCCATGATGGTACGCGAGCCGGGAGAGACGGCGTTCACCTGGGCCGGGTCGTGGAACATGCCCGCCGTCCCCGCCCCGGTCGCGGCGGACGATCCGATGGCGCAGGCTTTCCGCGACGGCGACTGGATCGTGGTCCTCGGCGGGCCTGCGCCGGAGGCGAAGCCGGCGGCGGCGCTGGCCGGCATGCCGCACCCCTGGCTCGCAGTTCCGCTCAACCATCTCGGGCAGGTCATCGGCTTCGTGCTGCTCGGCCGCCCGCGCGCCGCCTTCAGGCTCGACCGCGAGGTGTTCGACCTGCTGCGCATCATTGGCCGCCAGGCGGCGAGCTATGTCGCCGAGCAGCGCGCGACGCAGGTGCTGATGCAGACGCGGCAACTGCAGGAATACAGCAAGCGCTTCGCCTTCGTGGTCCACGACGTCAAGAACGTCGGCAGCCAGCTTTCGCTGCTGCTCGCCAATGCCGAAATCCATGCCGACAATCCGGAGTTCCAGCGCGACGTGCTGCGCACAATCCGCTCCGCGAGCAACCGGATCGCCGGCATGATCGCCAAGCTGCAGGCGCCGGACGTGACGATCGAGCGCACCACGATTGAGCCGGCACAGCGGCTCGGCGAACTCGTCGGCACGCTGGCACGCGGGCGCCCCGATGCGGTGGTGCTGGTCCCGGACGGCCGCTCGGCCTCGGTCGCGATGGAGGCGGGCGCGTTCGACGCCGTCATCACGCACCTGCTGAACAACGCGATCGAGGCGTCCGCACCCGGGCAGGGCGTGCGGCTGCGCATCCGCCACGAGCCGCGGCGGGTGCTGATCGACATCGCCGATCACGGCCCGGGCATGACGCCCGAGTTCATCCGCGACCAGTTGTTCCGCCCGTTCCGCTCGACCAAGGCGACGGGCAGCGGCATCGGCGCCTGGCAGGCGCGCGAGTTGCTGCGCGCGGCCGGCGGCGATCTGCTGGTGCTGAGCGAGCCCGGATCGGGCACCACGATGCGCGTGCTGCTGCCGGCCGAGGGGGTAGCGGTCGCCGAGGCCGCCTCGCTCTCCGCCTGATCGGACCCAGATGGCCAAACCCAAGCTGCTGATCGTCGAGGATGATGACGGGCTGGCGAGCCAGTACCGCTGGGCGTTCGCGAGCTGGGAGGTGCTGGTGGCCCAGGCACGCGAGCCGGCGCTGGCGCTCGCGCGTAAGGAGCGGCCGGCGATCGCGATCCTCGACCTCGGCCTGCCGCCCGATGCGGACGGCACCAGCGAGGGCTTCGCGGCGCTGGAGGAGTTGCAGCGGCTGGCGCCCGAGATGAAGACGGTGATCGCGACCGGCAGCGGCGACCGCGCCCACGCGCTGAAGGCGATCGCCGCCGGTGCCTACGATTTCTGCGAGAAGCCGGTCGATATCGAGGTGCTGCGTACGATCGTCGCCCGCGCGCTGCGCCTGCACGAGCTCGAGGAGGAGAACCGTCGACTTGCCGCCGCCCCGCAGACGGTCGCGATCCGCAACCTGATCACCGCGAGCGATGCGATGCTGCGCGTCTGCCGCACCGTCGAGCGGCTGGCGGCGACCCACGTGACGGTGCTGCTGCTCGGCGAAAGCGGCACCGGCAAGGAAGCGCTGGCGCGCGCGCTGCACGAACTCGGCCCGCGCGCGGCGCAGCCGTTCGTCGCCCTCAATTGCGCGGCGATCCCCGAGAACCTGCTCGAGAGCGAACTGTTCGGCCACGAGCGCGGCGCCTTCACCGGGGCGGTGAAGCAGACCGTCGGCAAGATCGAGGCCGCGCATCGCGGCACGCTGTTCCTCGACGAGATCGGCGATCTGCCGCCGGCGCTGCAAGTCAAGCTGCTGCGGGTGCTGCAGGACCAGGTGGTCGAACGGGTCGGCGGCCGCGCGCCGATCCAGGTCGATGTGCGCATCGTCTCGGCCACCAACCAGAGCCTCGAGGAGCGGGTGGCCGACGGGCGCTTCCGCGCCGACCTGTTCTATCGGCTCAACCCGGTGACGGTGCGGGTGCCGCCGCTGCGCGACCGCGGCGGCGACGCGGTGCTGCTGGCGCGCTACTTCCTGGGCCGCTTCAATCGGGAGTTCGGCCGCAGCCTCGCCGGCTTCACCGACGACGCGCTGGCCGCGATCGAGATGCACGCCTGGCCGGGCAACGTGCGCGAGCTCGAGAACCGGATGAAGCGGGCGGTGGTGATGGCCGAGCGGCGGCTGATCGAAGCGGCGGACTTGGAGCTGGCGCCGCCGCGCGATATTATCCCTGACCTCGATCTTCGCTCGGCGCGCCTGCGGGCCGAGCGGGAGGTGATCCAGATGGCGCTGGCCCGCAGCAACGCCACGCTGGCGGCCGCGGCCAAGCTGCTGGGGATCAGCCGGCCCACGCTCTATGGGCTGATGGAGGTCCACGGCATCGCGCCGAAGCTGCCGGGGAAGGAACCGGGCGCCGGCCCGGACGAGATCATCGACGAGCCCGGCGCCGCCGGGCCGGTGCCGCGCTACGAGCGAGGATAATCGAGATGCCGCGCACAACCAGCCTCTGCACATCCGCCGCCATGCTGGCCGCCGGGCTGCTCGCGGGCGCGCTTGCGGCCGCCCCGCTGCCGGCGATCGCGGCGCCCAACTACCTCGCCGACGCGCAGCGGCTGCTGAAGCAGGGTGACGTGCGCGCGGCGATGATCCAGCTCCGCAACGCGGTCAAGGCCAATCCGAAGAATGCCGTCGCGCAATACGAGCTCGGCGTGCTCGATCTGCGGCTCGGCGACGCGGTGGCCGCGGAGAAGCAGGCCCGCGCGGCGCTCGACGCCGGCTACAATGCGCGGCTTGCAACCGAGCTGCTGGCCCGCGCCTACCTCGCCCAGCGCCGCTACGAAGCCTTGCTGCGCGAGATGCCGGCCAACCAGGCCGATCCCGCGGTCAATGCGGCCGTGCTGGTCGCGCGCGGCTACGCCCAACTCGCGTTGCAGCAGCCGGCGGCGGCGAAGGCCTCCTTCGAGCAGGCGGCGAAGCTCGCGCCGAAATCGCCCGACCCGGTGCTCGGGGAGGCGAAGCTCGCCCTCGTCCAGCACGACGCGGCGGAGGCGACGGCACGGCTCGACGCGGTGCTGGCGCTCGATCCCAAGCAGGTCGATGCGCTGGTGCTGAAGGCGCAATTGCTGCGCGGCAGGGGCGACCCCAAGGCCGCGGTGGCGCTGCTGAACACAGCCGTCGCCGCCGCCCCCGGCGCGCCCACGCCGCTCGCCGAGCGGGCCGCCACCAACATCATGCTGGGCCAGGACGCGGCGGCAAAGGCCGATCTCGCGCAGGTGCTCAGGATTGTCCCCGGCAATATCCAGGCGACCTATCTCGAGGCGGTGCTCGCCGCCAAGGCGCAGCGCTGGGCCGATGCCGATGCCGACCTGCAACGGATCTCGATCGCGATGGCGTCGATCCCGCGCGCCTATTTCCTGCAGGCGGTCGTCAAGTTCCGGCTCGGCCAGGTGCAGCAGGCCATCACCGCGGCGACGAAATACGCCGCCCGCAACCCGAACGATCCGGCCGGCGTCAAGCTGCTCGCGCAGATCGAGCTCAGCCAGCGCGATGCCGCCCCGGTGATCGCGTCCCTCGCTCCGATCGCCGCGGCCGGCCGTGCCGACGCGGAGATGCAGGACATGCTCGGCCGCGCCTACGTGCTGGCCGGCCGCCCGGATGACGCGGTGCAGGCGTTCCAGAAGGCGGCCACCCTGGCACCTCGGGACGCTGCGATCCGCACCCGGCTGGCCGCGACGCGGCTCGGCCTCGGCCAGGAGAGTGCCGCGATCGGCGATCTCGAGCAATCGCTCAAGCTGGCGCCGAAGCAGGGCTATGCCGGCCAGGCGCTGGTGTTCGCGCAGCTTGCGAGCGGGCAGGTCGATGCCGCCGCCGCCTCGCTCGCCAAGCTGCGCCAGACCCAGGGCGACACGGCCGAGATCGGCAACCTCGCCGGCATGGTCAAGCTCGCCGAACTCGACCTGCCTGCCGCGCGCACCACCTTCGAGGCCGTGGTCAAGCAGCACCCGGACTACATGCCGGCGCGCATGAACCTTGCCAAGGTGGCGGCGATGGAGGGCAAGAGCGCCGAAGCCGACCGCGTGCTTGCCGAGATCCTCGCCAAGCAGCCGGCCTATGCCCCCGCGGTCTCGGCCGAGGTGAACGGGCTGATGGCGCAGAAGAAGAGCGCCGAGGCCGTGGCGGTGCTGCAGAAGGCGCGGCAGGCGGAGCCGGCCAACGCCGGGTTCACCGCGGCACTGGCCGATCTCTACGTGCGTGACGGCGATCCGAAGAAGGCGCTCACGCTGCTCACGCCGGATGCCGCGCACCCGACCGAGAACCCGCTCCTGCTCAGCGCCCGCGCGCGGGCGGAGATGGCACTGAAGGACACCGGCGCGGCCCGCGATACGTTGCAGAGCCTGGTCGCGGCCGCCCCGGACTCGATCGAGGCGCGCCGCGAGCTGATCGGCGTGCTGATCGCGGCCAAGGATTACGAGGCGGCGCGCCAAGTGGTCTCGGCCGGCCTGGCGCGCCAGCCGCAAAACCTCCAGCTTCTCGAATACTACTTGCAGATCGACTACGCGGCCGGCGGATTGCCGCGTGCGCTTGCTGCCGCCGACCGGCTGAGCAGTCAGCTGCGCACCTTCGCTCCCGCCAGCGCGCTGCGCGGCGATGCCTACATGCTGGCCAAGCAGCCCGCCGAGGCCGCCCGCGCTTACCAGGCGGCGTTGCAGGCGACGCCTTCGGCGTTCCTGGTCGACCGGCTCGCCGGGGCAGAAGCCGCCGCCGGACAGCCGCAAGCGGCGATGCAGACCTTGCAGGACTGGACCGCCAAGCACCCGCAGGATCTGGCGCTGGTCCAGACGCTGGCCTCGATGCAGATCGCGGCCGGCGCCTGGGGCGAGGCGGAGGCGAACCTGAAGCTGGTTCTGGCCAAACAGCCGCACGACGCGGTCGCGCTCAACAATCTCGCCTGGGTCTATCAGCACAAGGGCGACCCGCAAGCGCTCGGGCTGGCGCAGCAGGCCTACGTGCTCTCCTCCTCAAGCGGTGAGACCGCGGATACGCTGGGCTGGATCCTGACCAAGCAGGGGCAGGCGGCGAAGGGCGTGCCGCTGCTGCGGCAGGCCAATGCCGAGCGGCCGAGCGACCCGAGCATCGCCTTCCATCTCGCGGTGGCGCTGAAGGACACCGGCCAGCGCGATGCCGCGATCAAGCTGCTGAACGCCCTGGTGGCGGCGAAATCGGCGTTCCAGGAAAAGGCGCAGGCCCAGCAATTGCTGACCGCGCTCTCCAAGAGCTGATGCGCGCCATGCATCCGCCCCGGCGGCGCTGAGCGGCACGCCCATGCGCGAGCTGCTGTTCGGCGCCGAGATGCTCGCTTTGCTGTCGGTCGCGGTGGCGCGGCCGTTCGTCGGCGTGCTGCTGTGGTGCTTCATCTCCTTCATGAGCCCGCACCAGCTTACCTATGGCATCGCCTCCAGCCTGCCCTGGGCCCTTGATGGTGGGGTTCGCGACCGCGATGGGCTGCGTCATTGCTGGCGAACCCAAGCGGGTGCCGCGGGATGCGACCACCATCCTGCTGCTGATCTTCCTGGTCGCCATCTCGATATCGACATACTTCGCGATGGCGCCGGCGGCGGATGTCGATAGCAAATACTCGATCGTGTTCAAGACGTTTTTCTTCCTGCTGGTGATCCGCGCACTGCTCACCGACGCGCAGCGCATCCACGCGCTGATCTGGATGATGGTGATCACGCTCGCCTTCTACGGCATCAAGGGCGGCGCATTCGCGATCCACGCCGGCGGCATTTATCGTGTCTATGGCCCGCCATCGAGCATGATCAGCGACAACAACAATCTCGCGGTTGGTCTGCTGGTCTGCATGCCGCTGATGAACTATCTGCGGCTGCGCTCACCGCATCGCGTGGTGCGCGCGGGAGTGTTCGCGGTCATGGGGCTGACGGTGCTCGGCGTCGTCGCCACCTATTCCCGAGGCGCGCTGCTCGCCCTGCTCGCGGTTGCCGCCGTGATGTGGTCGCGCAGCCGCAAGAAGGCGAGCGCGGCGTTCGTGCTGGTGTTCGTGCTGACCGCCTCCTTCGCGTTCATGCCGGCCTCATGGACCGAGCGGATGGACACGATCATCCACTACCAGGGGGACAGTTCGGCCGAAGACCGGCTGCAGATCTGGGGCGTCGCGATCAAGCTGGCGCTCGCCCATCCGCTGACCGGTTCGGGCTTCATGGGTCCCTATACGCAGAGCGTGGTCGATACCGTGGACCCGACCGCGACCGCCCGCTCGACCCATGACATCTTCCTCGAAGTACTGTCCGAGAACGGCTTCCCGGCGTTCTTCGCCTGGCTCGGGATGGTGATCGTGGGCATCGTCAACTCGTTTCGGTTGGTCCGCCTCGCGCGCGGCCATCCGGAGCTGGACTGGCTTCGGGATCTCGGCCGGATGTCGCAGGTCGCGATCGTTGCCTATCTTGTCGGCGGCACGTTCCTGCCGCTCTCGTATTGGGATTATTTCTTCACCCTGCTGATAATCCTCGAGGCCGCCCTCGAAGTCGCAAGGGCGCGGGTGCCGGCGGCGAGCCTGCCTTGGCGACCAGCGCCCTCCGTCGGGATCGCCCGCCGGCCGGTCGGCGGACTGGCGCGGGGGCGGCTCGGCGAGCCGCCGCCGCTGCGCTGAAAGGCGATGGCATGGACAGCCTGCTCTTTCTCGCCGTCATGATCGGCACCGCCTGGCTCTGCATCTGGGTGCTGCAGGACCATCGCGGCCCGAACCGACCATGGTCGCCGTTCGATGCCCGCCATATCGGCGATCCCCGGCAGGACGCCTCCAGGCCCGTGGGCCGCCGCGTCGGACCACCCCCTCGCCCTTGGCGCCGCGCCGCCGCGCCCCGCGGCGCGGCGGGCCGTCCCGACCCCGAGCCGCCGCCGTGGCGCCGCCGATCCGACTCCTGACGTTCTCCACCCTCTATCCGAACGCCGCCCAGCCCAACCACGGCGTGTTCGTGGAGAACCGCCTGCGCCAGCTCGTCGCCAGTGGGGCCGTGGAAGCGACCGTGCTCGCCCCGGTGCCCTACTTCCCCGGCCGGCACCGGGGCGATGTGCCGGCGCAGGAGCGGCGCCACGGCCTGACCATCCATCACCCGCGCTTTCTCGCCATCCCCAAGCTCGGCATGGCGGTGGCACCGGCCCTGCTCGAAGCCGCCGCGGCGCGCGCGATCGGCCGCCTGCTCGCCGCGGGGCTGCGCTTCGACGCGATCGACGCGCACTATTTCTTCCCCGAGGGCGTCGCGGCCGTGCAGCTCGGCCGCCGCTTCGGCCGGCCGGTGGTGGTCACGGCGCGCGGCTCGGACATCAGCCTGTTTCCGCGCTTCCGCATCCCGCGCCGCCTGATCCGCCGCGCGCTCGGCACCGCCGACGCGGCGGTCGCGGTCAGCGCCGCGCTGAAGGAGGCCATGGTGGCGCTGGGGGCGGCACCCGCGGGCGTTACGGTGCTGCGCAACGGCGTCGATACCGCGCTCTTTCGCCCCGCCACCGACCGCGCCGGCGCCCGCGCGGCGCTCGGTCTCACTCGCCCCACCCTGCTCTCGGTCGGGCTTTTGATCGAGCGCAAAGGCCACCACCGCGTGATCGAGGCGCTGCACCTGCTGCCCGATTGCGACCTGGTGATCGTGGGGGAGGGGCCGGAGCGGGCGCGGCTGGAGGCGCTCGCCGCCCGCCTCGGCGTTGGCCCGCGCGTTCGCCTGCTTGGGGCACGGCCGCACGCGGAGCTGGCGCCGATCTACACCGCCGCCGATCTGCTGGTGCTTGCCTCCAGCCGCGAGGGCTGGGCCAACGTGCTGCTCGAAGCGATGGCTTGCGGCACACCGGTCGTCGCGAGCCCGATCTGGGGCAACCCGGAAGTGGTGCAGTCCCGCGAGGCGGGGCTGATCGCGCGCGAGAACACGCCCGCGGCGATCGCGGCGTCGGTCCGCGACCTGCTCGCCGACCCGCCCGATCGCGCCGCGACCCGCGCCTATGCCGAGCGCTTCGGCTGGGAGGCGACCACCGAGGGCCAGATCGCGCTCTATCGCCGCGTGCTCGCCGCACGCGGGCAAGCGGCTGAGACCAGAACTGGATCAGGCTCGCTGCCGGCCTGAGAACACGGCTGGATCAGGTCGCTGCCGCCTGAGAACAGGGTTTTATCGGGCTCGCCGCAGCCGCTCACCCCCGCCACAAGCCGTCCGTATGCGTCTCTCACGCGTTGATCGCTGATCTCGACCGCACTCGCCCACGAAAGTAAAGCTACCATAACGTGTCGATTCGATCGAGCTCCTTACCAAGCTCAAGTTCGTGTTCCGCGGCCAAGATTGCGACTGAGGCATTACCGGGCCGCATCTCGACCGAGGCGCGGCCCCGGATCATAGTCCGGCTCCCCCAATCCCAGAACGGAAGGACCGGCCATGTATCCGCAGGTCTCGCTTTTCATCGACGGCGCCTGGACCCCGGCCGAGGACGGCCGCACCCTCTCGGTCGTCAACCCCGCAACCGGCGAGGCGATCGGCAGCGTCGCCCACGCCGGCCGCGCCGATCTCGACCGCGCGCTCGCCGCAGCGCAGAAGGGCTTCGAGATCTGGAGCAAGAAATCCGCCTTCGAGCGCGCCAAGATCATGCGCCGCGCCGCTGCCCTGGTTCGCGAGCGCACCGATGCGATCGCCCGGCTGATGACGCAGGAGCAGGGCAAGCCGCTCGCCGAGGCCCGCGGCGAGATCGGGGCCGCCGCCGACGTGATCGAGTGGTTCGCCGAGGAAGCGAGGCGCGCCTATGGCCGCGTCATCCCCGCGCGCGCCGAGGGCATCTACCAGCTCGTCATCAAGGAGCCGGTCGGCCCGGTTGCCGCCTTCACGCCCTGGAACTTCCCGATCAACCAGTGCGTGCGGAAAATCTCCGCGGCCCTGGCCGCCGGCTGCTCGATCATCGTCAAGCCGCCGGAGGAGACGCCCGCCTCCCCCGCCGAGCTGGTGCGCGCCTTCGCCGATGCGGGCGTTCCGGCCGGCGTGGTGAACGTGGTCTATGGCGTGCCGGCGGAGATTTCCGAATACCTGATCCCGCACCCGGTGATCCGGAAGATCTCGTTCACCGGCTCGACGGCGGTGGGCAAGCACCTCGCGGCGCTCGCCGGGGCGCACATGAAGCGGATGACGATGGAGCTCGGCGGCCATGCGCCGGCGATCGTGTTCGACGACGCCGACGTGGACGCGGCATCGAAGCTGCTCTCGGCCAGCAAATTCCGCAACGCCGGCCAGGTCTGCATCTCGCCCACGCGCTTCCTGGTGCAGGAGCGGGTGTTCGACGCCTTCGTGGACAAGTTCACCGCCGCTGCGAAACGGGTGCGCGTCGGCGACGGCCTGGAGGAGGGCACGCAGATGGGGCCGCTCGCCAATCCGCGGCGCGTCGCCGCGATGGAGAGCCTGATCGGGGATGCCACCCAGCACGGCGCCGAGATCCGCACCGGCGGCAGCCGCATCGGCAACAAGGGCAATTTCTTCGAGCCGACCGTGCTCACCAACGTCAGCCGCGAGATGCGCGCGATGAACGAGGAGCCGTTCGGCCCGCTCGCGCTGATGGTCCCGTTCGGCGAGATCGACGAGGCGGTAGAGGAGGCGAACCGGCTGCCCTACGGTCTCGCCGCCTACGCCTACACACGATCGGCGAAGACCGCGCACGCGATCGCGGCGCGCGTCGAGAGCGGGATGATGGCGATCAACCACCACGGTCTCGCCCTGCCCGAAGTGCCATTCGGCGGCGTCAAGGATTCGGGCTACGGCTCGGAGGGCGGCTCGGAGGCGATCGAGAGCTACCTCAACACCAAATTCGTGACCCAGGCCGGCCTGTAGTCCCCGCTGCAACTCGCGGCCCGGGTCGCCGGGCCGCGAGTTGCCGCCGTCGCGCGGGCGTATAGGATGGCTCAATGCGGCCCGCCTCCACCGAGATGCTCGCAAACCTGGTCGCGTTCGACACGACCAGCCGCAACTCGAACGTCCCGCTGATCCGCTTCGTGCGCGACTTCCTCGATGCGCACGGCGTGTTCTATCGCGTGAGCAGCAGCGAAGACGGCGCGAAGGCCAACATCCACGCGCTGATCGGCCCGCGCGCGCCGGGCGGGATCGCGCTGTCGGGCCATGTCGATACCGTCCCGGTCGATGGTCAGGCGTGGTCCGCCGACCCGTTCGCGCTGCGCCGCGAGCACGGGCGGCTGATCGGCCGCGGGGCGGCGGACATGAAGGGCTTCGTCGCCTGCTGCCTGGCTGCGGTGCCCGATCTCCTGGCGATGCGCCTGGCCGCGCCGCTGCACCTGTTCGTCTCCTACGACGAGGAGACCGATTGCTCCGGCGCCCGCCGGCTGGTCGCCGACATCACGGAAAGCGGCTTGCGGCCGGACTTGTGCGTCGTCGGCGAGCCCTCCGGGATGCAGCCGATCGTCGCCCACAAGGGCCGGCTCGCGGCACGCGTCGCGGTGCGCGGCAGGCCGGGGCATTCGAGCAGGCCGGCGCAGGGCGTGAACGCGATCACCGCCGCCGCGGAGGCGATCGTCTGGCTCGCCGCCGAGGCGCGGCGCGCCGCCCGTGAGGGCCCGTTCGAGGAGGGTTTCGATCCGCCGCACAGCACGATCCATGTCGGCCGGATCGAGGGCGGCACGGCCCTCAACATCATCCCCGAACGCGCCGAGTTCCTGGTGGAGTGGCGCACCATTCCGGGCGATGCGCCGCAGGCGCGCCTCGACGCCTTCGCGGCCCATGTCGCGGGCGCGATCGAGCCGGCGATGCGCGCCGTCGATCCGGCCTGCGGGTTCGCGATCGAGATGCTCGACGCGCTGCCCGGCCTGTCGCTGCCGGCCGAGCATCCGCTCGCCGACCTGGTGCGGCGGTTCACCGGCGCCGGCGCGGCGGGGAAAGTGAGCTACGGCACGGAGGCGGGACTGTACCAGCAGGCCGGCATCGCCACCATCGTGTGCGGCCCGGGCGACATCGCCCAGGCGCACCAGCCCGACGAATGGATTGCCGAGACCGAGCTCGCGCGGTGCGACGCCTTCCTGCGCGGCATCGCGCGGCACCTGGCGGCATGAGCCACGTGAACGGGGCGCCGCCGCCGGCGCAGCCGCCGCTGCCGGCATTCGACGTGCGCCTTGGCCCGCCGGTGCTCGATCCCTGGATCGAGGGCAACACCGGGCTGCGCGGCTTCACCACGCACGCTGCCGCCGCGACCGGACCGCATGTCTGCATCATCGCGCTGATGCATGGCAACGAGATCGCCGGCGCCATTGCACTCGCCCGGCTGTTGCGCGCGGGGCTGGTGCCGTTGCGCGGACGGCTCACGCTCGGCTTCGCCAATCTCGACGCCTTCGTGCGCTTCGATCCGCGGCAGCCGACCGCGAGCCGCTTCATCGACGAGGACCTCAACCGGGTCTGGGATCCCGCCCTGCTCGACGGGCCGCGGCGCTCCGCCGAGCTCGATCGCGCGCGCGCAATGCGCACGCTGATGGAAAGCGTCGACGTGCTGCTCGACCTGCACTCGATGCTGTGGCCGTCGGACCCGCTGCTGCTGTGCGGCGGCACCGAGAAGGGCCGCGCGCTGGCGCAGGCGATCGGCACGCCGCCGCTGGTCGTCGCCGATACCGGACACGCGACCGGCCCGCGGCTGATCGACTATCCCTGTTTCGGCGAGGCGGGCGGCGGCCGCGCCATCCTGGTGGAGGCCGGGCAGCACTGGGACGAAGCCACGGTCGAGACCACGCTCGCAGCCATCGCCGGCCTGCTGCGCCACACGCGCCAGATCACTGGCCATCCGGCGCTGCCGCCGGCACCGCCGGCCGCGCCGGCGCCGCGCTTCGCCCGCGTGACGCAGGCGGTGACGGCCGCAACCAGCGGCTTCGCCTTCGTGCAGCCGTACCGTGGCGGTGACGTCGTCTCTCGCCGCAACACGCTGATCGCGATTGACGGCAACACGGAGATCCGCACGCCGCACGACGACTGCCTGCTGGTGATGCCCAGCCTGCGGCCGAGCCGCGGCCACACCGCGGTGCGACTGGCGCGGTTCGGGCCATGAGTGCGCTGCTCCAGCGCACCGGCGAACTCGTGATCGAGACGCCGGGACGCGGCATGCACGACATCACCGCGCGCCTGGCCCAATGGCTTGCCGAGAGCGGCCTGCGCGACGGGCTGCTGACGGTGTTTTGCCGCCACACCTCCGCATCCCTGCTGATCCAGGAGAACGCCGATCCCGACGTACCTGGCGACCTCGAAGCCTTCCTCGCCCGCCTGGCACCGGACGATCCGTCCCGCTACCGCCACACCGCCGAGGGCGTGGACGACATGCCGGCGCACATCCGCGCGGCGGTGACGCAAACCCACCTTGCGATCCCGTTCACGGCCACGCGGATGCGGCTCGGCACCTGGCAGGCGGTCTATCTGTGCGAGCACCGCACCCGCCCGCACCGGCGCGCCCTGGCGCTGCACGCGATCGGCGAGGCGTGACCCAGGCCCTCGCGGCCGGCGCGTGACCCGGCTCTGGGTCGGCCTCGGCGCGCTCGGCGGGCTGATCGCGGTCGCGATCGCGGCGGCAGCCGCCCACGTGCTGCCCGGTCGCGTCGGGCCGGGCGGGCAGGCGCTGGTGCAGAGCGCGCTGAGGATGCAGGGCTGGCACGCACTGGCGCTGCTGTTTTGCGGGCTGTGGGCGCCCCGCGGCGGCCGGCTCGCGGATGCCGCCGCGGCCTGCTTCGCGCTCGGCATCGTGCTGTTCTGCGGCGCGGTCTACGCCCTCGGCTTCGGCCATGCGGCGTTCGAGCCGTTGGCCCCGGTCGGCGGCACGCTGCTGATGCTGGGATGGGTGCTGCTGGGCGCCTCGGCGCTGCGAGCTTCCGATTGACGTGAAATCGAATAATGATGACGTAGAATTGCAAGTAGCGCGATCCGGACCGGCCCAAATTAGGCTCAGCAAGCCCGACCGAGGCCCCCATCATGCTGGATGTCGTCCACTCGCCGCTCTCCGCCCTGCCCCTCTCCGACCTGCCCCTCCCCGAACTGGTCGGCCGGCGCAAGCCCTGGCACACGCTGGAGGCGCCGTTCTACCGGAGCGACGACCTCTTCCGCCTCGACCTCGACGTGATCTTCGGCCGCCACTGGATCTATGTCGGCGTGGAGCCGGACGTGCCCGAACCGGGCGACGTCATGGTGGTCGATATCGCGGCCAACTCCGTGCTCATCGTGCGCGACGACGACATGCAGGTTCGCGCCTTCCACAATGTCTGCCGCCACCGCGGCGCGCGGCTGGTGGAGGGGCCCAAGGGCACCGTCGGCAACCTGGTGTGCCGCTATCATTCCTGGACCTACGGCCTCGACGGCCGGCTGCTGCACGCCCAGCACATGGGCGAGGGATTCGACACCAGCTGCCGCGGCCTCAAGCCGGTGCATCTGCGCTCGGTCGCGGGGCTGCTGTTCATCTGCCTCGCCGCCGACGCGCCCGCGGACATCGAGGACATGGCGCAGGCGATCACGCCCTACATCTCGCCGCACGACATCGCCGGCAGCAAGGTCGCGAAGCAGATCGACATCGTCGAGCACGGCAACTGGAAGCTCACGATGGAGAACAACCGCGAGTGCTACCACTGCTCGGCGAACCATCCGGAGCTGACTGTGCCGCTGTTCGCCTATGGCTTCGGATTCGCCCCGAAGGAACTGGACGACGCCGAGCGCGCGCAGGTGGAACGCTACGGCGGCATGATCACGGATCTGCACGCGAAATGGGAAGCGTGCGGGCTGCCGTCCCGATTGTGCGAGCGGCTGACCGGCTGCGCCACCGGCTACCGTGCCGAGCGGCTGCCGCTCGACCGGGAAGGCGAGAGCCACACGATCGACACGCGCGCCGCCTGCCGCAAGCTGCTCGGCGGCTTCAACGACCCGAAACTCGGCGGGCTGTCGGTGTGGACGCAGCCGAACTCCTGGCACCATTTCATGGCCGACCATATCGTGACCTTCTGCGTCCTGCCGCTCGATGCGAACCACACGCTGCTGCGCACGAAATGGCTGGTGCATAAGGATGCGGTGGAGGGCGAGGACTACGATCTCGCCAACCTGACGGCGGTGTGGGAGGCAACGAACCACCAGGATTCCGAGCTGGTCGCGATCGCCCATGCCGGCGCCGGCAGCCAGGGCTACGAGCCCGGTCCCTACTCGCCCCACACCGAAGGGCTGGTCGAGAAGTTCACGACTTGGTACGTGGAGCGCCTGTCGGCCCATCTCGATCGGCAGCCGTGACGATGACGACGCAGCCGGTGATCGCGGTGCCGCCCCGCTCGGTCCCGGTCTGGGACCCGGAAATGGACGGGGTGCTGGTCTGCCGGGCGGTGCGCGACGAGACGGACGATGTGAAGACTTTTGTTTTCTCGGCGCCCGAGCCGCGGCTGTTCCACTACCGGCCCGGCCAGTTCATGACCTTCGGGCTGGAAATCGGCGGTGCTTCGATCAGCCGCTGCTACACCCTCGCCTCCTCGCCGACGCGCCCGCAGCTTGTCTCGATCACCACCAAGCGCGTGCCGGGCGGTCCGGTCTCCAACTGGATGCACGACAACCTGCGGCCCGGGATGGCGCTACGCGCGCTCGGCCCGATGGGAGAGTTCACCTGCGCCGACCATCCGGCGCGGCGCCTGCTGTTCCTCGCCGGCGGCAGCGGCATCACGCCGCTGATGTCGATGGCGCGCAGCCATGACGACCTCGCAAGCGAGACCGACATCGTGTTCGTGCAGAGCGCGCGCAGTCCCGCCGACATCATCTTCCGCGACGAGCTGGCGCTGATGGCCTCGCACCGGCCCGGCTTCCGCGCGGTCGCGGTGTGCGAGGCGGATGCGCCCGGCGAGCGCTGGGGCGGATTGCGCGGGCGGCTGTCGCTGCCGATGCTGCGGCAGGTCGCGCCCGATCTTCTCGAGCGCGAAATCTTCACCTGCGGGCCGGCGCCCTACATGGCCGCGGTGCACGCGATGCTGCGCGACGCCGGTTTCGACATGGCGCACTATCATCAGGAGAGTTTCGATTTCGCCGAGCTGGCGGCGGAGCAGCCGGCGGTGCCGGCGACGGTGGCGGACCTGGAGACGAGACCCTTTACCGTCAGCTTCTCCCGGACGCAGCGCGCGTTGCAGGTCGGCGCCGATACCTTTGTGCTGGACGCCGCGCGCGCGGCGGGGATGCGCCTGCCCTGCTCCTGCACCAAGGGGATGTGCGGCACGTGCAAGAGCCGGCTGATCTCCGGCACGGTCGAGATGCACCATCAGGGCGGCATCCGCCAGCGCGAGATCGATGCCGGAATGATCCTGCTCTGCTGCTCGCGCCCGACCAGCGATCTCGTGGTCGAGCGGTAAGGGAGGCGCGATGGACCTCGCGACGCTGCGACGCTTCGGCTTTCTGACGCTGCCGAACTACTCGATGATCGCGGTCGCCAACGCGATCGAGGCGCTGCGCATGGCCGACCGCGTGCTCGGCGAGCCGGCGTACGAGTGGCAGGCGGTCACGCTGGACGGCGCACCCGCGCAGGCGAGCAACGGCCTCGCGATCCACCCGACCGTGGCACTCGGCGCGGCGCCGCGTTTCGACCTCGTGTTCGTCTGCGGTGGCATCGACGTGCGCCATGCGACGGGGCGCAGCCTTGCCGCGGCACTGCGGCGCCTGGCGCGTGAGGGCGTGGGGCTCGGCGCGCTCTGCACCGGCGCCTTCGCGCTCGCCGAGGCGGGGCTGCTGCGCGGCTACCGCTGCGCGATCCACTGGGAGAATCTGGAGCCGGTACGCGAGGAGTTTCCCGACGTCGCCTTTGTCGAGGACATCTACGCGATCGACCGCGACCGGCTGACCTGCACCGGCGGGATCGCGCCGCTCGACATGATGCTCGGCGTCATCGGGGCGCGCTTCGGGCGCGGCACGGCGGAGAAGGTGTCCACACAGTTCATCCTCGACCGCCTGCGGCCGGGGGAGATGCCGCAGCCCTCGCCTTCGCATTCGGTCCCGCCCACCGCGCCGCCGCGGCTGGAACATGCGGTGCAGATGATCGCGAGGCAGGCCGAGACGCGGCTGAGTGCGGCGCAGGTTGCGGAGGGTGTGCATGTCTCGCCGCGCCAGCTCGAGCGCCTGTTCCGCCGCCATCTCGACACCACGCCGGCGGCGTTTGCCGCGGCGGCGCGGCTGGAGCGGGCGCGCGGCCTCCTGCGCCAAACCCACATGAGCGTGACCGAAGTGGCGGTGGCCTGCGGCTTCGCCTCCGCTGCCTATTTCAGCACCGCCTATCGTAGCCGGTTCGGCCGCAGCCCGCGCGCGGATCGCGACGCCGCCGAGCCTCGCCGCGAGCGGAGTGCCGCCCGATGAGCCGGGACGATCCGCTCCACCGGGCCCGCAAATCCGTGGGCCTCGGCCTCGCCGACCATAGCGCCGGTCCCGACATGGTGCGTATGCGAGCCTACCGCATGGGGCGGTTGCAGGCGGAGTTGCGGCGCCGCGATTACGCGGGTGCGGTGCTGTACGACCCGATCAACATCCGCTACGCGACCGGCAGCCGGAACATGGCGGTGTGGACCATGCACAACCCGGCGCGCTACGCCTTCGTGCCGGCCCAGGGAAAGGCGGTCATCTTCGATTTCCACGGCTGCGCGCACCTGAGCGACGGCATCGAAACGATCGCCGAGGTCCGCCCGGCGCGCGGCTGGTATTTTTTTTCCGCCGGCAGCCGGGTCGACGAGAAGGCCCGGCTCTGGGCCAGCGAGATTGTCGATTTGGTCGCGGAGCGGTGCGGGGCCAACCGGCGCATCGCGTTCGACCGCCTCGATCCCCTCGGTGCCAAGTTGCTGGAGGCGGACGGCATCGAGATCCACGACGCCCAGGAGCCGTGCGAGCGCGCCCGCGCCGTGAAATCGCGCGACGAGCTCGCCTGCATGAGCCATGCGATCGCGGTGTGCGAGGCGGGCATGGCGCGGATGCAGGCGGCGCTGTGGCCGGGCATCACCGAGATCGAGCTGTTCGCCATGCTGAGCGACACCAACATGCGCATGGGCGGCGAATGGATGGAGTGCCGGCTGCTGTCCTCGGGCGGGCGCACCAATCCGTGGTTCCGGGAGGCGAGCGACCGCGTCGTCCGGCCGGGCGACTTGGTCAGCTTCGATACCGACATGATCGGCCCGCTCGGCTATTGCGCCGACCTCTCCCGCACCTTCCGCTGCGGCCCCGGCCGCGCCTCACCCGAGCAGCGCAAGCTCTACGGCCTTGCGATGGAGCAGGTCCACGCGAATATCGCGCTGGTCAAGCCGGGCCTCAGCCTCGCCGAGTTCTCGGAAAAGGCGTGGCGAATCCCGGACGCCTACGTGGCCCAGCGATATTCCTCGGTGGCGCACGGCATCGGGCTATGCGACGAATGGCCGCGGGTCGCGCACATCCAGGACCGCGAACGCTCCGGCTACGACGGAGTGCTCGAGGAAAACATGACGATCTGCATCGAAAGCTACATCGGCGAGGCGGGCGGAACCGAAGGCGTCAAGCTCGAACAGCAGGTGCTGGTGACGGCAGGCGGGTGCCAGTTGCTCTCGACCTATCCGTTCGAGGAGTCGCTCTATGGCTGATCGGGACGCGGATGGTCCGCCGCGGACACCCGCCCCGGAAAATCCCCCAGAAAATCCATGACACCTGCCGTCGCAAACGGCTAGAATATGACAAGGGAAAGAGGGCGAGACCGCAGGAACACGGCACCCGGCCGTCCGCCCGCAGGCGAATAAACTCGAACGCGCAAGGGAGATAACGTCAATGTCGTCCAAAAAAGAAAATCCGAACATCGCTTTGCTCAAGCGCGATCTGGCCGCGGGCCGGATCGATCGCCGTGAGTTCCTGCGCTACGCCGTGCTCGTCGGCATGGCGGCACCCGCCGCCTACGCCTTGGTCGGCGAACCGCTCGGCGCCGCCCGCGCCGCAGCGGCCGCGATGCCGCACGGGGGCACTCTCCGCCTCGGCACGCAGGTGAAGTCGCTCGACAATCCGGCGACCTATTCCTGGGGCGGCTACAACTCCAATGTCACGCGCCAGGTTTGCGAATACCTGACGCTCACCGATGCGAACAACATCACCCACCCCTACCTGCTGGAGAAGTGGGACGCCTCGCCGGACCTCAAGACCTGGACGCTCTCGGTCCGCAAGAACGTCAAGTGGCACAATGGCCAGGATTTCACCGCCGATGACGTGATGTGGAACCTCAAGCGCCTCACCGATCCGGCGGTGGGATCCTCGTTCATCGGTCTGGTCCAGGATTTCCTGCTGAAATCCGTCCCGGACGGCACCGACAAGAACGGCAAGCCGAAAACCAAGCTCGTGTGGTGGGACGCCAACGCGATCGAGAAGGTCGATGACCACACCGTCCGCCTCAACGGTCGCGTGCCGCAGGTGGCAATCCCCGAATATCTGTTCCACTACCCGGCCCTGATGCTCTATCCGGGCGACAAGGGCGTGTTCCGCATCGGGTCGCAGGGCACCGGCGCCTTCACCTTGGCCGAGTACCAGATCGGCAAGATCGCCGCCGTGCGTGCGGTGAAGGGCTATTGGGGCGGCGGCCCGTATCTCGATGCGATGCGGTTCATCGATCTCGGCGACAATCCGGCGACGGCCATCTCGGCGATGGCTTCGCACCAGGTGGATGGGCTGGTCGTCACCGACCCGGGGCAGTACCCGGCACTCAAGGCGATGCCTTTCCTCAAGCTCCACTCGGTCGGCAGCGCGCAGACCGGCGTGCTTCGCTTCCATGTCGACCTGAAGCCGTGGAGCGATCCCAAGGTACGCATGGCGATGCGGCTCGGTCTCGACAACGCCACCTTCATCGCTGCGGCCGTGCGCGGCCTCGGCACGCTCGGCCAGGACTGCCACGTCGCCCCGGTGCTGCCCGACTACGGCAAGGTGGCGGATATTCCGCGCAACGTCGCCAAGGCCAAGCAATTGCTCAAGGAGGCCGGCTATCCGAACGGGTTCGATACCGAGCTTTCGACGCCCGCGGATACTGGCTGGATCGTCGCCGAATCGCAGGCAGCGATCGAGCAATGGAAGGAGATCGGCGTCCGCGTGAAGCTCAACATCATGCCCGGCGCGGAATACTGGAACGTGTGGACGAAGGTGCCGTTCGGCTGCACCATCTGGTATCACCGCCCGCTCGGCGTGATGCTGCTCAACCTCGGCTACCGCACCGGCGTGCCGTGGAACGAGAGCGGCTATTCGAACCCGAAATTCGACGAGCTGCTGAACCAGGCGGGTGGCATCCTTGATGCCAAGAAGCGCGCGGTCGTCATGACCAAGCTCGAGGAAATCCTGCAGCAGGACGGGCCGATGGCGCAGCCGATGTTCGCCGAGTCCTTCACCTTCATGGACCAGAAGGTCCAGGGCTTCAACATGCATCCCAGCAACTACGTGTTTGGCAACCAGCTCGCCATGACCACGGTATGACGAACGGAGCCCCGGTGCCGGAGGACCGCCCGAACTCTCGCCCCGCTTGCGGGCGCGGCAGCGGTGCAATCCGGCGCCGGTCTTCCCGTCCCGGGGTCCGGCCCTTCCCGGAGCTTGGCGCGGTTCCTGCCGCGGCAGGATATGCTGCACTTCCTGATCCGTCGCACCACCGCGCTCGTGCTGACGCTCATCGCCGCTTCGTTCCTGGTGTTCGCCCTGACCCAGTTCTCGCCGGCCAATGTCGCGCGCGAGACGCTCGGTGCCTATGCGCTGCCCTCGCAGGTGCAGACGCTGTACGACAAGCTGCATCTCGGCGATCCGCTGGTCGTCCGCTACGTGCGCTGGGCCGGAGTGCTGCTGGGCTTGCACAAGGACCCGCTGGACGACCCCGCGCTCGGCCTCAACATCTCCGATCCGCGCGGCCCGCGCTACTTCGGAAATTTCGGCTATTCGACCCTGTTCCGCGAGCCGGTGAACGACATCATCTGGAACCGGCTCGGCAACACCGCTGTCCTCGCCGGCATTGCGTTTGCCATCATCGTGCCGCTGTCGATGCTGCTCGGCATTCTCGCCGGCATGCGGCCGGGCAGTCTGCTCGACCGCGCGCTGTCGGTGACGTCGATCACCATGACCTCGATGCCGGAATACGCGCTCGGCGTCATCCTGGCGGCGTTGTTTGCGGTGTGGCTGAAGGTGCTGCCCGGAACCTCGCCGCTCGCCCCCGGCACTGGCTGGCCGCTGGCCAGCCAGCTGGTGCTTCCGGTCGCGGTGCTCGTGCTCTATGATTCGGGCTACGTCGCACGCATGGTACGCAGCTCGATGATCGAGGTGCTGAGCCGGCCGTTCATCCGCACCGCCACGCTCAAGGGGCTGCCGCGGCGGCGGGTGATCCTGCAGCACGCCTTGCGCAACGCCATGATCACGCCGTTCACGGTGATCCTGCTGCAAATCAATTTCCTGATCGGCGGCGTCGTCGTCACCGAAACGGTGTTCGCCTATCCGGGCTTCGGCCGCATGCTGCTGCAAGCCTCCCTGTTCGGCGACATCGCGCTGATCGAGGCGGCGACGCTGATAGCGCTCGTCATCGCCATCGGCACCCAGCTGCTCAGCGATCTCGGCTACTGGCTGCTCGATCCGCAGGTGCGCGGATGAGGCCCGCGCTCGTCCGTGCCCCCGCCGACGCGGGCGCTGCCGTCGCCACCCGCATCGAGGCGATCGAGATCAAGCCGCCGGGCCTGCTGCGCCGGTTGCCTGGTTCGCCGGTGGCAATGGTCGGGATCGGCATCATCCTCTTCTGGGTGGTCCTCGCGTTGCTGGCACCGCTGCTGCCGCTGCCTTCGCCCACCGCCCAGGACTATCTCGCCATCGCCCAGCCCGGACCCTCGGCGAAGCACCTGCTCGGCGTCGATCTGCTCGGCCGCGATACGCTCTCACGCCTGATCTGGGGGGCGCGGATCGTGCTGGCGCTGGCGCCGATTTCGGTCATCGTCGCCTATCTAGTCGGCTCCGCCATGGGACTCCTGGCCGGGTTCTATCCCGGCTTCGTCGACGGCCTGATCAGCCGCGTCTCCGATGTCATCCTGGCCTTCCCGGTGGTCGTGCTCTACGTCGTGCTGATCGCCGCGATCGGCGCCTCGGCCGTCAACATCGTCGTCGCCGTGGTCATGATCTCGGCGCCCGCCATCGCGCGCATCGTGCGCGGCCTGGCACGCGGCCTGGTGCGCCAGGACTTCGTCGCCGCGGCGCGGCTTCGACGCGAGAGCAGCGTGTTCATCATGACGATCGAGGTCATGCCCAACTGCCGCGGGCCGCTGATCACGGATTTCTGCCTGCGCCTCGGCTACACGACGATCACGATCGGCACTCTCGGCTTCCTCGGCCTTGGCATTCCGCCACCCGCCCCCGACTGGGGCGGCATGGTCCAGCAGGGGACGTCGATGCTCACGGTCTATCCCGAGATGGCGCTGTTCCCGGCGGTGGCGCTGGTTTCCCTCGTGCTCGGCTTCAATCTTCTGGCCGACGGCCTGAACGAGGTCGCCCATGCCGATTGAAACCGCACTCGCCGCGCCACCGCACTCCGCGGCACCCCCAGCACCGGCGCCACTGCTCGAAATTCGCAACCTTCGCGTCGCGTATCACACGTCGCGGGGCCATTTCGTCGCGCTGCCCGATTTCTCGCTCGCGATCCGTGCCGGCGAAAGCCTCGGCCTGGTCGGCGAATCAGGCTGCGGCAAGAGCACGCTGGTGATGGCGATCATGCGCTATCTCGGCCCGAGCGGCGTGATCGACGGGCAGATCCTGTTCGAAGGCCGCGACCTCGTCACCGCAACCGAGGCCGAGCTCGGGCGCGTGCGCGGCTCGCGCATCGCGGTCGTCTATCAGGAGCCCGCCAGCGCGCTCAATCCCTCGATGACCATCGGCCGCCAGCTCATCGAGGTGCCGATGCTGCACCAGGGGATGGGGCGCCGGCAGGCCTTTGCGCGCGCCGCGGAGGTGCTGGCGGATGTCCACATGGCGGACCCGCAGGCCATCCTGCGGCGTTACCCGCACCAGCTCTCCGGCGGCCAGAAGCAGCGTGTGGTCATCGCGATGGCGCTGCTCGCCAACCCCGCCCTCCTGCTCCTCGACGAGCCGACCACCGGGCTCGACGTCACGGTAGAGGCGACGGTCATCGACCTGATCGGCGAGCTGCAACGCAAGTACCGGACCGCGCTGCTCTATATCTCGCACAATCTCGGCCTGATCGCGCGGGTCTCCGAACGGATCGGCGTGATGTATGCGGGCGAGCTGGTCGAAGATGCCAGCGCGCCGGCGCTGTTCGCATCGCCGCGCCACCCCTACACGCGCGGCCTGTTGCACGCGATCCCGCGCATGGCGATGAACAAGCACGATTTCCCGTTGCGGCCGATTCCGGGCTCGGTGCCGCCGCCCGGGGCCACGCGTCGCGCCTGCATTTTCATGCCGCGCTGCCCGCTCGCTCTGCCCGGGCTCTGCGATGCGGGACCGGTTCCGCTGGTCGATACCGGTGCCGCTCAGTACGCGCGCTGTCTGCGCTGGTCGGAAACCATCGTGCTCCCGCCTGCCAAGATCCCCGTCGCCGCTGCCAGTGCCGGCCACGAGGCGATCATCGAAGCCCAATCTCTGTCGCGCACGTATCGCGTTCGCCGCGGCCTTCTCAAGGCGAATGACGGCGTTGACCTCGTCGCGCTGCGCGGCGAAGTGCTTGGCATCGTCGGCGAATCGGGCTCCGGCAAGTCCACCTTCGCCCGCGTGCTCGCGGGACTCGAGGCCGCATCCGGCGGGATGCTGCGCTTCGCCGGCGCGGACGTGGGGGGTCGCACCGTGCAGCAGCGCACGCCCGAGCAGGTGGCGGCGATCCAGATGGTGTTCCAGAACCCGGACGGGACGCTCAATCCTTCCTTTCCGGTGGGCTGGCCGATCGGCCGGGCGCTGCGCAAATTCGGGCTTGGCGGGCGCCGCCGCGACGTCGAGGAGCGCGTGCGCCGGCTGCTTGAGATGGTGCAGCTTCCGGCATCGGCGCGGCACTCCCTGCCGCGCCAGCTCTCCGGCGGTCAGAAGCAGCGCATCGCCGTTGCCCGCGCTTTCGCCGGCCGGCCGGAAGTGCTGATCGCCGACGAACCCACCTCCGCGCTCGACGTCTCGGTGCAGGCGACCGTCATCAATCTCCTGCTTTCGATCCAGGCGGAGAGCGGCACGACGATGGTGTTCATCAGCCACGACCTTTCGCTGGTGCATTACATCGCCGACCACGTTGTCGTGATGTATCTCGGTCGGGTGATGGAGGTCGGCCCGACGGAGGCGCTGTATTCGCCTCCCTACCATCCCTATACCGAAGCGCTGCTCTCCGCCGTGCCGACGCCCGATCCCGAGCAGACCGGCCAGCGCATCCGCCTCTCCGGCGAGATACCGAGCCCCACCAACCCGCCACCCGGCTGCCGCTTCGCCAGCCGCTGTCCGCGCAAGCTCGGGCCGATCTGCGACCAGGAAATGCCGCCGGCGCGCGATGCCGGCGACGGACATCTCATCTTCTGCCACATCCCATTGGCACAACTTGCCGCCGCACCCCCGATCGCGAGGATCGCCCGATGATCCTCGAAACCGCCTGACATCCCGGAGCAGCAGCATCGTGACACATTCCGCCAGCCGCATCCTGGCCATGGCGCGCGCACCCGGCCGCGAGGCCGGCGGTGCATGGCAGGCGGCGCCGCTCGGCGTCGATCTCGGCGCCCGCAACAGCGCGATCGACCAGGCAGCCTTGCGCGCGTGGCGGCTGGAGCGGCTGCGGGCAGAGCTGCGCAAGCGCGACTACGTGGGCGCGCTGCTCGCCGATCCGATCAACATCCGCTACGCCACTGGCACCCGCAACATGGCCGTCTGGACCCTGCACGCCCCCGGCCGCTACGCCTTCATCGCCACCCAAGGGCCGGTGGTGCTGTTCGAATTCTCCAGCACGAAACATCTGAGCGACGGGATCGAGACTATCGACGAATGCCGGACCAGCACGCCCTGGTTCTATTTCTTCGCGGGACCCCGCCTGGAAGAGAAGACGAGCCTCTGGGCCGAGGAAGTGGCAAGCCTCGTCGAACAGCACGGCGGCCGCAACCGCCGGCTCGCGATCGACCGTTGCGAGCCCTGGGGGGCGGAGCGCCTGCTGGCGCGCGGCATCCAGCTGTTCGACGCACAGGCGCCGATCGAGCAGGCGCGCGCGATCAAGTCGCCGGAGGAACTCCAGTGCGTGCGCCTCTCGATGGAAGTCTGCGACCTCGCGGTTGACCGGATGCGCACGAGCCTGCAGCCCGGCATCACCGAGAACCAGCTATGGAGCGTCCTGCACGAGACCAATATCGCGCACGACGGCGAGTGGATCGAATGCCGCCTCCTCGCCTCCGGCGAACGCACCAATCCGTGGTTCCAGGAATCCGGAAACCGCGTGATCCAGGCCGGCGACCTGGTCGGCTTCGATACCGACATGGTGGGGCCGAACGGCTACCTGGCCGACATTTCCCGCAGCTATGTCTGCCCCGGCCGCAAGCCCACGGACGCGCAGCGCCGCCTGCATGCGCTGGCGCAGGAACAGGTGATGTTCAACATCGGCCTGCTCCGCCCGGGCCTGTCATTCCGCGAATTCACCGAACGCTGCTGGCCGGTGCCGGAGGAATTCGTGCCGAACCGCTACATGACGATGGTGCATGGCGTCGGCCTCGTGGACGAGTATCCGTCGATCGCCTATGCGGAGGATTTTCCCGACTGGGGCTATGATGGCGACTTTCAGGAGAACATGGTGGTCTCGGTCGAGAGCTATCTCGGCACCGTCGGCGGCAGCGAGGGGGTGAAGCTGGAGCAGCAGGTGCTGATTACCGCGAGCGGCGCGGTGGTGCTGTCGCGCACGCCGTTCGCGGACGCGATCGAGCCGTGACTCGCCGGCTGAGCAGCCGCGCAGGGAGAATCTGATGCCGGAGAGCAAGGATCCGCTGCTGCAGCCCTTCCATCTGAAGCACCTGACCCTGCGCAACCGGATCATGAGCACCTCGCACGAGCCGTTCTACTCCGAGGACGGCATGCCGAAGGACCGCTACCGGCTGTATCATGTGGAGAAGGCGAAAGGCGGCATCGCGCTGACCATGACGGCCGGCTCGGCCGTGGTTTCGCCGGACTCGCCGCCGGTGTTCGGCAACCTGCTCGCCTACAAGGACGAGATCGTGCCGTGGATGAAGCGGCTCGCCGATGGCTGCCACGAGCACGGCGCCGCGGTGATGATCCAGATCACGCACCTGGGTCGCCGCACCGCATGGAACAAGGCGGACTGGCTGCCCGTGCTTGCTCCCTCGCCGATCCGCGAACCGGCGCACCGCTCGTTCCCAAAGGCGGCGGAGGAGTGGGACATCGAGCGCATCGTCAAGGATTACGGCCGCGCGGCCGCACGCATGCAGGCGGCCGGCCTGGACGGGATCGAGTTCGATGCGTACGGCCACCTGGTCGATCAATTCTGGTCGCCGGCCACCAACAAGCGGGAGGACGAGTACGGCGGCGGCCTGGACAACCGGCTCCGGTTCACGTTTCGGGTGCTGGATTCGATCCGCGCCGAGGTGGGCGAGCAATTCATCGTCGGCATCCGCATGGTCGCCGACGAGGACTGGACGATCGGCCTCTCGCGCGCTGAAGGCATCGAGATCGCGCAGCGGCTGGTCGCGTCCGGCAAGGTCGATTTCCTCAACATCATCCGCGGCCACATCGACACCGATGCTGCCCTCGCCCGCGTGATCCCGATCCAGGGCACGCCCTCGGCGCCGCACCTGGACTTTGCCGGCGACGTGCGCGCCGCCACGCGCTTCCCGGTGTTTCACGCGGCCCGCATCAACGATGTGGCGACCGCGCGCCACGCGATCGCCGCCGGCAAGCTCGACATGGTGGGAATGACGCGGGCGCACATTGCCGACCCGCACATCGTGCGCAAGATCATCGAGGGGCGAGAGGGCGAGATCCGCCCCTGCGTCGGCGCGACCTATTGCCTCGACCGCATCTACGAAGGCAACGACGCGCTCTGCATCCACAATCCCGCCACCGGCCGCGAGGCGACCATGCCGCAGGTGGTCGCGAAAACCGATGGACCGGCCAAGAAAGTCGTCGTCGTCGGCGCCGGCCCGGCGGGCCTGGAAGCTGCGCGCGTCGCCTCGGCGCGCGGGCACGGGGTGATCCTGTTCGAAGCGACCGAAAAGGCCGGCGGCCAGATCCAGCTCGCCAGCCGCACCAGCCGCCGCAAGGAGCTGATCGGCATCGTGGAGTGGCGGCTGCAACGCCTGGAAGCGGAGGGCGTGACCATGCGCTTCGCCACCTGGGCCACGGCCGATGACGTGATGGCCGAACAGCCCGATGTGGTGTTCGTTGCCACCGGCGGCGTGCCCAACACCGACGTGCTGGAAGCGGGATCGGACCTCGTCGTCTCCACCTGGGACATCCTCTCAGGCGAGGTGAAGCCGGCCGAGCGGGTCATGGTCTATGACGACAACGGCGCCCATCCGGCGATGCAGACGGCGGAGTTCCTGGCCGAGAACGGGGCCAATGTGGAGCTGGTGACACCGGAACGGTTCTTCGCCCCCGAGATCGGTGGCCTCAATCACGCCGCCTACGCCAAGATTTTTCTCCGCCACGGGGTGCGGATCACCATCAACACGCGCCTGGTGGCGGTGCGGCGCGAAGGCAACGGACTGATCGCGACGCTCGGCTCCGATTACGGCGAAGAACGGCGTGAGTGCGAGGTGGACCAGATCGTCGTCGAGCACGGCACGCTGCCGATGGCCGATCTGTACGACGAGCTGAAGCCGCTCTCGGTCAACCACGGCGAGGTGGACTACGCGGCACTGCTCGCCGGACGGGCGCAGGAAACGGTGCGCAATTCGGCCGGCAAGTTCCGGCTGTTTCGCATCGGCGACGCGGTCGCAAGCCGCAACATCCATGCCGCCGTCTATGATGCGCTGCGACTTGCGAAGGATTTGTAGCGCGTCGCTCGTGGCGGGCGCCGAACGCATCGACTCATCCCACCGTCATGGTCGGAAGGCCGATCATCCACGACCTCGCGATGTGCAGACCGAAAGTCGTGGATGCTCGGCCTTCGCCGAGCATGACGGGGAGGCGGGTAGTCGGCGCCTGGTATCACGCCGGCATCGGCCATTGCAGCTTCGCCGTTGCCGCCGCTGCCGGCCAGACCGTGACGTAGTCCGGCCCCTGAAGCTGCGTCAGGTACGTGGCCCCCAGCACGTTCTGCCCGGTCTTGTCGAACTTCACCCCGTCGTACCCCACCAGCAGGTGCGGCGGTTTCATGTCGGTGGCGCGCAGTGCTGCCTGCAGCTTCTTGGGCGCGGTCGAGCCGGCGCGGTTGATCGCGTCCGCGAGCACCAGAAAGGCTTCCAGCACGCGCCCACTCAAATCGTTCATTTCCATCCCGGTGCGCGCGCGGAAGGCGCTCGCCAGCCGGTCGGTCAGGCTGCCCTTGGCGCCGCGGCTCCAGACGCTGCGGCTCATCAGTCCCTGGCTGATGCCGCCTACGGTCGAGAGGAACGAGGGATCGTTGAAACCCGCATCGTCGGCGATGATCATCGGCGGCCGATACCCGAGCGAGTGCATCGTCTTCATGTAGAGGATCGCGTCGGAGGTGTAGCTGATAAAGATTGCGAGCGACGGATTGCGCCGTTTCAGCGTCAGCACCTCCGCCGACACGTCGGTGGCACTGGCGCTGTACGGGATGCGGAGCGCGACCGGCAGCCCGGCCGACTTGGCCGCGGCCACGATCGCGTCGCCCACCGAGGTTCCATAGTCGGTGTTCTCGTTCACGACGGCGAGCGTGTCGACCGCATGTCCGGCCTGCTTCATCTCGGCGATGAAGCGCATGTAGGTCGCGGCGAAATTGACGGCGATCGGGGTCACGCGGAACACGAACTTATAGCCGCGCCCGGTGATGTTCGCCGCGACCGAATCACTCACCACGAACGGAATGCCGTAGCGTTCCGCGACCGCGGTCGCGGTGTAGGCGCAGGAGGACTGGTAGGCGCCGATCAGCCCCACGACGCGGTCCTGCGTGATCAGCCGCAGCGTCTCGGTCTGGGCCACGGCCGGATCGCCGCGATGATCGACCAGCACCACCTCGATCCTGGCGCCGCCGAGCCGGGAAAGGCCCGTCCCCGCTGCCAGCGGCAGCTCGGCAAGATCGGGATGGGCGGCGTTCACCAGGTCGGCGCCGAAATCGAGGGCCGCCTTCGACTGCTGCCCCGCGGAGGCGGAGTTGCCGGTCAGCGGATAGAGCGCGCCGACCCGCACGCTCGCTGCCGCCGCTGCCGGCCGCGCGGCGGCGAGGGCGGGCAATGCCAATGCTGAGAGCAGAAGCCGACGCCTGCTTGCCATCGTGATCGGACCCCTTCGCACCCGGCGCTACAACGGGCAGGGGAACGATAGCCGATGCCGCATCGCCGCCGCCACCGGCCGCGGGTCAGGTGCCGGAATGGGTGCCGAGCGTCGTGAACAGAAGCTGTGTGTTGTCGGCGAGCATCAGCATGGTCGAATGCCCGCCAACCGCCACCGGCGCAGGCAGGGGCGGCGCGCCGGCCGCCTCGGGCGCGGTCGCCGCCAGCGGGATCAGGTCGGCGGCGCCGATCGAGCCGTGCGCGAACACCAGCCCGGCGGCAGCGCTCAGTGCACCGGCCTCGGCCGCACCATCGGACGGCAGGCCGAGCGCCAGTCCGAAGTCGCCGCCGTGCAACGACGTGTTGCCTCCCGCCGCCGCGATGCCGGGCACCGGCTCCGGCCCGGGCAGGATCAGATGGCCGGCCCCGCCGGGCACCAGCATCGCCGCGTCGCGCAGCGATACCGTATCGCCGCCCGCCGCGATGCTCACCTGATCGGCGGCGTCAGACGCCATCCGCGCACCTCCTCTCCGTCAACGCACCAAGTGGAGAGGGTTGCATCGGATGCAATCGCGCGCCCTCAGCAGGCCGCCGCGGCAAGCTCCGGCTCGGCTTCGGGCGCCCTCGCGCCGGTCGGGACCAGCCGCACCCGCCTCCCGTCCACCGCCAGCGCCACCCGCCCCTGCTTCAGCGCCAGGGCGTCGTCGCCGAACACCGCGCGCCGCCAGCCGTGCAGGGCGGGGATATCGGGCGCGTCCTCCGCCGCCAGCCGCTCGATGTCCTCGCTCGATGCCAGCAGCTTCGCCGCCACGTGATGCCGCTCGCCCTTGGCCGCCAGCAGCACCTTCAGCAGCGCGACCAGGGCCGGCGAGGGCCGCGCCCCGTCCCGCCCGCGGCCGGCCTCCGGCAACGCCGCCTCGGGCAAGGCGAGCGCCGCCGCCACGGCCTCGAGCAGCCCGGCTCCGGTGCGGCCCTCGGCGAAACCCTTCGAGACGCCGCGCGCCCGCGCCAGCCCGGCCGGGTCGCGCGGCGCGGTTGCCGCGATCTCCAGCAGCGCCTCGTCGCGCAGCACCCGCTGGCGGGGAATGTCGATCCGCTGCGCCTCGCGCTCGCGCCAGGCGGCGATGGCACGCAGCACGCCCAGCATCCGCCGGTTGCCGCTGCGCGGCCGCAGCCGTTCCCAGATCGTCTCGGGGTCGGGGCGATAGGTCGCGGGATCGGCGAGCGCCGCCATCTCCTCGCCCACCCAGTCGAGCCGCCGGTCCTGCTCCAGCCGCGACCGCAACTGCTCATAGACATGGCGCAGATACGTCACGTCGGCCGCCGCGTATGCCATCTGGGCGGCCGAGAGCGGCCGTGCCGACCAGTCGCTGAAACGATGCGCCTTGTCGATCTGGCCGCCGGTCAGCGACGCCACCAACGCATCATACCCCACCTGGTCGCCGAACCCCGCCACCATCGCCGCCACCTGGGTGTCGAAGAGCGGCTGCGGCACCTGGCCGAAGCGATACAGGAAAATCTCGTTGTCCTGCCGCGCCGCGTGGAACACCTTCAGCACCGCCGGGTCGGCGAGCAGGCCGCCGAGCGGGGCCAGGTCGATCCCCTCGGCCTCGGCGTCGATCACCGCGACCTCACGCGCGCCCGCGAGCTGAACGACGCACAGCTCGGGGTAGTAGGTGCGCTCGCGGATGAACTCGGTATCGACGGTGACGAACGCTTCGGCCCGCAGCCGGCGGCACAGCGCGTCGAGGGCCGCGGTGGTGTCGATCAGCACGGGGGGCGGGAAATCCGCCCGGGAACTCCTGGGCATGGCGGCCTTCTACACGCCCGCCCCGCGGCTTGACAGAGGAGGGGGGCGTGGCCTTTCTGCCGCGCCCCTTCGCGAGCCGCGCTCATGCACGCCTATCGCACCCACACTTGCGGCACGCTGCGCGCCTCCGATGCCGGGATCGCGGCGCGGCTATCGGGCTGGGTCCACAGCAAGCGCGACCACGGCGGGCTGCTGTTCATTGATCTGCGCGACCATTTCGGCATCACCCAGATCGTGTTCGCCGCCGGCTCGGCCGCCTTCGCCGATGCCGACGCGGTGCGGCCCGAGAGCGTCGTCACCGTCACCGGCGAGGTGGTGCTGCGCGAGGCCGGCACCGCCAATCCCAGGCTACCCACCGGCGAGGTCGAGCTGCGTGCCGAGCGCCTGGTGGTGCAGTCGGCCGCCGAGGTGCTGCCGATCCAGGTCGCGGGCGAGGCGCAGTTCCCGGACGAACTGCGGTTGAAATACCGCTTCCTCGATCTCCGCCGCGAGCGCGTGCATCGCAACATGATGCTGCGTGCGAACATCATCGCCTCGATCCGCCGGCGGATGATCGCGCAGGGATTTACCGAGTTTCAGACGCCGATCCTCACCGCCTCCAGCCCGGAAGGGGCGCGCGACTTCCTGGTGCCGGCCCGGTTGCACCCCGGCAACTTCTACGCCCTGCCGCAGGCGCCGCAGCAGTTCAAGCAGCTTCTGATGGTCGCCGGCTTCGACCGCTACTTCCAGATCGCGCCCTGCTTCCGTGATGAGGCGAGCCGCGCCGACCGCTCGCCAGGCGAGTTCTATCAGCTCGATTTCGAGATGAGCTTCGTCGAGCAGGAAGACGTCTTCGCCGCGATCGAGCCGGTGCTCGCCGGCGTGTTCCAGGAGTTCGCCGAGGGCCGCGCGGTGGGCAGCCCGCCCTGGCCGCGCATCCCGTACGAGACGGCGATGCTGGAGTTCGGCAGCGACAAGCCCGACCTGCGCAACCCGTTGCGCATCGTCGACGCAACCGCGATGTTTGCCGGATCGGGGTTCGGCCTGTTCGCGAAGATCGCGGCGGGGGGCGGCGTGGTGCGCGCGATCCCCGCACCCGGAGCGGCGTCGCAGCCGCGCAGCTTCTTCGATAGGCTCAACGACTGGGCGCGGGCGGAGGGCGCGGGCGGCCTCGGCTACATCATTTTCGACGCCGACGGTCCGCGTGGCCCGATCGCGCGCAACCTCGAAGCCGAGCGCGCCGAAGCGATCCGCCGGTCCTGCGGGCTGGGTGCGGGGGATGCCGTGTTCTTCGCCGCGGGGCAAGCCGAGGCGGCTGGAAAATTCGCCGGCGTGGTGCGCACGCGGCTCGGCGAGGAGTTGGATTTGATCGAGAAGCGCGCGTTCCGCTTCTGCTGGGTGACCGACTACCCGATGTATGAGCGCAACGAGGAAACCGGACAGATCGATTTCAGCCACAACCCGTTCTCGATGCCGCAAGGCGGGCTGGAGGCGCTGAACACGCAGGACCCGCTCACGATCAAGGCCTATCAGTACGACATCGTCTGCAACGGCGTGGAACTCTCCTCGGGTGCGATCCGCAATCACCGCCCCGACATCATGGTGCGCGCGTTCGCCATCGCCGGCCGTCCGGCGGAGGAGGTGGAGGCGCATTTCGGCGGGATGCTGAATGCCTTCCGCTACGGTGCGCCGCCGCATGGCGGCTCAGCGCCGGGGATCGACCGCATCGTGATGCTGCTCGCCGAGGAGCCGAACATCCGCGAGGTGATCGTCTTCCCGCTCAACCAGCAGGGCGAGGATCTGATGATGGGCGCGCCCGCCCCGGTGGCGCCGGCGCGGCTGAAGGAACTCTCGCTGAAGCTCGACCTGCCGCCGAAACCCGCGACGCGATAACGCTACAATTCACCTGCGTCACGTTTGCGGCTAAGATCGGCCAGCGAATCGGAAGGATGATCGATGAGCGGCATCAGCAATCCCGTCGGCCAGGCCCCCGGCGACTGGCGCCCCGGCCTGCCGCGCATCGACGCGATGACCTGGGGATTGGCGCGCAACTGGTGGGCGCTGGAGGTCCGCGGCATCATCGCGATCCTGTTCGGCCTCGCCGCGCTGTTTTCCACCTTCGCGACGCTGCGCGCGCTGGAAATCGTGTTCGCCGCCTACATGCTGGTCGATGGCGTGTTCGCGATCGTGGCCGCCATCCGGGCGCTCGCCCATCACGAGCGCTGGGGCCTGCTGGTGCTGGAGGGCGTGGTCGGCATCTTCGCCGGCCTGGTGGCGTTCGCGATCCCGGGCCTCGCGGTGCTGGTGTTCGTCGTCCTGGTCGCGGTGTGGGCGATCGTCTCGGGCATCTTCCTCACCGCCGCCGCCTTCGGCCTGCACCCGACCCACGGCCGCTGGTGGATGCTGTTCTCGGGCATCATCTCGATCGTGTGGGGGGTGCTGCTGTGGCTGTTCCCCGCCGCCGGTGCGGTGGTGCTGACCTGGTGGCTGGGCGGCTACGCGATCGTGTTCGGCGTGATGATGCTCGTCCTCGGCCTTCGGCTGCGCAGCCGCCACGTCGCGCGCGCGCCCTGATCGGGGCGCACTGATCGGGCCGCACTGGCGCATCCCTCCGACGGGCCGTATGTCGGGTCCCCCGTCCCGCCGGAGAGTTGCGCCGATGCGCCTGCACCCCGCCGTCCTGGCCACCCTGCTGCTGTGCGCGCTGCCGGCGGCGCGCGCCGCGGCCCTCGGCACCGGCGGCTCCGCCCCTCCGCCGGTCGCCGCGATCGAGGCCGCCGCCACCCGCCTCACCGGGCAGGACGCCACCTACGCCCTGCATCTGGAGCGCGCCCGCGGCGACAACGTGGTGGGCGCGCAGGGCAGCATGACCTACAAGGTGGATGACCTCTGCCACGCCTGGGCGAGCCAGCAGCGGCTGGAGATGACGCTCACCAACAGCGACGGCACCGACGTCAAGACCGTCTCCGATTACGCGACCTGGGAGAGCAAGGACGGGCGGCGGATGAATTTTCATCTCCGCCAGACCACGGACGGCGCGGTGACGACGGAGGTGGGCGGCACCGCTTCCCTGGCGCGCCTGGGCGGGACCGGCGAGATCCACTACACCGCACCCGAGACCACGATTATGAAGCTGCCCCCCGGCACGCTGTTCCCCACCACCCACACCGCCATGATCATCGCCGCGGCCGAATTGGGCCAGCGCTTCGTCGCGGTGCCGCTGTTCGACGGCACCGGCGCGGACGGCGCGCAGGACACGTTCGTGCTCGCGGAAGCCTGGGACCCGCCGAAGCCGGATCGGTTCGCGCCCCTGGCGGCGCAACCGAGCGGGCATGTCCACGTCGCCTTCTTCAGCCGCAAGCCGAGTGCGCTGATGCCGGATTACGAGGTGGGGATGCGCTACTGGCAGGGCGGCGTCGCCGACGACCTGCGGATGGATTTCGGCGACTTCGTGATGGACGGCAAGCTGGAGAAACTGTCGGTGCCGCCGCCGCCGCATTGCTGAGCGGCGCTCAGCCGCCGGCGAGCGGCCGGCTGGCGAGCACCGTCACGGGCCGGAAGCGCACCACTTCGAGCCGGTCGAGCACCGCTGCCAGTGGTAGGGCCGCGCAGTCGAGCGCCCGCACCGCCGCGGCGGGGTCGCCGACCCCCTCCGCCAGCGTCACGTGCGGCATCCAGGCGCCGGCGCGATAATGCGGGTGAAGCCCGGCTGCGGGCAGGGACGCGATGAGTGCGGCGTGGATGTCCAGCAGGGCCGGGGTCGGGGCGGGTGCCAGGAACAGGACGCCCGGGGGGCCGGGAAACAGGCCGAGTGCGCACAGGCCCACGCGCACCGGCGCCGCCCCCGTGAGCGCCTCGAGTGCGGCCAGCGCCGCCGACGCCAGCGCCTCGTCCGCCACCACCGCCAGGGTGATGTGCGGTGGATAGTCGGGTGCGGCGCCGACCGCCGCCTGCATCGCGGCGATATGGGCGGCGGAGGACGCATCAACCCGCAACGTGATCGCGAGCGGCATCCGCGCGGCGTAGCAGAAGGACTTGATCGCAGGCGAAAAATCGAGGCTGACATCTTGCCGCCAGCTTTGGCCCGATCGCCAGTCGCTTCAGCCGCCGCCGGCCCGCCGTGACTCCTTGCACGCGATTTCTTTTGCTGCATTCGTCAGAGCAGGAGCCCGCGGTTCACGGCGCCCCGTTCGGGGCATGGAACATCGAGGCCAGCGCCATCCGCTTGTCGGCCACGCCGAACCCGCCCGCGGCCACCGCGAGCTGCTCGATGGCACTCGGCCGCAGCAGCAACTCGGCGTCACGGCCGCAACTGGCGGCACCCGCAGCGGTAGGGCCGCCGGCCCAGTGAACGCGCTCCAGCCCGTCCGGCCGGTTGGCCTGTTCCACGATCAGGCTGCCGGTCCGGGCCGAAAGAAAACCCGTGTCCAGCGTGCAGCTTCCACCGCGCACGCGCCGCGCGCTCACCGCCGCGTGCAGATCGAGGGCAACCGGCTGGCCGGGATCGAACGCCACGATGTCCCCCACCCGCGGCGAAAGGTGCAGTTGCGTCACCAGCCCCGCGGCGGTCCCCGCAACCGTGGCCACGATCAGCCCGAGCATCGCCAGGGCGGCCAGCGCGGCGTGAAGCGTATGGTCCGGCCCGGCTTTCATGCTGCCCTCGTGGCGGCTTGCTGCATCGCGACATCGCGATCTACGGGTCTTACGCGCCCGCCCGCCGTCCGGTTCGCCAGGGCCTCGATGAACCGGCCGCCTTGCGCAGTTGTGAAAGCGCGCACGCGTGGGCGCTGCTACCCCGCGGCCTCGCGCAATTCGGCCGCCTGGCCGCCGGTCAGCCGCAGCAGCGCCTCGGCGGTGGTCTGGAACACGTGCATCGGCGATCCGGCCGCCGCCCAGATCGGGTCGAGCGCCAGCAGGTCGCGGTCGAGCAGGATGCGCGGCGGCCGCAGGAACCCCACCGGCGCCACACCGCCGATCGCGAAGCCGGTCGCGGAGCGGACGAACTCGGCGTCGGCCCGGCGCAGGCGCGTCCCCAGCAGGGCGGCCGCCCGTGCCGCGTCCACCCGGTTGGCGCCCGACGCGATCACCACCACCGGCGCGTCGCCATCGCGGAACACGATCGACTTGGCGATCTGCGCCACCGTGCAGCCGATCGCGGCGGCGGCATCGGCGGCGGTGCGAGTGCCCTCGGGGAACGCGGTGACGGTATCGGGGTGGCCGGCCGCCCGCAGCGCCGCGCGCACCCGCTCGACGGACCCGAGTGCCGCCTCGCCCATCAGTGCAGCAGGGCCGCGCGGGTGGCCAGGAACTCCTCGACCGCGTCCTCCAGCGCCGCGCACTCGGCCTCGCCGGTCAGCAGCGAGAGGTTGATCATGCCGCGCCGCGCCAGCCAGATGCCGGAGGCGAGCAGGTCGAAGAAGAACAGCTCCTTCAGCCGCGGATCGGTGCCGGCGAGGTCCTCCACGCGCCGGATCGGGTCAGTGGCGAAATGCACCGTCATCATCGAGCCGATGCCGGTGAAGCGCAGCTTCGCGCGGTGCGCCTGCGCCCGCGCGTTCAGCCGCTCGCGCAGCGCCTCGCCGCGCGCGTTCAGGGCCTCGCACGCCTCTGGCGTGAAGATTTCGGTCAGCGCCGCAAGCCCCGCCGACATGGTGAGCACGTTGTTGTTGAAGGTGCCGGCATGGGCGAAGGCGTCGCGGCGGCGCGGGTCGTAGCGGTCCATGATCTCCGCCCGGCCGGCGAAGGCGCCGAAGCTCATCCCGCCCCCCACATACTTGCCGAGCGTGGTCAGGTCCGGCCGGACGCCGAGGGCGGATTGCAGGCCGCCCGGGGCGAGGCGCGAGGTCATCACCTCGTCCAGGACCAGCAGCGCGCCGGCTGCGTCGGCGGCGGCGCGCAGCCCGTGCAGGAAATCGCCCGCGGCCGGGATGCAGCCGCCCCCGCCCTGCATCGGCTCCAGGATGATCGCCGCGAGTTTTCCCGCCGCCGCCGCGATCGCCTCGCGCGTGGCGTCGAGGTCGTTGTACGGCGCCAGCACCATGTCATAGGGCGCATTGACCGGGCTGGCGCCGCCGAATGCCAGCACGCCGCCGTGATAGCCGCCCCGGAACGCCAGCACGCCGCGCCGCCCCGTCACCGCACAGGCGGTCGCGAGCGCCATCAGGTTCGCCTCGGTGCCGGAATTGGTGAACCGCACCCGCTCGAAGCCGAAGCGGTCGCAGACGGCGCGGGCGAAGCGCGCTTCGAGCAGGTTCGAGGCACCGAGATTGATGCCGCCGTCGAGCGCGCGGTCGATCGCGGCACGGATCACCGGGTGCGAGTGGCCGAACAGCCCGGCCGTGTATTCGCCGAGGAAGTCGAGGTATTCGTGCCCGTCCTGGTCCCACAGCCGGCTTCCCTCGCCGCGCGCCATCGCCACCGGGAACGGGTCGTAGTGCAGCACCGTGCGGGTGTTGCCGCCGGGCATCACGGCGACGCTCTCGACGTGGCGCGCCAGGCTCTTCGGGTTGGCCGCGACGTAGCGCTCGCGCGCTTCGATCAGGGCGGCGTCGAGATCGGCGTTGCGCAGGACGGTTTCGCTCATGGGCCGCATTTCGCCACGACGGGGCCGGTCGCGCAACCGGCGCCGTGGCCAGCGGCGCGGCGCTTTGCAATCGGCCCGTCTGGCCGCACTATCGTCCGCAATCTGCGCAGTTCCGGGGGGAAGAATGACGCTGCTGCACCGCCTTGGCGCCTCGCTGCTCGCCCTCGGATTCGCCACCGCCCCGGCGCTCGCCGACCAGAACCTGTTCGTGGTCGACCTGGCGAGCGATCCGGCTTCGCTCGACCCGCAGGTGCAATGGGACCCCGACAGCTACGCGGTCTATCGCAACATCTTCGACAACCTTGTCACGCGCGACGCCGCGGGGCGCATCGTGCCGCAGGTAGCGACGTCGTGGGCCTACAAGTCCGACACCAAGATCGTCTTCCAGATCCGCAGCGGCATCCGCTTTCAGGATGGCACGGAGCTGACCCCCGCGGACGTCGCGTTCAGCATCCGCCGGATCACCGATCCGGCGTTCAAGAGCCCGCAGCTCAGCCAGTTCGATCAGATCGCTAGCGCCGAGGTGACTGGCCCGCACGAGGTGACGGTCACGACCAGGACCGCCTATCCGGTCCTGCTCGCGCAGCTCACCAAGCTCTCGATCGTGCCCGAGGCGATCGTGAAGAAGGCGGGCGATATCGGCTTCAACCGCCATCCGGTCGGCAGCGGCCCCTATGCGTTCGTCTCGCGTGCGCAGGGGGTGAAGATCGCGCTCGCCGCCAATCCCGCCTACTGGCGTGGGCCGCCGCCGTTCCCGCGCGTCGAGATGCACCCGGTTCCGGACGAGTCCACCCGCATCGCCGATGTGCGCACCGGCCGCGCCGACATCACCCGCATCCTCTCGACCGACGACGCCGACGCGCTGCGTTCGGATCATCAGGTCAAGGTGCTGTGGACGCCGACCGAGCGCGTGACGATGCTGGCGCTGAATGCCCTGACCGGCCCGATGACCGACCGCCGCGTGCGCGAGGCGGCGGCGTACGCGATCGACAAGACCCTGCTCGTCAACGCGCTCCTGAAGGGCTACGCCAAGCCGGTCAATGAGCCGCTGACCCCGGCGAGCTTCGGCTACGACCCGGCGATCCCGTCCTACCCCTACGATCCGGCGCGTGCCAGGGCGCTGCTGAAGCAGGCCGGCATCACGCCCGCGACCAAGGTGAGCTTCCTGACCTCGCCGGTCTTCGACCAGCGCGTGGTGCAGGCCCTGCAACAGATGCTCGCCGATGTCGGCATCGACGCGAAGATCAGCACGGTGGATGTCGCGACCTACCTCAAGCTGCGGCAAGAGCGGCCGCAGGAGGCGGGAGATGTTTCCTATTTCCGCTGGTCCTGCGGCTGCGAAGATGCGGACGGCACCCTCTTTCCGCTGTTCGACAGCGGCAGCGCCTGGGCGAAATACCGCAACCCGGAGGTGGACCAGGCACTCCAGGCCGCGCGCGCGACGCTCGATGCGAAGCAGCGCCTCGCCGACTACCGCACCGCGCTGGCGGCGATCCACCACGACATCCCCGTGGTGCCGCTGTTCCAGGACGTGGTGATGTTCGCCGCCCGCCAGCCGGTGCAGTTCACGCCGACGCCCGACGAGGCGTTCTTCCTGTTCAGGATGCGCTGGAAGAAGTGAGCTCGGCGCGGTGGCAGGCGACCATGCTCTGCCCCAGCCGCCGCCACTCCGGCCGCGCCGTGCGGCACCGCTCGATCGCGAGCGGGCAGCGGGTGTGGAACACGCAGCCGGCGGGCGGGTCCGCAGGGCTCGGGATTTCGCCTTGCAGTTTTACGCGCGGCTTGGTCCGCTGCGCCACCGGGTCTGGCTCCGGCACCGCGTCGAGCAGCGCCCGCGTGTAGGGGTGACGCGGCACGGCATAGAGCGCATCGCGCGGCGCCAGCTCGACGATGTGGCCGAGATACATCACCGCGACCCGGTCGCAGACATGCCGCACCACCGCGAGATCGTGCGAGACGAACAGGCACGCCATGCCGTGCGCGCGTTGCAGATCGACCAGCAGGTTGAGGATTTGCGCCCGCACCGAGACGTCCAGCGCCGAGACCGGCTCGTCGCAGACCAGCAGCGCCGGCCGCAGCGCCAGCGCGCGCGCGATCACCACGCGCTGCCGCTGGCCGCCGGAGAACTGGTGCGGATAGCGCCCCGCGTGCTCCGCCCGCAGCCCGACCTCGACCAGCAGCGCCGCCACCCGCGCCCGCAGGGCGGCGCCGCGCGCCAGCCCGCGCGCCAGCAGCGGCTCGCCCACCGCCGCCCCCACGGTCATGCGCGGGTTGAGCGAGCCGGCCGGGTCCTGGAACACCATCTGCGCCTGCGCGCGGACGCGATGCAGCGTGCGGCGGTCCGCGCCCGCGACCTCGATCCCTTGCACGCGGATGCTGCCCGCGGTCGGTCGCACGAGACCGACGACCGCGTTCGACAGCGTGGACTTGCCGCAGCCGCTTTCGCCCACCAGCCCGAGCGTCTCGCCGGCACTCACGGTGAGCGAGACGCCATCGACCGCGCGCACCGGCGGCCCGCGGCGCGCGGCGAAATGCACCGCGAGATCGGCGATCTCCAGCACCGCGCTCACGCCACGCGCTCGGCGTACCAGCACGCGGAGAGGTGGCCGGGCGCCATCTCGCGCAGCGGCGGCTGCTCCGCGCAGCGCGCGTCGGCGAGCGGGCAGCGTCCGGCGAAGCGGCAGCCTGCGCCGTACTCGCGCGGCGCGGGCACGCTGCCCTCGATCGTCGCCAGCCGCGATTTCGGCGCATCGTTGAGCCGCGGCAGGGCGGCGAGCAGCAGCGCGGTATAGGGATGGCGCGGGCGGGCGAACACCGCCTCGGCGGTGCCGGTCTCGGCGATGCGCCCGGCATACATCACCGCGACCCGGTCGGCGATGTCGGCGACCACGCCCATGTCGTGCGTGATCAGCACGATCGCGGTGCCGCGCGCGGCGAGCGCCCGCAGCAGGTCGAGAATCTGCGCCTGGATCGTCACGTCGAGCGCAGTGGTCGGCTCGTCGGCGACCAGCACCGCGGGGCTGCCGATCAGCGCCGAGGCGATCATCACCCGCTGGCACATGCCGCCCGACAGCTCGAACGGGTACTGGTCGATGCGGCGCGCGGGATCGGCGATCCCCACCTCGGCGAAGGCGCGCCGCACCGACGCCCGCGCCTGTCCGCGCGGCAGCGCGGCCGCCTCGGCCACCTGCGCGCCGACCCGCGCCAGCGGATCGAGCGACGCCTGCGGCTCCTGAAAGATCATCGCGATCCGCCGCCCGCGCACGCGTCGCATCCGCCGCTCGGGAAGTGCGGTGATGTTTTCGCCCGCCAGCGTGACACGCCCGGCGACCTGTCGCGCCGCCGCCGGCAGCAATCGCAGCAGCGCCTGCGCGGTCAGCGACTTGCCGCAGCCGCTCTCGCCCACCAGCGCCAGCACCCGGCCTGCTTCGACGGAGAACGACACATCCTCCACCACTCGCACCCCGTCGATCGCGATCGAGAGCGCGTCCACGGCGAGCGCCGCACCCGTCACGGTCGCGCGGGCTCGAAGGTGCCGATCGAGTTGCCGCCATCGACGGCGAGCACGGCGCCGGTGACGAACGATGCGGCGTCCGAGCAGAGATAGAGCACCGCACCCGCCGCATCGTCCGGGCCGCTGGTGCGGCCGAGCGGGATGCGGGCGCGCATCGCCTCGACATACCCGGCCGGCAGCGCGCTCACCTCGCTGCCGGGCGCGAAGCCGGGCTCGACGAGGTTGACGCGGATGCGGTGCGGCGCGAGCTCCAGCGCCTGGCCCTTGGTCAGCCGCTCCAGCGCCGCCTTCGACGTGCAGTACGGCACCGAGCCGGCGCGCATCTGCCGTGCCGCCCCGGAGCCGATGTTGACGATCGACCCCGCGACCCGCTCGGCGATCATCAGCCGTGCCATCGCCTGCACGACCAGGAACGGCGCGCGCAGGTTCACGTCCATGATCCGGTCCCACTCAGCCGGGTCGAGGTCAAGCAGCGGCGGCGTGCGGGGATAGAGGCCGGCGACATTCACCACCACGTCCGGCGCGCGCCATTCCCGCGCGACCAGCGCCGCGAGATCGGCGATCGAGGCGCCGTCACGCAGTTCGGTCGGGATGAAGCAGCACACGCGCGGGGTCAGCGCCGATCCGCGCCGCGGCAGCCGCCAGCGCCATCGCCGCGATTGTCCGACAGGCACAGACGCGCCCCCTGCTGCGCAAAGGCCTGCGCGATCCAGGTGCCGAAGATGCCGGCCGCCCCGGTGACGACCACACGCTTGTCACGAAAATCCATGTTGCTCCTCATCGTACCATCGCGCGCGGATCGACGCGGTCGCGCAGCCAGTCGCCGAGCAGGTTCACGCACATCACCACGCCGAACAGGCAGATGCCGGGAAACACCGTCAGCCACCAGGCGCGCGCCACGTAGTCGCGGCCTTCGCTCATGATCGAGCCCCAGCTCGGCGCCGGCGGCTGGATGCCGAGGCCGAGGAACGACAGGCCGGCCTCGAACAGGATCATCAGTCCGAACTCGCTGGTCGCGATCACCATCATCGGGCCGGCGATGTTGGGCAGCACGTGGCGCAGCAGGATGCGCACCGGACCCGCGCCCGCCATCTCGGCCGCGCGCACATAGGGCAGGGTCGTCACCTGCAAGGTCTGCGCGTAGGCAACCCGCGTGTAGCGCGGCCAGCGCGTCAGCCCCAGGACCAGGATCAGCTTGAGGAAGCCGGGACCGAGCACGGCGACGGTCAGCACCGCGAGCAGGATCGCCGGGATCGACAGCACGGTATCGACGAGGCGCATGATCAGGATCGCCACCCAGCCGCGGAACCAGCCGGCGAGCAGGCCGAGCAGCGTGCCGGCGGTCAGCGAGACCGAGACCGAGAGCGCCGCGACGATGAGCGAGGCGCGGGCGCCGAAGATGATGCGCGAGAGCAGGTCGCGCCCGAGATCGTCGGTGCCGAGCGGGAAGGCACCCGATGCGGTCTCGGTCCCGGGCGGACGCAGCCGCAGCAGCAGCGCCTGGCGCAGCGGATCGTGCGGTGCGAGCAGCGGTGCCGCGGCCGCGGCAATGACGTAGAGCGCCAGCAGCGCCAGGATCGCCCAGGTGCCGGGCGTGATCCGTGCCCTCATGCGGCGAGCCGGATGCGCGGGTCGATCACCGCATACAGCAGATCGGTGATCAGGTTCATGGCGATGAACACCACCGAGACGAACAGCACGATCGCCTGCACGACGAGGAAGTCGCGCGCGGCGATCGACTGGATCGCGAGCTGGCCGATGCCGGGCCAGGCGAACACCGTCTCCACGATCACTGCCCCGGCCATCAGATTGCCGATCTCCAGCGCCGCGACCGTTACGACCGGGATCGCCGCATTGCGCGCGACGTGGCGCAGCACGACCGTGCCGAGCGAAAGGCCGCGCGCGCGCGCGGCGGTCACATAGTCGCGCGCGAGTTCGTCCAGCACCGCGATCCGCGTCATCCGCGCGAAGCTCGACATGGTGAGCGCACCCAGCGCGATCGAGGGCATGATGAGCGAGGCAATCCCCTCGACGCCCGAGGTCGGCAGCCAGCCGAGCACGACGCCGAACAGCAGGATCATCAGGATGCCGGACCAGAAGGTGGGCAGGCTCTGCCCGGCCAGCACCATCGCCGCAAGCGCTCGTTCCAGCGATCCGCCGCGGCGCACCGCCATCGCCACACCCGCCGGAATGCCGATGCCGAGTGCCACCAGCAGCGCGCCGGCGGTGAGCTCGAGCGTGTAGGGGATGCGCGCCGCCACGATCCCGGCCACCGGCGCGCGCTGCACCAGCGACTGCCCGAGATCGCCGCGCGCGAGGTCAGCGAGATAGACGGCGTACTGCACGATCAGCGGCCGGTCGAAGCCGAGCTGGTGGCGCAGTGTGGCAATGTCTTGCGCGCTCGCACCCTGCGGCACCAGCAGCAGCGTCGGGTCGCCCGAGAGGTGCATGACGAAGAACACCAGCGTCAGCACGCCGAAGACGGTGACGATCGCCTGCGCGACGCGGCCGGCGATGTGGGCCAGCACCGGCGGGTCAGCGCCAGCTCATGTCCATGATGAAAAATGCCTCGTTCGGCGTGGGCGTCCAGTGCAGGCCGCGGCCCGCGCCGTAGATCGCGTAGTCCTGATACAGCGGCACGGCGGGCACGTCATGGTGCAGGATCGCGAACGCGCGGGCGTAATCGGCGAGCCGCTGCTTGGCATCGAGCGTGCCGCGTGCTGCATCGACCAGGCGGTCGAAGGCCGGGTTGGAATATTTCGACCAGATGCTGCCCGTATGAAACAGCGGCCAGATGGTGCCGTCCGCATCCTGGCAGGCGCAGGACCAGCGTCCTTGCGTGAGGCTCCGCGCTGCCGCCGGCGTGCCCTCGCGGTCGCGCAGGAAGGTCGGCTGATCGACCTCGACGATCGTCACCTTCAGGCCCACGTCGCCCAGCATCTGCTGGATCGCCTCGGTAATGCGGCGGTCATAGGCGGGCGAGGTCAGGAACGGCAGCGTGGCGCCCACGGCACCGGCCTCCTTGACCAGCGCGCGGGCGCGTTTGGGGTCGAACGGCCATGGCTTGATGTCGGGACTGTAGCCGAAGCTCGCCGGTGTCAGCATCTCGTTGACCGGCTTGCCGTAGCCTTGCAGCAGTGCCGAGATGATCGCATTGCGGTCGATCGCCATCGCGATCGCCTGCCGCACCCGCAGATCCTTCCCCGGCCCCCATTCCGCGTTGACGAACAGGTAGCCGAGCCGCTCGGTGGGCGTCGAGAGCACTTGCAGCCGTCGGTCGGATTTCAGCGCCTGCGCGTCGTCGGGCGTGAGCTGGCGGATGATGTCGGCGCGGCCGGCGCGCAGATCGGCGACCCGCGTCGCCTCGTCCGGCACGACGCGGAACGTCACCGCGCGGAACGGCGGCTTGCCGCGCCAATAGGACGGATCGGCGTCCAGCACCGACTGCACCCCGCGCTGCCACGCATGGAGCTTGTAGGGGCCGCTGCCGATCGGGTGTCCGTTGAATGTTTGGTCGCCCACTTTCTGCACATACGCCTTCGGGATGATCGACAGCTTGACAAGCTGCGCGAGCAGCACCGGATACGGAACCTTGGTGTGCAGCGTCACCTGCGCCGGGCCGCTCACCTCGGCCGCGGTTATCTGGTCGAATTGGCTGAGTTGCGGGCTGTGGAAGGCGGGATTGGTGATGCGCGCGATGCTGAACACGACGTCGGCCGGCGTCAGCTTCGAGCCGTCCTGGAAATGCACGTCGAGCCGGAGGTCGAAGACGATCGTCGTATCGTTGACATAGTGCCACGCAGTCGCGATCTGCGGCACGATCTTGCCGGATGTGTCACGGGTGACGAGATTGTCGAAGATGTTTCGATAGACCGAGTAGCTGTCGGTGTCCCATTGCAGTTGCGGGTCCATCGTGGCGACGTCGTTGGGAAGATCGACGGTCAGCGCGTCCTTGGGGGCTGCGGCCCGGGCGATGCCTCCCGCGGTCAGAACCAGGAAGCCCAGTGCCGCGACCAATTTCAGCATTCGCACCCTCCGGCGTTCGTCGAGCAGGTGGCGGCCAGCGTGATCGCAACCAGCGGGCGCTGCAATGCCCCGAGTGCTCACGGCCGCTCGCCGAACGCGGCCTCGGCCTCCATGGCAAGCAGGCCCTCGGCATCCTGCGCCCACACCGACGCGCCGGCGCCGTCAGTCACGGGCGCGCCGCAGACCGCGAAGGGTGCCGTGTCGAACAGCGGCCGCACGGCGCGGAAGCGAAAACGCGTGATCGGAACCGGCACATTTCGGCGCAGCAGATCCACGAGCAATGTCGCGATCAGCGGGCCGTGTACAACCAGTCCAGGATACCCTTCGATTTCGGTGGCGTAGCGGCGGTCATAGTGGATGCGGTGGCCGTTGAAGGTCAGGGCCGAGTAGCGGAACAGCAGCACGGCGTCGGGCGCGACGTCGCGCCGCCAGGCCGCCTGCGGGGGTGCCGGGCGGGGTGCTGCCGCCATCTCGCCCGGTTGCGGTGCCGCGCGATAGACGATGTCATGCTCCTCGGCGACGGCGATGCCGCCCTCCGCACCCGCCACCTCGTGACGGACCAGCACGAACACCAGGTCGCCGGACCGTCCGGATTTGTGCGAAACCTCGGCGATGGTGGAGGTGCGACGGATCGCCTCGCCGATCCGCAGCGGTCGACGGAAGGTGAAGCGTCCGCCCGCCCACATCCGCCGCGGCAGCGGCACCGGCGGCAGAAAGCCGCCGCGCTTCGCGTGCCCGTCCGGCCCGATCTCCGAGTGCCGGTGTAGCGGCAGGAAGTAGAGCCAGTGCCAGAGCGGCGGCAGCGGATCGCCCGCGCGCGGCGGCGGGTCGTCGCGGTCGAGGGTTGCCGAGAGTGCCGCGACCGGCACCGGCGTTGCGATGTCCTCTGCCATCTCGCGGCGGCCGGTCCAGCGTCGCAGATGGTCGATGTCGAGGTCGCTCACGGCACTGCTCCGGCGAGCACGCGATCGACCATCTCACCCGCAAGTCCGCAATACTTTGCCGGATCGAGAAATGCCGCAAGCTGCGCGCGCGTCAGATGCGGCTTGATTTCGGCGTTCTCCGCCAGCAGGTCGAGGAACGTGTCCTTGCCCGCAGCCACCGCGCGGCAGATGTCGTAGACGAGATCGTGCGCGCGCTGGCGGCCGAGCGCCGGGGCAAGGCCCATCATCACCGCCTCCGACACGACGAGGCCGTTAGTGAGGTCGAGATTGGCGCGCATCCGCTCTGGCGCGACCTGCAATCCGCCGACCAGGAACCGCGTCTGCGCCAAAGCGCCCGCCGAGAGCAGGAAGATCTCGGGCACCGCGATCCACTCGATCTCCCACGGCCCGGTGCTGCGCTCGTGGTCCGCGACCATCGCATCCAGCAGGGCGGCCACGTTCTGCCGCACCATCGCTGCACAGGCATGGATGATATTGGACGAGATCGGGTTGCGCTTCTGCGGCATCGTCGAGGACGATCCGCGCCCTTCGGCGAAGGGTTCGTGGACTTCCTCCACCTCGGTCTGCATCATCAGCTTCACGTCCATGCTGATCTTGCCGAGCGTGCCGCACACCAGGCCGAGGAAGCAGCCGACCTCCGCGATCCGGTCGCGCATCGTGTGCCACGCGATTTCCGGCTGACCGAGGCCGAGTTCCGCCATCAGCGCCGCCTGCACGCGCAAGCCCTCGGCGCCGAGTGACGCGAGCGTGCCGGTCGCACCCGCGAACTCGCCCACCAGCACCCGCGGCCGCATCTGCTCCAACCGCTCCAGGTGGCGCCGGAAGCCGGCGAGCAGGACGGCGCATTTGTAGCCGAAGGTGATCGGCGTCGCCTGCTGCAAATTGCTGCGGCCGGCCATTGGCGTGTCGCGGTAGCGGCGCGCGAGCTCGGCAAGCGAGCCGGCGATGGCCCGCAGATCGGCCTCCACCAGCGCCAGCGCGTCGCGCATCTGCAGCACCGTCGCGGTGTCCGTGATGTCCTGCGTCGTAGCACCCCAATGGCACCACTCGCCAAGCCCACGCTCGCACAGCGCCACGAGCTGCTGCACCACCGGCAGCACCGGATAGCCGATGCGCTCGGTCTGGGATTTCAGCTTCGCCATGTCGAAGCGGTCGGCGCGGCAGTGGCGCACGATCTCGGCGGCGGCCGCCTCGGGAATCACGCCAAGCCGGGCCTGCACGCGGGCCAGCGCCGCCTCGATGTCGAGATAGGACTGCACGCGGCTCTCGTCGGCGAAGATGCGCCGCATCGGCTCGGTGCCGAAGATGTCGCGGAAAACGATGGAGTTGAGCGCGGTTGCGGACATCTGGCCGTCAGCCCTCGCGCAGCTTCGCGCCGGTGCGCGCCTGCAAATCCGCCAGCGTCAACCCCGGCCGCATCTCGCGGACCGTGAAGCCCATCGGCGTCACATCGAGCACGGCGAGATTGGTATAGACCCGCGAGACGGCGCCGAGTGCCGTCAGCGGATAGGTGCAGCGATGCACCAGCCGCGGGCGCCCGTCCTTCGTCGTGTGCTCCATCACCACCCAGAGCCGCTTCGCCCCGGCGGCGAGGTCCATCGCACCCCCGACCGCGGGGGCCGTGTCGGTCTCGCTGGTTGCCCAGTTGGCGAGGTCGCCGGTCTCGGCCACCTCGTAGGCGCCGAGCACGCAGAGATCGAGGTGCCCGCCGCGGATCATCGCGAAACTGTCGGCGTGATGAACGAAGGCGCCGCCGGTGCGCAGCGTCACGTGCTGCTTGCCGGCGTTGATCAGCCACGGATCGATCGCATCCGCGGGCGGCGCCGGTCCGATCCCCAATACTCCGTTCTCGGAATGGAAGATGACCTCCCGCTCGGCCGGCACGTAGTCGGCGATCAGCGTCGGGATGCCGATGCCGAGATTGACGTACCAGCCTTCGGGGATGTCGCGCGCGATGCGCTCGGCCATCCCGGTGCGGCCGAGCAGCTGCGGAGCGGCGAGCGAATCAGGCATCGCATGGTCCTCCCGGGCCGGCGTTCAGAATTGCGGGTCGCCGTACGGCACGTGCAGCACCCGATCGACGAAGATGCCGGGTGTCACGATCGCCTCCGGATCGAGTGCCCCGAGTTCGACGATCTGCTGCGACTGCACCACCGTCAGTTTTGCCGCGGTCGCCATCACGGGGTTGAAGTTGCGCCCGCTCTTGCGGAACGTGAGATTGCCCCAGCGATCCGCCTGCCACGCTTCGATGAGTGCCACGTCGGCGTGCAGCGCGTGTTCCAGCACGTGCAGGCGGCCGTTGATCTCGCGCGTCTCCTTGTCCGCCGCGAGCTTGGTCCCGGCGGCGGTCGGCGTGTAGAATGCGGCGATGCCGGCGCCGGCGGCGCGCATCCGCTCGGCGAGCGTGCCCTGCGGCACGAGTTCGAGCTCGATGCGGCCGGCGCGGTAGAGATCCTCGAACACCGTGGAGTCCCGCGCGCGCGGAAAACTGCAGATGATGCGCCGCACGCGGCCGAGCGCCATCATCTTGGCCAGCCCGAACGCGCCGTTGCCGGAGTTGTTGGCGACCGCGACGATGTCGCGCGTGCCGCGTTCGATCAGCCCGTCGATCAGCGAGTTGGGCTGTCCGACCTGGCCAAAGCCGCCGAACAGCACGACAGCGCCATCCTCGATCCCCTCCAGCGCATCGGCCATAGTGCGGACGATCTTGTCGATCACATGGCATCTCCTTCGCGCACCAGCTTGCGCCGGCGCGCGGGATTTGGGAACATGGGTGCATGAGCGGAAACGGACCGGACCTGGCCCAGATCGTCGCCATGCTTGGGACGGTGCTGTCCGGCCAAAACGAGATGCGGGCCCAGCTTCGCGCGATGGAACGCCGCCTCAGCGATGTCGAATCGGGCCTCAAGGAGCTCCGCCAGGCCGTCACCGCCTATCACGCCTCGGTCATGGGCCACGGCATCCTCATCAGCGAGCTGGAAGCGCGCGTGCAGCGGATCGAGGCGCATCTGAACCTCTCCGCCTGATCTCACGCCCTGACCTCACGCAGGGTCCAGCTCGATCACCGCATCGGCTACCCACGCGCCCTCGCCCGCTTGCATCACCAGCACCGGATTGAGGTCGATCGCGCGCAGCCGCGGCCCGGCGGCGACCGCAACTGCGGAGAGACGCGAAAACATCCGCGCCAGCGCCGCAACATCCGCCGCCGGCCGCCCGCGGGCGCCGCGCAGCAGCGCCGCGCCACGCAAGCCGGCGATCATCTCCGCCGCTTCCGCCTCGCCGAACGGGCAGCGGCGCAGTGCCACATCGTCCAGCACTTCGACGAACACGCCCCCCAGCCCCACCATCGCGACCGGCCCGAACGCCGGGTCGCGATGGACGCCCAGGATGCACTCCACCCCGCCCGCCATCTGTCGCGCCACCAGCACGCCGGAGATGCCGGCGCCGGGTGCGTGGCGACGCGCACGCTCCATCAACGTCGCGAATCCCGCGCGCACGGCGTCCGCGTCCGCGACGCCGAGCAGCACGCCGCCGATTTCCGACTTGTGGACGATGTCGGGCGACAGCAGCTTCATCACCACCGGAAAGCCCAGCGCCGCGGCGGCCGCCACCGCCGCGGCGGGATCGGCGCAGGCGCGCTCGGGCACGCACGCGATCCCGGCGGCGGCCAGCCTCCGTTTCGCCGCCGCTTCGTCGGGGGTGCGGCCGGGCAGCGTGAACCGAGGCTCGGGCGGCGGCGGCGTGGCCTCGGCCCGCGCGAAGGCGGCGCCGAAGCGGCCCATCGCCGCGATCGCCGCGACCGCGCGCGCCGGGTCCTCGAACACCAGCAGCCCGTCCGCCTCGTATTCGGCGACACGCTCGGGCGGCGCCAGCACGCTCAACACATAGAGCCGGTCGGGATGGCGTTGCTTCACCGCCGCGAGGGCCGCGCGCAGGCGCGGCGCGATCGAGGCGGCGCCGCCGATCTGCGAGAAGAACACCAGCACCGACGGATAGCCGCCCTGCTCGACCAGCGCATTCGCGAACTGTCCGATCAGCGTGGCGTCGTTGAACGCCTGCGCCGTGCAATCGACCGGATTGCGCGGCGCGGCATAGGGCAGCAGCGTCCGCAACTCGTCCTGCGCCGCCTGCGGCATCGCGGGCATCGGCAGTCCCGCCGCCGCCGCCGCATCCGCGATCAGCACGCCCGCGCCGCCGCTCACGGTGAGCACGCCGAGCGCGTTGCGGGCGGGATAGATGCGCTTGGTCGCGGTCTGTGCCACGTCGAGCAGCTCCTCGGTGGTGCGCGCGCGCCCGCCGCCGAGCTCGGCCAGCACCGCATCGAACACCGCGTCGTCGCCGGCGATCGAAGCGGTGTGCGACTGCGCCGCTTCACGGCCGACCGCGCTGCGGCCGACCTTCATCATCACCACCGGCTTGCGCGCCCGCCGCGCCGTCTCCAGCGCGGCGACGAAGCCCGCGCCGTCATGGATCGCCTCGGCATAGGCGGCGATTACGTCGGTCTCGGGGTCTTCGGCGAGCCAGCCGATCGCGTCGGCCACCGACAGGTCCGCCTCGTTGCCGGTCGTGATGCACACGCCGGTGCCCATGCGGCGGTCGCGCGCGGCGGCGAACAGATGCGTGCCGTAGGCGCCGGACTGGCTCGCGATGCCGATGCGGCCGGGCCGTGGAAAGCCGGTCTCGAACGAGGCGGTGAAGATCGGATACCAGCCGTGGCGGACGACGAACAGGCCGAGGCAGTTTGGCCCGAGCAGCCGCATCCCGCCCGCGCGTGCGGCTTGCAGCATCTGCGCCTGCGCCGCCGCGCCCGCCTCGCCGGTCTCGGCGAAGCCAGCGCTGAACACAATCGCGGCGGCGGTGCCGCGCGCCGCCAGCGCCGCGACGGCGGCGATTGCGACCTCGGCCGGAACAGCCACGATCGCGACATCCGGCACGTCCGGCAACGCCGCGATCGAGGGATAGGCGCGAAATCCCTGGACCTCAGTGCGGTTCGGGTTGACCGGCAGGATGGCGCCCGCGAAACCGCCCTCGCGCATGTAGGCGATCGGGCGGCCGCCGATGCGGGAGGGATCGGCGGAGGCGCCGATCACGGCGACCGAGCGCGGCGCCATCAATCGCGCGAGGCCGTCGAAGCGGCTGCCCATCTCCTTTGCCTCCGCCGGATTGCGCGGCAGGCTAGGGCGAGGCGCCCTCCCGGCCAAACGTGCGCGTCAGTGCATCGGCCATGCCCGCACGATGAGCCAGGTGCCGCCCACCGCCACCATCGCCGTGAGCGGCAGGCCGAGCCGCCAGTAATCGCCGAACCGGTAGCCACCCGGCCCCATCACCAGCATGTTGTTCTGGTGCCCGACGGGGGTAAGGAAGTCGCACGACGCGCCCAGCGCCACCGCCATCAGGAACGGGTCCGGCGCAAGCCCGAGCGATTTCGCGACCGCCGCCGCGACCGGCCCCAGCACCAGCACCGCCGCCACATGGTGCAGGAACGGTGTCACCAGCATCGAGACCACCAGCACCAGCCCGACCGGCAACACTCCCGGCAGCCCGCTCGCGGCAAGCCCGAGCCAGTGCGCCAGCACCGCTGCCGCCCCGGTGCTGCGCAGGCTCTCGCCGACCGGGATCAGGCAGCCGAGCATCACCAGGATCGGCCACTCGATCGCGGCATACGCCTCGCGCGGCGTGATCTGGCCGCTCAGCACGGTCGCGACCGCGGCGATAAAGAAGGCGGCCTCGACCGGCAGCACGCCGGCAACCGTCAGCGTCATCGCCGCCGCTAGGATGACCAGCGGCAGCAGCCGAAACCGCGGCCGGCCGATCGCGAGATTGCGCTCGGCGAGCGGCAGGCAGCCGAGCTGGGCGAGCGCGTCGGCAAGCTGCTGGCTGCGGCCCTGCAGCACGATCACGTCGCCGAGGCGGAAGCGGTTGCTGCGCAGCCGCCCGGCCACCGGCCGACCGCCGCGGCTGACCGCCAGCACGTTCACCTCGTAGCGCTGCCGCAGCCGCAGCCCCTCCAGCGTCTGGTCGATCAGCGGGCTGTCGGCGGAGACGATCGCCTCCACCGCCTCCAGCTCGTCGTTGCGGCCACGCGGGCGGGAGGCGGCGATCTCGGCTGCCCCCAGCAGCTCAAGCCGGGCGTGGTCCACCACCGGTTTCAGCGCCACCGGATCGGCCTGCAGCACCAGCACGTCGCCGGCGAACAGCGTCCAGTGCCCGGCCGGAATGTAGCGGCGCTCGCCGTCGCGGATGATGGCGCTGACCGTGACCTCGCCCTCGCCCATCTCCTCGAGCTCGCGCACCGTCTTGTCCGCGATCGGCGAGCCCTCCGGCACCAGCGCCTCGCTGGTGTAGTCCTCGAGCGCGAACCGCGCCTCGGCCGTGGCCTGGGCCTCGCGCTTCGGCAGCAGCCGCCAGCCGAAGGCGAGGAAGCCGACCGCGAGCACCGAAAGCGGCAGGCCCACCGGGGCGAAGTCGAACATCCGGTAGGAATGGCCCAGCACGTCGTGGCGCACGGTCGAGATCAGCAGGTTGGGCGAGGTGCCGATCTCGGTGATGGTGCCGCCGATCAGCGAGCCGAACGAGAGCGGCATCAGGTAGCGCGAGGCCGGCCGGTCCCGGCGCCGGGCCGCCTGCAACGCGATCGGCATGAACAGGCCGAGCGCGCCCACGTTCTTCATGAACGCGGAGAGTGCCGTCACCGCCCCGGTCAGCGCGCCGACCTGCAAGGTGGTGCTGGGCAGCAGGCGAAGCAGGCGGCGCATCACCCGCTCCACCACGCCCGAGACCTCGATCGCGCGGCTCAGCACCAGCACCGAGGCGATGATGATGAGCACCGGGTTGGCGAAGCCCGAGAAGGCACGGGAGCGGGCACCACGCCGGTGACGATGGCGGCACTCAGCGCCAGCGCCGCCACGATGTCGTAGCGGAGGCGGTCGGAGACGAACAGCGCGAGCATGCCCGCGACGATCGCCAGCGCCTCGATCTGCGGCAGGGTCAAGGTCCGGTGTTCTCCGAGGACGGCCACCAGCAACGCGCGGGAGGGGGCGCGGTGGCAGCGGCACCGGGGCGAAATCTCGCCCCGGCCCGGCACTCGCATCCGGCGCTCACATGGCGCTGGGCGAGATCACCATGCACGATGTGTGCAGGCTGCGGCACGCCTCGACGGCGGCGGCGCGGGAGAGGCCGCCGAGACGGGCGCGGTAGAGCACCTTGTTGTGCGCCTCGTGCAGCGCGCCCACCCGGACGCCGGCATTGGCAAGCACGACATGGGCATGGGCGCGGGCGGCAGAGGCGGCGGCAGTGGCCTGGTGCTCGTTGCCGAAGGCGCCGACCTGGATGCCCCAGCCGCCGCCGCTCGGGCCGCCGCGCCTGAGCGGCATGGTCGCGGCCACGGCCGGCTGGATCAGGTGGAAGCCGCGGCGCGGCGGCGTGGGCGGGGCATAGGCGTATTCATGCGGCGCCCGCGCCGGCCGCGGCGGCGCGGGCAGTTGCGCCACCTCGGTCGGACGCCGGACCGGATCGCGCACGAGGCGCCCATGCACATAATGTCCCCTCGGCGCCGCCGCCGCATACCGGACCGGGGCCTTGGCCTTCGCGTAGCGCACAACCCGACGCACCGGCGGGTAGCGCAGGCCGGCCGGGATCTCGTCGGGGATGCGGTTCATCGCATAGAGGTCCGCACTCGACCGGCTCTGCGGATACGTACCCTCGATGCTGCGGGCCGATCATGGCGACGTAGCGCCGCGTCTCGTCGGGCAGCGACGCCTGGTTGGCGAGATACTCGTCGAGCCGCTTCGGTCCCGCATTGTAGGCGGCGAGGAAGCCGGGCGCACCGTAGAGGTCGTACATCTCGCGGATGTAGGCGGCACCCGCCATGATGTTGTTGCGCGGATCATAGGCGTCGTCGCCGAGCCCGTAGCGCGACTTCAGATAATCGTAGGTCTCGGGCATGACCTGCATCAGCCCCATGGCACCCACCGGCGAGGTGGTGAGCGAGCCGTTGAGGTATTCGTCGCCCTGGGATTCGACCCGCATCACCGCGCGAATCCAGGTCCCCGGCACGTCGTAGCGCTGCGACGCCTCGCGGATGTAGGGACCCCAGGGATCCTCCGGCGGCCCGGGCGGCGAGTAGTCGCGGCGCGCGCGGGCGAGATACTGGGTCGCCTGCTGCGACTGGTCGAGCGGTGGTGCCGTCGCCTGATTGCCGCCGCTGCTGCAGGCCGCGAGCAATGCCAGCCCGAGCAGGGAGACCAGGCCCCGGATGGCCCGGAAGTGCCGCGCACCCCTCCTGAGAACAGGCTGTAGAACGGGCTGTCCGAGGACAGGCAGGCAGCGTCGCAGCATCCGCGCGGACCTCCGTCGTGGCGTCGCTGGGTCGCCTGGCGGCACGCCAGCGGCTTTCGCCGCCGTCGTTCAGATGCGCGATCAGGAACCCCCCGTAACTGCCCTACCGGAAAGCCGGAGTTGGTGCAACCATCTCGTTACCCGACCCGCGGGCGGCCGCTGTGTTGCGGGCCGGCCCCGGATCGGCTACGCGCCGCGCCGATGAGTGCCACACTCTCCGCCGCCCGACCGGCCGCTTTCGACCTCGCCTCCGACCAGTCGGCGGTGGCCCGGCAGCGGCGCGCGGTGCGCGACATCGCCGAGGCGGCGGCGCTGTGGCGGCTGGTGCGCGCCCTCGGCTGGCTCGACATCAAGCTGCGCTACCGCGGCTCGGTGCTCGGGCCGTTCTGGCTCACCATCTCCACCGGCACCATGGTCGCGGCGATGGGGGTGGTCTATTCGACGCTGTTCCACCAGGACATGCACGAATACCTGCCGTTCCTGGCGCTGTCGCTGGTGCTGTGGGGCTTCGTCTCCGGCACGGTCAGCGATGCCTGCACCTGCTTCTTGCAGGCGGAGAGCACGATCCGCTCGATGCGGCTGCCGTTTGCGGTCCATGCCGGCCGGGTCGTGGTGCGCAACGCGCTGATGCTGGCCCACAACGCGCTGGTGATCGTGGGCGTCTTCTTGTTCTTTTCGATCTGGCCGGGCATCTCGGCGCTGGTGGCGATCCCGGCTTTCATGCTTTGGGTGCTCGACGCCATCGCCGCGTGCCTGCTGTTCGGCTGCTTCTGTGCGCGGTTTCGCGACATTCCGCCGATCGTCGCCAGCGTGATGCAGATTGCCTTCTTTGTCAGCCCGATCGTGTGGCAACCATCGCAGATCGGCAATCGCGCGCACTGGCTGATCTTCAATCCGTTCTTCTCGCTGCTCGAGATCGTGCGCGCGCCGCTGCTCGGTCACATCCCGGGGCCGGTCGTCTGGCTCTCCGCCCTCGGCTACAGCCTGTTCCTGTGGGCGGTGGCGTGGCTGCTGTTCGTGCGGGTGCGCGGGCGCATCGCGTTCTGGGTCTGAGATGGCGCTGATCGAGGTCAGCGGCCTTTCGGTCGATTTTCCGCTCTATCACGGCAACAGCCGCAGCCTGAAGAAGACGGTGCTCGCCGCCGCCTCGGGCCGGCTCGGCGAGGACCGGCAGCACCGCATGGTGGTGCGCGCGGTGCGGGACGTGTCGTTCCGGCTGACCCGCGGCGACCGGCTCGGCCTGGTCGGCCATAACGGCGCCGGCAAGACCACGCTGCTGCGCTCGCTTGCCGGCATCTACGAGCCGGTGATCGGGCAAGTGCATGTCGAGGGGTCGGTGGTGGCGCTGCTCGATGCCGGGCTGGGGATGAACCCGGAGCTGAGCGGGCGCGAGAACATCATGCTGCGCGGCCTGACGCTCGGGCTCGACCGCGCCACGATCCGCGGGATCGAGGCCGACGTGCAGGAGTTCGCCGGTCTTGGCGAGTTCCTCGACCTGCCGGTGCGCATGTACAGCTCCGGCATGGTGGTGCGGCTCGGCTTCGCGCTCGCGACCGCGATCCGCCCGCAAGTGCTGCTGATGGATGAGTGGATTCTGGCCGGCGACGCCGATTTCATGGAACGCGCCCGCGGCCGGCTCGAGGACATGGTGCGCGGCGCCGAAATCCTGGTGCTCTCCAGCCACTCGCGCGATGTGGTCGGCGAGTGGTGTACCCGGGTGATGCGCATGGAGCAGGGGCGGGTGATCGACGACGGGCCGGCGGCGGCGGTGCTGGAGCGCTATCTCGGCCCGCGCGAAGCAGCCCCGGCCGACGCCGCGGCGGCTTAGGATCAGGATCCGCCCTGGAACAGCAGCAGCCCGTGGCTCCCGGCCACGGCGCCCAGGATTGTGAGCAGGCTGAGCGCGAGCAGGACCATGTGGACCCGGTGGATGGCGCGGAACGTCGCGTCAGGGCTGGTCTGCGCGCGGTTGGTCAATCGGCGGTGCAGCACCAGCGGCTCCAGCACGAACAGCATCGCGGCGAAGATCAGCCACACCAGCACCATCGCGTGCATCCACCAGTACGGCAGCGAGGTGAACCGGGACCACGCATCCATTCGCACGAGCATGTAAAAGCCGCTTGCACCGGCCAGCAGAATGCTGAAGCGCGCCTGTGCGCCGAAACGGCGTTCGATGGTCTCGAACAGCGTGATGCGCTGTGCGGGGTCGGGAAGCCGACGCAAGGCCGGCAGCAGAACCGTCGTCACCAGGCCGACGCCGCCGATCCAGAGCACGATCGCGAGCACGTGCAGGGCGCGCGCGATGGTCACGCCGGACATTGTTTGGAACACATTGTTTGGAACGTTCCAAATTCAGGATGGCTGGCGTTGGTTCCGGTTCGGTCGCGGTCCCGCAGCCATCAGGCCCAGGCCGAGCAGCGCGCCGAGCTTCGCCACCTCGCACGCCACGTAGATCAGGTGCAGCGTGGACCGGGATGGCGGCGCTGCGCCTTCGACAACCTGCCGTGTACGCGCGGCCAGACGGGGCCGCAGCCAGAGCGCCTGCGCCAGCACGACGACGCCCGGCGCCAATGCAGCCATCCGCTGGCGCGGCGCCGCCGCCGCATGCAGCCCGAGCAGCACTGCCGGAACCATCTCGACCCGCCCAAAAATCCGAAACGTCTGGCGCCCGACGTCGAGTGCCACCGGATGCGGCAAGGATTTCGCCAGAAACTTGGCCGGGGTCGCCAGGAACGACACACCGAGCACCATCCCGGCCCAGATCAGTGCGAGGGCGCGCTCCCGCTCGGAACCGCCGTCGCCCCTAGCAAGCCCGACAGCTTCCATAGCGACCGCCCAGCGCATCGACCTCTTAACCCCTCCCCCAACCCCCTCCCGCAAGGGGAGGGGGAGCAGCGCGACTGAGCCCCCTCCCCTTGCGGGAGGGGGTTGGGGGAGGGGTGTGACGGCACCGAGATCGGTCATCACGAATTACCGCTCGTGTCATGCGGCGGACGGCTGCGTCGGCACGGGCTGCTCCTCCTCGAAGACCGCCATCGCGAGCGTGGAGTGGGCGTAGGCGCCGCCCGCTCGCATCTCGGCCGCGACCCAGATCGCCTCCATCAGCTCCTCGCGCGTGGCACCGGAGCGGAGAGCCGCCTTGGTGTGCCCCTTGATGCAGTACGGGCACTGGGTCACGTGCGCCACCGCGACCGCCACGATCTGCTTCATCTTTGCCGACAGCGCACCCTCGGCGAACACCTTCCGGCTGAAGGCGTCAAAGGCCGCCTGCGCCTCGGGCGCGAGCTCGCGCCGCTTCTGTGCCGTCTCGCGCGTGGGCGCTGGATACATCACATCCGCCATGACATCCCTCCTTGCTCGACCCGGCTTCGGTTTATCTCACGCGCCCGGTTCGGGAGAAAACAGCTCGGCCTTGCCGGGCTTGTCCTTCCATTCGTCGGCGTCGGCCGGCGGCTCGCCCTTGCGGGTGATGTTCGGCCATTGCGCCGCATAGGTGCGGTTGAGCTCGGCCCAGGCGGCGGCCTTGTCGTCGCTGTCCGGCACGATCGCCTCGACCGGGCATTCCGGCTCGCACACCCCGCAATCGATGCACTCGTCGGGATGGATCACCAGCATGTTCTCGCCGACGTAGAAGCAATCGACCGGGCACACCTCGACGCAGTCCATGTATTTGCACTTGATGCAGGACTCGGTGACGACATAGGTCATGACGCCTTCTCCGGCTGGCTGCTTGCGGCGCGCGCCGCGGGCAGCCGCTCGAACAATCCCATGCGCAGGCTCCGCGCGACGCGCTCTGCACGATCGACAAAGGCGTGGGCCAAATCCGGCTCGAACACCTCGTTGCAACTCTCGCCGAACAGCGCGAGCCAGCGGTCGAACATGGCCGGCTCCAGGTCCGGCAATCGCAGGTGCACCGAGAACGGGTCGCCGCGGTAGCGGCCGCCGCGCAGCATCAGCGAGGACCAGAAATCCGCGAGACGTCCGAGATGCGCCGCCCACGCGGCATCGGTGGTGCCGATTGCGCGGGCGAACACCGGACCAAGCACGGGATCGCGTCGCACGCGGCGGTAGAACAGGTCCAGCAACCGCCCGATGCCCGCCTCGGTGAGCGGGCCGGAGCCGCCTGCCGGACGCGATGCGGCTACCATGTCGCCGTGATCGCCACGGCCGCGAGCACGACGACCAGGTTCCACACCAGCATATTGACCAGGGTTCGGATCATGGTCCGGTCGTCATCGTCGTGCGCGCCGAGCGCGTCGCTCACCAGATTGCCGGGCAGCAGGAACACCCAGAGCACCGCCTTGCCGATCATCGCCCACCCTCCGGCGCCGATGCGCCATAACATGGATGTCTTATGTATCTTACAATGTGCGTGACAGAAAGCAACATCCGTCGTATGTCTTTTGGGGAAGGCAGCGTCACCCTGGGAGCGGAGCCATCGTGCGCCTGACCGTCTATACCGACTACTCGCTGCGTATGTTGATGTACCTGGCGGTGAACGGCGACGCCCGTGCCACCATCGCCGAGGTCGCCGGCGCGTACGGCGTCTCCAAGGCGCATCTGAACAAGGTCGCGCACCGGCTCGGCCTGGCCGGGTACGTGGAGACCGCGCGCGGCAAGGGCGGCGGGCTGCGCCTCGCCAAGCCCGCCCATGCGATCCGCCTGGGTGACGTGGTGCGGTGCGTCGAGCCGGACATGGCGCTGGTGCCCTGCTTCGAGCCAGTGGCTGCGTCCTGCCCGATCGTGCCGGCCTGCGGACTGCGCGGCGCGCTGCACGAGGCACGGCAGGCGTTCCTCGCCGTGCTCGACCGCTACAGCCTGGCCGACCTCGTGCAACGGCGGACGGAGCTGGCCGCGTTGCTGCACGCCGCCTGACCTGCTGGACGGGGTCTGGGGCCGCCGGCCCCAGCGGGGCTTGGGCGGAGCCCCGACCTTCCTGCAACCCCCGCACCCGCCCCGGCGTTGGCCGATCATGGCCGGCGCCGCAACGACCCCCCGCGACACTTCGATCCGTACCTATCGCGCACGGCGCGACTTCGCCCGCACCGCCGAGCCGGCACCGAAACCGGGGGCCGCCGCCGGCACGCTGCGCTTCGTGGTACAGAAGCACGCCGCGCGCCGCCTGCACTGGGATTTCCGCTTGCAGCACGAAGACGTGCTGTGGAGCTGGGCGGTGCCGAAGGGCCCGTCGCTCGACCCGCACGACAAGCGCCTCGCCGTGCATGTCGAGGACCATCCGCTCGACTACGCCGATTTCGAGGGCATTATCCCCGCCGGCGAATACGGCGCGGGCACGGTGGAAATCTGGGATCACGGCACCTGGGCGCCGGTGGGCGACGCGGCCGCCGGCCTCGCCAAGGGCGAGCTTAAGTTCACGCTGGACGGCGCCCGGCTGCATGGCCGTTTCGTGCTGGTGCGGTTGCGGCCACGCCCCGGCGAGCGAAGCGAGAACTGGCTGCTGATCAAGGAGCACGACGAGAACGAGCGCGCCGGCGCCGACGTCGCGGTGCTCGAAGCCGAGCCGCTGGCCGCCAAGCAGGCACCGAAGCCCGCTCGCTCCCGCCGCCGCCCGGATGCCGCCGCCGAGCTGCACCCGGTGACGCTCACCCATCCCGATCGCGAGTTGTGGCCGGGCGTCACCAAACGCGACCTCGCCACCTACTGGCACGAGGTGGCGCCGATCGCGCTGCCCGGGATCGCCGCCCGCCCGCTCGCGCTTGTGCGCTGCCCCGAGGGGATCGGCGCCGAGCGCTTCTTCCAGAAGCACGCCGGGCGGGGGACGCCAGAGCAAATTCGCGCCGGTGTGGCGGCCGGACAGCCGTATCTCGCGATCGACGATGAGAGCGGCCTGATCGCCTGCGCGCAGGTGGCCGCGATCGAGCTGCACACGTGGGGTGCGACCGAGGCCGACCCGGAGCGGCCGGACCGGATCGTGTTCGACCTCGACCCCGGCGAGGACGTGCCTTTCCCCGAAGTGGCGGCGGCCGCGCAGGAGGTGCGGGAGCGGCTGGACGAGGTGGGGCTCGCGAGCTTCTGCCGCACCAGCGGTGGCAAGGGCCTCCATGTGGTGGCACCGCTGCGCCCACGCGCGACCTGGGATGCGGTAAAGCCCTGGTGCCACGAGTTCGCGCTGGCGCTGGAGCGTGACGCGCCGGACCGCTACGTGTCCAAGGTGGCGAAGGTGCTGCGACGCAAGCGCATCCTGATCGACTGGCTGCGCAACGGCCTGGGTGCCACCGCGATCGCGTCCTATTCGCCGCGGGCGCGGCCGAACGCGCCGGTCGCGACCCCGCTCGCCTGGCGGGAGGTAGCCAAGCGGCTCGATCCCGCCGCCTACACGCTGGACAGCCTCAAGCGCCGGCTCGCGCGGCTGCGGCGCGACCCGTGGGAGGGTTTTTCGCAGGCCGCGCGCCCGCTGCCTGCCCGTGCGCCGACGCGGAGCGCGTCCTGATGGCCGAGCCCCGTCCGATCTGGCGCGGCCATCTGCGGCTGGCGCTGGTTTCGTGCCCGATCGCTTTCTACACCGCGCGGCGGGCCAGCGGCGACCTGCACTTCCACTTCATCAATCCCGCGACCGGGCACCGCGTGCGCATGGTCACGACCGATGCCGAGAGCGGCGAGGAGCTGTCTCGGAGCGATCTGGTGCGCGGCTTCGAGTTCAAGAAGGACACTTACGTCCTGCTCGACAACGAGGATTTCGAGCGGGCGCGGATCGAGAGCTCGACGGTGCTGAGCGTCGCCAAGTTCGTCGATGCGGCCACCATTGATCCGATCTATTTCGACTCCAGCTACTACGTGGGTCCCGACGGCGACAGCGCGTCCGACGTGTTCGTGGTGTTGCAGCAGGCGATGGCCAAGTCCCGCCGCGCGGCGCTGTCGCGGGTGGTGCTCGCACGGCGCGAGCACGCGGTCGCGCTGGTGCCGATGGCGCGCGGGCTGGTCGCGCACGCGCTGCTCGAGCAGCGTGACCTCGCCGATCCCAAGGGCGTGTTCGACGCGATCCCGCGCCTCGACCCCGAGCCGGACATGCTCAAGCTCGCCGCCGAGCTGATCGAGCGCCGCAGCGGCCGCTTCGAGCCGTCGGACATGGAAGACCGCTACGAGGCGCGATTGCGCGAGGTGATTGAGGCGAAGCTGCGCGGCGAGGGCGAGAGCATCGTGCCGGAGGCGGCGCCCGCGGGCGGCGATAACGTCATCGACCTGATGGCGGCGCTGAAGCGCAGCCTCGGGCAGAGCACCGAGCGGGCGAAGCCGGCGCGCGCGAAACCTGCGGCCCGCAAGCCAGCGGCCCGCAAGCTCCCCAGGAAGCCGGCACGCAAGCGCGCTTGACCGGCCGAAGTCGGGCCGGGCAATCGCTTGAATTGAATGGTTTGAACGCGGCCAACTGCCCCTCTCCCCCCGCAAGCGCGGGCGGAGAGGAGCAGGTGGCCTCGTTCCTCGCTGGGAGCCGCTGGACGGCGTGGGGACCCGCATCGCGAGCACCCGTCTCGGGACGATCGGCGGTAAGTTTCAGAACCACCCGCGCCGGTATTGCGGGGGCGGATATCCGGCGTAGCCGCGATAGACGATTTGCGACCGCGTCTGGCCGAGCAGCGCCCAGAACAGACACAGCACCCAGCCGATCATGGTCCAGCCGAACAGCAGGTTGACCCAGAACAGCCCGCCGCCGCTCGCCATGTCGCGCGTGCGCGCGATGATCGTCGGCAGGAAGTAGAGCCCGATCCCGATCGCGGTCGCGATCAGGAAGGAGTGCCCGAATGCCCCGACCAACCCGAACAGGCTGAACGGGTGCCAGGTACCACGGGTGCCAGTACGTCGGGTGCCAGTACATCGTGTGATGCCAGTACATCGTCGCCTCCTGCGGCGCCCATCAAGCATCGTGCGTTACAGGGGCGTTTTCAAGCACGCCCTACTCGGCCGCCAGCGCCGGCCGCGCCTGCAGCCGCCGCAGCGCGCGATCGACCCACTGCGCCGTCAGCTTCTCGGCGAGGCTGTTCTGCCCCAGCCGCTCATGCAGCGCCCCGAAATCCACCCAGTCGAGCGGCTGGTCCTGGTTGAAGCACGAAAAGACCACCCGCCGCTCGCCGCTCACGGGATCGACCTGCGGCTGCAAGCACTGCGCGCAGACTTCCTTCATCATGCACTGCATCGGCGAGTTGATCGAGCCGATCGCAGTGTGCCCGGGCCTCAGGTGTGGCGCCAGAAGGGTCTGCCGCGCCGCCGCGACCGCCTGCATCATGCCATCCGAGCCGATCACGATGAGCCGTTCGGCCTCTGCCAGCGGCACCGGCTGCGGCCCAAGCCGGCCTTCGGCGTAGGCGGCCATGCCGGCGACGATCGTGCCGACGAAGCCGCGGTCCTGCTCGCGGCCGGGCGTGAAGCCGGGCGCCTCGTCGCAGCACCAGACGATCACGTCGGCGGCGCGCTCGATCTCCTCGACCTTGTAGCGGTCGATCATCCGCTTGTAGCCGGCGAAATAGAGCACGCGCGATCCCGCTGCCCGCAGCGCCGCACCGATCGAGAACAGCACTGCGTTGCCGAGGCCCCCGCCCGCCAGCGCCACCGTGCTGTCGCGGGCGATGTGGGTGGGCGTGCCGGTCGGCCCCATCAGCACCACCGGCTCGCCCGGCCGCAGCAGCGCGCACAGATCCGAACTGCCGCCCATCTCGAGCACAATTACAGAGACCAGGCCGGCTTGCGGATCGGTCCAGGCGCCGGTCATCGCCAGTCCCTCCATCGCCAGCACCGTCGCCTCGGCGCCGCCGACCAGGCGAGAGGCGTGCGCCTCGTAGTTCTGCAAGCGGAAGAACTGGCCGGGACGGAAGGCGCGCGCGGCGGCGGGTGCCGCGATCACCACCTCGACGATGTTCGGGGTCAGGCGATGCACCGCATGAACGCGCGCCAAAAGCGCGTCGCGGCAGGCGGCGATCAGGTCGGACTGCGTCGCCGGCGGCCGGGCCGCGAGGGCGCGCGAGATGATCGGATAGCCGCGCCGGGCACTCCCCATCGCCTTGACCACGTTGCCGAAGAAGCTCGGGTGCAGATCGCCGAAGAAGCTCAGGAACCGGCCGTCGGGGGCGCGGTGCATCAGCACCTCGGCCTGCTCCGGCTTGGCGAGGCCGCGTGCCGGATGCACCGGCCGGCCCGTCTCGTCGATCGCCTGGAAATAGCGGCCATCGAGCGCAATTCGGCCGTCCTCGCGCGCCAGCACCGTGTTCGGCTGCGTGCCGGCCGCGACCAGCACCGCGCGCGCCGGCAACACCACCTCCGACCCGTCGGCGCGGGCGAGGCGCAGGCCCGCGGCGTGGCCGTGCGCATCGGTCTCGACCGCGAGCGGGGCGAGGCCCTCGGCGAAGCGCACCCCCTCCTCCAGCGCCTTCGCCACCTCCTCGTGGTTGAGCGTGTAGGAGGGGCTGTCGAGCAGCCGGCGGCGATAGGCGATCGTGGCCCCGCCCCAACTGTCCAGCAGCGATGCCAGCCTTGGCGCGCGGCCGGCGGCGGCAGCCGCTTCGCGTTCGGCGGCGATCGCGGCGGCGTGGGCGAGGAATTCGCCGGCGATCTGGCACTCCTCCTCGGTCCAGCCGAGGCGCACGGCGTGCTCGCCGCGCTCGGCGATGAGCGTGCGATAGCGGGCGGCAAAATCCTCCACCTGGCGAACGTAGTAGGCGAGGCTCTCGGTTGCGGTGTCGATCGCGGTCAGCCCACCGCCGATGATGACCACCGGCAGCCGCAGTTGCAGATTGGCGACGCTGCTGCGCTTGGCGGCGCCGGTCAGTTGCAGCGCCATCAGGAAATCCGACGCCGCGCGCACGCCGCGGGCGAGCGCCGCGGGGATGTCGAGCACGGTCGGCTTGCCCGCGCCCAGACAGAGCGCCACGTGGTCGAAGCCCATCGCCAGCGCGTCGTCGATCGTGACCGTCGCACCACCGCCGAAGCGCACGCCGCCGAACGCGGCGAAGCGCTCGCGCCGCTCCAGCAGCAGCCGCACCAGCTTGAGGTAGTTCTTGTTCCAGCGCACCGTGATGCCGTACTCGGCGACGCCGCCGAAGCCCGCCATCGTGCGGCCGTCGAGGTTCTCGTAGAGGGTCGAAACGTCGCGCACGGGCGCGCACGGATCGAAGCCGAGCGGCTCGATCTTCAGACCGTCGATCGCGACGACAGTGTGCCCGTCATTCAGCAGATGGTGCGCGAGCGTGAAGCCGGCCGGGCCGAGGCCGACCACCAGCACGCTGCGCCCCGAGGGCGGGCGCGGCAGCGGCCGGCGGATGTCGAGCGGGTTCCAGCGCGTCAGCAGCGCGTAGATCTCGAAGCCCCAGGGCAGCCCCAGCACGTCGCGCAGAATGGCGGTCTCGGCCTGCGGAATATCGACCGGCTCCTGCTTCTGGAAGATGCACGCCTTCATGCAGTCGTTGCAGATGCGATGGCCGGTTGCCGCCATCATCGGGTTGTCGATGGCGATGGTGGCGAACGCCGCGAGAGAAAAGCCCTGCGCGCGCAACTCGTGCATCTCGGAGATGCGCTCCTCCAGCGGGCAGCCGGCGAGGGTGACGCCGAACGCCGATTTCTGGAACGCGCCGGTCTTGCGATCGCGCAATCCCTTGGAGCAGGAATCCTTCGACTGGTGATGGCACCAGATGCAGTAGTTCATCTGGTCGAGCGCCTGCTGCTCGGTCATGCCCGGGTCGGTGAGCGAAAAGCCGTCGCGCGCGCGCCAGTGCTCGGGCGGCAGGCGCAGCATCGTCACCCCGTCGCGTTCGATCGTCTCGACCGGCACCAGGTGCTGCGGGTCGGTGCGGTGCGGCACCTGGAACAGCGTGCCGCCGCGATGCGCGGCGCGGCCGGCCTCGGTCAGCGTTGCCCACGCGGCGTAGCGCATCGCGAGGTCGAGCGCCGCGGGGTCGGTCTGCCATTGCTCGACCGCGCGCGCGAAACCGAGCTCGGTAAGCGGGGCGGCGAGCCGTTCCTCGATCGCGGCGCGGAGCGCGGGGCCGTCGAACCCGGACGGGTCGGGGTAGGTCTTGACCGCCTGGCGCTGCACGAACAGCCGCTTGCAGGCGTGGATCGGGTCGAGCGCATGGGTGGTGGCGGCGATCGCCGCGACCTCGGCTTCGATGTCGAACAGGCGGGCGACGAAGCCCTCCAGGTGCGGGCCGAGGGCGAGCAGCAACTCGGCCTCCTGCTTTTGGCCGAGTGCCTCCGGCTGGGCACGGGCGGCGAGCAGATGTGCATGGAGGCCAGCATCCTCTGCGGCAAGAGCAGCGAGGAAGCGGCGGTCGAGGCGGATCAGCCCGTCGCGATCGGCGAGGTCGGCCAGGGCGGGAGCGGGCGAGGGGACGTCCATTCCGTCTTGCATTGCTTCCAGATGGCGTGCGGAAGCGGCGGGCGCCATTGTCCCGCAGCGCGGCTCTCGCCTTCGCAGATCGCGGGCGTTTGCCACGCGGTGCGGGACTGGTCCAGTGCGGCCGGGTTTCGGTTATCCTGAGCAGGCGGCGATCTCCCCCTCCCCTTGTGGGAGGGGGTTGGGGGAGGGGTGGGTGCGGTACGGCGGTATTTTGCGGCACCCCTCACCCCGACCCTCCCCCACAAGGGGGGAGGGAGAAGAGAGGGAGGCGAGGCGATGACGGACGCCGGCTACGACGCGGCCTACGCCGCCTGGCGGCGCGACCCGGAAGGGTGGTGGGAGCAGGCCGCCGGGCAGATCGACTGGGAGCGGCCCTGGGATCGCGCCTTCGATCCCGCCCTCGGGGTCTGGGGCGAGTGGTTCGCGGGCGGCGTGCTCAACACCTGCCACAACTGCCTCGACCGCCACGTCGCCGCCGGGCGCGGCGAGCAGACGGCGCTGATCTGGGACAGCGCGATGGAAAATCGCGTCGAAGCCGATCAGCTATCGCGCGCTCCGCGACCGGGTGGCGCGGCTGGCCGGGGCGCTGGCGGCGCGCGGGATCGGGCGCGGCGACCGGGTGGTGATCTACATGCCGATGATCCCCGCTTCGGTCGTCGCCATGCTGGCCTGCGCGCGGCTGGGCGCCATCCACTCGGTCGTGTTCGGCGGCTTCGCGGCGGCCGAGCTGGCGAGCCGGATCGCCGACGCCAAGCCGCGCGCGATCCTCTCCGCCTCCTGCGGGCTCGAGCCGGGCCGCGTCGTTCCCTACAAGCCGCTGCTCGACGCCGCGATCGCGCTCAGCCCGCACAAGCCCGAGTTCTGCCTGATCGAGCAGCGGGCGGCGCTGCGGGCTGAACTGGTGCCCGGACGCGACGAGGATTTTGCCGAGGCCGAAGCCGCGGGCGTGCCGCACGATTGCGTGCCGGTGGCGGCGACCGATCCGCTCTATATCATCTACACCTCGGGCACGACCGGGCGGCCGAAGGGGATCGTGCGCGACAATGGCGGCCACGCGGTGGCCCTCGTCAATTCGATGCGCATGGTCTTTGGCGTCGGCGCCGGCGACACGTTCTGGGCGGCGTCGGACATCGGCTGGGTGGTCGGGCACAGCTACATCGTCTATGGCCCGCTGCTCGCGGGCTGCACCTCGATCCTCTACGAGGGCAAGCCGGTCGGCACGCCGGATGCCGGCGCCTACTGGCGGGTCTGTTCGCAGCACGGCGTGCGCGCGTTCTTCACCGCCCCCACCGGCCTGCGCGCGGTCAAGCAGCAGGACCCCGAGGGGGCGCAGATCGCGCGTCACGATCTCTCGAAGCTCGACACGCTGTTCCTGGCCGGGGAGCGCTGCGATCCGCCGACCGCGATCTGGATCGCCGAGAAGCTGGGGCGTCCCGTGGTCGATCACTGGTGGCAGACCGAAACCGGGTGGCCGATCACGGCGGGCTTCGCCGGGCTCGGGCTATTCCCGTTCAAGCCGGGCACCACCGGCCGGCCGGCTCCGGGCTACGACCTCCAAGTGCTCGACGATCAGGGCGCGGTGCTGCCGCGGGGGCAGACCGGCAACCTCGCGGTGCGCCTGCCGCTGCCGCCCGGCTGCGCGCCGACGCTGTGGCAGAACGAGGAGGGGTTCCGATCCAGCTACCTCGCCGACTTCCCCGGCTGGTATCGCACCGGCGATGCCGGCGTGATCGACGCCGATGGCGACGTCTCGGTGATGGGCCGCACCGACGACGTGATCAACGTCGCCGGCCATCGGCTTTCGACCGGGGCGATGGAGGGCGTGCTGGCGGCGCATCCGGACGTCGCGGAGTGCGCGGTGGTCGGGATCGCCGATGCGGTGAAGGGGCAGGTGCCGCTCGGGCTGGTGGTGCTCAAGGCCGGGGTGCGCCGGCCGGAGGCGGAGATCGCGGCGGAGCTGGTGGCCTTGGTGCGGCTGCGGATCGGCCCGGTGGCGGCGTTCCGCGACGCGCGCGTGGTCAAGCGCCTGCCCAAGACGCGATCCGGAAAAATCCTGCGCAACGCGATCCGCCGGCTGGCGGACGGCGAGGCCGGGCCGGTGCCGGCGACGATCGAGGATCCGGCGGCGCTCGACGAGATCGCGACGATGCTCCGCCGGGGATGACCCCTCCCCCAACCCCCTCCCACAAGGGGAGGGGGCTTAGGCACCCTGCTCCCCCTCCCCTTGTGGGAGGGGGCCGGGGGGAGGGGTTGAGAGGTCGATCCGCAGCTAGCAGGGGCGCAGTGGCGCGAGTTCCGGCGCCCGCCATCCGTGGTGGCGGGCGCGGGTCACGAACTCGTGGTAGAGGGGGCATTGCCGCTCGCCCTCTTCGAGGACGGAGGCGATTTTTGCCAGGGCGGGTTGTCGCTGGCCGTAGTAGGCGACCAGCGGCCCGAGCGGCGTGAAATGGATGCCGATGCTGCGCAGCAGCCGCATGAGGCTCCGCTCCATGACGGCACACCAGTGGGTGAGGCCAAGCCGGAGACTGAGGTGCAGCACTCCCTCCACCAGGGTCAGGAGCAGCAGCGAGTCGATGCGCGGGTCCCCGCCGCCGCGCCGGTATTTGGAGATCGCGAAGCGGGAAATCTCGCCGACGCCTGCGAGCGGTATGGCGCCGAGATGATCGGCGCTGCAGACGCGCTGGATCGGCAGCGAAACCGGGCGATCCGCGCAGGGCGTGACCAGGCGCGCGGTGCCGATCGCCTCGCGATCGTCGCAGCGGCGGATGAGCAGGTGGTGGGACCAGGCGTCGAACTCATCGGTTTCGAGCAGGTCCTCGGACGACGGTTTGAAGATGGCCCGTTCCCGGACGAAGACTTGGTAGCGAAGCCGCTGGGCCTCGCGCACCAGGTCCGGGTGATCGGCGACCTCGACGCGATAGGCCGTACGCAGAGACGCAAGCAGACTCGAACCAGGCATTTTGTCATCCCCCTCCTTATTGCCCGCGCTCACGGGAAATCGATCGCGCCTACCTTGATATGCCGTTGATTATCCGGCCTGGATCAGGCAGGTTGTGAAACCGATAGAGGCAGCCGACTTGGGCGTGTGCGGTCTGGGTGACTGCGGCGTTATTTCGCGGCTGCGGGCAGGTGTCCTCGAGACGCATAGACCAGACGTCGCTCGGAGGTCCACCCAGTTGTGACCAGGGCAAGCCTGGTCAGCGGCGGCTGCGCGTGGCCCTTTCGGGGTGAGCAGCCTTATTTTTCAGGCACATGGTCGTGAGGCGACGGTTCCCGGAACCGCTGCGTCAACCGGAAATCGTGCCCGGAAAGTCACGCGGATGCACGTCTCAGGCGAATAACTTGGCATCATACTAGCGCGCTGCGATCCAAAAGGGAAGCGGAATCGACGTGGCCGCAGCCTGAACGGCAGGGCGCATGAAAAAGGGGCGGCACCTTGGGTGCCGCCCCGCGGGGAAATCCCGCCAAAGGCCGGGCTCAGCTCCGCTTGCGGCGGAATGTCAGGCCGAGACCGAGCAACCCCGCGCCGAGGATGGCGATCGAAGCCGGCTCGGGAACCGGGCGTCCCGGGGCCGATGTTTTCGCTGGCGACGGAGATCAACGAGATGTTGTAGGTTACTCCACGCAGTAGAGGGTCGGGGTTGTGAACATCAACGTCAAGCTGCCCGAGACGGTGTCGGTCGGCGGGACGCTGAACTGCGATGGACTCGCGGGTTCAACTCGGCGGGCGTGAAGTCAATGACTCGTACCGTCCGAGGTCGTCACCCTGAAGGTATTGGTGATCTTAGCGTTCGCCGTCTCCTGCGGGTGGCCGCCGTCGAGGCCGTCAGGCGCCAAGGCATCGCTGAAGGTGAGCGTCACCGGCTGACCGGTGCCCACCACCTGTGAAGTGATCGCCGCGGAGTTGTTCCCGACCGAGTTGCCAACCGAGGAGCCGAAGCCCTCGGCGACGTTGCTCACGCTCACGCCGCCGCTGGATGCGTTGCCGCTGGTGATCGAGCGTTTGCCCGCGTGCCGGTGAAGGTACCCGGACCGAGCGCCGTAAAGCTGATCGGCGGGGCCGCGCTGGTGCCGGAGAAGGCCTGATGATGGTCAGAGCGTCACCGACACGGCCGGCCTTGTTGAAACCGGAAATTGGCCATTTGCACCGAATATCGCAAGTCGCTGATGTTCGTCGTCGCACTCGCAACGCTCGTGAGCGGCGTGCCGTCGGAATAGGTGACCGTCAGGTGGGTGATCTGGTTGTCGGCAAACGCATAAGGGGTCGCGTGCGCCACCGACGGCGCGATCGCCAGGGCGGCCGGGACCAGCACGGCGGCGCTGGCTAGCAGTTTTCGAGTTTTGTTCATCGAGGCGAGCTCCACGGGAAAACTAGCTTTTGCTTAGCAACTTATGTGCCAGGCGCTAAGTCACTGAAATCGGCCCACAAGCTGCGTGAGCGCTTACGAGTGTAAATTCCACCGACAAAATCGGCCTGCGGCTGCCCAAATCGCACGGCCGGAACGGCTGGAGGCAGGCCCTTCCGTGCCACGCAGGATGGAGAACACGGCTCCCGGCCGCCGCAGCGCGTTGCCGTCTTCCGGTTGTGCGCCGCGCGTCCGCAATCCCGTTCATTTCCGGGTGCAGGAGCGCGTCGCGGCAGCGGATGCACAATTCCGTGATGGGCAGCCCTCCGGAGCGGGCGTACACATTTCCGACAGGGCGACCCGCGCGAGGGCGTTGGAATGGACGTGAAAGGCGGATCGGGCAGCACGGCGCGACCGAGCGCCGCGCCGGCGGCCGGCACCGATCCGCTGCGCGAGGCGCAGGAGGCGGTGCGGCGCGCGCGCGAACAGGTGGCTTGCGGGCAGCAAGGTGCGGCGGCCGGGCTGGTCCGTGCGCTCGGCCTGCTGACCGACCGCCTGACCGCTGCCGGGCACCTCCGGCAAGCCGCGATCGACGCCGCCGAGCGGGTCGAGCTGCTGCGCGGAATGGCCTGGCACAACCCCGGGATCAGATGATGAGCACCTGGCCGCGGCGCTGCATGACCTCGGCGCCCGCCAGGTCGCCGCCCGGGAGCCGCGCGCCGCACAGCGATCGCGGGCGATGGCGCTCACGCTATGGCGCCGCCTCGCGGGCAGCGGACAGCGCATGCTGGTCGCCCATCCTGTTCACGCGGCTGACCCGATACGCCGATTTCAACGCCCGCATCGCCGAGCGCCCCGAACAGCTCCGGCTGCTGCGCGATGCGGCCGGGGTGGCGCGCGACCTGGTCCGGCTCGACCCGTGCCGCTACCGCCCGGTGCTGCGGCAGGCGCTGCGCAAGCTGGCGCGCGAACTGGCCTATCTGGTTCCGACCCGCGAACAGGCAGCGGAAGCGCGCGCGCTTCGCCGCGAGGCGCGCGGGCTGACGCTCGCCGTCTGGCGCGACCGCCTGCGGCCGTGGTGATGCGAAGCTGGTTCGGCAGGGTTGCCTGCCTCGCGGTCCTGGGGATGGCGGCGGGCGCGGACGCGCTGCCTGCTCGCGGCTCGCCTGGGGCAGCCTGCTCGCGTGGCAGGCCGGGGCCGCGGCACCGGCGCCGGCGGCACTCGACGCGGTGCTGCGCCGTGCCGAGGCCGGGCTGGATGCGACCATCCAGCCGGCCGCGGCGCTGTACCTGGCCGGGACCCTGAACCGCGATCCGGCGCACCAGGCCTCCGACCGCGCCAAGGCGAGCTTTCCGGTGATTTTCGATTTCGCGGTGTGCGCGCGGACCGCGGCCGAGCCGCTGCGCGGGCGCTGCCTGGACAAGGCCCACTCGCCCTGCTCGCCTGGGGGCGCGCGTCTATCGGCCGAGCGGCAACCCGGTCGACGAGCGCTTCTTCGTGCCGATGCTGCAGGCGGTCGATCTGCTGGTCCCGGTGCTGCCGTCGGCGCCGGCGAGGCGGCTGCTCGCGAGGCGGGGCCTTCGCCGACCGCGCCCGAGGCGCCTCCGACGCAAGCCGCCCGCCGGCCGACACGGCGCGGTCCAACAACTGGATGGCGGCGCGGCTGCCGTGCGCGCGCTGGCGGCGACGGTCTGCGACGACCGGGCGTTGCAGGCCGGCACGCGGGAGCTGCTCGACGCCTTCGCCGCGCGCAATTTCGTGCCGGACGCAAGCGGCCGGATCGACGGCGAAACCTTCGACTTCGTGCAGCGGGACGCGCTCGAATATCACGTCACCGATCTCTGGTTCCTGACCCAGATCGCGCTGTTCGCCCCGGCGATCGCGGGCCCGCACGCGCGGGCCCTGATCCTCGATGGCTTGCGGTTCCTCAAGCCGTTCTATCTCTTGCGCAAGCGCCGGCACGTGGAGTTCGTCCACACCACGGTCGCGTTCGACATCAAGCGGCGGGACGAGGACACCAACAACCCGGCATTCCAGAACCGGCCGTGGGACCCCGCACAGGCGCGCCCGCTGCTACGGCTGGCGAGGCTGCATTTTTCCGGAGGTGCGCCCGTGGACCGAGGATGTCGTGGACGGGGGCTATGACGAGCGGGTCAACCTGCTGGCGGCGGCCTTCGGCGAGCCGGCGCGGTGACGAACCCCTCCCCCAACCCCCTCCCGCAAGGGGAGGGGGAGCAGCGCTCCTAAAGCCCCCCTCCCCTTGCGGGAGGGGGTTGGGGGAGGGGTGTCACGTTTTATCGCTGTAAGAAAAAACCTGAAAGCTTCCGGGACGCGCGCCGATGTTCGTGCGCGCCGTATCCGATCTCGATTTTTTCGGATCGCGCATCGTCGTCGAGGAACAGGTCGCAGACGAGCTCGACGTGGCAGGCGGCGATCTGCTCGTCGGTGTACTGATCCCGAAGGTCCGGCTTGACCGTGGGGTTCGCGGTCGGCGAGACCGAGAACGACCAGTCGTAATCGTCGAACAGCACAGTCCCTCCCGGATGCAGCAGCTCCTTGATCAGCAGCGCCGCCGGTGCGTCGTGGTGGAAGACGCGCCCGCCGTCCAGGAAGGCGAAGTGAAGCAGGCCGCCGCGCCGCGCCGCCCGCTGCTCCAGGGCGAGCTTGGCGAAGATCTCCAGCAATAGCTGTCGTAGGTCCGTCGCGAGTTGCCGAAGGTGCGGAAGTTGGTTAGGCTGAGCGCGGCGAAGATCGGCCGCCAGCGGGGTGGGCCGCTCGTCGAAATCGAAAAACAAGATTTCGCCGCGGCCCTGCAGCACCCGGCACAGTTCGACCGAGGTGGCACCGATGCCCACGCCCACCTCGCACGCCACGGTATGGCCATTGGTGCCCGGTGGCTTCTTCGAGCAGGCGGATCGGCATGTTCGCAAGGCTGCGCAATGGTCTTGAAACGCGGGTCGGAGCGCAGCTCCAACATGCCATTTTCTCTCGCCTTGTGGACGATTCGCAACTGTTGCACGATGCCAACCGGCAAGCAATCGTGGCGATCCCCCGCAGGAGCCGCCCGGTTCGATGCCACTCGTCGGCCACATCGACGTCTTTACGTCCGAGGAGATCTCCGGCTGGGCATGGGATGCGGACCAGCCGGAACGCCCGGTCGCGATCGAGATCGTCGAGCAGGACCGGCGGCTGCTGACGATTGAGGCGGACCAGTTCCGCGAGGATTTGCGCGATGCGAAGATCGGCACCGGCCAGCACGGGTTCCGCGTGCGGGACCTGCATCGGGTGTTCCCGCAAGCGCGCCATCCCGTGCAGGTGCGGCGCATTGCCGACGCGGCGGAACTGTCCGGCTCGCCGGCCGCGGTGGTGGCAACCGGAGCCGCGCATCTGACGCTCGATCCCCGTCTCGGCGGCTGGGTCGTCTGCTGCGGCAGCCGGGCGTGGGAGCTGGACTGGCCCGGTGCGGTGCTGGAACTCGGGCATTTCCTGCCGATGAGCGTTCGCGAGCCGGACGACGACCTGCCCATCGTGGCCGGCCAGGCATCGCGCGCGCCGGAGGCCGACGGGCTGCAGCTCATGCTGCCGGAGCCGGCGGACGCCGAGCCGTACCGGCTGCGACTGGCCGCGG
>CAVZPY010000010.1:0-228394 GCA_963777265.1 uncultured Alphaproteobacteria bacterium | reverse complement strand
GTGGCGCCCGCATCGCCATGTCCGGGCTATAAAGCATCCGGTGTCCTTGGTAGTGTGTCCATGTAGCGAGCACCTAAAGATGTCCGGTGCAGGTAGCAGATGAATTGACCGCTTTTGATGATGCTGGCCCTGTGGGCAAGTGGGCAAGCCACTTGGCTTGTCCATCTTGTCCACAGGGCTCGGCCGGTCGCGAAAGCGGTTCACGCGGCGGGCCTCAACTCGGGGTCCGAAGCGGCGGCCGGATCGCCCGGCCAGCGCACCAGACAGCGCGGACCATGAAATAGCGCCAGCGCGCCGTCGGCATACTCATGCACCCGAACCCGCGCCCGCACAAAATGCGCCCGCGCCGGGTGGGGTGGGATCTGTAGCCGCCGACCGCGCCAAGCCACCGTGTTGTCCGGCGCTACCACCCGCTCCTCCTGGATGCACAGCACGTCGCGCCATTGCGCCTCGGCCACCGGCACGAACGCCGAGCCGCTCTCTGCCGGTGCTATGACGAACTGCGCGTTGTGCAGCGGCAGATAGACCTCGCGGATGAAGCGGTTCGCCGTCGCCACATCCTCGGTGATGCCGGCCAGCGCCAGCTCCTTCGGCAGCCGATCCTGCAGAGTTCGGAACGCTCGCTCGCAGCGCCCTCGCGCCTCCGGCGAGTAGGCCGCAATGTGCTCGATGCCAAGCTGCGCCAACGCCCGCCCGACCTGGGTGTGCACCCCTCGGCCGACCGGACCGCCCGCTTCGGGTGTGTGAAAATAGTGGCTGCCGCGGTCGGTATAGAGCGCGCACGGCAGGCCCTTCGCCGCGATCGTCTCCGCCAAGCTGGCAAACTCGAGGCCGTGCCCTCCTCGGTCACCAGGAACGCCGAGTAGAGCGTGCTGGTGGCGTCATCCAGCGTGACCACCAGGTCAAGCGGCGCCAGCCCGGCCAGCCAGGCGTGCCGCGAGCCGTCCTGATGCAGCATCATCCCCACCATCGGCCGGCGCGGCCGCTTGCGGCGATGCGCCCCGCGGCGGGGCGCCTTTGCCACCAGCCCGCGGCTTTGCAGAAAGGTCTTGGTCCAGGTGTAGCCCCAGGCGAAGCCGTGGCTGCGCCGCAGATGCTCGTGGAAGTGTTTCACCGTAAAACCGGCGTAGCGCTCGCGGAACAGCCGCTCCACCTCGGCCGCCTCGGCTTCCGGCACCGCCCGCCCCGATCGCCGCCCCAGGCGCCGGTCCATCAGACCGGCCTCTCCCTCCTCCTCATAGCGCCGGGTCCAACGACGGAACGTCCGTTCGCTCATCCCCAGCAGCTCAGCCGCTTCCATCTGACTCAGCTCGTCCGCCTCCCAGCGGCTCAACACGTCGCGAAGCTTCAGCATCCGCACGCCCTGCCGTTGCTCCGTCCGACGCATCTAACCCCCCAGAGGTCAAATGCACCGGACAGATCACGTGCTACCTGCACCGGACAGACCGCGTGCTCCCTACACCTTGGTAGTGTGTCCATGGCCAGTTATGGCCATTTACTGGATACCAGTCATGCCCAAGGCAATTCAGCGCGGCGAGCTGCTGCTGTCATTGCGAAGAGGGGCCGGCACGCCGCTCCGACTGCAATTGGAACGAGCTCTTCGTGCAGCCATCCAGGCCGGCAGATTGCCGCCGGGATCACCTTTACCGTCGACGCGCGTGCTTGCCTCTGATCTGGTCTTATCGCGCGCTCTGGTTGTCGAGGCGTACGAGCAATTGCGCGCGGAAGGCTATGTGTATTCACAGCCCGGTTCGGCCACGATCGTCGCGGCGCGGCCCGCGCACCGCGCGCCCGCCTGCTCTGAATTTGACGTCGCGAGCGTCCCGCGCTTCGACTTCAGGCCCGGGAGGCCGGACCCATCCTTATTCCCCCGTCGCGCCTGGCTGTCGGCGCTCCGCCGCGTACTCGCCACCGCACCCGCCGCCGACCTCGACTACCCAGATCCACGCGGAGGGGCATCAGCTCGAATCGCACTGGCGTCGTACCTCAATCGCTCGCGGGCGACAGCCGCATATCCCGATCGGATATTGCTTTGCACCGGCTTCGCGCAGGGAATGCGCCTGCTCTGCGAGACGCTGCGGGCCGGCGGCGTTCGCAAAATTGCGGTCGAGGACCCAGGCCACGCGTTCGAAAGCGCCGATGTGCGGGCGTCAGGTATTGAGATCACCCCTGTGCCCGTGGACGATCACGGGATTTGTGTGGAGCGCCTCAGCAAATTCGAGGCGGGTGCGGTCCTTGTCACACCCGCGCATCAATACCCTACCGGAGTGGTGCTCGCTCCCGAACGCCGCATCGCGCTGTTGGCCTGGGCCCACCGCACGGGCGGATTCGTGGTGGAAGATGACTATGACGGCGAGTATCGCTACGATCGCGAGCCCATCGGCGCCTTACAGGGTCTCGCGCCGGAGCATGTGATTTATATCGGATCGGCAAGCAAGATCCTGGCACCCGCCCTCCGGGTAGGCTGGGTGCTGGCGCCTGAAACCCTCATCGGGAGCCTCTCGAGGTTCAAGTTTGAAGCCGATCGAGGCTCCGCGGCGCTGGACCAGCTAGCACTGGCGGAGTTCATTGATAGCGGAGACCTCGACCGCCACCTTCGGCGTACACGATTGATCTACCGGCATCGTCGGGAACTCCTCGCGGCGACCCTCCGTGCCCGCCTTCCAGATCTGCGAGTGCAAGGCATGGCCGCGGGGCTGCATCTGATTCTTGAGCTTCCGGAGGAAATGGATGAGGCTGCCGTCGTCGCAGAGGCCGGTCGTCGGTCCGTTGGGATCTACGGGGTGCGTGCTTATCGGTCCGACCCCGGTTCGGGACCGCCAGCTCTCCTCCTCGGCTTTTGCCGCATCTCTGAAGCTGATCTCGCGGAGGGAGTGAAGCGGTTGGCCGAAGTATTGCGGTCGCTGCAAGCTGCGCCCAGAGGTAACTGCTCAACTCGGTTGCAAGATGGACTGGCCCTGTAGCGCCGGTCGGATGGCCTTATAGGCATCGATCGAGTGTGAACATCGTAGCGGGATCAGCCTTCTGATCGGTGCCCTGCATCTGCCAGCGCGGCTCGTCAGCTTTCCTATTCAGCGTCGAGGGCGACGATGCCAGTGTTGCCGTTAACATTGACAACAGACCTCGAAATAAGCCCGTTTGGACCATGAGTGAAATTCAGAGTTTATATGGCGATCATGCAGGATTTGAATTTCTCGTTAGGCGATCTCAATCAGCCGCCTGCTCTTGAGACGCTGCTGCGCGACGCCACGTCCCGCGCGCCGCCGAGGACCTCGGTCTGTCAACTCGCGATGAGCGGTGGCTCATCCGATCTCTGTCCCAGCGCCCTCCGCTCCCCTACGGGCGAACCGCAAGGTCTTCCATCTTTTGGCGACGATTGCTTTCAATTGGCCTCCCGTTGGAACCCCAAGGAGATTGGGGATGGCTGTCGAAAGGGAAGACCTCGATCAAGCGAACGATCCGCAGACAGCAATTGCGCGAGATGGTGCCGCTCGCCGACAGCACCATCTATGAAATGGAGCAGCGCGGCGAGTTTCCGCGGCGCTTCGCCCTCTCGCCCCGTTGCGTCGTCTGGGACTTCGCGGAAGTCGAAGCCTGGCTGGCCGCGCGCCGATCAACCCCAATTGTCCGCGCGCAATCTCCTGATGTCAGGCAACGGCGGTCACGCCCAGTTCGAGAGCCGGGTCGGGTTCAAGCAGCGGCATCGAAGGCGGGATGAGCACCGGCACGCGTTTCTTGCCAGCGACCCAGGCGTCGATGATGTCCGACCACTCCTGCATCATATGGCGGCGCTGAACTTCGTACTCGGCCTTGTTGTAAACGCCGCGCGAGGACCGGCCGTCCTCGTGCGCCAGGCACTTCTCGATCCAGTCGCTGTTGAAGCCCAGTTCATTGAGCAGCGTTGAACCCGTCCTTCGCAGGTCATGAACCGTGAATGGCTCCAGCGGCAGCCCTTCCTTCTTCGCCTGCTCGACGACCGAATAAGTGACGCGGTTGAATGTCGCGCGCGACATCGGCGCATCGGCGTCGTACCGCGACGGCAACAGGTATCGCGAATTTCCGGCGCAGGTCTTCAGCGCGATCATGATGTCGAGCGTCTGGCGCGACAGATAGACGTTGTGCGCCTTCGAGCGCTTCATCCGCTCCTTCGGAATCGTCCAGACAGCGTTCTCGAAATCGACCTCGTCCCAGATCGCATCCTGCAGTTCGCTCTTGCGCACCATGGTCTGCAGGTAGAGGCGCATGCCGAGCCGGATGGTCGGCAGCGTCGCCACCTTCTCGAGCAGCTTGAGCATGATCCGAATCTCGGTTGGCGAGAGCGACCGGTCCTTCGGCACGAAGGTCGCGATCGAAGCCGGCCCCACATCGTCAGCGGGATTGGCGACCTTCTCGCCGTGCAAGATCGCGAAGCCGTAGATCTGCTTGAGGATGTCGCGGACGTGGATCGCCGTCGCCGGCGCGCCGCGCTCGACGATGGCGCCACAATGAGCCCGGAGGTCATCCGGTGTGATTTCGGTCAGCAGCCTGGTGCGCCACCTTGGTAGCAGTTCGCGCTCGAAGATCGATCGGCGCATCGCCCGCGTGCTGTCCGCCATCGGCGCCGCGGTCAGCCATTTCTCGCCGAACTCGCCAAAGCTCCTCGCTTCCAGAAGCCGGCGCTTCTCGCGCTGCTTTTCGATCGCCGGCGATCGTCCCTCGCTGATCGCCCGCTTGGCGTCGATGCACAGCTCTCGCGCACGGGCGAGCGACAGCCCGGCCGGGCCGTACTTGCCGAACGTGACGGTCTCGCGCCGTCCATTCACCCGGTAATCCAGCCGAAAAGAGAGGGTCCCCGACGGCTTTACGAGCACATACATGCCGTCGCGGTCCGTCACCTTGTAAATTTTTTCTTTTGGTTTCAGATGCTTAAGGGCTGCATCCGTCAGCATTTGGGCCGCCTCCTCGAAAAAAGACCGTCAGGCCATTTTCGGGCACCACTCGTGGAAAAATCTCTTTTTCTTACAGCATAGTTAAATCGAAAAAAAGACCGTCAGAGGGTGCTCACACCCTGACGGTATCGGACGAAATCGGATTTCGCAATGGGGAAGCGCACCGTCAGGAAGTCCGTCAGCGGCGATCTCTGCCGGCCGATAGTCCCCGAACGTCTTTGGATGATTTTAGTTTGTTTATCAGTGTGTTATGGAGGTTTCCGGGACGTTGTGGGATACCCCCGGATGGGCCAAAATCATTCCCACTCGATCGTGCCGGGCGGCTTGCTGGTGATGTCATAGGTCACGCGGTTGATGCCGCGCACCTCGTTGACGATGCGATTGGCGACGCGCGCCGAGAAAGCCGGCATCGAACGGATAGACCTCCGCCGTCATGCCATCGGTGCTGGTCACGGCGCGCAGCGCGCAAGCGGCGTCGTAGCTGCGGCCGTCGCCCATCACGCCCACCGTGCGCACCGGCAGCAGCACGGCGAAGGCCTGCCAGATCGCGTCGTAGAGGCCGGCTGCGCGGATCTCCTCGAGGAAGATCGCATCCGCGCGCCGCAGCAGATCGAGCCGCTCGGGCGTGACGGCGCCGGGAATGCGGATCGCGAGCCCGGGACCGGGGAACGGATGCCGTCCGACGATCGCCTCGGGCATGCCGAGCTCGCGGCCGAGGGCGCGCACCTCGTCCTTGAACAGCTCGCGCAAGGGTTCGACCAGCTTCATGCGCATCCGCTCGGGCAGGCCGCCGACATTGTGGTGGCTCTTGATGGTGACGCTCGGGCCGCCGGTCGCGCTGACGCTTTCGATCACGTCCGGATAGAGCGTGCCCTGGGCGAGGAAGTCGGCGCCGCCGATCTTTTCCGCCTCCTCCTCGAACACCTCGATGAACAGCCGGCCGATCGTCTTGCGCTTGGCTTCGGGGTCGGTGACGCCGGCCAGCGCGGCGAGAAAAAGGGCCGAGGCGTCGCGATGCACCAGGCGGATGTTGAAGCGGTCGCGAAAAGTGCGCGACCACCTCGTCGGCCTCGCCCGCGCGCAGCAGGCCGTGATCGACGAAGATGCAGGTGAGCGCATCGCCCACCGCCTCGTGCACCAGCACCGCGGCGACCGCCGAATCGACGCCGCCCGACAGACCGCAGATCACCCGCCCCCCGCCCACTTGCAGCGCGGATGCGGGCGACCTGCATCGCGCGAAAGCCGGCCATGGTCCAGTCGCCGCGGCAGCCGGCGACGTGATGCGTGAAGTTGCGCAGAAGCTGCGCGCCGTGCGGCGTGTGCACGACCTCGGGATGGAACAGCAAGCCGTAGAAGCGGCGTGCATCGTCAGCGATTGCGGCGAGCGGTGCGTCATCGGTGACGGCGACGCGGCGGAAGCCCGGCGGCAGGCGGGTGAGGATGTCGCCGTGGCTCATCCACACCTGCTCGCGCCGGCCTTTCTCCCAGATGCCCTCGAACAGCGCGCATTCGTCGGTGATCTCGGCGAAGGCGCGGCCGTACTCGCGCACCGCACTCGGCTGCACTTCGCCGCCGAGCTGCACGCACATCGCCTGCGTGCCGTAGCAGACGCCCAGCACCGGCACGCCGTGCTCGAAGATCGCCTGCGGCGCGCGCGGGCTGCCCGGCTCGGTGGTGCTGGCCGGCCCGCCGGAGAGGATGATCGCGCGCGCGCCAAATGCCGCGATGCGTGCCGGGTCGGCGTTGAAGGGCATGATCTCGCAATAGACGCCGCTCTCGCGCACGCGCCTTGCGATCAGTTGCGTGACCTGGCTGCCGAAATCGAGGATCAACACGCGGTCGGCGGCGAGTTGGGCGGTCATGGCGCCGGCTTGCAGCACGGCGATCGGGCGGACGCAAGGCCGGCGCGTTCAGACATCCAGCCCCGTCTGTTCCGGACGCTTGCCGCGCTCACGGGGGGCACGGCGGAAGCCCTCGCTGCGGCCTAGCGGCGGCAGGTCCGGGCGCATTCCCGCCAGCAGCTCACTGATAGAGAGGATCTGCAGCTTCGGATGGCGGCCGAAGCCCGAGTTGAAGTAGCCCGAAGCGGCGGCCTCGCGCCGCATCTCGCGGGTCGGCTCGGCCAGCGTGACGAACAGCCCGCCCGCCGCCTGCTCGCGCTCGACCGTGCCCTTGAGGTCACGGATCATGGCCGCACCCACGCTCTCGCCGCCCTTGACCGAGACCAGAACCTGCTCGACGTCGGCCTCCTTCGGCCCGGTGCGCACCCAGCGCACACCGTCGATGCCGCGATCCGCCCCCTTCCGCTTGCCGCCCTGCGGCACCGCGTCCACCAGCGAGACCGCCCACCATTGGAACTGGTACCTGTCTCGCCGTGCCGAGGTCGCGGGCGCCGTCGCGGTCACGCGGCGTGCCGTGGACATCGAAACGGAGGTCGGGAAATGCGTCTTTGAGCCGCCGCTCGATCAAGCTGATCGCGAGGTGCGTGATGTCGATGCCGGCCCAGCTTCGGCCGAGCTTCTGCGCCGCATGGATCGCGGTGCCGCAGCCGCAGAACGGGTCTAACACGAGATCGCCCGCGTTGCTGCTGGCAGCAATGATGCGCTCAAGGAGCGCGAGCGGTTTCTGTGTGGGATAGCCGAGGCGTTCCTTGTGCCAAGACCTCAATGCCTCGATGTCCGTCCAGAGGTCTTGTGTCGGCAGCCCGTGGGATTCATCGAGATACCGCTTGATCCGCGGAATGCCGTTCCGCGTTATGAAAATCCGGCCCTCCCGCTCCAGCCGGTCCATTGTATCGGGGGGGACACGCCAGAGGCGACTGATTCCTTTCCATTCGTATTGATAGCCGCCCCCCTGCAACCCCGCTGCCGACAAGTCGCCCGACATGAACCGGCGCCCGTCGGCATCCTTGTATCGGTAATACTGGTCGACGTAGTCCGGCTCGTATTTCTGGTAGGTCTCGTTCCAGGTCGGATTTTCATCGGCCGCATAAAATAGGATGACATCATGAGTCGAGCCAAAGCGGCGCGCATCGCTATGTCCCGACGTTCTCTTCCATACGATCTCATTGCGAAACCGATCGCCACCAAACACACCGTCCAGCAGCAACTTGAGATAATGAGACGCCCGCGGATCGCAATGCAGATACACGCTCCCCGTCGGCTTCAGCACCCGATGCAGCTCGATCAACCGCACGGCCATCATCGCGAGATACGCCATTACGTCGCTCTCGCCCAGGAACGAGCGCATCGCCACCAGCAGCGTGGCCGTCGCCACGTGCGCCGAGCGGATCACGTCGTCGAAGGCGCGCGCGGCACTCTCGCCCCAGTGCCAGGTGTCCTGGAAGGCCTCGATCTGCGCCTCGCTCTGGCGGCCGGCGGGGGCGCGGAACAGCACGTTGTAGGTGGCGTTGGAGTTGAACGGCGGGTCGAGATAGATCAGATCGACGCTGGCATCGGCCAGATGCTCGCGCAGCACGTCGAGATTGTCGCCGTAATAGAGCGCCCCGGTCATCGCCCGATCATGCCGCAACGCCCGAGTCGCGCCGAGGCATGTTCATCCGGCCGGGGAGGCCGCGATCAGCTTCTCGATCGGATCCCACACGTAGGCGGTCTGCTGCACCGGCACCCCGGCCACGCGCACCGTGCCATGCGCCGCCGCCCGGCCGCCGAGATGGGTGTAGAACCAGCGGCTCGGATTGTCGTTCAGCACCCAAAGATAGGCCGACCGGCAGCCGGCCACCGCCAGATGCCCCGCCGCCGCCCGCATCAGCCGCCGCCCGATGCCGCGCTCGCGCCAGTCGTCGAGCACATAGAGCGTCTCGATCTCGCCCTCGGCCAGCCCGGTCGTGCGCGCCCGCCCGACGGTCGTGAACCCGATCACGCGCGGCCCCGATCCGGCCGGCACGTCCAGCCCCGAGGCCGCCGCGACATAAACGCCGGTGCCGGCGCGGATCGCGAGGTCGTATTGCGACGCCTGCCGCACCGCCGACAGCCGGGCCAGATACTCGTCGGGCAGGATGCCGGGATAGGTGCTGCGCCAGGCGGCGACGTGGACGGCGCCGATCGCGGCCGCGTCGGTGGTGCGGGCACGCCGCAGCGAGATCACGGACGCCGCTCCAGCACCGCGGCGAAGAACCCGTCGGTGCCGTGGCGCAGCGGCGAGAGGGTCAGGAAGTCGCCGGTCGCGGGCGCCGCCAGCGCCCAGACCTGCCGCACCGGCAGCAGCGCGAAGGCGGAATGGCGGTCTAGGAAGGCGGACACCTGGGCCTCGTTCTCATCGGCAAGCAGCGAGCAGGTAGCGTACACCAGTCGCCCGCCGATGCGCACCAGGGGTGCCGCGCGGTCGAGGATTGCGGCCTGGCGCTGCACCAGTTCGGCCACATCCTGCCCGGTCAGCCGCAGCCGCGCGTCCGGGTTGCGCCGCCAGGTGCCGGTGCCCGAGCACGGCGCGTCCACCAGCACGCGGTCGAAGCCGCCGGCATGACGCTTGGCCCATTTGTCGCCGGCGACCAGAAGGTGACGCTCGATATTGTGGGCGCCGGCCCGCCGCAGCCGGCGCGCCGAGGCCTCCAGCCGCTTCGCATTGACGTCGCAGGCGACGAGCTGGCCGCGATTGTCCATCATCGCCGCCAACGCCAGCGCCTTGCCGGCCGCACCGGCGCAGAAATCGCAGACGCGCGATCCCGGCCGCGCATCGACCAGCAGGGCGACGAGCTGGCTGCCTTCGTCCTGGATTTCCACCAGCCCCGACCGGAACGCCGACCCCGAGGTGACCGGCGCGCGGGTCGCCACCCGCAGGCCCCAGGGCGAGAACGGCGTCGGCTCGGCCGCCACGCCCTCCTCGGCCAGCGCCGCCTGCGCCGCCGCGCGGGTCGTCTTCAGCAGATTGGCGCGCAGGTCGAGCGGCGCCGGCGCCCCCAGCGCCGCCATCTCGGCCGCGAGCGCCGGCCCGAAGCGCGCCCGCAGCGCCGGCAGCAGCCAGTCCGGCACGTCCAGCCGCACCGCCTCCGGCATCCCGTCATGGTCGCGCGTGCGCCCCTCCAGGTCGCGGCAGGCGGCGCGCTCGGCGGCATCGAGCGGTGCGGGCGCGAACCTGCCGCCCGAGAAGCTCTGCGCCACACCCTCCGCACTCCAGCCGTCGAGCAGCAGCGAGGCGGCGGTGAGCAGCCGCGGCGTCGGCGCGGCGCCGGCGCGGTCGAGCCACCACGCCAGCCGCCGCCGCTCGCGCAGCACCCGCCAGGCGCGCTCGGAGACGGCGCGGCGGTCGCCCGAGCCGATGAAGCGGCGGGCGCGGAAGAAGTCGTTGGCAACCGCGTCGGCCGGACGTCGCGGCGCGCCTTCGATCCCGGCCAGCAGCTCGACCGCGGCGGCGATCCGGGCGGCGGGCGTCACGCCAGCAGGTCGGGAAGGGCCGCGAGGTCGGCGAGTTCGGTCGCGCGCGCCCGCAGGCCGTACTCGTCCGGCAGCCCGCTGCGGTTGACGCGGAACACGCGAAACCCGAAGCAGAGCGCGCCGAAGGCGTCCCACGAATTGGAGGAGAGGAACGCCATCTCCTCCGGCGCGGCGCCGAAACGGGTGCTCGCCAGCCGGTAGACGCGCGGGTCGGGCTTGTAGGCGCCGACCGCCTCCACGCTGAGCACGCCGGCGAGCAGCGCGCCGATCCCCGCCGCCTCGACCGCAGCCGCCAGCATAGCCGGCGCGCCGTTGGAGAGGATCGCGCACGGAATCGCCCTCGCCCGCAGCCGCGCCAGCACGTCCGGCACCTCGGGATAGGCGTCGAGCTGCCGGTACGCCGCCATCACGTCGTCCAGCAGGGCCGCGTCGTCGATGTCGCGCCGCGCCGCCACATAGTCGAGCGCCGCGCGCGTCAGATGCCAGAAATCACGGTGATGCGTGGGGCCGGCGAGGGTGCGGACCCAACTGTATTCGATCTGCTTGACGCGCCACTCGGCGCTGATCGCCTCCCACTCCGGCCCCAGCCGCCCGGCATGGCGGCGCATCGCGGCATGGACGTCGAGCAGCGTGCCGTAGGCGTCGAAGATGACGGCGCGGACGCTCATGGTGCCCGCTCAGGTCTCCTGGCGGTAGTTGGGCGCCTCGCGGGTGATCGCGACGTCGTGGACGTGGCTCTCGCGCAAGCCGGCGCCGGTCACGCGGCGGAAGCGGGCGTTGGTCTGCAACTCGCCGATCGTGGCGCAGCCGGTGTAGCCCATGCCGGCCCGCACGCCGCCGACGAGCTGATGCACCACGTTCGCGACCGGTCCCTTGTAGCCGACGCGGCCCTCGATCCCTTCCGGCACCAGCTTCAGCGCATCCCGCACCTCCTGCTGGAAATAGCGGTCGGCCGAGCCGCGCGCCATCGCACCCAGGCTTCCCATGCCGCGATAGGATTTGTAACTACGGCCCTGATAAAGAAAGACCTCGCCTGGCGCCTCGTCGGTGCCGGCGAGCAGGCTGCCGACCATCACGCAATCGGCCCCGGCGGCCAGCGCCTTGACGATGTCGCCCGAGTTGCGGATGCCGCCATCGGCGATGGTCGGCACGCCGCGCTCGCGGCAGGCGGCGGCGGTTTCCAGCACCGCCGTGAATTGCGGCACGCCGACCCCGGCGACGACGCGCGTGGTGCAGATGCTGCCGGGACCGATGCCGATCTTGACCGAGTCCGCGCCGGCCTCGATCAGCGCCAGCGCGCCCTCGGGGGTCGCCACGTTGCCGGCGATCACCTGCACCGCGTTCGACAGCTTCTTGATCCGCGAGACCGCGCCCAGAACGCCCTGCGAATGGCCGTGCGCGGTATCGACCACGATCACGTCCGCCTCGGCGCGCACCAGCGCCTCGGCGCGCGCGTGCCCGTCCTCGCCCACGCCGGTCGCCGCGGCGACGCGCAGCCGGCCAAGTTCGTCCTTGTTGGCGAGCGGATGGGCCTCCGCCTTGTCCATGTCCTTGACGGTGATCAGGCCGACGCAGCGGAACTGCTCATCGACCACCAGCAGCTTCTCGATCCGGTGGCGGTGCAGCAGGCGCCGCGCCTCCTCGGCATCGACCTCGGCGGTGACGGTGATGAGGTTCTCCCGCGTCATCAGCTCATAGACCTTGAGGCCGGGATCGGTCGCGAAGCGCACGTCGCGGTTGGTCAGGATGCCGACCAGGCGGCCGCTGTCGCGCTCCACCACCGGCACGCCGCTGATCCGGTGCGCCGTCATCAACGTGCGGGCGTCGGCGAGCGTCTGGTCGGGATGGATGGTCAGCGGATTGACCACCATGCCGGATTCGAACTTCTTGACCTGGCGGACATGCGCCGCCTGCTCCTCGATGGTCAGGTTCTTGTGGATGACGCCGATGCCGCCCTGCTGCGCCATCGCGATCGCCATCGCGCCCTCGGTGACGGTATCCATGGCGGCGGCGATGACCGGGATGTTCAGCGCGATGCCGCGGGTCAGCCGGGTGCCCGTGTTGGTGGCCGCGGGCAGGATCTGCGAGTAGGCGGGCACCAGCAGCACGTCGTCGAAGGCGAGCGCCTCCGCGATGCGCGAGCCGGGCGGCGCGGTCTCGATGCTCGGGGGAGCCATGGCGACCTTTCGGGGTTCGACCTTGGCGGCTCCACATAGGCTGCGGCGGGGAACGTGGCAAGCACGCGGCGCGGGGCGCTAGCGGAACCCGGTCGCGACCACGTAGAGCTCGCTCGACGCCGCCCGGCTCGCCGGCGGCTTGGCGTGAACCACGCGCGCGAAACGCCGCTTCAGCGGTTCGAGCAACTGCCGCTCCGCGCCGCCCTGGAACACTTTTGCGACGAACGCCCCGCCCGGGGCGAGCACCGCCAGCGCCACCTCGAGCGCCAGCTCGGCCAGCGCCACGATGCGGATATGGTCGGTCGCGGCATGGCCCGTCGTATTGGGCGAAATATCCGACAGCACCAGATCGGCCGGCCCGTCGAGCAGCGCGCGCAACCGCTCCGGCATCGCCGGCTCGGCCAGGTCGCCCTGCACGAACTCGGCACCCGGCAGCGGCGCGATCGCCAGCAGGTCGATGCCGACGACCCGTGCGGCGCCACGCCGCAACGCCACCTGCGCCCAGCCGCCCGGCGCCGCGCCGAGGTCGAGCACGCGCGCGCCGCGACGGATCAGCCGATAGCGATCGTCCATCTCGATCAGCTTGAACGCCGCGCGCGAGCGCCAGCCCTGCTGGTGCGCCGCGCGGACGTAGGGATCGTTGAGCTGGCGCGCGAGCCAGCGCTGCGAGGCGGCGCTGCGCGCCCCTGCCGTCCGCAGTGCGACGTGCTGCCCGCGCGGCGGCGGGGCGGCGGGCGGGGCGGGGCCGCGCCTCACGCGGGCCGTGTCAGCCGGCCCGGACGGGGATGGCGTTCGCGCATCATCCGCAGCAGCATTCCTTCGCGCAGGCCGCGATCGGCGACGGTCAGGCGCGGCGCCGGCCACATCCGGCGGATCGCCTCGAAGATGGCGCAGCCGGGCAGGACGAACGCGGTGCGCTCGGCGCCGACGCAGGGATGGCGCATCAGCCCCTGGCGGCCGAGACCGCGCAGCAGCAGCAGCGCCTCGTCGGCCGCCTCGCGGGTCAGCACGGCGCCGTCCACCAGCGGGCGGCGGTAGCGCGTCAGGCCCAGCGCCACGCCGGCGAGCGTGGTCACGGTGCCGCTGGTGCCGACGAGCCGCACGCCGCCGAGGGCGATCTCGTGGGCGATGCAGTGGACGCGCTCGAAGGCGGCAAGCCGGGCGGTGATCTCGGCGACCATCCCCTCGAACCCCGGCTCGGTGAAGGCGGCCGGGGCAAACCGCTCGGCGAGGGTGACGACGCCCATCGGCAGGCTGATCGTGCCGATCAGGCTCGGGGGTGCTTCCCCGTGCCCGCCATTGCCGGCCAGGCGCACCCAGGCGAGCTCGGTCGAGCCGCCGCCGATGTCGAACAGCAGCGCCCGCCGGCTGCCGCCGCGCAGCAGCGGGGCGCAGCTCTCCAACGCTAGCTCGGCCTCCTCGCGGGAAGAGATGATGTCGATCGCGAGCCCGGTGTCGCGGCGCACCCGCAACAGGAACTCGGCGCCGTTGGCGGCACGGCGGCAGGCCTCGGTCGCGATCGCGCGGACCGCGCGCAGCGGCCGGCGGGCCAGCCGGTCGGCGCAGGCGCGGAGGGCGGCGACCGCGCGATCCATGGCGTCGGGGTTGAGCCGGCCGCTCTCATGCAGGCCCTCGCCGAGGCGGACGATGCGGCTGAAGCTGTCGAGCACGCGGAAGCCGTCGCCGGCGGGGGTGCCGACCAGGAGGCGGCAGTTGTTGGTGCCGAGGTCGAGGGCGGCGAAGGCGGGCGGCGCCGGGCGGCGCGCGTCGAGGGCCGGGGCCGGCCGCTCCGGCCGCGACGGCAGCTCGATCGGCCGCGCCTCCATGCCAGCCCCTCCTGTCGATGTCCTGCCATCATTCGGCCGGTGGGGGGCCGACGGCAAGCCACTTTTCGGGGCGCCGGCGGCAGGCGGTGCCGCGTTGCCGGCGGCGGGGACGCGCGCTATATCCGGCGAGGCCCGGTTGGGGGATAGTTTAGCGGTAGAACTCCCGGCTCTGACCCGGGCAGCCTTGGTTCGAATCCAGGTCCCCCAGCCACCTGCGCCCCAGTGTACCCAGCTTGGCGCGAACACCGCGCACGGTCTGGTCGTGGAAGCGACCGCAAGCCGCTCCGGCATCGGCCAGCACCTTGCACCGTGTTGATGGAAACGTCCGCCACCCGGGAGACTGACAGCGTGGACAATCCCTCGCACAGCGGGAGAGTATCTGGACGGGCTTGGCAGCGGGGAGCCTGCTTATGCCCCGCGTGAGTTCCCTGCTTAACCTCAAGCATCTGTTTCTGTTCCGGGAGGAGGCAACGCGAACAGGTCGTCTGGTCCTGGTGGGAACTTCCGTGTAAAATGCTTGCAGAATTCATCCCAATCGTCAGAAATGCTAAGCAAAGTCGTAATAACCAAGATCTGCTTCTCCAAATGTGGGTTGCCGATCTCGTCCGTCAGAAACTGATGATGTGTTTGTTTTCTGCGTTTCTTTACTGGATCAGTGGGGTTCCTCGTCCGCAATTCGTCAAGCACTCCAGGAGGCAATTGTTCATACACAAGTGTATTAGTCAGCTTGCCAATGTACGAATTCCTAGCTCGGCTGCCCGGGGCGTATCTCCACCCTCGAACCCGATGCAGCTCCTCGTAGAAAGAATCCGGGAAGCGCTTAGCCCAAGGCATCAGCTCAGGGGCAATGTACGCCGCTAGGATTTTCTGGAGTTCGTCGCGCGCTCGGACCTTCTGATATCCGGTAGCCTCGTCTACCAGCGCGATGATGCCGAGTTTGGAAAGGCTCCTGACAAGCACTTCGGCGGCTTGCGCGACCTTCCTCTGCGGCCCACGAAGCGCTCCCGCCTCGCGCGCGGCAAGATAGGCTTCGCAAACTAGAGGAAGAAGTTCGGCCCTGAACCCGACGACCGGCTGCCCTCGCGTGCTGCGATATTCTATCGGCTTGAGTACATCTTCTAAGTCTCTGGAAACGTAAGGAGTTAAGTTCGGCGCGTCGATAAAATTTGGCCTTTCGGTACGCTGGTAAGTGCCCTTCCAAGGACGACCCAAAGCCGTCAGGAATGATCTGCTTGTGAGTACCCGAGTTCCATCCGCAAGCACGGCGGACGGCAGAACGACGTCACCGATTTGCAGATCGCCCTCGTGCGTGGCCTGCGGGAGCTTCTTAGACCAACGGGCAGCAGCCGCTACTTGGCCGATCTCGCGCCGCCGCTCCGGTGGTAAATTCTCGGCGCGGACAAAGCCGCCCCTGCTTTGACGACTCGGCTCGTCCATGACGCGCTCCATGCTTGCTGAGCGCGTGGTAACATGCTTGCTCGACCATTGCAAGCATAGGAGGAGCGACTTTGTCCTATGCTTGCTTCCAGCCCCATCGCTTCGCCGCCCTTCTGGCAATCTCCGCCCGCTGCTCCGCCGTCAGCTTCGGCGCCCGAGCCGCCCGAACCAGCCGCCCAAGCTGCGCCGCTGGGCTAGGCGCCGGCGCATCCTCCCAGTCAACCGAGCGGATACCGCCCGATCCCTCGGCATGGCTTGCGCCCTGAAGTTAATCCGGCTATATTACCGGCTATATTCGGGAGGCTGGCCATGAGCAACGCATCGCAGCAACGTGCCCTGCGGAACTATCGCAATCGCCTCACCGGGCGCGGCATGGCCCGCTTTGAGGTTCTCGGGCTCGACGCCGACCGCGAGCTGATCCGGTCGCTGGCAAGGCGGCTTGCCGAAAATGACAGGGACGCAGCACGGATTAGGGCGACGGTTCGCCGGACCATCGCAGCCGAGCCGCCGAAAAAGGGTGGCATTCTCGCGGCCCTGCGGCGTTCACCTTTGGTCGGCGCGGATTTGGAGATGACACGCCCGATCATGACTGGTCGTAGGGTTGATCTGTGACCCGCTATGTCCTCGACACCAACATCATCAGCAATATCAGCAAGCCTGTTCCCTCCCAGGCACTCACTGCGTGGATGGTTGAGCAAGCGGACGAGGACCTGTTCATCGCGTCCCTGACCCTCGCCGAGATAAGGCGTGGCCTGCTGGAGAAACCAGCCGGAAAAAAGCGCCGCGAATTGGAGCGCTGGTTCACCGGGCCGGAGGGACCGCAGGCACTGTTCGCGGGCCGCGTACTCCCTTTCGATGAGACGGCCGCGCTCATCTGGGCGCAGCTGATGGCGGAGGGCACGGCAAGGGGACGGCCACGCAGTGCGCTCGACATGATCATTGCCGCCGTCGCCGAGGCGAACAAGTGCATTGTGGCGACCGACAACGAAAAGGACTTTGCCGGAGTGAAGATCGTCAATCCGTTACGGACTATGACCTGAGCGCCAGTACATCTTGAGGAAGGCCAGCAACCCCCGCGCCTACTTCCAGCTCGCCAGATAGAACCGCGGAATCTCGTCCGGGAACGGCGCGAAATTCAGCTCCGCGCGAGAACGCGTAGGTCGTTACCTCCGTGGAGAGCGGCAGCCAGTCCGCCTGCTCCATGATCCGCCTGATCGCCGCCGCATAGGCCACCCGCCGCTGATCCGGATCGGTCACCGACCCGCCGCGGCGGACCAGCGCCTCGATCTTGGGATCGCGCACGTAATCCGACGGGCCGCCGGCAAAGAAATACGGCAGGATCGCCGAGACGTCGTTGATCGAGTAGCTGCCCCAGTTGGCCAGTTCCATCGGATCGCGCCCTTCGCGCGAGCGGCGCGTGAACACGTCGGGCGTGAACTGGCGCACCTGCACCTCGATCCCGACCGCCGCGAGATCGCGCTGAATCGCCTCCGCCCACGCCGGCAGCAGATAGGTCGAGAGCGTGGTCTTGAACCCGGCCGGATACCCGGCCAGCGCGAGCAGCCCCCGGGCGCGCGAGGGGTCATAGACGACGCGCGGCGCGGTCGCGGTGTCGCAGCCGAACTGCGTCGGATAGCACGGTCCGGCCAGCACCCGTGCGCCGCCACCTACCTGCTGTCGCGCGAACGCGTCACGGTCGATCGCAGCAAACACCGCCTCGCGCACCCGTTTGTCCCGGAACGGGTCGTCCGGCCCAGTGCGGCCGGCCGCGTCCATCGCCAGATACTCGATGCGCATGCTCTCCGCCCGCACCGCCGTCAGCGTCGGCGCCGCAAGGATCGTCGCCATTTGGCCGGGGTCGTACTGCCAGATCCAATCGGCGCGCCCGCCGAGCAGGGCTGCCACCTCCCCGCCGGCCTTCGCCGCTTCCGTGATCACGATCTGCCGGATCGCCGGATGCCCCTTCGGCCCGGCGAAATAATCATCGTTGCGCGACAGCGTGATCGTGTCCCCAGTCGCCGCCGTCACCGCATAGGGCCCGGTGCCGACCGGATGCTGTGCGAACGCCGCCACACCCACCCGCTCGCGATACGCCTTCGGATAGATCGGCAGCGCCAGCGCCAGGTATTCGAGCGCCGCCGGAAACACCCGCCGCAGCGCGATCCGCACGTGGCTTTCGTCCACGCGCTCCGCACCGGCGATCCAATCGTAGTTGCTGGGCACCGCGATGCCGTGCTCGCGCAGCACCGAGGTCAGCGTGTACACCACGTCGTCGGCGCCGAACGGGTCGCCGTTCTGGAAATGCACGCCGGGCCGCAGCGTGAACTCGAAATGGGTGTCGTCGATCGCGCGCCAGGAGGTCGCCAGCAGCGGCTTGAGCTGGAAGGTCGCCGGGTCGCGGTCGATCAGCCCGTCCCAGACATGGTGGGCGAGGATCAGGCCGAGGCGAAGGTTGTTGTGGTAGAAATCGAGATCGGGCACCCGGTCGCGCACGGTGGCGCGCAGCGTGTCGGCCGATTTCTGCGCCGTCGCCGGCGCCGTCGCGGCGGCGGTCGCGAGCAGCAGCCAGCCCAGGAGTGCCCACGCCCGCATGACCCCGCCTCCATCGCGCCGGCTGGAACCAGAGAGTAGAAGCGGCCGCCATCCCCTGCAACGGATCAGACAATGCCGCCTGCGTCTTTCCGGCCCCGTGTGGCCATCCTGCTCAGCGGTCGCGGCAGCAATGCGGCGGCACTGATCGAGGCCGCGCGCACCCCCGATTTCCCGGCCGCGATCGCGCTCGCGCTCTCCAATCGGCCGCAGGCACCGGGCCTCGCGCGCGCCGCGGCGGCCGGGATCGAGACACTCGCGATCGACCACCGTCGGTTCGGCGCCGACCGCGCCGCGCACGAGGCGGCGATCATCGCGGCCCTCGAGGCGCGCGCGATCGGCCTCGTCTGCCTCGCCGGCTACATGCGGGTGCTGACGCCGCTGCTGGTGCGGCGCTACGCGGGACGGATGCTCAACATCCATCCGAGCCTGCTGCCGGCCTTCCCCGGCCTGCACACCCATGCCCGCGCGCTGGCGGCGGGGGTGCGGCTGCACGGCTGCACGGCGCATCTGGTCGCCGAGACGCTCGACGACGGGCCGATCCTGGCGCAGGCGGCGGTGCCGGTGCTGCCCGACGATGACCAGGCGACGCTTGCGGCACGGGTGCTGGCGCAGGAGCACGTGATCTATCCGCTCGCGCTGCGTGCCGTCGCCGGCGGCCGCCCGGTCACGCCAGCCGATGCGGCAGCGGTGCTGCGCAATCCGACGGCGGCGGATTGAACGCGGCGCCCCCAGCCCGTAAACCCAGCCGCAGCAGGATCACCGATACGAGGACGGGACACGCATGGCCGACAGCTTCCCCACCACCGAGCCGGCCGGGCCGACCACGCCGGAGGCGTTCATCGCCGATCGCCAGCATTTCTGGGGCCTGTTCACCCGCGCAATCGTCACCATCGTCGTGGCGGTCGTGATCGTCCTGTTGCTGATGATGTACTTCCTGCTCTGAAATTCTCGGTCCCGGCAAGCAGCGCGATGGAACGCCTGGTCGCCCGCATCGCGGTGCTGGTGCCGCCGCCGCTGGCCGGGCTCGCCAGCCCGGCGCGGCAGGCGCTCGCTGCCGAGTTCCTGCGCTTCGGCAGCGTGGGTCTGGTGGGGTTCTGCGTCGATACCGCGATCGTGTATGCGCTGCGCGCCCGGCTTGGCCTTTATGGCGCGGGGATGGTCTCGTTCCTGTTCGCGGCGACCGTGACCTGGGCGCTCAACCGGGCCTGGACGTTCCGCGGCCGCGGCGCCGGGGGGAAGCGGCACCACCAATGGGCGCGGTTCGTCGTCGTCAACCTCGCGGGCTTCGTGCTCAACCGCGGCACGTACGCGGCCCTGATCACGTTCCTACCGCTCACCCGCGCGTTTCCGGTGCTGGCCATCATCGCCGGCACGGCGGCCGGCATGTTCGTCAATTTCGGCTTCTCGCGGCGGTTCGTGTTCCGCTGACGCGGGTCGCTCAGAACGTGCCAATGTCGAGGCTGGTGACGCCCACGAACGTCACCTGCGTGTGGTCCGACAGCGTCAGCACGGTGTTGCCGCCGCTGACCTGCGCGTTCGCCAGATCGGTCGCTGCCTCGCCCGCCGCGTAGCCCTGCAACGCGATGCGGTCGCCCTTGGCGGCATCGAACCCCTCGATCGTCTCGCTGCCGCCGGCCAGCCCGTTGATGAAGCCGTAGAGATCGGCGCCGCTGCCGCCGATCACGGTGGTCGCACCATGCCCGGCGATGAAGGTCTCGCTGCCCGCCCCGGCGCCGAGCAAATCGTCGCCCGCCCCCGCATAGAACACGTTGTTTCCCGACGAGCCGAGACCGGAAAGCGTCTCGTTGCCGCTGCCGGCGATCAGCAGGTCCGCCTGCGTGCCGCCGGCGAACAGCGCGTCCGACCCCTTGCCGCCGAAGATTGTCGCCGCCCCGCTGCCGGCCAGGATGACATTGGTGGCACCGGAGCCGCCGGCGAACAGGCCGCCGCCCGCGCCCGCGTTGATCACCACCGACCCCGCGCCGCCGCCGATCACGCTCGCCTGGTTGAGTCCGTTGATGAAGAACAGCGTCCCCGTCCCAGCCGCAGCGAGCACGTGGCCGAAGGCGAACACCGTGTCCACCCCCGCGCCGCCGGTCACGATGTCGGTGCCGAAATCGGAGATCAGGTCGTTGCCGCTGCCGGGCTCGACGAGATTGCTGCCGATACCGGTGGTGATCGTCTCATTGCCTCCCCCGCCCACGATCGTGTCGTTGCCGGTGCCAGCCGTGACGACATCGCTGCCGCCCAGGGAGATCAGGTCGTTGCCGCTGCCCGGATTGACGAGGTTGCTGCCCGAGCCGGTGGTGATCGTGTCGTTGCCACCGCCGCCCGTGATCGTGTCGTTGCCGGTGCCCGCCGTGACGAGATCGCTGCCGCCGAGGGAGATCAGGTCGTTGCCGCTGGCCGGATTGACGAGGTTGCTGCCCGAGCCGGTGGTGATCGTGTCGTTGCCGCCGCCGCCCACAAAGGTGTCGTTGCCGCTGCCGCCGCGCATCACCGCGCTGCCGCCGCCATCCTCGAAGGTCGTGTTGGTTCCGGCGCTGCCGTCGAGCGTGTCGTGGCCGGCGCCGCCGATCAGCGTATCGGACGCGACGGTGCTGAGCAGCAGATCGTTGCCGCCATTCGCGTGTAGGGTCGCGTGCCCGTCCAGCGTGTCCTGCAAGGTGACGGCATTCGCCCCGCCCACATCGACGCCGGCATAGGTCGCCGGCACATCGATCGTGAGTCCGGCGACGGGGTTGTCGATGGTCGCGACCGTGCCGGGAATGCTGGCGAGGAAGCTGTGGGTATGACCGCTCGCGTCGAAATAGAGGCCGACGATCTGGTCGAGGTTGTTGATCCCCTCGATCTGTGTGCCGATCCCTATCGGATCGTTGAGGGTGAGATAGGTGCCGGTCGCGACGTTGTAGATGAAGCCGCTCGGGAAGACGGTGTTAGACGTGGGATAATAGGAACCGACGACTTGGCCCTGATTGTTGAGGCCCGCGGCGAACACGTCGCCCGTGGTGCCCGCGGGCCCGGCGAGATACGTGAAGCCGGAAGCAGGGCTGCCGACGAAGCTGGTGTCGTGAGGAAGGGTATTGGCCGGTGTGTAGTAACCCGCGACCACGCCCGAGTCGTTGATCGCGACTGGAAAGATATCCTGGCCGCCGATCCCAATCGTGAACGGCGAGAACCCGCGGGTCGCGATCTGGTAGATGAAGCCATGATCGGCGAAGTCGGCCCCTTCATACGAGCCGACAAGCTGGCCGGTGTCGTTGAGCCCACCGCCGAATTCATCCCCTTGCGCGAGCTCGGACGGGTTGACGATCTCTGTGTAGTTGCCGCCTGACTCGACAAACAGGCCGGTCGAGTTTTGGCCGCCGACCGTGCCGAAGTCGTTCACCCCGAAGGGATCGGTGTATTGGGAACCCGGAACGGCCACCACGCCGTAATTGGCCTGCCCGTACGGCGGCGCCAGCGTGAAGCCGACCTCGGGCGTCCCGCTGAGGCCGCCGTAGATGCCGGAGATCAGGCCGGCATCGCTGATGCCGAATAGCTGGTTCTCGACCGGGCTCTTGCTATTGTCGAGAGTCGTAAACGCGTACGACATGGCTGCCTCCGCTCGGGCGCACCCGGCGGGAGCGCGCCGTCATTGCGGTATCGTAGCAGATGGCGGCCGTCGCTGCAAGAATGATATAACGGCAGCGGGGGGCGGCCGGCACGCGGCCGGCCGCCCCCTGATCAGACCAGGCTCACGTTCACGTGAACGCGCTGCTGTTCAGGCTGGAGACGCCCACGAACGTGATCTGCGTGTTGTCCGACAGCTTGAGGACCGTGCTGCCGGCAATGTTCTGCTGGGTCGCGAGCGCATTCTGCACCGCGTTGGAACCATAATTCTGCAACGCGATCAGGTCGCCCTTGCCGGTGTTGAAGCCAAAGATGGCTTCGTTGCCGCCTGCCAGGCCGTTGACGAAGCCGTAGAGGTCGGCCCCCGAGCCGCCGATCACGGTTGCGTTGCCCTTGCCCGCGAAGAACGTCTCGTTGCCCGAGCCGCCGCCCAGCAGATCGTTGCCCGCGCCGGCATACATGACGTTGTTGCCGGTCGAGCCGAGCCCGGTCAGCGTCTCGTTGCCGCTGCCCGCGATCAGCAGATCGGGGTTCGAGCCGCCGGCGACCAGCAGGTCCGAGCTGCTGCTGCCGAAAATCGTGGACGCGCCGGTGCCGCCGAAAATGACGTTCAGCCCGTGACCATTGCCGCCGCCGAATATCCCACCGCCGGGGCCGCCGCTGATCAGATCGTTCCCGGTATTGCCGCCGAACACGGTCGCCTGGTTGGCGCCGTTGAGGAACACAAGCTGTCCGGTGCCGACCGCGGTCAGCACCTTGCCGAAGGCGAAGACGGTGTCCGAGCCGCCAGCAAAGATCACATCCGACGCGCCGTGCGCGTTGATCACATCGTTGCCGCTGCCGGGAGCCACCAGGTTGTTCGGGCCGGTGCCGGTGGTGATGGTGTCGTTGCCGGTGGTGCCGACGATGATGTCGCTGCCGTTGCCGCCGGTGATGCTGGCGTTGCCGCCGCCGTCGAAGAAGGTGGTGTTGGTGCCGGCCGCCCCGTTCAGCGTGTCGGCGCCGCCACCGGTAGGTACGCCGCCGATCAGCGTGTCGGCGCCGACGGCAGTGGTCAGCGTGTCGTTGCCCGCATTCGCCTTCAGCACCGCGTGGCCCGCGAGGAAGTCCTGCAAGGTCGCATTCGTCGTGCCGGTCAGGGTCACGCCGGCGTAGCCGGCCGGAACCTCGATCGTGGTGCCTGCCGTCGGGGTAAGGGTGGCGACCGTGCCGGGGATGCTGGCCAGGAAGCCGTCGGTATGCGAGCCGTCGGTGCCGGGGGCGCTGGTGTTCTGGTCGAACCCGACAACCTGGCCGAGGTCGTTGATCCCGTTCACCACGGTCATGGCGCCGTCGCCCTGGTTGAGGGTCGTGTAGGTCTTGGATGCAATGTTGTACACAAAACCGTGCGTGTTGCCGTCGGTGCCGACGTAGGCGCCGACCACCTGGTTCTCGTCGTTCAGTCCGAGCGCCATGATATTGGTGTCGCCGGCCTGCGGACCGGTAAGCACGGTAAAGTTGCCGGGCGAGGTCTCGACGAACCCGTCCTCGACCCCGCCTGTCGTGCTGAAGAAGCCCGAGATCCCGCCTTCGTTGTTGATGCCCGTGGCGGTCACGTTCACCGAGCCGGCCGGGCCGATGAGGGGCGTCGCGACGTTGGTCGCGACATTGTAGGTTAATCCGCGCGTGATGCCGTCGGCACCGACGTCAAAGCCCACCGCGGTGCCTTCATTGTTCACGCCGAGCAGTTGCGTGACACTCGGCGTAAGCCCTTTCGGCGTCCGGCCCCACCACCTGCGTGAAGGTGCCGTTGACGTTGGTCCAGCCGAAATTGTTGGTGCCCGGCAGCGCATCCGCCCAGAACCCCACCGTGACACCCAGGTCGTTCAGCCCCGTGACCTGCGTTTGCAGCGAGTTGGGGAAGTTCTCGTTCGTGAAGTTCGACTGCGCATAGGGCGGCGTGATGGTGTAGCCCTTGTTGGCGTGGTTGGTGCCGTTGCCGAAATATCCGCCGATGATCCCGGCGTTATTGACGCCGAGGAGCTGGTTGAAGGTGAGATCGGCGCTGTTGTCGATCTTCTGAAACGAATAGGACATGGGCCCCTCCTGTCTGCACGGTCGATCCGGCCGCAACTGCGGTCGCGGCGGTCATCATATTCCAGCCATCCGAGGCTTGCGGCGCGGCCGCCGCCACGGCTTTGTTGCCCCCTTCGGATGCCGAATGGATGGTTGAACGCTATGGCATTCCCGTGCAAGCGGGATTTTCTCGGGGGCCGCATCAGCGCGGCTAATGTGCCCCGCCCGCCACCCTTGGCGTCGGCTCGCCCGGCTGCTCATATTCTCGCGATGTCGGGCGCGGCGACCGGCCCATGAGGCTCGACCGGAGGGGCCTCGCGGTCGCGATCGCCGGCTTTTGCACCTTCATCAACCTCTACACCACCCAGCCGCTGCTGGCGGAGTTCGCGACCGCCTTCGGCGTGCTGCCGCGCACCGCCGCACTCACGGTCACGGCGCCGCTGCTGGCGGTCGCGTGCGTCGCACCCCTGGTCGGCTCGGTCTCGGACGCGCTGGGCCGCCGGCGGCTGATCGTGGCGGCGTGCGCCGCCCTGGTGGTCCCGACGCTGCTTGCCGCCACCGCCCACTCCTTCGCCGGCCTGCTGCTGTGGCGCTTCCTCCAGGGCCTCGCCCTGCCGTTCATCTTCGCCGTCACCATCGCCTATATCGGCGAGGAGTGCCCGGGTGCTGCCGGCATCCGCACCACCGGCCACTATGCGATCGGCACCATCCTGGGGGGCTTCTCGGGCCGGTTCCTCGCCGGGATCGTCACCCAGCTCGCCGGCTGGCGGGCGGCCTTCGTGCTGCTGGGTGCCATAACCGCGATCGGTGCTGTCCTAGTCGGCGTCTGGCTGCCGCCTGAGCGCCGCTTCCGCCCGGTCGCCGATTGGCGCGGCACGCTCGCAGGCTTCGGGGTCAACCTCACCGATGCGCGCCTGATCGCCGCCTACGTCACCGGGTTCGGCGTGCTGTTTTCGATGATCGCGGCCTTCACCTATGCCAATTTCTACCTCGCCGACCCGCCGTTCCGGCTCGGTCCCGCGGCCCTCGGGTCGGTATTCGTCGTCTATCTGCTCGGCGCGATTGCAACGCCGCTCAGCACGCGGATGGCGATGCGGCTGGGGCGGCGGCGGGCGCTGATCTGCTCGATCCCGGTGGCGCTGGCCGGCTGCGCGGTGAGCCTGCTGCCCTCGCTCGCCGCCGCGATCGCGGGGCTCGGCCTGATCGCGGCGGCGGTGTTCGTCGAGCAGACCTACTCGATCGGCTTCGTCGGCGCCGCCGCGCGCCGCGCCCGATCCACCGCGGTCGGCCTTTATGTCACCTGCTATTACATCGGCGGCAGCCTGGGCGGCGTGGTGCCGGGCGGCCTCTGGCACCGCTTCGGCTGGCCCGGCTGCGTCGCCCTGGTGGCGGCGGTGCAGGCGGCGATGCTGGTCGTCGCCCTGCTGTTCTGGCAGGACGAGCCGGCACCCGCTCCGGTTCGCCAGGGGTGACAGCGGAGTTGCGGGTCGCTACTTCCTGATCCGAACCCTGTCCGGACCGCGAACGAGGCGATGCCCAGCAGCAACGACATCCGTGCCACCTTCCTCGACAGCTTCGCCCGCAACGGCCACCAGATCGTGCCGTCGAGTTCGCTGGTGCCGCGCAACGACCCGACGCTGCTGTTCACCAACGCCGGCATGGTGCAGTTCAAGAACGTCTTCACCGGCCAGGAGAAGCGCCCCTATTCGCGCGCCGCCACCGCGCAGAAATGCGTCCGCGCCGGCGGCAAGCACAACGACCTCGACAACGTGGGCTACACCGCGCGCCACCACACCTTCTTCGAGATGCTCGGCAATTTCAGCTTTGGCGACTACTTCAAGCCCTTGGCGATCGAGCTTGCCTGGAACCTCGTCACCCGCGAGTTCGGCCTGCGCGCCGAGCGGCTGATGGTCTCGGTCTATGCCGAGGACGACGAGGCGGCCGATCTCTGGGCGCGCATCGCCGATCTCCCGGAGTTGCGGATCGTCCGCATTCCGACCGCCGACAATTTCTGGCGGATGGGCGATACCGGTCCCTGCGGCCCGTGCTCGGAAATCTTCTACGACCACGGCGAGCAATTTCCTGGTGGCCCGCCCGGCAGCCCCGACGAGGACGGCGGCCGGTTCGTGGAGATCTGGAACCTCGTGTTCATGCAATTCGAGGAAGGGCCGCCGGGCGTGCGCGTGCCGCTGCCGCGCCCCTCGATCGACACCGGGCTTGGGCTGGAGCGGTTCGCGGCCATCCTGCAAGGCAAGCACGACAACTACGACACCGACACGCTGCGCGCGCTGATCCTCGCCTCCGCCGAGGCGACCGGGACCGACCCAGACGACGCGCACCGCATCGGCCACCGCGTCGTTGCCGACCATGTGCGCGCGACCGCGTTCCTGATCGCCGACGGCGTGCTGCCCAGCAACGAAGGCCGCGGCTACGTGCTGCGCCGGATCATGCGCCGCGCGATGCGCCATTTGCACCAGATGGGCGCCAGGGAGGCGGTGTTTCACAAGCTGGTGCCGACGCTGGTGCGCCAGATGGGGGCCGCCTATCCCGAGTTGCCGCGCGCGGCCCCGCTAATTTCAGAAACCATGCGACTGGAAGAAAACCGCTTCAAGGCGATGCTGGAGCGCGGCCTTGGCCTGCTCGCCGAGGAGACCGCTCGTCTCGGCTCGCACGAGGCGCTGCCCGGTGCGGTCGCGTTCCGCCTCTATGACACTTACGGGTTCCCGCTCGATCTCACGCAGGACGCACTGCGCGACCAGGGGCGCGGGGTCGATGTCGCCGGGTTCGATGCCGCGATGACCGAGCAGCGCGCCCGCGCCCGCGCTGCCTGGGCCGGATCGGGCGAGGCCGCAACCGAGCGCGTCTGGTTCGAGCTGCACGAGCGGCTCGGCGCCACCGAGTTCCTGGGCTACACCACGGAGAGTGCCGAGGCTGAAATCACCGCGCTGGTGGTCAACGGCGCGCCGGTCACGACCGCCGGCCCCGGCACGCCGGTCGCGGTGCTGCTCAATCAGACCCCGTTCTACGGCGAGAGCGGTGGGCAGGTGGGCGATACCGGCACCATCACCGGGCCGGGTGGCCTCTCGATCGCGATCACCGACACGCAGAAGCGGCTCGGCGACCTTTATGTGCATCTCGGCACGGTGGAGGCGGGAGAGGCGCGGGTCGGCGCCCCGGTGCGGGCCGAGGTCGATCATGGGCGCCGCCGCGCGATCCGCGGCCACCATTCCGCGACCCACCTGCTGCACGAGGCGATGCGCCGCCGGCTCGGCACGCACGTGACGCAGAAAGGCAGCCTGAACGCCCCCGACCGGCTGCGCTTCGATGTCAGCCACCCGGCCCCGATCGGCCGCGAGGACCTCGCCGCGATCGAGGCGGAGGTGAACGGGCGCATCCGGGAGAACGCCGAGGTCACGACGCGGCTGATGACGCCCGACGCCGCCGTGGCCGAGGGCGCGATGGCGCTGTTCGGCGAGAAATACGGCGACGAGGTGCGGGTCGTCGCGATGGGCGAGGGCGACGAGCACAAGCCCGCCTATTCGATCGAGCTCTGCGGGGGCACCCATGTCGGGCGCACCGGCGACATCGGCCTGTTTCGCATCACCGGCGAGGGCGCGGTCAGCGCCGGCATCCGCCGCATCGAGGCGGTGGCCGGCGAGGCGGCGCTCGCCGCCATCGCCGAGAGCGACCGCCGGATGGCCGAGATCGCGGCCACGCTGCGCGCCAGCCCGGCGGAGGTGCCGGAGCGCGTGGCGGCGCTGGTCGAAGACCGCCGCCGCCTGGAACGCCAGGTCGCCGATCTGCAACGCAAGCTCGCGACCGGCGGCGCCGGCGCCGCACCCGAGGAGGTGAACGGCGTGCGCCTCGCGGCCCGCAACCTGGGCGAGGTGGCGCCGCGCGAACTGAAGGGGCTGGCGGATGCGATCCACCAGGAGTTGGGCAGCGGCGTGGTGGCACTGGTCTCCACCGCCGCGGGCAAGGCGAGCATCGTCGTCGGCGTCTCGCCCGACCTGACCGGGCGGTTCAGTGCGATCGACCTGGTGCGCGCGGCGAGCGCCGCGGTCGGCGGCAAGGGTGGCGGCGGCCGGCCCGATCTGGCGCAGGCAGGCGGCCCGGATGGCGACCGCGCGGAGGCGGCGCTGGACGCGGTGCGGGCGGCGCTGGCCGCCTGACGTCGCCTTCGGATCAGTCGCGCGGCGGCGGGCCGAAGCCGTGGCAAGGATGCACGGCCGCGTCGCCGCAGAGGGCGACGAACAGGGCTATGCCGGCGACCAGAAGGGTGCAGAAAAGCATCGAACCGCTCCTGCCGTTCAGAGCTGGATCACGGGGCCGCGCGTGCCGGGCTGCATCGCGCTGCCGTCGGTATTGGCGAAGCCGGTCGCGGCTGCCGGAGCGGCGGGCGCGGGTGCCGGGGCGGCTGCGAGCCAGGCGCCGAGGATCGCAGTCGAGAGGATCAGCGCCTTGAGCATTTCGATCTCCTGCCAGCAGTTGCGGCGTGGCAGGACTATTGGGACGCATTCGGCGGCGACGTTATGAGCCGGATCACTGGCGCCGGGCGGCAACGGCCGGCCGAGTGAGCCGGGTCACTCCGGGCGCATCGTCGCGGCCTATCCGAGTTGCCCCAACGCCGCGATCACGACCGTGATCAGCCCCAGGCCCAGATTGGCGTGCACCAGCCGCCGCACCGGATCCATCGTCGCGGGCGACGGGGCGGCGCGGAACTTCCGCCACGGCCCCACCACCAGCCAGACGAACACGCCGGACATGATCAGGCCGAGCAGCATCATCACATCGACATTCCACGGCGTGTCCGCGAACCCGCCGAACGCCGCGAATACCATCCAGTAGCCGGTCAGCAGCATCAGCGGCATCGCGATCCAGATGATCCCGAAGAAGCGTCGCAGCACCGCGAGGAGCAGCCCCATCCGCGCCGCCGGCTCCAGCACCGCGAGTGCCGGGCGCAGCACCATCAGCGCGAAGAACATGCCCCCCACCCACACCACCGCGCCCAGCAGATGCAGCACCAGCAGCACGTCGGTCCCGATCATTCCAATACCCCCTCGATCTCGGCCAGCAGCGCTCGCAGCTCGGCAGCGGCGGCCGAGTGCGGCAGCGCCTCGGTGATGCCGAGCCCGGCGGCGAAGGCCTGCGCGAACCCGGTGCGGTTGCCAAGGGTCGCCGCGAACACGGCGAATCCCTGGCGCGCGATCTCCGCCTCCACCGCGGCCCGCAGCCGTCCCGCGGCGGGCGCACGGTTGAGCACGATCCGGGCGCGCCGGCGCTCACCGGATGCGAGCTTGAGCGTGCCCTCGGCGGCCCACAGATCGGGCGGGCTGGGTTGCATCGGCACCAGCACGAGGTCGGCGCCGCGCACCGCGAGCCGCGCGTCGGTCGCGACCTGCGGCGGGCTGTCGATCAACACGACATCATGCGCGCGCCGCAGCCGGTCGAGCTCGGCCGCGAGCCGCCAGCCCGCCACGTCGGCCAGCGCCACCGCCGGCCGCCGCGCGCCGCGCAATGCGTGCCAGCGCGCGAGGCTGTGCTGCGGGTCGATGTCGAGCAACGCCACGCGCGCCCGCTCCGCCCAGGCGGCGGCGAGGTTGGCCGCCAGCGTGGTCTTGCCGGCGCCCCCCTTCTGCTGCGCGACCGCGATCACCACCGCCATGCGTCACCCTGCCCCGTCGTCACCGTGCCCTGCGGCCGCACCCGTGTGAACCGCCTCACAGCCGACGCCCCGCTCGGGCGCCAGTCTGGTCCCACGCAGAACTGGCCCCACAAGGAGCGCGCCATGCGACCCGAGCACACTCCGCCCGAAGTGCCGATCCTGCTGGCCCTGGCGCTGCTGGCCGCCTTCTTCTCCGATCCGTCTGTGCGCTCGGCCCTGACCGCGGTCTCGAACGCCGCATTGGGTGCGCAATAGCGCCTCACCCGGCCTGCTTCACCCGCTCGACCGCGCGGCGCACCCGCTCCAGCCCGCGATCCTTGAAGCCGAGTTCGGCGAGCTTCTCGGTGGTCCGGCGCAAATACTCCGCACAGCTCCCGAGCGGGCCGCGGGCGGAGGCAATGTACGCTGCCACCTGTGCATCGGAGAGCGTGCCGGCGTAGCGCGCGAACTGACGGTTGACCACGAACGTCACTGCCGGCAGCACGCCGTGCGGCGTCTCGGCCCGCACCCAGCGCGCCAGATAGGCGCCGCCCAGCATCTCGCGCCGCCAGACCAGCAGCAGCTCGCTGCGGGCCGGGCCGGCCACGCGAAACGCGACCCCGCGGCAGCCGCCGCCGCGATCCAGCGCCAGCATCAGCCCCGGCTGCTCGGGCGTGCCACGCCCCATCGGCATCCACAGGCAGAACCGCCGGTGCCAGCCGCGCACGAAGGCCGGCACCTGCTCGGCGAATGTGAAGGCCGGGTTCCAGATCAGCGAGCCGTAGCCGAACAGCCACACGTCGGCGGCCGGATCGTGCCCGGCGAGCGCTTCGTCGAGCGACGCCTCCAGCTCGGCATCGCTGCGCACGTGCCAGCCGGGCAGCGCGCGGGCGCGGAACTCGCGGATGAGCGAGCCGTCGAGCAGTTTTTCGCGCGTAATGCGGACGAGCGGCTCCGCCTCCGCGTCATCGGCCACGTGGTGGCGTGCCGGGCCGTTATTTCTGACGCCAGGGCAGGCCGTCCGCCTTCCAGCCGGCGACGGTGCCGCGGTGCCCCGCCGCGTCCGGCACGCCCTCGAAGCCGCCGGCGACGTTGGCCGCGTGCGAAAACCCGTGCGCGGCCGCCAGTTCCGCCGCCGCCCGGCTGCGCCCGCCGGTGCGGCACATGAAAAAAAGCTTGTGCTCCGGCGTCAGCCCCGCCTGGCGCAGATCGTCGAGGAAGCCGGCGTTGACCTGCATGGCCGGATAGACCTGCCAGGGGATCAGCACCGGCTGCTTGCCCGCCTGCTCGAGGTCGGGTAGCCCCGTGAAAGCCCACTCGGGATCGGTCCGCACGTCCACGAGCTGTGCGCTTGGGTCGCTGCGGAGGCTCTCCCAGACCTGTTTGGGAGCGACGTCATCCACCATGTCTGCATCTCCGGCCGGTTCGGTCCCAGCTCCGCAAGGGTGCCCCAGCATGTCCGAAAGCACAAACCTTCCCGGTATCACGCAGGATGGCTGGCAGGGGACCAGCGACGGCGTGCTGGCTGCGATCGGCGGCACGCCGCTGATCCGCCTGCGCGGCGCCTCGGCGGCGACGGGGTGCGAGGTTCTCGGCAAGGCCGAGTTCATGAACCCCGGCGGGTCGGTGAAAGACCGCGCGGCACTGGCCATCATCCGCGATGCCGAGCGGCGCGGCGCGCTCAAGGCGGGCGGCACCGTGGTCGAGGGCACCGCCGGCAATACCGGCATCGGGCTTACGCTGGTCGGCAATGCGCGTGGCTACCGCACCGTGATCGTGATGCCGGAGACGCAGAGCCGGGAGAAGATCGACTTCCTGCGCATGATCGGCGCCGACCTGCGGCTGGTGCCGGCGAAGCCGTACCGCGATCCGGGCAACTACGTGCATGTCTCCCGCCGGCTCGCCGAGGAGATGGGCGCGGTGTGGGCCAACCAGTTCGACAATCTCGCCAACCGCGAGGGCCACCGCGCCACCACCGGCCCCGAGATCTGGGCGCAGACCGAGGGGCGGATCGACGCCTTCACTTGCTCCTGCGGCACCGGCGGCACGCTGGGCGGCGTGTCGCTGGCGCTGAAGGAAAAAAAGCCCGGCGTGCGGATCGTGCTCGCCGACCCGGAAGGCAGTGCGCTCTACGGCTGGGTGAAGGCGAAAGATTTGACGGTGAATGGAAGTTCAATCACCGAGGGCATCGGCCAGTCGCGGGTGCCGGCGAACCTCGACGGCATTGCGATCGACGACGCCGTGCGCATCCCCGACGCCGAGGCGCTGGAGCAGATTTTCGACCTGCTGATCCACGAGGGGCTGTCGGTCGGCACTTCGGCGGGGATCAATATCGCGGCGGCAATCCGGGTGGCGCGCGATCTGGGGCCGGGGCACACCGTGGCGACGATCCTCTCGGACGGCGGCGCGCGGTACCAGTCGAAGCTGTTCAATCCCGAGTTCTTGCGCGGCAAGGGACTGCCGGTGCCGGACTGGCTGGCGTGACCCAGTCGTGCCGGCTGCGGGCGAAGGTCAGGCCGAGCATCCCGGTGGCGAGCAGCGTCGGGGAGGCAGGACAAGCGCTCCCTCCCCTTACGACTGTGGTATTCACACCAGTCGCTGAAATATCGGCTCATCGCGACGGTTTCATTTCTACCGTCATGGTCGGGGAGGCCGACCATCCACGACTTCGCGATGTGGAACGACAGAAAGAGGTGGATGCTCAGCCTTCGCCGAGCATGACGGTGGAGATGTCAACACTTTCAGCGCCTGGTGTCACACATCTCAAGCAGCCCTCCTTTCCCTCGCAAGACGTGATTCCACGTTGGCAGCGGCGACGCTCAACTCCCTCCCCGCCCGCCAGGGGCGGAGAGAAGTGCCGCTTGAACGGGTCGGCTCACCGACGCTGTCGGCTCAGCCCTGGCGCAGCACCGTCCGTCCGGCGTAGCGCGCGGCGGAGCCGAGTTCGGCCTCGATCCGCATAAGCTGGTTGTATTTCGCCGTGCGGTCGCTGCGCGCCAGGCTGCCGGTCTTGATCTGCCGGCAATTGGTCGCGACCGCCAGATCGGCGATCGTGGTGTCCTCGGTCTCGCCCGAGCGGTGGCTGATCACCGCCGCGAACCCCGCCCGGTGTGCGACCGTGACCGTCTCCATCGTTTCCGAGAGCGTGCCGATCTGGTTCAGTTTCACCAGGATCGCGTTGGCCGCGTGCTCGGCAATGCCGCGCCGCAGCCGCTCGGGGTTGGTGACGAACAAATCGTCGCCCACCAATTGCAGCCGTTCGCCCAGCGTCGCCGTCAGCAGCACCCAGCCCGCCCAGTCATCCTCGGCGCAGCCATCCTCGATCGAGGCGATCGGAAAGCGCCTGGCGAGATCGGCAAGGTAGTCGACCATGCCGGCCGCATCGAGGCGCTTGCCCTCGCCCTGAAGCGCATACACGCCGTCGCGAAAAAACTCGGTCGCGGCGCAGTCGAGTGCCAGCATCACGTCCTCGCCGGGCCGATAGCCGGCCGCCTCGCAGGCGCGCGCGATGAAGCCCAGCGCCTCCTCGGCCGAGCGCAAATTGGGAGCGAAGCCTCCCTCGTCGCCGACATTGGTGTTGTGCCCGGCCTCGGCGAGCGCGCGCTTGAGGGCGGCAAAGATTTCCGATCCCATGCGCACCGCATCGGCGATCGTGCCGGCGCCGACCGGCATCACCATGAACTCCTGGATGTCGATCGGATTGTCGGCGTGGCGGCCGCCGTTGAGGATGTTCATCATCGGCACCGGAAGCGTGCGCGCATAAACCCCGCCGACATAGCGATAGAGCGGCACGCCGAGCGAGGCCGCGGCGGCGCGGGCGCAGGCGAGCGAGACGCCGAGGATCGCATTCGCCCCGAGGCGGGACTTGTTGGGCGTGCCGTCGAGGTCGATCAGGATGTCGTCGATCCTGATCTGCTCGGACGGGTCCATGCCCCCGATCGCATCGAAGATCTCGCCTTCGACGTTCCCGATCGCGGTGCGCACGCCCTTGCCGCCGAAGCGCGATTTGTCGCCATCGCGCAGCTCGACCGCCTCGTGCGCGCCGGTGGAGGCGCCGGACGGCACCGCGGCGCGGCCGAGCGCGCCGTCGTCGAGCACCACGTCCACCTCCAGCGTCGGATTGCCGCGGCTGTCGAGGATCTCGCGGGCGATGATGTCGGCGATGGCGGGCATGGGACGCTCCTGCGGCGGCTGCCCATCGCGATAGGCAATCGCCGCGCGCAGGGCAAGCACGGCACCGGCCGAAACGAAGACGGCGCCCGAGGGCGCCGTCCGGCGGCAGATTTCTTGGCTGGCGTGCGATCAGGACTTGCGGCGGCGCACCAGGCCGATGCCGAGCAGGCCAACGCCGAGAAGCGCGAGCGAAGCCGGCTCCGGCACCCCGGTCGAGACCGAGTTGTCGAGTTCGCCCAGCAGGATGTTCGCGCCCGTCGCCTTGGAGAGCTCGGTCACGTCGAGATACCTGTAGGTACCGATGAGCGAGGCGCCGCTACCCAGCGCGGCGACCAGGTTATCGTTGGTCCCGGTCTGGATCTGCGTTGCCCCGCTCAGCGTTCCCGCCGTGTTCGTGCCGAACACGCCCCACTCGTCCGGAGGCGTCGTGCTGCCCGCCTGGAAGCTCAGGGTCAGAGTGGCGAGCGGCGGCGACGTCAGGCCGACTGATGTCGAGCTGGATGAAGCTGCCGGACGTGATCTCGTTGTCGTGGGTGGGATCGTTGGTGAGGCCGAGACCCTGCTCACCCGTTCCCCCATTCTTCCCGAAGAGATCCTGCGTGGAGTTGGGACCGGTGTAGCCGCTGGCGACGATGTTCTGCGCCGGCGACACGGTCGGATTGCTGGTGTAGGTCGCGGTTGTTCCGAGATTGACGGTGTTTCCCATGAAGTTCCAGACCACGGGGATCGTGCCCGCCTGGGCCGGCTGGAGGGCAAGGAAGGCGCCTCCCATCAACGCGGCGGTTGCGAGCAGATATCTGGTTTTCATCGAGTGACCTCCTGGCAATTGCGCGCGCAAGGCAAATGCCCTACGGTTAAGGGTTTTCAAGCAAGCGGCGTGCCAAGTTGGCAGCCCACGGATCGGACAAGATTATTGGTTCGCTGTTTCGTCTCGAAGCAGCCAAGAGTGTAAAAAACACCATAAAAAATGCGGGGACTCCTGCCCGGCGAACCGGGTTTTCCGTGGGCAAGGGCAAGGCGGGCGCGAACCGGCAACATGCCATGGTAACAAAACGCGATCCGCGGCCTGGGGCCGCCCAGGAACGAGGTGCGGCGGCGCGTGTCAAAACCTCGGATTTGCTAACTGTGCCGCATTTGCCGGCTTCTTTGGATACCCGCCGCAGCGCGCACCGCACCCGTCACTGCGAGGAGCAACGCGACGAAGCAGTCCAGGCCGGCCGCACGGTGCCTGCCGCCTGGATCGCCGCGCCGGCCAAGCGGCCGGCTCGCGATGACGGCCCTGAAGCGACATGATCCGTGGGTGACTGCCATTCTCCCTCTCCGCCCGCTCTGGCGGGCGGAGGGCTGAGGAGAGGTGGGTCTGGCGGGGGGCTCGGTGCATCGATTTTGGCCGCACCACCCACCTCTCCCAGCCTCTTCCCCCGCCAGCGCGGGCGGAGAGGGGCAGTCGAGCCGCCCGGCTTGTCTTTTGACCCCCCTTGCGCTCGACTGTCGGAGGCGCCGCGGCAGACGGCGCGGGCGCAGGTGCAGGAGATCGCCATGAGATTTCCCAGGCTTCGGTGCCGTCAGGCGGGCAGGGCTGACGCTGGCGCTGTCTGCCGCCGCGCTGCTGCTGCCGCAGGCCGGCCGCGCCGACACGGTGCGCGTCACCGTCGCCTATTACAGCGCCGCCACCGGGCCGTATTTCCAGAACATGGCCCGCGCGTTCGAGAAGGCCAATCCCGGCACGACGATCCAGATCGAGGTCGTCAACTGGGACGACCTGCTGCAAAAGCTGCAGACCGACATCGGCGGCGGCACCAATCCCGATATCTCGATCATCGGCACGCGCTGGCTGCTCGATTTCGTCAAGAACGGCATCGCCGAGCCGCTTGATACCGACATGACGCCGGCGTTCAAGGACCGCTTCATCAGCGTCTTCCTCAAGCCGGCCACGATCAACGGCAAGATCTACGGCCTGCCGATCGCCGCCTCGGCGCGGGCGCTCTATTACAACAAGGCCACACTGGCCAAGGCCGGCTTCCCGAACGGCCCCGCGACCTGGGATGACGTCGTTGCGGCGTCGAAGAAAATAAAGGCGGCGGGCGGCTACGGCTTCGGCCTGCAAGGCAAGGCGATCGAGACCGACGTCTATTGGTATTACGCACTGTGGAGCTATGGCGGCGACGTGGTCGGGACGAACGGCAAGGCGGCGTTCGACAGCCCGGCCGGCATCAAGGCGCTGACGCTCTACAAGACAATGATCGACGAGGGGCTGACGGAACCGTCGCCGACCAACTACACGCGCGAGGATGTGCAGAACCTGTTCAAGCAGGGCCGGGTCGGCATGGTGATCACGGCCCCCTTCCTGATCAACCAGATCGCCAAGGAGGCGCCGAAACTGCAATACGGCATCGCGCCGGTGCCGAAGGGCACCACTACCTCCACCTACGCCGTCACCGATTCGATCATCATGTTCAAGAACTCGAAGGTGAAGAAGTCGGCCTGGAAGTTCCTCGACTACCTGTTCACCAAGGGGCCGCGCGTCACCTTCAACAAGAACGAGGGCTTCCTGCCCACCACCAAGGCGGCGGCGACCGACCCCTATTTCGCCGACGACAAGCGGCTGCAGGTGTTCGTCAAGCTGCTGCCGACCGCGCATTTCGCTCCGACCATCACCGGGTGGGAGGACGTGGCGAAGGCGGTCTCGGATGCCGTGCAGTCGGTCTATCTGGGCAAGGCGTCGCCGGCCGCGGCGCTGAAGCAGGCGGCCGCGCGGGCGAACCAGGCGCTCGGCCAATGAGGCTGTAATGGCCGCGGGGACCCGCGGGCAAACGCCTGCGGGTGCCCGCGCACGCCGCATGAGGGCGGCCCGCATCCGGCGCGATGCGGGTCTGCCCTGGCTCCTGATCCTGCCGAGCGTTGCCCTCGCGGGTGGCCTCGTCGTCTATCCGCTCTGGGAGATCGTGAACCTCTCGCTGCACGAAGTATCGCGCTTCGGGCAGGTGCATGGCTTCGTGGGCGGGCGCAATTTCCGCCAGATCTTCGGCGATCCCATCTTCCTCGGCGCCCTGCTGCGCACGCTGGAATGGACCATCGTCGTGGTCGGCGGCACCGTTCTGCTGTCTGTGCCGGTGGCGCTGGTGCTGAACGAGCCATTCTGGGGTCGCGGCCTCGCGCGCACCATCGTCATGCTGCCCTGGGCGGTGTCACTGCCGATGGCGGCGGTCGTCTGGCTGTGGTCGTTCAACGGCGACCACGGGATGGTCAACACGGTCCTGCAGCAGATCGGCCTGATCGCGCGGCCGGTGCAGTGGACGGCGCGCGCCTCCACCGCCTTCCCCGTCGAGATCGCGGTCGGCATCTGGGCTTCGATCCCGTTCACCGCCACCATCCTGCTCGGCGGCCTCTCGTCGATCCCGGGCGATATCTACGAGGCAGCGCGCATCGACGGCGCCAACGGCTTCCAGCAGTTCCGCTGGATGACGCTGCCGCTGCTCAATCCGTTCGTCGGCATCGCCGTGGTGCTGAACGTGATCTATGTGTTCAATTCCTTCCCGATCATCTGGGTGATGACGCAGGGCGGCCCGGACAATTCCACCCATATCCTGATCACCTACCTGTACGAGCTGGCGTTCCGGCTCGGCCGTCCGGCGCCGGCGGCGGCGGTCTCGCTGGTGGCGCTGGCGATCGTCTTCGCCTTCACCGCACTCTATATCCGCTTGCAGGCGCGCAGCACGTGACGCGAGCGCGGATGCTGCGCAAGAGCGCTTTGTGCTGGCTGGTGCTGGCGCCGCTGATCGTGCTGGTGCTGTTTCCCTTCGCGGTGATGCTGTCCACGGCGCTGAAGCCGACCGACGAGGTGCTCGCCTATCCGCCGCGCTGGGTGCCGCAGCACGTCGCCTGGGGCAATTTCGCGGCGATGTGGCAGGCGGCGGATTTCGGCTCCGCGATCGCCAACAGCCTCGGCATCAGCCTGGCCGCGACGGCGCTGGCGCTGCTGGTGGGCGTGCCGGCGGCGTATGCGCTGGGGCGGCTGCCGTTCGCGGGCAGCGGCGCCTATCGGATGTTCCTGCTGGTGACACAGATGCTCGCGCCGGTGCTGCTGGTGCTCGGCCTGTTTCGGTTGGCGGCGGCGATCCCGTTCGACGGCGGCTCGCTGGTCAACACGCGGCTGGTGGTCATCATCATCTACGGCGCGTTCAACATCGCGTTCGCGGTGTGGATGCTGTCGTCGTATTTCGCGACCATCCCGCGCGATCTGGAGGAAGCGGCGTGGCTCGACGGCTGCACGCGCACGCGCGCGGTGGCACAGATCTTCCTGCCGCTCGCGGTGCCGGCGATCGCGGTGACGGCGACCGTCACCTTCGTCAGCGGCTGGAACGAATTCGTGGTGGCGCTGACCATGCTGCGCGATCCCTCGAAGATGACGGTGACGTTGCAGGTCGTGAATTTGGTGGCCGGGCGCTACTCGGTGGACTGGAACCAGGTGATGGCGGCAACCCTGGTCGCGACGCTGCCGGTTGCGATCGTGTTCTTCTTCCTGCAACGCTGGCTGATGCAGGGGCTGACGCTGGGCGCGGTGAAATAAGGGCGGCCGCCTCAGCTCTCGCCCTTCGCCATCCCGTCCAGCCGCTTCCACCCCGCCACCAGCCCGGCCATCGCCGAGAGCGGCAGCATGTTCGGGCCGTCGCTCGGGGCGGCGTCGGGATCGGGGTGGGTCTCGACGAACAGCGCCGCGACGCCCACCGCCAGCGCCGCGCGCGCCAGCACCGGGGCGAACTCGCGCTGGCCGCCCGAAGCACCCCCCAGCGCGCCCGGCTGCTGCACCGAGTGCGTGGCGTCGAACACCACGGGATAGCCGGTGCGCGCCATGATCGGCAGCGCGCGAAAATCGTTCACCAGCGTGTTGTAGCCGAAGCTGGTGCCCCGCTCGGTCAGCAGGATGCGGTCGTTGCCGGTGGCCGCGATCTTCGCCGCCACGTTCGCCATCTCCCAGGGCGCGAGGAACTGCCCCTTCTTCACGTTCACCGCCCGCCCGGTCTCGCCGGCCGCAACCAGCAGATCCGTCTGCCGGCAGAGAAAGGCGGGGATCTGCAGCACATCGACCGCCTCGGCCGCCGGCGCGCACTGCTCGCGTTCGTGGATGTCGGTCAGCACGGGGATGGAAAAACGCTCGCGCAGCTCGGCCAGGATCGCCAGCCCCTTCGCCATTCCCACGCCGCGTGCGGCCCCCAGGCTGGTCCGGTTCGCCTTGTCGAAGCTGCTCTTGTAGATCAGCGGCACGTTCCGCCGCGCGTGCGATCTCCACCAGCGCCGCCGCCACCTCGATCGCGTGCGCGCGGCTCTCGATCTGGCACGGTCCCGCGATCAGCACGAACGGCAGATGATTGGCGATCGCGACCCCGCCCAGGCGGATCGTGCGCGGTTCAGACAAGGCGCGACTGCCGGACCGAGGCGGCGACGAAGCCGCAGAACAGCGGATGCGGCGCCAGGGGCTTCGATTTCAGCTCCGGATGGTACTGCACGCCTACGAACCACGGATGTTCTGGATACTCGATGATCTCGGGCAGGATGCCGTCGGGCGACATGCCGGAGAAGCGCAGCCCCGCCGCCTCCAGCGCGTCCTTGTAGCGCACGTTGACCTCGTAGCGATGCCGGTGCCGTTCGCTGATCTCGGCCGCCCCGCCATAGAGGCCGCGCACCAACGATCCCGCGCGCAGCATCGCCGGATAGGCGCCGAGCCGCATGGTGCCGCCGAGATCACCGCCCTCGGCGCGCCGCTCCATCTCGTTGCCGCGCGCCCACTCGGTCAGCAGCCCCACGATCGGCGTCGCGGTCGGCCCGAACTCGCTGCTGGACGCCTCCGGCATCCCGGCCAGGTGCCGCGCGCAGTCGATCACCGCCATCTGCATCCCGAAGCAGATGCCGAAGAACGGCACCAGCCGCTCGCGCGCGAAGCGCACCGCCTCGATCATGCCGATCGTGCCGCGCTCGCCGAAGCCGCCCGGCACCAGGATGCCGTGCACGCCCTCCAGCCGCTGCACGGTATCGGGCTGCTCGAAGATCGTGCTGTCCATCCAATCGAGACGCACGCGCACGCGGTTGGCGATGCCGCCGTGTGCCAACGCCTCGTTGAGGCTCTTGTAGCTGTCGAGCAGGTTCGTGTACTTGCCCACGACCGCGATCCGCACCTCGCCTTCCGGCGCGCGCGCGGTGGCGACGATGCGCTGCCAGGCGCCGAGATCGGGTTCGGTCTCGGCGGGCAGGCGGAAATGCCGCAGCACCTCGCGGTCCATGCCCTCCTGGTGGTAGCGGATCGGCACCGCGTACACGGTATCGACGTCGAGCGCCGCGATCACCGCCTCGGGGCGCACGTTGCAGAAATTCGCGATCTTGCGCCGCTCCGCCTGCGGGATCGGGCGGTCGCAGCGGCACAGCAGCATCTGCGGCTGGATGCCGACGTTCTGCAGCTCCTTCACCGAATGCTGCGTGGGTTTCGTCTTCAGCTCGCCGGCGGACGGGATGAACGGCACCAGCGTCAGATGCACGAACATGGTCCGCTCCGGGCCGAGTTCGTTGCCGAGCTGGCGAATTGCCTCCAGGAACGGCAGGCTCTCGATGTCGCCCACTGTGCCGCCGATCTCGATCAGCGCGAAATCCACGCCGTCGAGGTCGCGCACGATCGCGTCCTTGATCGCGTCGGTGATGTGCGGGATCACCTGCACCGTGGCGCCCAGGTAGTCGCCGCGCCGCTCGCGCGCGATCACCTCCGAATAGATGCGTCCGGTGGTCGCATTGTCGGCCCGGGTCGCCGCGACGCCGGTGAAGCGCTCGTAATGGCCGAGGTCGAGATCGGTCTCGGCCCCGTCGTCGGTCACGAACACCTCGCCGTGCTGGGTCGGGCTCATCGTGCCCGGATCGACGTTGAGGTAGGGGTCGAGCTTGCGCAGCCGCACCGTGCAGCCGCGCGCCTGCAGCAGCGCGCCGAGTGCGGCGGCGGCGATGCCCTTGCCGAGAGAGGAGACCACGCCGCCGGTGATGAACACGAACCGCGTCATGGGCGTCCGTCATACACCGAAGCGGGGCAGGAGGTGAACCCGAGTCGGCCGGGCCTCAGCGGGTCGGCACCGTGGGCCCCGGCGGCAACGGCGTGCCCGGGCTTGGGGTAGGGCTTGGCGCGGGTGTCGCCGGCTTCGCGGCCGGCGGATGCGGCGCCGCCATCCCGACCGGGCCGGCCGGATTGACCACCGGCGGCGGTTGGTTGAGGAACGAGCCGCCGGCGCCGGCGGTGCCGCGGTTGAGCAGCGCCAGCGCCAGCGCCAGCGCCATGAAGATCGTCGCCAGGATCGCGGTGGTGCGGGTCAGCAAATTCGTCGTGCCGCGCCCGGTCATGAAGCTGCCCATGCCCTGCGAGGTGCCGATGCCGAGGCCGCCGCCCTCGCTGCGCTGGATCAGCACGACGCCGATCAGGGCCAGGGTGACGAACAGGTGAAGAATGAGCAGCACGGTGGTCATCGCGGGCGCCTTCTAGACCTCCCGCCCGCGCATGGGAACAGGGGTCAGAGCCAGTGGAACCCGTGCGCCATCACCCCGAGCAGGCTCGCCCAGCCGGCCAGCGTCATGCCCATCAGCCCGAGCAACGTTCCCATAAGCCAGCGAAAATCGGCGCGATGCGCCGTCTCGATCGCGTCGATCCGCCGCTCCAGACGGTCGATCCGCCCCCCCATCGCCTCGAGTTGTCGCTCAATGCGATCGATCGCGGCTGCCGTTGAGCGGGCGATCTGCTCCAGCACCGCTACCCTTGCTTCCAGAGAGCGGGCAGGCTCGCCCATAGGGTCAATCGTTCCGGCATGTCTCGAATCTAGTGCGCCGCCTGCGCGATCGCCAGGAACGCGGCGGCGTCCAGGCTGGCGCCGCCTACCAGCGCGCCGCCGACCTCCGCCACCGCCAGCAGCGCCGCCGCGTTCTCGGGCTTGGCCGAGCCGCCATACAGGATCGGCACCGCCCGCCCCGCCGCCTCGCCGAACTGGCGCACCAGCTCTTCGCGGATGAAGGCGTGCATCATGCCCACGTCGCGCTCGGTGGCGCTGCGGCCGGTGCCGATCGCCCAGATCGGCTCGTAGGCCAGCAGCCCGGAAAAGGGTTTTGGCAGGCTGCCCTCGATCTGCCAGCCCACAATCTCGGTCTCGCGCCCGGCCTCGCGCTGCTCCTCGGTCTCGCCGACGCAGACGATCGGCACCAGCCCGGCCGCAACTGCCGCCGCGACTTTCTCGCGCACCAGTTCGTCGGTCTCGCCGTGGTCGCGCCGCCGCTCGGAATGGCCCAGGATCACGTGCGTCGCCCCGGCATCGCGCAGCATGGCGGCTGACACGTCGCCAGTGTGCGCCCCTGCCTCCTGTGCCGCGCAATCCTGGCCGCCGGCGGCAACGGTGCTGCCCGCCAATGCGGCCGCGACGCGCGCCAGCACCGTCGCCGGCGGGCAGACCAACAGGTCGCAGCCGAGCCCCGCTGCACCCGCACGCACCTCGCGCGCGAGCCGCTCGGCCTCTGCCGCCAGCCCGTTCATCTTCCAGTTGCCGGCGATGACCTGGCGCATCAACCCGCTTCTCCCCCCTCCGGCCGGGTGCCGTCGCCGGTTGCCGCTCTGGCAAAGGCACGAGCGCCTGCCTATGGTGCGGCCCGCTGCTGCCCGGGTCTTCGCCATGATCGGCTTGATGCGCCGCTTCCTCAACACCTGGGTCGCCCGGGTGTTCTTCCTCATCCTGGTGGTCGCATTCGGCGCCTGGGGCATCGGCGACATGCTCCGCACCTTGCTGCAAGGCGGCTCCAGCAGCACGGCCGTCGCCACCCTGGACGGCCAGTCGATCGAGGGCGCCGCCTTCCAGGACCAGTTCCAGCGCGCGCTCGGCCGGGTGCAGCAGGCGCTGGGCGGCCAACAGGCCAGCCCCGAGATCCGGCGCGAGATCGCAAGCCGCACGCTCGACCAGATGGTCGCCCAGGTGGTGCTGGCACACGAGGTCGGGCGGCTCGGCGTGATCGTGCCCGACCCGGCGCTGCGCGCGGCGGTGTTTGCGATGCCGCCGTTCCGCGGCGCGAACGGGCAGTTCGACCGCACCCGCTTCAATGCGGTGCTCGCGAACAACAACCTGACCGAAGCGAGCTTCCTGCAACTGATGCGGGCCGATATCGCCGGTCGCCAGGTGCAGGAGGCGGTGCGCGCGGGCGCCGTGGTCCCGGCCACGCTGCTGAAGCAGGCCTTTGATGTGGCGGAGGAGAAGCGCGTCGCTGCGATGGTGGCGCTGCCGTTCGCGGCGGCACCTGCGCCGCCGGCGCCGACTGAGGCACAGCTCCGCCGGTTCTACGCGCTCCATCCCGACCGCTACAGCACGCCCGAGCGGCGGCGCATCCAGGCGGTCGTGCTCTCGACCGAGACCATCGCCCGCGGCATCGACATCCCCGAGGCCGACATCCGTGCCTATTACGACGCCCACAAGGCCGACTACGTGACGCCGGAGAAGCGCTCGGCGCAGGTGATCGTCGCCGGCGACGCGGCCAGCGCGCAGAAGCTCGCCGAGCAATGGAAAGCCGGCGCCGACTGGGCCGCGATGCAGCAATCCGCCAAAGCCGCGCACGCGACCGCGACCGAACTCGACTCGGCAGCCGAAGCCGACTTCCCCTCGCCGGAACTGGCCCGCTCGGTGTTCGCCGCGCCCGCCGCCGGCGCCATCTCGCCCCCGGTCAAGACCGGCCTCGGATTCGACGTGATCCGGGTGACGGCGATCACCCCCGGCAGCAGCCGCGACTTCGCGCAAGTAAAGGCAACGATCCGCGACGATCTCGCGAAGCAGCGGGCCGCCGACCAGATCTACCCGGACGCGAACAAGGTCGAGGACGCCCTCGCCGGCGGCGACCCGCTCGACAAGCTGCCGACCAACCTCGGACTCGCTGCTGTCGAGGGCACGCTCGATGCCCAGGGCCTCGCCCCCTCTGGCCAGCCGGCGCCGATCCCGGGGCCGCCGGCACTGCGCACCAAGCTGATCGAGGCCGCGTTCCGCGCCAAGCCCGGTACGCCGCCGCACCTGACCGAGGTGCCCTCGGCGGGGGGCGCGCCGAGCAGCTACTACGCGATCAGCGTGCAGCACATCGCCCCCAAGGCCGAGAAGCCGTTCGGCGAGGTCGCGGCCCAGGTGAAGTCCGATTGGATCGAAGCGATGCGCCGGCGGGCGCAGAACGAGGCCGCGACCACCCTGCTGCGCGCCCTCCAGCAGGGCCAGAAGATTGCCGCGGCGGCCGCACCGGTCGGGGGCAGTGTGACGACCTCGCCGCCGATCGGCCGCCAGGCGAACCCGCCCGAGGGCGTGCCGGCCGAGCTGGTCGGACCGCTGTTCTCCCTCAAGCCGGGGCAGGCCACGATGGTGCAGACGCCGACCAGCTTCGTCGTCGCCCAGCTCACCAAGGTCGAGGAGCCGGACCCGGCGAGCGATCCTGCCGGCTACGCCCAGCTTCGCCAGACCCTGCTCGGCTCGGCGGCGAACGACCTCGAAGTGAGCTTCGTCGCCGGCCTGCGCCAGCGCGCCCACCCCCGCATCAATACGGCGCAGCTCGATGCCGCGATCCGGCCCTGAGAACAGGATGAAACACGGCGCACCTCTTCCCTCTCCCCTTGCGGCCCCCCTTGCGGGAGGGGGCAGCAGCCGCCGGTGAACGCCAGCCTCGCCGCCTTTCGCGCGGCCTATGATGCCGGCCGGGGCGCACTGGCCTGGACCGTCTGGGTCGCCGACCTCGAAACCCCCGTCGCCGCCTTCCTCAAGCTCGCCCACGGCAAGCCCAACGCCTTCTTGCTGGAAAGCGTGGAGGGCGGCTCGGCGCGCGGGCGGTATTCGATCATCGGCTTCGAGCCGGACCTGATCTGGCGCTGCCGCGGCGGACGGGCCGAGATCAACCGCCATGCCCGCTCCGCGCCGCACGCCTTCGTCGCCGACGAGCGCCCGGCGCTGGAGAGCCTGCGCGCGCTGATCGCCGAGGCCCGCATCGAGGTGCCGGAATCGCTGCCGCCGATGTCGGGCGGCCTGGTGGGCTATCTCGGCTACGACATGGTCCGTCAGATGGAGCGGCTGCCGGAGAAGAACCGCGACGAGCTCGGCCTGCCCGAAGCGGTACTGATCCGCCCCACCCTGTTCGCGATCTTCGACAATGTCCGCGACGAGCTGACCTTGCTCGCGCCGGTCTATCCGCGCGAGGGCGTGGCGGCGAGCCGAGCCTGGGAGGCGGCGCAGGCACTGCTCGCCGAGGCCGAGGCAGCCCTCGACCGGCCGCTGCCGCACGCGGCTCCGCCGGTGGCGCTGCCGCCGCCGCCCGAGCCGGTCTCCAACATGCCGCCCGACACCTTCCGCGCGATCGTGGCCACGATGAAGGAGTACATCGCCGCGGGCGACGCGTTCCAGATCGTGCCGAGCCAGCGCTTCTCGGCCCCGTTCGCCCTGCCGCCCTTCGCCCTCTATCGCGCGCTGCGGCGGATCAACCCGGCGCCGTTCCTGTTCTTCCTCGATTTCGGCGGCTTCGCCATCGTCGGCAGTTCGCCCGAGATCCTGGTGCGGCTGCGCGATGGCGTCGTCACCATCCGCCCGCTGGCCGGCACCCGGCCGCGCGGCGCCACCCACGAGGAGGACGCGGCGCTGGAGGCCGAGCTCCTCGCCGACCCCAAGGAACGCGCCGAGCACCTGATGCTGCTCGACCTCGGCCGCAACGACGTCGGCCGCGTCGCGGAGGTCGGCAGCGTGCGCGTGACCGAGAGCTTCGCCGTCGAGCGGTTCAGCCACGTGATGCACATCGTCTCCAACGTGCAGGGCCGGCTGCGGCCGGGGCTGGATGCGCTGGATGCGCTGATCGGCGGCTTCCCCGCCGGCACGCTGACCGGCGCCCCGAAAGTGCGCGCGATGCAGATCATCGAGGAGCTGGAGCCGGTGCGGCGTGGCATCTATGCGGGCTGCATCGGCTATTTCGCCGCCAACGGCACGATGGACACCTGCATCGGCCTGCGCACCGCGGTGGTGAAGGACGGCACGATGTATGTGCAGGCGGGCGGCGGCGTGGTGGCAGACTCGACGCCCGAGGGCGAGTACGAGGAAACCCGCGCCAAGGCGCGGGCGCTGTTCCGCGCCGCCGAGGAGGCGGTGCGCTTCGCCGCCGGAAAGGGGTGAGACCCCGCTACTCGCGCCGCAGCACGCGGTCGTTGAGGAAGCCGGCGAGGCCGCCGGCGACGAAATCGCGCCGCAGCGCGGCCTCATCGTAGTCGCGCGCCACCCAGTCGAGGAACGCGACCCGCCCCTCCGCCTCGGCGGCGTAGCGGACGAAGAAGGCATCGAGTACGCCGGTTCGGGAGCGGCGGACATGGCCGAAGCGCCAGGAGAGCTGGGCGAGCGCCTCGGCCGCCGTTCCGCCTTCCAGCAGCAGAGCGATGCCGGCGACCAGCCCGGCCCGGTCGGCGCCCGACTTGCAGTGCAGCAGCGCCGGCGTCTCGATCGTGCGCCACAGCTCGGCGAAGCGCAGCACGCGGTCGCGGTGCGGGGCGCCGCGGCTCTCGAAGGCGAGATCGACCGTGACCAGCCCGAGCCGCGCGGCGGCGTCGCGGGAGAGCGCGGTCGAGCCGCACGGCTTGGTGCCGCGCAGATTGATGATGGTGCGCAGGCCGTGGCGGCGGGCGCGGGCGGCGAGGCGCGCCGGGGTCGGATGATTGGAGCGATACAGCCGCCCCGGGATCACCTCGGCCCAGTTGTGCCACGCGAGGCGGAAGGCGCCGTGGTCGGAGAGCAGGCTCCCGGCCCAGGCCCGGGCGCGATCGCGCGGCGTGCGCAGAAGGTCCCCAGGTGGGACGGGGGGCGGTGGCGGCGGCGCGGTCATCGGCCGGAATGTAGCAGGCGCAGGCCGGGGCGTCGCGCGTGCCGCCTTGCGTCGGACGGCGAGTTCGCCATCTAGTCCCTATCGCCACAGCATTCGAGGCCGGCAGATGTTCATCGAAACCGAGGGTACACCCAATCCCGCCACGCTGAAGTTCCTGCCCGGCCGTGACGTGCTCGGCGACCGCACCGCCGATTTTGCGGCCCCGGAGGCGGCCACCCGCAGCCCGCTCGCCGCCGCGATCTTCGCGCTGCCGGGGGTGGCGCGCGTGTTCCTGGGCAGCGATTTTGTCACCGTCACCAAGACCGCGGACGCCGACTGGCAGGCGCTGCGGCCGCAGGTGCTGGGCGCCATCATGGAGCACTACCTCGCCGGGCGGCCGGCGATCGAGGGCGAGCACGCCGCCGCCGAGGAGGAGGCGATCGCGCCGGAAGACAGCGAGATCGCGGACCAGATCAGGGAGCTGATCGACACCCGCGTCCGCCCCGCGGTCGCCGGCGATGGCGGCGACATCATCTTCCGCGGCTACCGGCAGGGCGTGGTGCGGCTGCACATGCAGGGGGCGTGCAGCGGCTGCCCGTCCTCCAGCGCCACCCTCCAGCACGGCATCGAGAACATGCTGCGCCACTACATCCCCGAGGTCGTGCGCGTCGAGCAGGTCGAACTCTAGGCGCGCCACGCGAATGATTGACGAGGCGGCGCTCAACACGCTGTTCCGGGAGGCGCGGACCGCCAATCGCTGGACCGACCAGGCGGTGAGCGACGACGAGTTGCGCGCGCTGTTCGACCTGCTGAAGATGCCGCCGACCTCGGCCAACTGCTCGCCGGCGCGGTTCCTGTTCCTGCGCACGCCGGAAGCGAAGGAGCGGCTGCGTCCGGCGCTCTCGGCCGGCAATCTCGACAAGACGATGGCGGCGCCGGTGACGGCGATCGTCGCTTACGACCCTTATTTCTACGAGCACCTGCCGCGCCTGTTCCCGCACGCCGATGCGCGAGCCTGGTTTGCCGGCAACGAGGAGCTGGCCGAGGAGACGGCGTTCCGCAACGGCACCTTGCAAGGCGCCTATCTGATCATGGCGGCGCGTGCGATCGGACTCGATTGCGGCCCGATGTCCGGCTTCGACCGCATCCGCGTGGACGAGGCGTTCCTCGATGACCGGGGCTGGAAGTCGAACTTCCTGGTCAATCTCGGCCACGCCGACCCCGCGGGACAATTCGAGCGCTCGCCCCGCTTCGCCTTTGACGAGGCGTGTGTTCTGCTCTGATCCTGCGAGCGAAAGGGGGCGGCGGTTATGGTGAGGAATTTCGACCACCTTACGATCGTCGTGCGCGACGTGGAACGTGCAAAGGCATTCTTTGGGCTGCTTGGCTTCGAGGAAGCGGTTTCCGTCGTGATCAGCGGGGAGATGTTCGCCCGCTACATGGGCGTTCCCGGGATCGAGGCCGAGCACGTGACGCTGGTGCTTCGCAATGCCACGCCGCGGACGGAGATCCAGCTACTGCACTATCTGCATCCGGAACCTGTGCCCGACCCCAATGTGCGGGACCTGCACAAGATTGGAATCAACCATATCTGCTTCGCAGTCGACGACATCGAAGCCGAGGTCGTGAAAATGCGGGCTGCTGGCTTTGAGACTCGCAATGAGATCATGGACTTCCATGCCCGCAAGCTCGTCTTCATCGAAGGACCCGAAGGCGTGACCGTCGAATTGTCGCAGCGGCATTGAAGGGAGCGACGGAGTAGCGGTCACATCTGACGAAACCGGGCCACCGCGTCGGCGTCAGTCGGCGGCGATGGCGGCTAGGGGATCGGCCGCCGGTTCACGCCGCCGGTCTGCCTCGGCGGATGCGGCGCGGCAAGGCGGCGCGGGCGGACGCCCGAGCACCAAATCCTCATGGCGGATGATCCGCCGCGCGAGTTTCAGCGCCGCGTAGCAATCGTCCGACTCGGCCGCGATCAGGGCGCGCTCCAGGATTTCGCGCGCCGCGGTCGAGGTTGTGGCGTCCTGGAACTCCGCGATCAGCCGGCGGGCGTCGAGCAGGCCCGCCTCGCGCTCGTCCTCGGCGCCGATATAGGCCGTCTGCAGGGCGAAATAGATCCGTCGCGCCGGGCTGTCCGCCTGGTCGAGGGGCATGATCTGCTTGCCGAACAGAAAGCGCGCACGCACGGCCAGCTCGAGCCGTGTCTTGGTGCGGAAGCGGAGTGCTGCGCCATTGACAATCATCATCTCGCCCGGGCGGAGTTCCAGGACCAGGGTTGACATGCCATCTCCTGTCGGCGCCGACCCCGTCACACGTACCGGGCCGGCGTAGTTTGCCGGCACGATCGTTAATGCAGCCTTACCCGATCCGACTCAATTCACGTGCGCCTGCGGCACGTGATAGTCGGTGCGGGTCAGCGGGTCGGCGCTGCCCAAGCCGAGCAGCAGGACCAGCCAGAACATCGCCGCCACGGCGAAGCCGCGAACGATGGTGGGCCCCTTCCCCACCTCCATGAACATGATCCCGACCGTCCCCACCATCAGCACGCCCGGGATCATCACTAGCGGGCGCAGGGACCGGCCCAGGGGCAGAAAGCTGGCGCCGAACTCGATGCCGCCGAGCACGAGCAGCAGCACCCAGGCGAACAGAAGACGCGCGAATTCCGGCGGCATGACCCGGTCCGGGCCCGCAGGATGAGCGGATGCAGCCTGAGCGTCTTCGTGGGACCGGCCGCTGCGGCCGGGACGCAGGAGGCCCACGGCCTCCAGCACCGCGAGCAGCGTCCAGGACAGCAGAAGCCGCAGCAATTTTTGCAGCATCAGCCTCGTCCGATCAAGTAGATCAGGGGATAGAGCGTGAGCCACACGACATCGACGAAGCTCCAATAGAGCCCCACCACCTGCACCGGCGTGTAGTACTGGCGCGTGAACTCGCCGCGCCGGGCGCGCAGAATGACCCACGTGACCAGCCCCACGCCGCCCACCAGATGCACGCCGTGCAGGGCGGTGCTGATGAAATAGAAGACGAAGAACAGGCGCGCGCCGCCCTGCTCCGGCCCCTTGATCTTGAAGTCGGACACGGTCGGAAACACGTGGTTGGCGAAATCGTCGTGCCACTCCAGCCCGAACTTCAGCGCCAGGAATGCCACGCCGAGCACGATCGCGGCCACGCAGCACCGGATCAGCCCCGCTGTGCTGCCGGCGCGGATGAACGCGAGGCCGGTCGCATAGACGAAGCTGCTGGTCACGAGGATCGCGGTATTGAGCGTGCCGATCCAGAGTTCGGTCTCGCGCGCGCCGGCGTCGAAGCCGGCCTGGTTCCAGTGCCGGGCATAAATCCAGCTCAGGATCAGGCCGCCGAAGAACAGTACCTCGGTCGCCAGGAACAGCCACATGCCCGCGACCGCGGTCTCAGCCTGATGGCGTGGGCTCGCATATTGGAAATCGTGCGGGGCGGTGGTGTCAGACATGCTGCTGCACCGCCTCCGGGGGCGGATACGCGTACGGCCCCTGCGTGACCACCGGCGTGTGGATGAAATTCACCGTCGGCGGCGGCGAGGGCGTCTGCCATTCCAGGCCGGTCGCATGCCACGGGTTGGCCGGCGCCCGCGCGCCGCGCACCAGCGACCACACGAGATAGGCGAGCGGCAGAAGATACGCCGCAGCAAGGATGGTGGCTCCCGCCGACGACAGCACGTTCAGTACCTGGAAGTCCGGCGGATAGGAGGCGTAGCGCCGCGGCATTCCGAGATAGCCCAGGATGAATTGCGGGAAGAAGGTCAGGTTGAAGCCCATGAACATGATCACGGCGGCGACGCGGGCCCACATCTCGGGATACATGCGGCCGGTGATCTTGGGCCACCAGTAGTGCAGGCCGCCGAAGAACGCCGACACCATGCCGCCGACCATCACGTAGTGAAAATGGGCGACCACAAAATAGGTCTGCGTCAGATCGACGTCGGCGCCGAGGGCGGCCAGCCACAATCCGGTCAGGCCCCCGATCGTGAACAGCCCGATGAACCCCAGCGCGTAGAGCATGGGCGCATCGAAATGGATGAACCCCTTATGCATGGTGCCGAGCCAGTTGAACACTTTGATCGCGGAGGGCACGGCGACCATGTAGCTGAGGATCGAGAAAACCACCGCCGAATAGAGCGAGATGCCGGCGACGAACATGTGGTGTCCCCACACGAAGAAGCTGATGACCGCGATCGAAACGCTGGCCCAGACGATGAACTTGTAGCCGAAAATGCGCTTGCGCGAGAATGTCGGGACGATCTCGCTGACCACGCCGAAGCCCGGCAGGATCATCATATAGACCGCCGGGTGCGAGTAGAACCAGAACATGTGCTGAAACAGCAGCGGATCGCCGCCGATCGCCGGGTCGAACACGCCGACGTGGAACAGCCGCTCCAGCGCCACCAGCAGCAGCGTGATGGCCAGGATCGGCGTCGCCAGCACCATCAGCACGCTGAGCGAATAGAGCGACCACAGGAACACCGGCATCCGGTACCAGGTCAGCCCCGGTGCGCGCAGGCGATGGATGCTGACCATGAAATTGAGGCCGGTGGCGATCGAGGAGAAGCCGGAGAGGAACACCCCGGCCACCGCCAGCACGACGTGGCCCTTGGAGTAGGTGGTGGAGAGCGGGGTGTAGAAGGTCCAGCCGGTATCGACGCCGCCGGTGAACAGCGCCCAGAGCTCGACCGCGCCAGCCGCGATGAACAAATACCAGCTTGCGAGGTTGAGACGCGGGAATGCCAGGTCTCGCGCACCCAGCATCAGCGGGATGACGAAATTGCCCAGCGTGACCGGCACCGCCGGCACCAGGAAGAACCAGACCATCACCACGCCGTGCATGGTAAACAGCCGGTTATAGGTCTCGGCCGAACCGAGCAGCCCCTCCGGCACGACGAGGTTGAGCCGGACCAGGGCGGCGGCGATGCCGCCGATGAAGAAGAAGACGGTGATGCTGCCGAGATAGAGCAATGCGATGCGCTTGTGGTCGGTGGTCAGCAGCCAACTGCGGATGGTGGTGCCGTCCGTCAGATATGACCCCTCGATCTCACCGGCCTTGACCATCACCGTGGCACTCATGGCCGCTGTCCCGGCGCCAGTGACTTGATGTAGGCGATGAGCTTCAAGAGATCCTCCTCGCTGATCTGCCCGGCAAAGGACGGCATCACCGGGACGTAGCTCGCCACGACCTGCTTTTCCGGCATCAGGATCGAATCGCGGATATAGCGGTCGTCGGCCGTCACCACGGTGCCGTCCGACAGCGGCACCGGGCTGCCGTACAGCCCGACCAGCGGCGGCGCGCGCACCGTGCCGCCGGCCTGCCTGCCGCCCTCGCCGTTGCCGCCGTGGCAGCCGCTGCAGCCGTAGCGCATGAACAGGGTCTTTCCGGCCAGCGCCAGCGTACCGGCGGTGCCGTTCTGCTCCAGCCATTTCTGGTACGCCGGCGCCGGCATCGCCACGATCTCGCCCACCATGCTGGAGTGGCCGGTGCCGCAGAGCTGGGTGCAGAACAAATGGTAGGTGCCGGGGCGATCGGCCGTGACCCACAAGGTCTCGTACCGGTCCGGCAGCACGTCGTGCTTGATGCGGAAGGCGGGCACCGAGAAGTCGTGGATCACGTCCTCCGACGTCATCACGAACTCGACCGGGCGGCCGACCGGCAGATGCACCGCGTCGATCTCGCGCTGGCCGCCCGCGTGTTCCACTTTCCACATCCATTGCTTGCCGGTGATGTAGATTTTGAGTGCGCCGGGCGGCGGCTGGAACATTCGCAGATAGAGGTTGGCGCCCCAGATGAACAACCCAAAAAACACCAGCATCGTGGCGACGGTCCAGCCGGTCTCCAGCCGCCAGGTCTTCTGCGCGATCGCACCGCGATCGACGCCGCTGCCGGCGCGGTATTTCACCACGTAGAGCAGCATCAGACCGAACACGAGTGCCAGCACCGCGACCGAAATCACCAGCAGCGCCAGCAGCAGGTTATCCGCTTCGGTGGCCGTGGCCGACGCGGCGGGAAGGAAGAACCTCATGGGCTGCGTCGTGCCGGCGCCCCCGGCCAGCCCGGGATGCCTTCCTTCGCGATCTCGCGCATGGCGTCCGCGATCGGGATATGCACCACGCCGTGCGCGCGATCGACCCAGCCGGTGCTGCTCAGGCGGTGCATCTCGGCGGCGTAGAACCGCTGCATGTCCGCAGCCGGGCTCGGCTGCAGGCGCGGCGCCGGATAGGTGGGCAGCGGCGGCCGCAGGGTGCGGTCCGGTACCGATTGCGGAAACAGCCACCAGATCAGCAGGCCGATCGCAGTCAGCGAAACCAGCAGCAGCGCCAGCGCGCCCCAGACGAAGCGCTCGCCGACGTCGCTCGTCTCATGGCGTGCGTCGGGGATGGCCCTCTCCGCCTCAGCCATGGCTGGCCACCCTGCCCGCGAGCCGCGCCAGCCGCGGGGCCCGCAGCGCGATCGCTGCCGCCAGGCCGAGCAGTGCCAGCATCGCTGCCACCGCCACCAGCGACAGGCCGCGACCCGAAGACGGGATCACGATCCACCACGCGCGCGGCACCTCGATCGCGACCAGCAGCGCCGCCACCGCCGCCATCGCGCGCGGCGAGCGCTGGACCTGTGGCCACAGCAGCGCGAAGAACGGCAGCGCGAAATGCAGGCCCGCGATCACCGCCGCGACGATCCCCCAGCCGCCGCTGATCCGGCGCACGTACCAGTCCGCCTCATGCGGCAGATCGGACTGCCAGATGATCAGGATCTGCATGAAGTCGAGGTATGCCCAGAACACGAGCAGCCCCAGCATCAGCTTGCCCAGATCCTCCATCGCCTTGCCGTAATCCGGCGGCTGCACCAGTGCTGCCCCCAGCACCGCGACCGACAGCGCGAGCAGCACGCCTTCCGTGCCCACCAGCAGGCCATAGACGCTGGATTTGAAATGCGGCTGCATCGATAGCGTGTAGTCGAAAGCCGCGAATGTGGTCGAGAGCGCCAGCAGGATCAGACCCGGCGCCGCAATGCGATACAGCAATGGCTCGGGGTTCTCATGCCGCAGCGCCCACAATACCAGAGCGCCGAGTCCGAGCCACACGATCAGATAGATGATGCCGCGGCCATAGAAGAACGCCGGGTTCAGGTAGAACCGGTTGTCGAGACCGGCCGCGACATCGGGATGCATCCACGGATAGAGCGCGTGCAGCACGAACAGGATCGGCAGCAGCGCCGGCAGCACCAGCGGCAGCGTCACCACGCCCGCGACAAGCTGCGGCCGGATCGCCCACCCCCAGCGGCCGCCGGTCAGCGCGTGGATCAGGATCAGCGCGATGCTGCCCAGCGGCCAGCCGATCCAGCCGGTCACGGCGGCGAGCCACGCGTGCGGGAACTGCGCCGGCACCACGATCCAGCCGATCGCCGAGCCGAGCACGCCGATACCGCCGGCGATCCACGCAACCCGCTCGGCGTGCGCGCGGGTCATTGCAACGCGCCGCGCTGGTCGGGGGCGACGTCGGCGAGCGTCGCGTGCTGGCTGCGCTGGAGCGCGCGGATATAGGCCGCGATGGCCCAGCGGTCGCGCGGCTGCACGCGGTTGGCAAAGGAATACATCGCCCCGTGCCCGTCCGTGATCACGTCGTAGAAATGCTGCACCGGGGCCTCGCGCAACCGCGCGATATGGTACGAGGGCGGCGGCGGGAAGCCGCGCTGCACGATCATGCCGTTGCCGTCGCCCAGCTCCGAATGGCAGGGCGTGCAGTAGATGCGAAACCGCTCCTGGCCCCGTTCCAGCAGCGCCAGGGTGACGGGTGGCGCCGGCACCGGATGCTGCCGGAACTCGACCGTATCCTCCGGCACCGCCGCCGGGCCGACCTCCGGCGCATAGACCTTCTGCTTCGGCTGATCGGCCATGTAGTCGCAGCCGGCCAGCACCACCATGCCGAGCCCGAGCAGCAACGCGCCGCGGCGGCTCATGACGAGAACTCCTCGATGCTCGCCGGGCGAAGGGCCGCGAGGGCCGCGCGCGCATGCGCCACGTGCCGCTTGTCGGCAGAGCGGAAGGCGACGAACCAGACATCGCGCGAGGCACGCCGAAAGCTGTCGCACTCGTCGATCGGTTCATAGAGGCGCGGCATCCGGCAGATCAGGAAATAGCCGAAGAACCCGGCCGCCATCGCAGAGAGCGCGCCGAGCTCGAAGGCGATCGGCACGAAGGAAGGCCAGGCGAGCTTCGGCCGGCCGCCGATGTTCAGCGGAAACGCCCAGAGATCGGCGTACGCCATCAGCACGAAGAAGCCCAGGAATCCGACCAGCCCCGCCAGGAACATCAGCAGCGGCAACGGCGAGCCGGTGGGGTGCTCGTCCAGCGGCTGCGGCGTGTAGGTCTCGACGCTGCCCCCATTCGTCTCCGCCAGGTGGCTCAGTGCCGTGCGCAGCGCTGCCTCGGTCTCGAATCCCGCGAGCACGCCGCTCATCTCGCGTGCTCCGCAGCCGCCGCGCGCGCCCGGCTGCGCCCGATCAGCGAACGCATCTCGTGCATCGAGATGATCGGCACGTACCGCACCGCCAGCAGGATGCCGCTGAGGAACATCCCCACGGTGCCGAACAGCGTCGCCCAGTCCCAGAACGTGCCGTGAAAGAGACCCCATGACGACGGCAGATGCGGGCGATGCAGGCTGGTCACGACGATCTCGTAGCGCTCCAGCCACATCCCGACTACCACGCCCAGGCAGATCAATGCGACCAAAGTCTGCTTCATGCGCAGCCGCCGGAACCACATCAGTTGCGGCAGCGAGACGTTGAACAGGATCGTCCCCCAGTAGACCGGCCAGTAATAGCCAAAGATCCGTTCGGTGAACATCACCCGCTCGGCGCGGTCGCCGCCGTAATAGGTGGTGAACACGTCCATCAGGTAGCCGTAGGCGAGGCACAGGCTGCTGGTGAGCAGCAGCTTGCACAGCACGTCGAAATGGCGGCCGGTGATCATGTCCTCGAGCCGCAGCAGCCGGCGCAGCGGGATGACCAGCAAAATCACGATCGCGAACCCGGACAGCAAGGCGCCGAACACGAAGAAGGGCGGGAACTCGGTCGAGTGCCAGCCCACCGTGGCGCCGCCGGCGAAATCCAGGCCGACGACGCTGTGGATCGAGACCACCACCGGCGCCATGATCGCCGCCATGATGGCGTAGGCCGCGCGCAGGTGCTTCCATTGCCGGCTCGAGCCGCGGAAGCCGAGCGCGAAAAAACCGTAGATCACCTGCTTCGCGCGCGTGTTCGCCCGGTCGCGCACGCTGGCGAGGTCCGGCACGAGGCCGAAATACCAGAACAGCAGGGACGTCAGCACGTAGGTGTAGAGCGCCCAGAAATCCCACAGCAGCGGGCTGCGGAACTGCGCCCACAGCGTCATAGTGTTCGGATAGAAGAACAGCCAGTAGGCGAACCAGGGCCGGCCGAGATGCAGGATCGGATACACGCCCGCGGCCGCGGCGCCGAACAGCATCATCGATTCGGCGATGCGGTTGATCGAGGTGCGCCATTCCACGCGCACGAGGAAAAAAAGCGCCGAGATGATGGTGCCGCCCGAGGCGATGGCGATCCACCACACGTAGCTGAGAATGGCAAAGCCCCACGCCACCGGCCAGCTGACCCCCCAAATGCCGATGCCCTCGTAGAACAGCCACAGGATCGAAAGCACCAGCAGCAGTGTCAGTGCGCTGCACGGCACGAATGCGATCCACCACCAGACGAAAGCCCGCTCGCGCAGCGCGATCGCGCAGATGCGGTCGGTCATCGAGGCGATGGTAACGCCGGGGTAGATGACCGGATCGTCGGGGTGGAGCGCGCGCGTCTCGCCGCGCAGCGGTGCCGCGAGATCGGCCCCGATCGCCGCGCTCCCGGAGGTCGGGATGTCGCTCATGCGCGGCCCGCCTTGATGGCGGGATTGGGGTTGCGGACCAGCGCCTCGTAGGTGGTGCGCGGATGCGTGTTCTGCTGCTCCAGCATGGCGAAATCGAGAGGGCTCTGCTTGCGCTTCGCGACCGCACTCTCCGCGTCGGCCTGATTGCCGAAGGTAAAGGCCTGTGTCGGGCAGGCGGCCTGGCAGGCGGTCCTGACCTCGCCGACCGGCCGGCTGTCGCGGTCGGCGGCGATGCGGGCCTCGGCGATGCGCTGGATGCAGTAGGTGCATTTCTCCATCACGCCGCGCCCGCGGACGGTCACGTCCGGGTTCCAGGACCCCGGCGGCCGGCGCTGCTCGTATCCGTAGTCGAAATAGTTGAATCGCCGCACCTTGTACGGGCAGTTGTTGGAGCAGAACCGGGTGCCGATGCAGCGATTATAGACCATCACGTTCAGGCCCTCGGAATCATGCACCGTCGCCCCCACTGGACAGACGATTTCGCAGGGCGCCTGCTCGCAGTGCATGCAGAGGACCGGCTCGAAGAAGCTCTCGGGCGCGTCGGCGCTCCCCTCGAAGTAGCGGTCGATGCGCAGCCATTGCATCTCGCGTTCCCGGAGCACCTGCTGCTTGCCGACCACGGCGATATTGTTCTCCGCCACGCAGGCGGTGACGCAGGCGTTGCAGCCGATGCACGCGTTGAGATCGACGCTCATCGCCCACGCGGCCGGCCCCGGCGGCACCGTGCGATAGATGTGCGGCTCGGGACGCTCGTTGGCGGCGAAGCGGGGATTGGCGGCGTATTCGGCCAACGTGCCATGCCGCAGAATCTCCGGCGGCGTCTCCAGCAGCAGATTGTGGTGCACGGTACTGGCGAGTTCTTCCCGCCCGCTCGCTTTATGCAGCGCCACCGGCCCATCGAGTCCGGTCAGCGGATAGTAATCGAACCCGCTGCCGTCGCCGACCGCGCCGGTCGCGCGGCGGCCGGAGCCGAGCCACGCGGTGATGCAATCGGGCGCCTGTCCCGGCATGATCCAGACCGGAGCGACGACGCTCGCAGCACCGATCGAGAGTCGCGCGCGATCCCCGTTCGCGAGCCGCATCCGCTTCGCAAGCGCGGGCGCGATCAGCAGCGGGTTATCCCAGACCAGCTTGGTGAGCGGCCGCGGCAGTTCCTGCAGCCAGGGATTGTTGGCGAAGCGCCCGTCCCACAGGCTCGGATCCGGGCGGAACAGTACGCTGAGCGCCTCGCCGCTCGCCGCGGGCGGTTCCCGGACTGCCGTGCGCAGCTTGAGATCGCTCTTGGCGGCTGTCGTGCCGGGGATCACGCCGCTGGCCAGCGCATCGGTCCAGCCGCTCGCGAAATCGCTTCCCAGCCGATCCTTCCAGGTGGCTTTCACCGCCTGCTCGGCTGACACCGCGGTCGATGCCATGTACAATGCCAGCATCTCGTGCGCGCTGATGCCGTCGTACAGCGGCAGCGCCTGCGGTTGCAAAATCGTTACCGTTCCGTCATATCCGCGCGCGTCGCTCCAGCTCTCCCACGGATGGGTCTCGGCACGAACCAGGTGGTCGCCTGTGCGGTCTCGTCTTCGCGTCCGGCGAGTGCGAGGCTGAACGGCACCCGCTCCAGCGCCTTCACGAAACCCCAACCGGCGGGTGCCGTGAACGCAGGATTGCTGTCCACGATCAGCAGATTCGCCACCTGCCCAGCCTGCATCGCCGCGATCAGCGCGCGCAGCGAGGCTGCCTGATCGACCGGCTCATGTGCCACCGGCTCGATCAGGTCGAAGGTGATGCCGCGCGCGCCTAGTGCCTCGTTCATCGCCAGCGCCAGCACGTGCAGCTCGGCCGTCTGGTCAGGTCCCACATGCACCAGCGCGCGGCCGCGCGCGGCTTTCAGATCGGCGATGACAGCGCCCACCCAGTCGGGTGCCGAGACGGCCGAAGCGTCGTGAAGAATGCCGGCGGCCAGCGCCGCGACGACCCGGTGCAGCTCGTTCGGCCCGGCGATGAAGCGGTGATCGGCAACCGAACCAATCAGCGTCGGCGTCGGCTCGATCGCGTACACGCGGCTCATCCTCGGCGTGCGCGACGGGTTGCGACGGCCGGCGAAGTCGCGGGCGTAGTGCAGGTGCCCCGGGGCCGTGCTCAGCAGGTCGCTGTCGATCGCGAGCACGATGTCGGCCTGGTCCAGATGCGCGATCATATCGACGGGGCGACCATAGGCATCCGTCGCGCCGCGCCGGACGGCATCGCGGGAGACCGGCTGCCATTGGTGCCAGTGCGCGGCGGGGTATTGGCGCTGCAACGCATCGAGTTGCGCGGCCAGCGTCGGCGAGGTCACGGTGCCGGTCAGAATCCGCAGCCCGGCGCCGCCGCTGCGGGCGAGTGCCGCCCGTTGCGCGGTCAACGCCGTCTCCAGGCTCTGCCGGTCGGACGGTTCCCCGCGCGCGGTGATCTGCGCCGCACGGTCGGGATCGTAGAAGTCGAGCACCTCGGCCTGTGCAAACACGCTGGTGGCACCGAGGCTCGCCGGATGGTTGGGATTGCCCTCTACCTTGATCGGCCGCCCCATGTTGTGCTTGACGACGATGCCGCTGGCATACCCGTCCAGCACGTGGGCGGTGGCGTAGAAATTCGGGATCGCCGGGATGATGTTGGCCGGAATCCTGACCGCGGGGATCAGGTGGCCGTATGGCCGGCCAGGCTCGCAGCCGCCGAGGCCGGCAGCGGCGAATGCCGCGGCCATCAGCCGGAGCATCTGCCGCCGGTCTCGCGGCTCGGCCAGCGCCGCCGCCAGGCCCGGGAACTCCTCTGCTGCGCGCGCCAGAAAAGCCGGATCGTCGGCCGCCTGCTCAAGACTGCGCCACAGTTTGCTGCGCGGGATGCTCATCGGTGACACACCGAACAGTCCGTCAGGTTGCGATCGGGGACGTGGTATTCCGCCATCAGCGCCGCCGCGGACGGGGTGTTGGCCGTGCGGTGCCATTCAGTATCGTAGAGGGCGGATTTCGGCCGCAGGTGGGGCCCCGGATTACGGTGGCAGTTCAGGCAGAATTGCATGGTCAGGGTCTTCGCCTTGTAAGTCAGCGCCATACTCGCCACCTCGCCATGGCAGCTCTCGCAGCCGACGCCCTTGGCGATGTGGATGCTGTGATTGAAATAGACGTAGTCTGGAAGGTTGGTCACGCGGTGCCAGACGATCGGGGTGCCGTCGGCGAGGCTTTCGCGTACCGGCGCCAGGATCGCGGCATTGGTCCAGATCTGCGAATGGCAGGTCATGCAGGTATAGGTCGGCGGCAGCCCGGCGCTCGATGATACCTCCACCGAGGTGTGGCAGAACCGGCAATCGATCCCGAGCCCGGCGACGTGGTGCTTGTGGCTGAACGGGACCGGCTGCTCGATGGTCCAGCGGACATGGCGTACGTAATCCATGCGCGGCCACAGCCACCACCAGCCGATGCCTCCGGCAAAAGCCGCCGCCACGGCCAGCAGCGTCACTGTCGCAGCCAAGTTCGCGGTCGGCTTGAAAATCGCCGCCATCGTCCCCCCGTGCCCGCCGATGCGGCACGATCGAAAGGCACCACACCTCGTTGAAAAGATAAACCAATTTGCGAGTGCTCGTGGCGACACAGTGACGTGATCGGCGCCGGCGCATGTTGCTATTCCGGTCCGTTCACGCGCCAATCAACCCCGCGTGGCGGGCCGCAACTCTCTCGACGGGCCAGGAGTTGCCGCGAAAGACCGAAACGAGAGGTGGGTCATGCCAACTCCGCCGCAGGTGCCGGGGAGCAAGCCGCCGCAGCCAGTGCGCGGCGAGTGGGGGGCGGACGACCGCGGGCCGCGCGACGTGGTGCGCGACCGCGAAGACCCGGACATGCTGGCTCCGCCGCAGACCGACCGCGGCACGATGCCCAACCTCAAATTCTCCTTCGCCGACGCGCACAACCGCCTCGAACCCGGCGGCTGGGCGCGCGAAGTCACCAAGCGCGAGCTGCCGATTGCGACCACGCTGGCCGGCGTGAACATGCGCCTCAAGGCAGGGGCGGTGCGCGAGCTGCACTGGCACAAGCCAGGCGAGTGGTCCTACATGCTCTACGGCCGCGCCCGCATCACCGCCGTGGACCAGGAGGGCCGCCAGTTCGTGGATGACGTGGGCGTGGGCGACCTTTGGTTCTTCCCGCCCGGCATCCCGCACTCCATCCAGGGCCTCGGTCCGGACGGCTGCGAGTTCCTGCTCGTCTTCGACAATGGCGGTTTCTCCGAGGGCAGCACCTTCCTCATCACCGATTGGCTGGCGCACACGCCCAAGAGCGTGCTGGCCAAGAATTTCGGCTGGCCCGAGAGCGCGTTTGCCGATATCCCGAAGCAGGAACTCTATATTTTCCAGTCGCAAGTGCCTGGTCCGCTCGCGAGCGAGCGGACCGGGGCACCGGTGCCGCTGAGCTTCAGCCACCGCCTGCTCGCGCAAGAACCGCGGCGCGCGCCAGGCGGGGCGGTGCGGATCGCCGACTCCACGAACTTCCCGGCCTCCACCTCCATCGCCGCGGCACTCGTGGACATCGAACCGGGCGGATTGCGCGAGTTGCACTGGCACCCGAACAACGACGAATGGCAATACTACATCGAGGGACAGGCGCGCATGAGCGTGTTCGCCTCCGATGGCCGCGCGCGCACCTTCGACTACCGGGCCGGCGACGTGGGCTACGTGCCATTCGCGATGGGCCACTACATCGAGAACACCGGGAGCACGACGGTGCGCTACCTGGAGATGTTCAAGAGTGCCCGCTTCCAGGACATGTCGCTGCGGCAGTGGATGGCACTGACCCCGCACGAGCTGGTGCAGGCGCATTTGCGCATCGACCGGGCGCTGCTGGATGCGCTGCCGCAGCAGAAGCCCCTGGTGATGGCGGGAAACCGAACGCCGAGCGGCGGCTCGCGGTGACGAAGGTCGCGTGTAGCCCGACCATTTTCTTCGGTTGCTACAACTCCCCGCGCCGCGCCATTGTCCGGATCCGGTCCGCGGTCCGGCAAGCGAGCGCCTGGATCGTCTCCGACGGATTGACGCCGCCGACGGTCGGGAACACCGAGCCGTCGCAGACCCACAGATTGGGGATGTCCCAGCTTCGGCAATCCGCGTTCACCACGCTGGCGCGCGGATCGGCGCCCATCCGCGCGGTTCCGTGCAGGTGATTGGTATCGTCTTCCTGACGGAATATCTCCTTGGCTCCCGCGGCCCGCAGATGCTGCTCCATCTGGTCCAGCCCGTGCCGGATCAGCCGCTTGTCGTTGTCGCTGTAGGTGTAGGTGATGCGCGGGATCTTCAGGCCGTGCTGGTCCTCGTCATCGGCCAGCGTCACCCGATTGCTCTCGTAGGGAAGCAATTCGCCGACCATCTTGAGACCGGCCTGATGGTTGTACTTCTCCATCTCCGTGCGCAGCTTCTCTCCCCACAGCCCGCGGGCGCCGGTCTGCACCGCCGTCCACTCCACCGGCAGCGGGCCTTGGCTGTACCAGAGATAATAGCCGTCGAAATCCTTGGTCGGATGCTCGTCCACGTAGTTCCAGTGCTCGTTGATGGTGAGCGATGGCGGCCCCTTGTACCAGCGCACTTCCTCGTCCATCACGCCCCAGACCGCCTGGTTGGATTGGGTCATCAGGTTCTTGCCGACCAGGCCGGAGCTGTTGGCGAGGCCGTCGGGAAAGCGGTTGCTCGCCGAGAGCAGCAGCAGCCGCGGCGTCTCGATCGCGTAGCCCGCGACAACGACGTTGTGCGCGTTCTGGAAGCGCCATTCGCCGCCGCGGCGGTAGTGCACACCCGTGGCACGGCCGGCGATGTTGGTCTCGATGCGGCCGACCATCGCGAGGTCGCGGATTTCGGCGCCGGCCGCGATCGCGCGCGGGATCCAGGTGGTCAGCACGCTCTGCTTCGCGTTCGTCGAGCAGCCGATCCGGCAGAAGCCGCGATAGGTGCAGGGCGGCGAGAGGCCGCGCGGGGCGGAGACGGTGGCGAGCGGGCAGGCCGCCCATGCGGTGCCCATCGCTTCGGCGCCGCGTGCCAGTACCAGCCCGGCGGCGTTGACCTCGTGCGGACGGTAGGGATAGCGCCGCCGCTTCGGTCCCCAGGGGTAGCTCACCGGCCCGGCGATCTTCAGCGCGTCCTCGACCTCGTCGTAGTAGTGCCACATCTCCCGCCAATCGAGCGGCCAATCGGCGCCGTAGCCCAGCTTGCTGCGCGCCTTGAACCACTCCGGCCGGAAGCGCAGCGACACCATCTGGAAGTGGACGGTGCTGCCGCCCACCGACTTGCCGCTGTTGTTGGTGCCCATCCTGATCGGGTTCTCGCCGTCGATGAGGCGATCGTCGGACCAGAACACCTTGTTCTGCTCGATCTCGTCGGAGGCAAAATCCTCCAGCGGACGCCAGAATGGGCCGGCATCGAGGGCCACGACCGAGAAGCCGTATTCGGCGAGCTTGCAGGCCAGCGTGCCGCCGCCCGCGCCGGTGCCGACGATCGCGAAATCCACCGGCTCGTTCTGCGGATATTCCCGCATCGGAACCCAGGCGCCTGGGCGGAACACGTCCGGCGCCCGTCCATCGGTCGCACGGGGTTCGTCGAAGGGATCGCTCGCGGCAGTGACGTAGCCTTCGTACTCAGCCGACATGCTGGTTCTCCCGCCGCGCCTTCTCCTCCTGTCCGGGCTTTGCCTCGGCGGCCTCCCAGGGATCGCGCCGGTCGAAGCCCATGCGCACGTAGCCGCGCGGGCCGGCCGGCCCGCCCCAGCCGATCTCGTTCCAGGCCGTCGGATGGCCGTAATAGCTTTTGGTGATGTCGGGGATGACGCGAAAGGAGAAGAAGAGCTGGCTCGGCATATCGCCCCAGGCCGGCCCTGACAGTTCGCCATCCTGCATCTGGCGCAGCAGCGCATCCTGCTCCGCCGCGCCGATCGCGGCGAAGCGGTCGCCGTGCAACCGCCGCGCATCCTCATCGAGGGCCGCGAGGCCGCGCTTCCACGCCTCGCCCTGTCGCGGCAGTTTCGCGTGGCGGTAGCCGTCCTTGTGGTCCTTGGCCATCTTCTCATCGACGTAAGCGGCGAGCGGCACGGGCGGCCGATCCTTCGGCTGCGGCACGATCCGCTCGCACACCGCCACAAGCGTCTGCAACTCGGCCGCGGTGAAGAAGCGTGGCTCGCGCGGCACCGCTAGGCGCCGGTTGATCGCGAGCCGCGTCTGCTCGTTCCACGACGGGGTGTGCCGCTTGGCGAGCACGTCGTAGCCGGGATAGCGCCCCTCATTCATCGGGCTGCTCCTCCAGAAGACCGAGGGCGGCGAGTCCGGCGAGTGCGAGCCCGGTGAAGCTGGGCGGGGCGGGGATCGGCGGGCCGTTCGGCACGTTCTGGCTCCAGTTGCGCCAGCCTCCCATGCCCCGGCCGACGCCATAGACGTGAAACCCCGCACCCACGAAGCCGAGCAGGGCGGTCGCGCGCAGCCACCACCGCGTTGTGCGGGGAAGCCTGCGGGGCGGGCGCTGCAAGGCGGCATTGGCCAGCAGCACCGAAGCCACCGGCGGCACCGTGACCGGCAGGACCATGAACGGGTCGTGGAAGGCGCCGCGGAAATGCAGCAACCCGGCCTCGCCGACCGTCCCGGCGATGCCGGCGCTGGTCATCGCGGCCACCGCGCGGCCGGCCGGCAGCCCGAACAACCGGGGTGCCTCGCCCGGCGGGCTTGCGCGCACGCGCTCGGCGGCGAAGCCGAGCAGCCCGGAGAGCGAGAGCGCCGCCGGCGCGCCGAGCGGCGCCGCGTAGAACAGGTTCAGCCAGGAGAACCCGCCTTCCCGTTTGCCGATGTTGTAGAGATGGAACCCCGTGCCGAGCAGGCCGACCGCGGCCGCCATCGCGTAGATCGCGTGCCGCGCGGCGTGCGCGCCGCCGCGCCGGTCGGCCACGCCGTGTCCGCTGGCGGCCAGGCTCAGCGCGGACGCGACCAGCGGCGCATACATCGCCCTGTTGTGGAAGGTGCCGCGGTAGTGCTCGATCGCACTGTCGGCGAGCACGGAGAACGCAAGGGTGCCCGCCGCGCGGTTCAGCCGGCGGGCCGCCCTGACGGCCGTGCCGGCGACCGGCACCGACGCCGATGCGACCCGGCCCATTGCCGCCGCGTGGCCCGCGGCCCCTCGCCTGTTGGTCATCGCCATGCGCCCTCCTCGGCCGCTTCATTGGCTTCACCGCACACCCGAACCTCGCTGGCGATAAGGGCGGATTGCGCGTGTTCTCGGCGAAAGCGCGCTCCTCGAATGCGGACCGGCCGGTTGGTCTTCCTCGGCATCAACGCCGCGACGCGCCGCACCCGGAATGCGCGTCCCGATCACTTGAGCGAGATTGCAATCGCGGCGCGACATCGGCGGCGCACGAGGCGATGATCGCATCCGTCAACCCCACCGCTGAAGGGAGCGCCACCGATGTTGAAAATCCTGTCCCGCCTGCATTCGCCGGACCTGCTGCATGTTCTTGCGTCGATGGGCCATGGCGATGACATCGCTCTGGTGGACGCACATTTTCCGGCAGCCTCCCTGGCACGGCGGCTGGTGCGTCTGGACGGGGCGGATTTGCCCGCGGTGCTGGATGCCGTGCTGTTCCTGCTGCCGCTGGACAATTTCGTGGCGGAGCCGGCACGGCGAATGCTGGTCGTGGACCGGCCCGCGGAAATCCCGGAGGTGCAGCAGGCCTGCCAGACCCTGATCGACCGGCACGAGGGCCGTCACCTGCCCCTGGCGGGCGTCGAGCGGCAGATGTTCTACGAAGCTGCGCGCCAGGCTTTCGCGGTAGTGGCGACCGGAGAACAGCGTCCGTATGGTTGCCTGTTGCTGAAGAAGGGTGTCGCGGCACCGTAGAGGCCAGATTGCCGCCAGCCGGAAGGGCACGCCGCTTTCACGAAACCCGCGGAAGCGGTTGAATGCGGGCCGCAGCGGGAGACGCAGAATGCAGGTGGCGGTGATCGGCGGCGGTGCCATCGGCGGAGCCATTGCCTGCTTCCTCGCCGAGCATCCGCGCTTCGCGGGCAGCATCACCGTCATCGAGCGCGACCCGAGCTATGCCCGCGCCTCGTCTGCGCTGGCGGCTAGCGCGATCCGCCAGCAATTCTCGACACCGATCAACGCCGAGATGTCGCTGTTCGGCATCGGCTTCCTGCGCGACGCTGCCCGAACGCTCGCGGTGGACGGGGATGTCCCGGCCCTCGGTCTGCACGAACAGGGCTATTTGTTCCTCGCGACCGATGCCGGGCTTCCCGTCCTGCGCGACAACGTCGCCCTGCAATGCGGCCTTGGCGCGGACATCGCGCTGCTGCCGCCCGCTTCACTCCGCGACCGCTTTCCCTGGCTCGCGACGGCCGATCTCGCCGGCGGCTCGCTCGGCCTCTCCGGCGAGGGCTGGTTCGATGGCTACGTGCTGCTGCAGGCGTTCAAGCGCCGCGCCCGCGCCGCCGGCGTCCGCTATCTCACCGCCGAGGCGATCGCCTGCGACATGCGCGGCGACCGCGTGCTCTCGGTGCGGCTCGACGACGGAACCCATCTTGCGTGCGACGTCCTGGTGAACGCCGCGGGTCCCTGGGCCGCGCGCGTGGCCGCCATGCTCGGCATCGATCTGCCGGTCCGCGCCCGCCGACGGATGGTGTTCGTGTTCGACTGTCGCACCCCGCTGCTTGCATGCCCGCTGGTGATCGACCCGACCGGCATCTGGTTTCGCCCCGAGCAGGGCCGCTTCATCGCCGGCCGCTCGCCCTGGGCGGGTGAGCCGGATCCCGACGAGCCCCCGCTCGAGGTGGACGAAGCCATGTTCACCGACACGATCTGGCCGGTGCTCGCCGCCCGCGTGCCCGCCTTCGAGGCGATCCGCCTCACCAGCGCCTGGGCCGGCTACTACGAGATGAACGTGTTCGACCATAACGGCATCGTCGGCCCGCATCCCGCCGTCGCGAACGCGATCTTCGCCAACGGCTTCTCCGGCCACGGCCTGCAGCACGCGCCGGCGATCGGCCGCGCCGTCGCCGAGCTGATCGCCGACGGGCGGTTTTGCACGCTCGATCTCTCCGTGCTTGGCTGGCCGCGCGTGCTGCGGGGCGAGAAGCTGCTCGAGCGCAACGTCGTTTGAGGGGTGACGCGGCGCGCGACGGCCAAATTCACGGCTCGCGCTTGATGACACTGATGTGGCCGCTGCGCTCCAGCGCGGCGAGCTTTACGTCGCGCAGTGCGGCCACGTTCTGCGAGCGGATCGCCTCGGACAGGTCGAGATCGCTCACGCCAACCCGGCGCATGGCCGCCGGATCGGCGTGGCCGTCGCGGACCAGGACGGTGTGCGCTCCCTTCATCACGACGCCGAGCCAGTGATACCGCTGCGTGAGCTGGATGCTGAACCAGTAGAGCAGCATCAGCGCCGCCGAGCCGGCGAGGGTCGCGAGAAACGGCGAGCCGCCGGTCGCGGCGCGGCTGAGGTTCGAGCCGATCAGCACGGTCAGCAGGATGTCGATCGCCGACTGCCGCCCGAACGCGCGCCGGCCCGCAAGACGCAGCAGGGCGATCCCGAACACGAAGATGATGAGCGCCCGGACGCACATCTGCCACCAGGCGATCTGCATCGGCGAGCCGTGGCCGATGATCGCCGCGAAGCCGCTCATGCGGGCGGGCGCCGACTACCGCAAGCCGGCCTTGTCATCGGACGTTGCGTATTCTGCAACATCGATCCCAAGCGCCGCCGTCACGGGATCGTACAATGCCGCATCGCGCAGACCCGGTGCGATCGGCAGATGCGCCTTGGCAATCCGCAGCACCAGCAGCCGCATGCCCGACTGGATATCGCCGACGCTGACCGGCTCACCCTCGGGATCGAGGGTCGCGATCACGTCCGGAAACGTGGCGAGCCGGGTCTCGTCGCCGTCCTGCACGGCCATGTACTCGTTCATTACGTAGAGCACGCGGCGGGACGAGCCCTCCCCGAGCGTGATCGTGCCGACGTCGAAGGCGCCGCTCGTATAGCGGACGCCTTTCGCAACAACGGCGCCGTCGCCGATGATTTCGCCATGCGCCTGTCGGCAGATAGCATCGACGATCGAGCTCTGGCGTCGCCGCGCTGCCAGGATGGCGTGGCCGAGATCCAGCGCCATTGTGATACCGCCGAGTGCTGCGTTGGCCTTGACGTATTTCGCACGAACCGGATTGCGGCAGGACGCGATAAAGCCGCCGGCCTGATCGGCCGCCGCGCGCAAGACCGGCGAGATGACGCGCACCGGTCCGCGCACCATCAATTCCATGTAGGCGCTGGCGGCACGCTTGCCGCCGACCGCGGTTTGGATCGTGGGTTCGGTGGACGAGAACAGGCCGATCGAACCCATATCCCCGGTGGGATGGGCACGGACATCACCGACCGCATCGACCACCTTGGTGCCGAGCACCGCGCCGGGCAGCCACGCATTCAGGGTGGAAGACCGACCGTTCTGCCCGATCATCAGGCCGTCGACGTGCTCGCCGAGCGCATCCTGCAGCATTTGCACTGCCTTGACATAGTCAAGCGGCAGCATCTCCCAATCCGTCGTGCCGGCCGGCGCCCCGATGGCCGCGGCCGTCGCGATCCAGGCATGGTCCGGAAACTCGTCGATGGCGACCAGTTCAGGCCGCCCAATCATGACGGCCGCGCGACCGAGCAGGCGGCCGTGCTCCGCCCATCCGCCGCCGCCGGCGGCAAACACCGATCCGCCAAGCACGGCGGCCTCAACGTCCTGCTCGGTCAGGATGCGTCCCATCGCCTGCCATCGCTTGTCGGTCCGCCCGGACTATGCCACGTTTCGAATGTTGCGCAATGCTCGGTCGGAGGTGTCGCCATGGCGCGAGGCATATTGTTCGCGGTGCTGCTGCTGGCGACGATCTCCGGCCCGGTTATGGCGAAGGACTTGCCGCCGCTGCGCACCGGGGTGGAAGCCAATTTCCCGCCGCATGCCATGCCGAAGCTCGGTGGCGGCGCGGAAGGCTTCAACATCGACCTGGCGAATGACATCGGCCGCCGTTTGCATCGCCGGGTCACGATTGCACTGACCAGTTTTTCTACCTTGATCCCGGGCTTGCAGGCCGGCCGCTACGACTTTCTCATAGCACCCACCACCGTGACCAGGGAGCGCGCGGAAAACCTGCTGTTCACCGAGGGATATATGTACACCGAGCTGCAGTTCGGCATCCGCCGCGGCACACCGCCGATCACATCGCTCAACGATCTGCGCGGTAAGACGATCAGCGTGAACAAGGGCAGCGTCTACGATACCTGGGCCCATGCGAACGCATCCAAGTACGGATTTCGGATTGCCACGTTCGACACCTCCCCGGATGCCGTCCAGGCGGTGCTGACCGGTCACGCCTATGCCAACCTGGCCGGAAATTCGACGGTCAAATACGTCGCCAGCAAGACGCCGCAATTCGTACCCGATTTCGCGATCCGCGACACGCGTGCCCCGTTCGCGATCCCGTTGCGCAAGGACGAAACGGCGCTGCGCAACGAGATCGACAATGTGCTGAAATGCCTGAAGCAGGACGGCACCCTGGTGAAGCTGTCGGAGAAGTGGTTTGGTGTCGCGCCCGAGCCGGACGCACTGGAGCGCGTGGCGACGCCCGGCTACGGCGTGCCCGGCATGCCGGGCTACCAGCCGAACGCGCCGGCGCCGCACTGCTCGTGACGCCGGCTGCCCCGATTGTCGATGTTCACGGGCTTCACAAGCATTTTGGTTCGCATCACGTTCTCAAGGGTATCGACCTGGCGGTGGCGGAGCGGGAGCTCGTGTTCATCATCGGGCCATCCGGTTCGGGAAAGTCCACCCTGCTGCGGTGCCTGAACCGGCTGGAGCAGCCGTCATCGGGCAGCGTGATCGTGGACGGCACCGACATGCTGGATCGGCGTACCGACATCAACCGGGCGCGCCAGCGGATCGGCATGGTTTTCCAGTCATTCAATCTCTATCCGCTGATGACGGCGCTCGGCAATGTCACCCTGGCACTCCGCAAGGTTGCCGGGAAGCCGAGGCGCGAGGCGGATGAAATAGCCCGCGCGGCGCTGGCACGAGTGGGCCTGGCGGATCGCACCGAACACTATCCCGCCCAGCTCTCCGGCGGACAGCAGCAGCGCGTGGCGATCGCGCGGGCGATCGCGCTCGAACCGCGGGTGATGCTGTTCGACGAACCGACCAGCGCGCTGGACCCCGAGCTGGTCGGCAGCGTGCTGGCGGTGATGCGGGCCTTGCGCGACGGCGGCATGACCATGGTCGTGGTCTCGCACGAGATGGGCTTTGCCCGCGCCGCCGCCGACCGCGTGGCCTTCATGGCCGACGGCATGATCGTCGAGCAGGGGCCGCCCGCGCAGATATTCGGCGCACCGGCCGAGGCCCGCACCCGCGCCTTCATCTCCCAGATCCAGCGGCACTGACGTGTCGAGCTGGGATCGCTTTGTCTTCACCTTCTTCAATGCGCGCGTGCTGGAACGCTACTTTCCGCAAATCCTCGATGGCTTCTTTCTGACTATCTGGCTGGCGGCGTTGATCGTGCTGACCGGCCTCGCCGCCGGACTGGCGTTGGTTCTGCTGCGCAGTGCCGGCATCCGGCCGCTGAACTGGCTGATCGTCTTCGTGGTCGATCTGTTTCGCACGCTGCCGCCTCTGGTCATCATCGTCCTGATCTACTTTGGCTTCCCGAGTTTGGGCGTCTCGCCGTCAGGCTTCGTTGCGACCTGGGCGAGCCTCGGTCTGGTGCTGATGGCGTTTGCCGAGGAGATCTACTGGGCCGGCATAACCGCGGTGCCGCATGGCCAGTGGGAAGCCGCACGGTCGAGTGGCTTGAGCTACGCGCAGGCTCTCGGCTATGTGGTGCTGCCGCAGGCCTTCCGCTTGGCGATCCCGCCGCTGACCAATCGCACCATTGCCATCACCAAGGGCACCGCACTCGGCTCCGTGGTCGCGGTATCGGAAATTCTGTCGCAAGCCTCGTCCGCCGTCTCGTTCAGCGCCAACCCGTCGCCGCTGACACTCGGTGCCGCGGCCTATCTGGTCCTGTTCCTGCCGGTTGTTGTCTTCAGTCGCTGGATCGAGAGGCGCTTCGGCTGGAGGCGCTGATGCCGGGCCTGGTCTCAACTTTCTTCAACTGGCGGATTGTCGCCGAAGCATGGCCGATCCTGCTCCGCGGCCTGCTGATGACGGCCGCCCTGTCCGTGCTGGTGGTGCCGCTCGGTTTCTGCGGCGGTCTTGTGCTCGCCCTTCTGTCGCGGTTCCGGCAGCCCTGGATACGGTGGCCCCTGATCGCGTGGGTGGATTTCTGGCGCGCCTTTCCGCCGCTGGTTCTGCTGATCTTCCTCTATGCCGGCCTGCCGTTCGCCGGCCTCGACCTCGGACCTATCGGTTGCGTCCTGGTGGGCTTTCTGCTCAACAACAGCGCCTATTACGGCGAGGTGTTGCGCGCCGGCATCGGCAGCGTGCCGCCGGGCCAGACCGAGGCGGCCCGCAGCACCGGGCTGACGGCGCTGCAAACGATGCGTCATGTCGTGCTGCCGCAGGCGGTGCGAAATGTCCTGCCGGACCTGCTTTCCAATACGCTTGAGGTGGTCAAGCTGACCTCCCTCGCCAGCGTGGTAACACTGCCCGAACTGCTGTTCGAGGCGCGGGAGGCGCAGAGCGTCACCTTCAATCCGAGCCCGATTGTCGCCGCGGCTCTCTGCTACTTTCTGCTCCTGTGGCCGGGCGTGCGGCTGCTGAGCCGTCTGGAAAATCGGGCGATCGCCGGTCGCCGATAGCCGTCCATCACGCGAGGCTCAGCCCGTCCCCCAGACCGGCGGCTCGACGGCGCCGATCTGCCCGGTGATCCGCCCATAGGTTTCGGGTCGGCGGTGGAGGTCGAAGGCGAAGATCGTCGTGCGGCCGAGCGTGCATCGCGCGAGGTCGAGATCGGCCGTGATCAGCTCGTCGTCCCAACTCGTCGCCTGCGCCATGATCTCGCCCTGCGGGTTGACGATGATCGAGTGGCCGAACAGCTCGCAACCGTCCTCCGTCCCTGCCTTGGCGGTGGCGATGGCGAAGCAGGCGTTCTGGTAGGCGCCCGCCTGGATCGACAGGTGGCTGTGGAACACCCGCAGATGTGGCGCCTCGAACCCGGCCGCCTCCTGGTTGAGGCTCGGCGTGTTGTAGCCGAGCATCACCAGCTCGACGCCTTGCAGGCCCAGCACGCGCCACGCCTCCGGCCAGCGCCGGTCATTGCAGATCATCAGGCCGACATTGACGCCGGGCACCCCGCCCACCGGCGCGCGCACGACGGGAAAGCCGAGATTGCCCACCTCGAAGTAGCGCTTCTCCAGGTGCTGCACCCGGCGCTTCGGGTCGAACTCGGCGTGGCCCGGCAGATGCACCTTGCGGTATTTCAGCACGATGTCGCCATCCGGGTTCACCAGGATGGCGGTGTTGAAGTGCCGCCGGCGCACGGCGCCGGTTTCGTCCGCCTCCTCGGCGATCTCCGCGTAGCCGAGATGGAAGGCCAGACCGTACCGCTGCGCGGCGGCGAACAGCGGCGCCGTTTCGTTCGAGGGCATGGCGGTCTCGAACCACGAATCCGCCTCGGCCCGATGCTCGTAGTAGTGGCGCGGGAAGAACGTCGTCAGCGCCAGCTCCGGGAACACCACGAGCTGCACGCCGCGCCGGTGCGCGTGCTCCATCAGCTGCACCATGCGCTCGACCGCAACCGAGCGCGGGTCGGCCTTCTGGATGGGGCCAAGCTGTGCCGCGGCCACGGTGAGAATGCGATTCATCGGTTTGCCCTGCCGAGGGAGAATGAGGCCGCAATCCGGCACCAGGACCTCGTCGCGGTCAAGCAGCGCCGCCCGGAGCGGCGATGAGATAGATGGGACTCGACCAGGCCTGGTGCCCGTCCTCCTGCGTGATGCGCACGTAGACGGGAAGATCGGCGGGCCCCGCCCACGCGACGTCGTGATCGAATGCCAGGTCGCAGACCGACAGACGCTCGGGCAGGCGGCACAGCCGGAGCTGCCGGTCGATGCCGCCGGCCGGCACCACGACATCCTCGAGGCCGATCTCGCTTGCGGCGAAGCAGCCGCCTGCGATGTTGGTCGCGATCGCGATCTCCGTCCCCTCCGCTCCGTCCAGCCATAAATCGACGCCCGCCATATTGCCCGTCGTCACCGATTGCCAGCCGAGCCGGCTGCCGGGCGCGAGCACTTGCAGCTCATGTTCGGGATTGAGGAAGTTCACCGGTGCGGCGCGCGTGAACCGCCCGCCACGGACCTCCAGCGCGCCCTTCCAGAGCACCTCGCGCCCGCGGCCGCGATATTCCGCACCCTGCCACATCACCCGCACACGCTCGCCGAGATCGCTCGGCGCGAACGGCCGCACGGTGCGCACCAGCGTCGTGCCGTGAAACAAATCCGCCCGCAGGATCGGCGCGGAGCCGACGATTTCCACCCGAACGTGCATCGTCTGCCCGTCCGCCTGCACGATGTCGCCCATCATCACCGACCTGCCGCGACGGGTGACGCCGGGCCGGACCGCCGGATCTTCGTCGAAGATCGTGACCGGTGCATCGAAGCACCCGATCACGGAAAGAAACAGACGCGTGCCCGTCGTGCCGTAGTGGTGGCGGCGGCGCAGCGCCTCGAACACCGCCGCGCGCGTCAGTTCCGGCATCAGATAGCAGGTGAGGCCGCCGATCGCACCGAAATGCGACGCCCCCGGGCGCGTGGCGCCGGGCCGCCCCTTGTGGTCGTCGCTGTGACAGACGACCCCGACGCGGAAGCCGTGCGCGAAGGCGTCGTGCAGCAGCCACTCGAACGTGCCCCACGTGGAATGGACCTCGACCGCGCGCTCCAGCCGCGGCGCGTGTGCCAGACCGATATCGGCGTAGCGGCCGCCGATATGGGCGATGACCACCGCGTCCTCACCGTCCAGTGCCGCGAACAATTCATCGGCGCTGAAGCAATCGACCGTCTCCGGCGCTGCGTCGTCAACCAGCGCGCGCGAGGATCGGCGGATCGGGCGGCCTTCCTGCATGAAGAAGACGTTGCGGTCGCCGCCGAGCCCGGTATTGCCCGACCACTCGTAGCCGGGGATGGTGACGAAGCGGCCGGGCGCGTGGAACGCCGCGGTCAGGCGGTTCAACTCGGCCCAGAACGCATCCGTGATCTGAAAGTCGTTGCCCTGATGGCCGACAATGTCGAGGAAGGCGCGGTCCCGGGCGTAGCGGAAATAATCCTCCGCCGAATTCGTGCCGATCGTCTCCTCGCTCTGCCCGTGCAAATCGGCCCAATACTGGCGCAACGGCGCCGCCGCCGCCACCCGCATCGGATTGGCGCGCCCCACCACGCGACCCGTCGCATCGCGCAACAGCAGCATCACGTCGCCTGGTTCGGAGCCCCGGAGATTGTCGAGGACCAGCGGCCCGTCGCCCGGATGCCGCACGATCTGCGAAGGCAGGTTGCGCACTGCGCGCGAGGCCGCGAGCGAGAGTGTCGCGTCGGCCTGCTCCGTCGGGTTGCCCCAGCGATCCTCGGCCAGGATGGCGAGGCGGAAAAGCTCGCCCACGACCGCCAGCGTCGGCCAGATCGCCTTCCACCGGTCAGCCGGACCGGCAACCAGCGCGAAGCTCGGCGAACGCGGGAGTTCTGTGAAATCGTAGGTGGCGAAGGCGTCGACAAAGACCTTGAACTCGAAACTCGCCTCGCAGTTGGTTTGCAGCCGCAGGCCGGGCGAGCCGCCGCTGCGATCGCCGAAGCGGATCGTGATGGTGTCGCCTTGGCGGAGGAACCCGCGCCCGACCCGGATCAGCAGCGTGTTCGCCCAGGGCCGGATGTTCACCGGCGCGATGCGCGTCTCAAGCACCGCGCCGTTGCTCGCCTGCACGCTGGTGTAATTCGCGCCGGAGGGCCGATCGAATTGCGGCCTCGCCATGTCCGACATGCTGCGCCAACTGATTTTCACGTGGCCGCTGTCGTCGATGCCGAAATGCCCGGCCGTGTAGGTCAGCGAGAAGCTGGCATAGGAGCCGGCCTCGAACGGGCCGGCCGGCGTCAGTGCTGCGTCGCCCAGGCGCTCCGGCAGATAACGTGAATGCGGCATCCGGATTCCTCAGTGCGGTCGGACGTGATCATCACGAACGATGGCATGTCCCCCGGGCGCGGGCAATTTATCGCCTGGCATCACTGGAATGATCCGGCTTGCGACTCGCGGGTGCCGCGCCTACCATCGTACCGAACGGTTCGGCCGGGGGCGGTATGGCAACAATCACCGAGGATGTCGGCACCGAGGCTGCCCTCAACCGGGCGATCGCGACCGCCGATGCCGCGACCTCGGGCAGCTACGTCATCCGCTTCACCCAGAGCATCACCGAGGGCACCGACAGCGGCGGGACGGCGGTGTTCGCCGGCCAGACGATCGACCTGCCGCCCGACCTGTTCGCGCTGAACCTGAAGGCGGGCGTGAGCCTCACGATCGACGGCGCGGGGTATATGCTGGACGGCGCCGGCCTCTATCGCGGGCTGTTCGCCTATGCCGGTCAGGCGAGCGTCGAGAACCTCGCGATCGCGGATGCGCACGCGGTCGGCGGCGCGGGCGGATCGGGGTTCGCGGCCGGCGGCGGCGGCGCCGGGCTTGGCGGCGGCCTGTTCGTGGCGGCGGGTGCCAGTGTGACCATCGACAGCGTGACCTTCGCCGGCGACGCCGCCGCGGGCGGCACAGGCGGCGAGGCGAGTTCGTCGGGCGTCGGCGGTGGCGGCGGCCTCGGCGGCGCCGGCGGTGCCGGCCGTTCCGGCACCACGGGCGGCAACGCCTGGGGCGGCGGCGGCGGAATCGGTGCCGGCGCCATCGGCGGAGGCAGTGATGCCGGGGATGGGCAAGCGGGCGTCGTGCTGGGTGCTGCCGGCGGTGGGAAGGCGGCGAGCGGCGGCGCGGGAGGCCTGTTCGGCGGTGGCGGCGGCAGCGCTTTCAATGGCGGTTTCGCTCCGGGCGGCGCGGGCGGCGGCGGGGTCGCGGGGCAGAACGGCCCCACGCCCTACACCGGCGGGTCCGGCGGCTTCGGCGGCGGCGGCGGCGGCGGCTTCAGCGACGGCGGCGCCGGCGGGTTCGGCGGCGGCGGCGGCGGCGGCTTCAGCGCCGGGGGCGCCGGCGGGTTCGGCGGCGGCGGCGGCAGCGGTTTCAGCACCGGGGGTGCCGGCGGGTTCGGTGGCGGCGGCGGCGGCAGCGGGTCGGGCGGCGGCGGCGGCCTCGGGGCGGGCGGCGACCTGTTCGTCCAGCAGGGCGGCGCGCTCACCATCGAGGGCGGCAGGCTGTCGGGTGGCGCCGCCGCCGGCGGCGCGGGCGGCGGCGCGGGCGGCGCCGGCCAGGGCTACGGCTCCGGCATCTTCATCCAGGGCGACCAGTCGGTGGCCCTCGCGGCCGCCACCGGCGGCACGCTTGCGATCGACGATACCGTCACCGACGCAGCGGCGCATGGCGGGACCGGCGCCGGCACACTCGATCTCGGTGGCGCGGGCACGGTGGCACTCGACGGCACCACCGATCTCATGGGCCACGTGGCACTCGACGCGGGCGTGCTGCAGATCGGCGATGCCCTGCATACGACAGCCACGCTCTCCACCGGCGTCGTGTTCGGCGGCACGGCCGCCCTCGACATCGGCTCGGTCGCCTTCGACGTCGCCTTCACCGCGCCGGTCAGCGGTTTCGCCCTCGGCGACACGATCGACCTCGCGGGCGTGGCCCACAACACCGTCGCCTACACCGGCGGCCAGATCACCTACGCCCTGCCTGCCGGCGGCGGCGAGAGCTTCGACCTGGGCCTCGCCGCGCCCGGAACCGTCCAGATCGCTACCGACGGCACGGGCGGCACCCGCATCGACCTGCTGTGCTTCCTGCGCGGCACCCGCATCGCGACCCCAGACGGCGAGGTTCCGGTCGAGTCGCTGCGCGTCGGCGATCCGGTGCTGACGCTGCCGGATCGCGCCGCGCGGCGGGTGCGCTGGATCGGCACCGGGCGCCATCTGGTGCCCGCCGGCGGCGGCACGGCGGCGCCGGTGGTGGTGCGTGCCGGCGCGCTCGCCCCCGGCGTGCCGAGCCGCGACCTGCGCCTCACCCGCGGCCACGCGCTGCATCTCGATGGCGTGCTGATCCCGGTCGAGAATCTGGTCAACGGCCGCAGCATCGCCTTCGACGAGCGGGCGCAGGTGGTGGAGATATTCCATGTCGAGTTGGCCCGGCACGCGGTGCTGATCGCCGATGGCGCGCCTGCCGAAAGCTATCGCGACGACGGCAACGGCGCGCTGTTCCACAACGCCCGCCCGAAGCGTGCGCGCGTCCTGCCGGCCTGCGCGCCGATCGCCACCAACGGGCCGGCGGTCGAGCACGTCTGGCGATCGCTGTGGCGCCGCGCCGGCCCGCACCCGAAGCTGCCGCTGACGACCGATCCCGACCTGCATCTGCTTGCGGACGGGCAACGGATCACGCCGCAGGCGACCGAGACGGCGGCCGGCGGGGGCGTCGCGTTCGCGAGCTTCCGTCTCGCCGCCGTGCCGCGCGCGCTCTGCATCGCCTCGCGCGCCGCCGTACCGGCGCTGCTTGGCCGCAATGCCGATCAACGCCGCCTCGGCGTGGCGCTGCATCGGATCGTCGTGCATGGGCGCGAGGGCGTGCGCGAGATCGGCTTCGACTCGCCGCTGCTCGGCGCCGGCTGGCATCGCGCGGAAGCGGCGGATGGCTGCCGCTGGACCGATGGCGAGGCGGCGCTGCCGGAGGCGGTGTTCGCGGACCTCTCGGCGCCGCTGACGATCGCGCTGCATCTCGGTACCGCGACCCGCTATCCGCGGCCGGCTGCGCCGCGCCGCGCGGCCGCCTGATGGCGTCGGCGCATCGCCGCCGCACGCGCTGCGAAGCGCATTCCGGATGCGGAAAATTGCAATCTTGCATATTGCGGCGCATGCGATTGAATGCTACACGCGTCGCATAACGCCGCGAATGCGGTGGGTGGGGGATCATGGGGACGCATCTGCATCGCATTCTGGCGGGACTGGCCGTGCTCGCCCTTTCCGCGGCTGGCGCCGCCACCGCGCACGCGCAAACACCACCGCCACCGACCGTCTGCACCGGCGGCGATGTGCCCAAGCAGAGCGTCGGCGCGGGAGCAAACGTCACCGAGCAGCCCGACCTGATCATCAAGGGCGCCTGCACCGTTCACGCGAATACGCCGTATTTTTACCACAACGTTAACATCATCGGGGTTCCGAACCCACAAAAGCCGGGCACGTTCATCAACGGCAAGCTGATCTTCGCCGACGAGCCGGCCGGCAACACCGATTTCTGGGCCAACACGATCATCGTCGAGAACCACGGCGAGATGATCGCCGGCAGCCCGGCTACACCGTTCGGGAAAGCCGGCAATTTGCTCACCATCCATCTCTACGGCGTGGACCTAAGCGGCGGCCACCCCGAGAATCCGAACCAGCAGGGCCAAGGCGCGGTCTGCGTCACGCCGCAGCCGACGCAAGGCCACTCCGCCCTGCGGCATCCCGGCGAAATACTGGGACGATAACGGCAAGACGTTCTGGAACGGCGCCGACGCGCTGCCGGGCGGCGTGTCGGATTATTTCTATGACTACGACGCGCTCTACGGCGACGGCGCCACAGACAGCCAGGGCCGGAAGGGCTATTTCGGCTACAAGAGCATCGGCCTGTCGTTCGGCGGCGTGCTGGAGCTGCACGGCTACAAGGGCCTCGCGACCGCGGCGATGGGCAGCAAGCCCGTCACCGCCTTGACCGACAATCCGCTCGATACCGGCACGAGCTGGCTGCGGCTGAAGAGCGGGGTGTCGCTGACCAAGGGCCAGAACACGCTGCAAGTGGACCTCTCCGCCTTCGCCAAGGACGGCAGCAAGCTGCCGGACAAGACGATCGCCGGCAATTGGGTCCCCGGCGACGAAATCGTCGTGACCACCACCGACTATCTGCCGGGCCACTCCGAGGAGCTGACGATCACCGGTGTCACCGGCGACACCGTCACGTTCTCGCGCGCGGGCTGCACGCCGAAGGAGGGCGACACCTGCGGGGCGCTGTGGCTGCACAACGGCAACAAGGTGGACCTCAACGCCCGGCTCGACGATCGCCTCAAGAAGAGCCTGGCGCCGGACCTGCTGAAGAACGGCGTCGATACGCGGGCGGCGGTGGCGCTGCTGTCGCGGAGCATCCGGATCGTCTCAGAGGGCGACACGCCGGACAAGAACGGCAAGAGCAACTTCCCGCCGGTCGTTCCCGGAGCGGCGACGCAATACTATTTCGGCGGCCACACCGTCGCGCGCCAGGGCTTTGAGGCGTTCCACGTCGAAGGCGTCGAGTTCAAGCAGTTGGGACAGGGCGGCAAACTCGGGCACTATCCCGTGCATTTCCACATGGCGCGCCAGACGCCCAAGAACACCTACATCCGCGACAGCTCGATCAACGAGTTGATGACGCGCTGGATCGTGGTGCATTCCACGCTCGGCGTGGAGGTGGCGCGCAACGTCGGATGGGAATCGATCGGCCACGGCTTCTATCTCGAAGACGGCACCGAAACCGACAATATGTTCTATTCCAATATCGGCATCTTCGCCCGCGCGGCGGTGGTCAACGCCCAGAATCCGCGCAGCGTGCCCGGCATCCTGGCGGACAACACGGTGGGAAGGGCCCTCGTGGACGGCAAGCTGATGTTCAACCAGCCCGCCGTGGACGCGTTCCCGTTCGTGTCGGACTGGAACCATCCGACGGTGTTCTGGATCACCAACGGCTGGAACGACTTCATCGGCAACATGGCGGCCGGGGCCGGCCCCGGCGGCGCCTGCTACTGGCTCGTCGCCGCCTACAACAGCAATATCACCGACGATCCGCCGGACTCGACGATGCCGATGAAAATGCGCTGGTTCGGGTATGCGGGCCTGCAGAAGAATGCCACCTTCGCCGGCACGACACCGCTGAAATCGTTCTACAAAAACTCCTGCACCTCGGCGCCGAACTCGTTCCAGACGGTCGGCGACACCGCCGTGGTGCATGGCGTCCTACCGGCCGGCGCGCCCGCGGACCTGCCGAAGCTCGGCATCCCGGTGCCGGCGCAGGACATGGTGGCGGTCCAGAGCATCGCGCCCGAGCACCAGACCGACCCGACGAAGGAAACGTACTACCCGCTGGTCCCCGGCGCGCAGGGGCGTCTCGCGACCCACTGCCCGACCTCGGCGACGGCGCCGGGCGGCTACGATTGCACCGGCATCACCGACCCGTGCTCCAACGCACACGCAACGACCTGCGGCGTCACCGTGCTCGACCATTACACGACGGCGTTCAATTCGGCGCCCTACAACTACTCGGCGGTGTGGCTGCGCCCGCAATGGTACTTGATGACCGACAGCGTGATCTCCGACGTGCTGGGCGCCGGCATCACCTTCGTCTCCGGCGGCGACTACACAAGATCGTCGGTGATCGAGGGATACTGGGCGCTGGCGCTCAACAGCGTGTTCATCGGCGCCACGCAACCGAAGACCGGCAAAGACCCGCAGGTGGACTACAATCCGTACACGCTCACCAGCGGTCCGTTCGCCGAGGTGAACGGCAACAACAAGCCGCCTCCCGTGCCGACCGCCAGGCAGTGCGCGGACCAATGGCAACCACTGCGTCAACCGGGATGCGGGGGTCAGCATCCTGCTCGACAATTTCGGCGTCAACCAGCGGCTGTTCAACATCTATGACGGCCCGGTCTATCAGGATTCGAACGCCTATCTCGACGTGACGGTGGACCAATGCGCGTCGAACTCCTGCATGTACGATGCGGTCCCCGGCCTCCGCAAAGCCACAGGCGCCGGCCCCCTGACGTGCTACATGCCGAACGCGGCGATCGGGTGGAAACAGCCGAACGGCTTCTACTACCCGCCGGCCTTCTATTCCAGGAACCTGTATTTCAGCAACGTGGACATCCGGCACTTCGTCATCGAACCGCTGTTCCAGGCGGGAACCTACGTCAACGCGCCGCTGGCGACGCTCCAGGCGCAATACTGCGGGCCGGTCTCGCCGGTCCTGTTCAACGGCTACACGGACGTCGATCGGCAGACCGAGCTCAGCGACGATGACGGCACGCTCACCGGGCTGATCAACAACTATCCGGACGATCCGATCAATCCGCTGGCGCCGCCGATCACCACGATCTCGGTGAACGAGGACGCATTCTTCAAGGCGCCGATCAGCACCGGGGAATGCAAGTCCGCGTTCGGGGTCAACCCCAACAAGGCGTGCGACACGCCGCCGAAATACCCGACGCCGCCAAGCGCGGAGACCAGTCCATACGACTACGTGACGACCGTCGTGCTTCCCGGATGCACGCAGACGGGTGGAGACGTGAAAGCGCTCTGCGGCACCAACCCGCCGAAAACCGGCCCCGAGGAGGGCCGCGGCGGCATCTGGTCGAAAGATTGCAGCGGCCCGTATCTGCTACGGGGTCCCGCTCTATCGTCAGTTTCTCACCAACAGCGAATGGGCGACCTGGACCGCAAACAACTGCGCGGGTACGCCCGCCAAGGTCACCGCCGCCTGCAACTTCCCGTTCATCCGGATGTCGGGAACGGCGACCTATCAGCGCAGCACGCTGACGGTCAATCACGGGACGTACTACATCGACGCGACCGTTCCCGACAACACGCAGCGGACCGCGGCCTTCACCGACCCGAGCACGCCGAACTGGCGCGCGTGCCCCGACGCGCCCGCCCGGTGCGATTGGCGCAGCCTCAATGTCTTCCAGCCGGACCAGACCTATTACGTTTTCGTGCTCTACGCCCGGGCGACGACGCAGCAGACCTATCAGATCTATGTCGGGCCGAACTTCGACGTGAAAACCGGCCTGAAATACGTGCGGGCCAACATCACCGGCGTCCCCACCACGTTCAAGGATGGCGAGGGCGCGTCGCCGATCAAGGCCACGGACTATACGAACGGCGTGCTGAGCGTCACGCTGAACCTCAAGGACTTCGCGGACGAACTGGCGCCGACCGGCCCGAACGGGCTCTGCCAGCCGGCGGCCTTCTGCAAATGGAACGCCAGCACGAGCACCTGCGCGTCCAACCTGACGGGCGATCCGCTGCTGAAGGCCAATCCCGGCCTGAAGGCGGAAGCCGACAAGGTCTGCGGCACCTGGGCGGTCAAGCAGCTCGATTGCCCGACGGCCGGCTGCATCGGATTCAGCGTGACGCTGACCGGCGGATTCGCGGCGGACGGGACGAACCACCGGCCCGACCCGGTGAAGTTCCCCACCACCACCGAGGGTGCCGGCTGGATGACCCAGTTCCTGCGGACCAAGCTGCCGCCGGACAGCATGTCCACGCCGGTCTCGGACTGCTACTACCCGAAGCTCCCCGGCGCCGCCGACTGCCCGCTATCGAACTGAACGCCTCGCCCATGCCCGATGGCCTGCCCACGCTCGCGACCGCCGGGATCGAGGCCGTGCTCGCGGCGCGCGGACTGCTCGGCGGTGCGGCCCTCGATCGCGTGCGGCGGCTGGAGGCGGAAAGCGGCGAGCGGATCGACCACATCGCGGCCAAGCTCGGCCTCGTGTCCGAGCGCGACCTCGCCCACGCGTACGCCGCGATCATCGGCTCGCCGGTGCTGACGGCGGCGGAGTTCCCCGCCGAGCCGGTCGCCGCCGGGCGCGTCCGCGGCAGCTTCCTGCGGCAGGCGCGGGTTCTGCCGATCGCCGAGAGCGAGGCGACGCTGATCGTCGCGATGGCCGATCCGCTCGACGACCGCGCCGCGCGCGCGCTCGCCTTCGCCTTCGACAAGCCGGTGCTGCGCCGCGCCGCCCTTCCCGCCGACATCGAGGCGGCTTGCGAGCGGCTCTATGGCGACGGCCGCTCCGCCGTCGAGCGCATCGACGAGGCGGCGGGCGAACGCGACGACGACGACCGCGACGCCGATCTCGAACGGCTGCAGGATCTCGCCAGCGAGGCGCCGGTGATCCGGCTGGTCAACAGCCTGGTCGCGCGCGCGGTGGAGATGCGCGCCTCGGACATCCATCTCGAATCCGCCGAAGCGCGGCTGCGCGTGCGCTATCGCATCGACGGCGTGCTGGCCGAGATCGAGCCGCCGCCCGCGCGGCTGCGCCACGCCATCCTCTCGCGCGTCAAGATCATGGCCAGGCTCAACATCGCCGAGCGGCGCCTGGCGCAGGACGGGCGGATGCGGCTCGCGGTGCGCGGCAAGGAGATCGATTTCCGCGTCTCGACCACGCCCTCGATCCACGGCGAGAGCGTGGTGCTGCGCATCCTCGATCGCGGCGCGCTGTCGCTCGATTTCGCCGACACTCGGTTTCGACGCGGCCTTGCTGCCGCGGTTCCGCGACATCCTCGACCGCCCGCACGGCATCGTGCTGGTGACGGGTCCGACCGGCAGCGGCAAGACGACGACGCTCTACACGGCGCTCGCCACGCTGAACGACCCGGCGCGGAAGATCCTCACCGTGGAAGACCCGATCGAATACGTGCTCGACGGCATCAACCAGGTGCAGGTGAAGCCCGAGATCGGGCTGACCTTCGCGAGCGCGCTGCGCAGCTTCCTGCGCCAGGACCCCGACATCATGATGATCGGGGAAATCCGCGACCTCGAGACCGCGCAGATCGCGGTGCAGGCGGCGCTGACCGGGCATCTCGTGCTCTCGACCGTGCATACCAACGACGCCGCCAGCGCGATCACCCGCCTGCTCGACATGGGGATCGAGGATTACCTGCTGAGCTCGACGATCAACGGCGTGCTGGCCCAGCGCCTGGTCCGCCGCCTCTGCCCGGCCTGCCGCACCGCGTATGCGCCGCCGGCCGATGTGGCGGCCCGGCTTGGGCTGGCGGCACTCGCGGAAGGCCGCCCGATCGTGCTGCAACGCCCAGGCGCCTGCGCGGAGTGCAACGGCACCGGCTATCACGGTCGCACGATGATCCTGGAGCTGATGGCCAACGCCGATCCGATCCGGGCGCTGGTGATGCGCCACGCCGAGGCGCGCGAGATCCAGGCCGAGGCCGCACGGGGCGGGATGCAGACCATGTACGCGCACGGGCTGCGCAAGGCGCTGGCGGGCGAGACGACCGTCGAGGAAGTCATCCGCGTCACCCGCGACGCCTGAGCGGATGGCCCGCTTCGAATACCGCGCGCTCTCCGCCTCCGGCGATCTCGTCGCCGGCGAACTGGACGGGCCGGACGCCGCCGCGGTCATCGCACGGTTGCACGAACAGGCGCTGCTGCCGATCCATGCCGCCGAGCGCCGGCCGGGCGCCAGGCGCGGGTGGCACCTGCTCGTGGCGGCCGGCGCGCACGCTGGGCGGCGCCGACCTGGCGCTGTTCAGCGCCCAGCTCTCGCGCCTGCTGCGTGCCGGCCTGCCGCTCGACCGCGCACTCGACATCCTGGCCACGCTGGCGGCCGGCCGGCCGCTCGGGCGCGCGATTGCCGCGCGCACGCTCGCGCGGGTGCGCGACGGTGCCGCGCTGGCCGAGGCGATGGCCGCCCACGACAGCCGGTTTCCCGCCGCCTACGTCACCATGATCCGCGCCGGCGAGGCGGGCGGCGCCCTGCAGCCGGTGCTCGCCCGCGCCGCCGGCTTCCTCGCGCGATCCGAGGCGATCCGCCAGAAGCTCGCCTCGGCGCTGATCTATCCCGCCGTCCTGATGGCGGCGGCCACGGGATCCGTCGCCCTCGTGCTCACCGTCGTGCTGCCGCAATTCGAGCCGCTGTTCCGCAACGCCGGCGCCGCCCTGCCCGCGAGCACGCGCATGGTGATGCTGCTGGGCGACGGACTGCGCGATCACTTCCGGGCGCTGCTGATCGGGCTCGCGCTCGCGGCCCTGCTGCTGCAACGTGCCCTGCGCCGCCCCGCCGTCGCGGTGCTGCGCGACCGGCTGCTGCTCGCCGTGCCGCTGCTCCGCACGCTCGTCGCCAAGAGCGAGATCGGCCGTTTCAGCCGCACGCTCGCGGTGCTGCTCGCCAACGGGGTGAGCGCGCCGCGGGCGCTGTCGCTGGGCGGCGGCACGATCGGCAACCGGGTGATCGCGGGTGCCGTTGCGGCGGCGGCCACGCGCTTCAAGCAGGGCGAGGGCCTGTCCGCGCCACTGGCGCACAGCGGACGCTTCCCGACGCTCGCGATCCAGCTCATCCGCATCGGCGAGGAGACCGGCCGGCTCGAGGAGATGCTGGGCGAGCTCGCCGACATCTACGATCAGGAAGTGGAGCGTATCATCGAGCGCGCGCTGGCGCTGTTCGTGCCCGCACTCACCATCGCGATGGGCGCGGTGATCGCGCTGATCGTCGCTTCGGTGATGACAGCCCTCCTCGCAATCAATGACCTCGCACTCTAGCGCCGGCTTCACGCTGCTCGAGATGCTGGTCGTGCTGGCGATCATCGCACTCGCCGTGAGCGCGTTGCCGGTGCTTACCGCGGGCCTGCCCGGCGTGCGGCTGCGGGCGGAAGCCGACCGGATCGCGGCCACGCTGCGCGATCTGCGCGAGCGGGCGATCCGCGAGGATGCGACGACAGAGCTGGTCGTCGATCCGGCGGCGCGCGCCTACGCGGCCAGCGGCGAGCCCCGCGCCCACCGCCTGCCGGCAGACGTCGTGAGCATCGCGATCGAGCCCGCAATCGCGGCACCGATGCCCGACGCGCGCCGCATCCGCTTCTTCGCGGACGGCACCGCGACCGGCGGCACGGTCGTGCTGCGCGGCGCCCATCGCGCGATGTCGATCGCGGTCGATTGGCTCTCCGGCGCGGTGCATCGCCGATGACCCGCCGGCAAGACGGCTTCACGCTGATCGAAATCGTCGTGGCGCTTGCGATCCTGGCACTGACCTTCGGCTTCGCCTACCAGGGGCTTTCGGGCGGGACCGGCTGGATGGACCGCGGCCGCCACCGCGAACGGGCGCTTTCGCTTGCGGAATCGATGCTGGAACGCGTAGGCCATGACATCCCGGTACAGGATGGCGAGCTGTCCGGTCGGACCGATGATGGACTTTTCTGGCGCATCGACATGACGCCCTATCGCGACGCGGCGTCGCCGGCAGCCGGCGGCCTCGCCGGACACCGGATCGAAATTGTCGCCGGCTGGTCCGGACAAGCCGCTAAGCGGAAGGTGCGGCTGGTGACGGTACGTCTCGCGCCGCAGCCGTTCGCGCAGTGATCGTGACCGGCACGCGCGACCACGAGGCCGGCTTCACGCTGATCGAGCTTGCGGTCAGCCTCTCGATCCTCGGACTGATGATGGTGCTGGTGCTGGGCGGGCTGCGGCTCGGCATGAAGACATGGCGCACCGTCGATCGCGACGCGGCCGGTGTAGCCGAGATCGCCGCCGTACAGGATGTGCATGCGTCATGCGATCGCCGACGCCGATCCCACCTTCGCCTCGCCGGTGCTGAGCGATCATACGATCGCATTCGACGGCGGCGGCGACACGCTGGCGCTGATCTCGCCGCTGCCCGACGCGATCGCATCCGGCATCCGTGCGCAGCAGCGGTTCTTCGTCGCGCACGATGGGCGGTCGCGCGACCTGGTGCTGGGTTGGCGCCTCGACCTGCCGTCGAGCGACGGCGGAACGCTGCCCGAGAACCGGGTGGTCCTGCTCGATCACGTGGCGAACATCCGCTTCGCCTATTTCGGCGCCCCCGAGGGGGCAGAAAGTCCCGCCTGGGCGCGGCAATGGTCCGGCCAGGCCCGGCTGCCGGAGCTGGTCCGCGTGCGGATCACGCGCGACGAGCCGGGCACGGCCGCGCTGGCCCGATCTCGTCGCGGCACCGCGCGCGACCGCGACGATGGACTGCCCCACCGATCCGGTCGCCGCGACCTGTCAGCGGGTCCGATGAGCGGGGCGCTGCTGGCGCGACCGGCAGGCTGCCGCGCGCGTCGCCTTCGCGTGGTGGATCGGGGAACTTGTGGCACTGGCACCTTCCTCGCTGCGGCACCGATTCGGCATGGGCGATGGATCGTCGAATGTGCTGGAGTGCGGCGCCGATCATGCGGATCTGGTCCTGGCCGGAGGCGGCCGCGCGCGGCCGATGCGGCTGCCGCTCGCGGGGATGTCCGAGACCGAGCGGCGCGAGCGCGTACGGGCCGCGATCCGCCGCCACGGGCGCGGCGAGAGCGTGGCGGTGCGTCTCGATCCGGCGCTGGTCTTCCAGACCAGCCTCAACCTGCCATTTTCGGCGCAGCGCAATTTGCGCGCGATCGTACGCCACCAGATCGAGCGCCTGGTCCCGATCGACGTGTCGGACACCTGCTTCGACTGCCGCGCCGCTGCGCGCACGCCGGGTGCCAAGACGCTGGAGGTCGAGGTGTCGGTGGCCAAGCTCGCGGCGGTGGAGGCGGCGCTCGCGCTGGCCCGCAGCCTCGGCCTGCGCCCCACCCGCGTGCTGGCGCCGCAGACCGGGCCGGCGGCAGCGCCGGTCCTGTGGGAGCAATCCCGCGCGATCGGAACTGCGCGCGGCCGTCGCCTCCGGCACGGGCTGGAGATCGCCGCGGTCGCGCTGCTGCTGATGGCCTACGGGCTGCATGTCCATCGTCTCGACGCGCATCCGCGACGACCTGCGGACGCGCGTCGTCCGCGCGGAGCAAGCAGCGGGCGCGGCACGCGACCTCGGCCGCTCGGTCGCGCGCACGCAGGCGGCGCTCGCGTTCCTCGATCAGCGGCGCGACAGCGTGCCGCCGCTGCGCATCCTCGACGCACTCACCCGGCTGGTGCCACCGGATAGCTGGGTGACGCGGCTCGACCTGCGTGGAAACCGTATCGAGATCGCCGGCGAGGGGCCGCGGGCGACCGACCTGATCGCCCGCATCGAACGCTCGACGCTGTTCGAGAAACCGGAGTTCCGTTCGCCGATCACGCTGGCACCGGACGGCCGTGTCGAGCAATTCGACCTTTCGTTCGCCACTCGCGCGGGCGCGGGCCGATGAACGGGTTCGCCTCGCCGCTGCTGCGGCGCGCGCTGGCGCTTGCGATTCTCGCGACCTGTGTGGCGCTGGCATGGACGCTGGTGGCAGCGCCGCTGATCGGACTTTCGCGCGACCGGCAGGCCGACATCGCCATCGCCTCCGAGCAACTGCGGCATCTCGATGCGCTGATCGCGCGCCAACCGGTGCTCGACCGCCGCGCCGCGACCCTCGACGCGCGTGTCGCCGCCACGGGCGGCTTCTGGAGCGGCCCCAGCGCCGCCGTGATCGCCGCCGGCGTGCAGGACCGGCTGCGCCAGGTGGTCGCCGCCAGCGGCGGCCGCGTCGAGAGCAGCGCCGATGCGGGCGAGACCGCGGAGCACGGTTTTCGCAAGCTGACGGTGCGGTTCGCGATCCGGGGGCCGCTCGCCACCGTGCAGCGCGCACTGGAAGCGGTCGCGGGGGCGACGCCGGCGCTGTTCGTCGAGCATCTCGTGATCACCGCGCCGGCCGACGCGCGCGATCCCGCGCACCCGCCGATGCTCGACATCGATCTCACCGTCAGCGGATACATGCAGGCCGAAGCCGGCCGAGCCGGCCGCTCGTGATCGTGGTGCGCCGCCTGGCGCGGCTCGCGGCACCGCTGGCCTGGCGGTCGGCGCTGGTGCTGCTGGCCGCCGGCCTCGCGCTCCGGGAACTGGCCGCGCCGTCGCTCCCGGTGGCATCCGGCGCACCCCCGTTTGCCGTGTCGCCGGCCGCATCGACGCCCGCGGCGACCGGCGGCCGAGCGGGCATCGCCTATCCGGCGATCGCGCAGCACCCGCTGTTCTCGCCGACGCGGCGGCCGTGGCTGCCGCCGCCGACGCCTGCGGCCCGGGAAGCGGCGGGACCGGCTCCGCCCGCCTCCTTCACGGTGATCGGCACGGTGATCGGCGGCGGCGTGCGCCGCGCGATCGTGCGGCCGCCCAATGGCGACAAGACGATCGTGCTGGCGGAAGGGCCAGACCCTGCAAGGCTGGACGCTTCGCCGGATCGGCCGCGAGCGGCTCCGCTTCGAGAACGACGGTGCCACCTATGAACTGCGGTTCCCGCCGCCGCGTCCGGGCCAGGTCACGCAGGCCGGTCGATAGCGTTGCGGCACCGGTTCCGCCCTTCACCGATGGCGCTGCCCGCGGCGCTGCTCGCGACGCTGGTCGCCGGATGCCACGGGGCACCGAGCGCGCGCACCGCCGCCGCGGAGCCATTCGCGACCGCCCCGCCCGGGCCTCTTCACCTGGTGCCGCGCTCGTATTCCACCGCGACCGGCGGCGCGATCCCGCTCGCGCGGCATCAGGCGTCCGGGCCGCCCGTGGTGGTGATGGGAACCGGCCGCTTCGTGGCACCCGAGGCGGGCGTCGGCGCGGCGACGCAGGCCGCCATCAGCCCGGGCGGCGACGTGACGCTCAACTTCGTCAATGTGGACGTGCGCGACGTCGCCCGCAGCGTGCTCGGCGACCTGCTGCGGCTCTCCTTCGTCGTCGATCCGTCGGTGCAGGGCACCGTGACCTTGCAGACCGGCCGGCCGATCCCCCGCAGCGCGGTGCTGCCGACCTTGCAGAACGCACTCGCCCTCGACGGCATCGCGCTGGTCGAGCGCGACGGCATCTGGCGGCTGGTGCCGCTCGCCAACGCCACCCGCGAGGCAGGGCTGCGGCCGGCGGATCGGGGTTCATCACCCGCATCGTCTCGCCCCGCTTCGTCGCTGCCGCCGACCTCGAACACGTGCTGCAACCGCTGCTGCCGCCCGGCGCCTCGGTGCGCGCCGATGCGTCGCGCGACGCGCTGATCGTGAGCGGCACCGACCAGAGCGTGAGTGACATCCTGGACGACATCGCGATCTTCGACGTCGATGCGCTGCGCGGCGTGTCGTTCGCGCTGCTGCCGCTCGCCAACGCGCAAGCGGGCGACGTGGCGCGAGAGGTCACGAGCCTGATCGGCGCCGCCGGGGGCGGGATCGCCGGGCTGGTCCATGTCACGCCGATCGACCGGCTGAATGCGGTGCTGGTCACGTCGATGCGCCCGGCATACCTGACGCAGGTGCGCGGCTGGGTCGCGAGCCTGGATCGCAGCGGCGGCAACGGCGAGCCGCAGCTCTATGTCTATCGTGTCCAGAACGGCCGCGCCGCCGATCTCGCCGCGGTGCTGCGACAGGCACTCGGGATCGCGGGATCGGCCGCGCCCGCAGCATCGGCGACGCCCGCGCCGCCGGGCGCGACGACCGCGCTGCCGCCGCCACCGCTGGACCAGGCGGTGACGCCTGGCCTGTCCGCCGGGTCGAGCCGCATTCCCGCGATCCTGACGGGCGGCCTGCCCAACGACAGGGCGACACCGCGCGGCCCATTCGATTCCACCGCCGCCGCGGCGGGGGAAAGCTCCATCCGGGTGACCGCGGACGAGGCCAACAACGCACTGGTGATCTCGGCCACGCCGCAGGATTACAGCGTGATCGAATCGGCGCTACAGAAACTCGACATCCGGCCGCTGCAGGTGCTGATCGACGCGACCATCGCCGAGGTCGATCTCACCAACCAGCTCAGCTTCGGGCTGCAGTACTATTTCCGTTCCGGCAACTTCCGGGCGGTGTTCAGCCCCAACATCCAGAACGCCACCACGGCCCCGAGCAGCACGTCGCCGAACGGAACGCCGACCTCCGTGATCGGCACCTCGACCGTCTTTCCCGGCTTCGGCTTCCTGCCCGGCGCCAACCTCGCGGTCGCTTCACTTGGCGGCAGCGCGGTGATCCTGAACGCGCTGAAGCAGTTGACCCATGTAGAAGTGCTGTCCTCGCCGAACCTGCTGGTGCTCAACAACCAGCCCGCCCGCCTGCAAGTCGGCGATCAGGTCCCGATCGAAACCCAGTCGGCGACCAGCATCCTGACGCCGGGCGCGCCGGTGGTCAACTCGATCGAGTATCGCGACACCGGCGTGATCCTGAACATCACCCCGCGCGTCAACGCCGGCGGCCTGGTGCTGCTCGACATCGCCGAGGAGGTGAGCGACGTGGTGCAGACCACGACCTCGAGCCTGGATACACCGACGATCTCGCAGCGCCGCGTCACCAGCTCGGTCGCGGTACGCGACGGCCAGACGATCGCGCTCGGCGGTCTCATCAAGGACACCCGGACGAAATCGAACAGCGGCATCCCGGTACTGAAGGACATCCCGTATCTGGGCTGGCTGTTCGGCACCAGGAGCGACCAGCTCAGCCGGACGGAGCTGATCGTGATGATCACGCCGCACGTCGTCCGCGACGGCAGCGACGCGCAGTCCGTCACCGACGAGCTGCGCCGCAAGCTGCGGCTGACGATCCCGGTGCTGCGCGGCCGATGAACGCGGGGCGCGCGCGGGAGGGCGGTTTCGCACTCGTCACCGTGCTCTGGGCCGCCATGATCCTGGCCCTGATCGCGGCGAGCGTGCTGCACACCGCGCGCCGCGAGGTGCGGGTCGCCGGCAACCGCGTCGCACGGGCCGAGATGCGCGCGCTGGCCGACGCCGCGATCAATATCACCATCCTTCACATGCTCGACCCGCAGGTTGCGATGCAGCCGCCGACCGACGCCACGCCTTTCGCCGTCACGTTCGAGGGCCGCGCAATAGGCGTCAGCGTTCAGGATGAGGCGGGGCGGATCGATCTCAATACGGCCGAACCCGAACTGCTGCGCCGGCTGCTGATCGCGGCCGGCCTCGACAGCGAGCAAGTGCCGCCGCTGGTGGACAGCATCCTCGACTGGCGGGAGCCAGGGGTCGGCCATCGTCTGAACGGCGCGGCGCCGGCGGACTACGCTGCGGCGGGTCTCGCCTACGGGCCGCGGAGGGGCCCGTTCGAGTCGGTGCCGGAGCTGCGGCTCGTCATGGGAATGACGGCGCCGCTCTATGCGCGCATCGCGCCGCTGCTGACGATCTATTCGCGGACGCCGTGGGTCGACGTGGACGCGGCGCCCCCGGGCGTCCTGGCGGTACTGGGGGTGCCGGACGAGGCTGCGGCAACGGCCGGCCAGACCGCCGTCAAGCTCGGACATGCGTTCACGATCATCGCCGAACTGCGCGGGCCGCAGTCCGCGCGCGTGCGCCGGATCGCGGTGGTCCGGCTGACCGGATCGCGCGATCCGCCAGTGCTGACCTACCGCTGGAACTGATCGCGGCGCACGCCAGCGTCGCCTCAGCGCTGCAGCATGGGGCGCCCCTCGTGTGCGACGAGCAGGTCGTGCATGTCGGTGGCATGATCCTCCTCGTCCTTCAAAATCGCCTCCAGCATGATGCGCGTGGTCGGATCCTTGTCGCCGAAATACCGGATCAGCTCGAGATAATGCTCGATCACCAACCGCTCGGCGACCAAGTTGTCCTTGACCATCTGGACGAGATCGCCGCCTTCGCCGTATTCGGTAGCCGCGCGGGTCGTCAGGCCTTCGGGGTTGAAGTTCGGCACCCCGCCGAGCTGATCGATGCGGTCCGCCGCCATCTTCATGTGCCGCCGCTCGTCTTCGGCGTGCTCGGCGAACTCGGCACTCACGCTTTCGCTATTGATGCCGGACACCGCGATCGAGTTCATCGTGTAGCGCAGCACGCACACGAGCTCGGTCGCCACCACTGTCTGCAGCAGCTCGATCGTCCTCGCGACGTCTCCGCCATAGCCCGCCGTCACCGCACCCCCATCGAGGGAGCCTTTGGCGCGCGCGCGCAGCGTCTGCACGTCGGTGAGGAAGGTGTTGGTCTTGTCCTGCTTTCCAGTCGGCATGGGGTGGCTCTCCGTTGGCTGCTGTCATTGGAAGAGTGTGGTGCCGCCCGATATACCTAGGCCCGGTCGATCTTGGGGAAAAGATGCAGCGGCACGGCGGCCCACACCGCTGCGTGCGCGTGGGGCCACTCCCTACCCGTGTCACGCCGAGCGTGTTACCCCTCGACGATGCTCGCGCCAGACCCGGAGATATGGCGCCGCCTGCTTGGCCGACGTCCGGCCGATGCGGTGCTGTGCCCGCCCTACGGCAAGCTGGTCGCGCCGGCGACCGCGCCGGACGGCTGCTTCGTGCTGGGACGCATCGCCCAATCGCTCGACGGCCGGATCGCCACCGCCTCCGGCGCGTCCCGCTGGATCAGCGGGCACGCCGACATCCTGCACACGCACCGGCTGCGCGCCTTATCGGATGCGGTCGTGGTCGGCGCCGGCACCGTGCGCGCGGATGATCCGCAACTCACCACGCGAGAGGTGGAGGGCGACTCCCCCCTCCGCGTGGTCATCGACACCAACCGCCGCTTGGACGACCGCTATCGCGTGTTCCGCGAACAGCCGCCGACACTGCTGTTCTGCGCCCAGGATGCGATCGGGCCGAGCCGGCTCGGCAGTGCGCCCGTGCTGCCACTGCCCCGCTCCGGCGACGGTCTCGATATTGCCGCCTTGATCGCGGCCCTCGCCGAGCGGGGGCTGCGGCGGATCTTTGTCGAGGGCGGCGGCATTACCATCTCGCGCTTCCTCGCCGCGGGCGCGCTTGACCGGCTGCACGTGACCATCGCGCCGCTGGTGCTGGGTTCCGGCATTCCCGCCTTCACGTTGCCGCAGGCGGCGGCGCCGGCCGACGGGCTGCGCTTCGAATGGTCGGTCCACCGGCTCGGAGCCGACGTCCTGGTGGACATTCCGCTATTTCGCACGCGCCCGGCGGTTTGCCGATGACACGGGCGCGATGACACGGGCGCGATGACACGGGCGCGCGCATTCTGGACGGTGGCGCCGGGCAAAGGCGAGATCCGCGCGGAAATGCTGCCCGCTGCCGCCTCCGGCCAGATGCTGGTGCGCGCGCTGGCCAGCGGCGTATCGCGTGGAACGGAATTGCTCGTCTTCGCCGGCCGTGTTCCGTCAAGCCAGCATGAGGCCATGCGCGCGCCGCTGATGGGAGGCGCGTTCCCTTTCCCGGTGAAATACGGCTACAGCGTTGTGGGCTCTGCACCCGACGGGCGGCGCGTCTTCGTGCTGCACCCGCATCAGGATTTTTTTCTGGCTCCCGAAGACATGTGCGTCCCGATCCCGGACGCGGTGCCGACGCCGCGGGCCGTGCTGGCAGCGAACATGGAGACGGCACTGAATCTGATGTGGGATGCCGCCCCCCTTGCCGGCGAACGGGTGTTGGTGATCGGTGCCGGCGTGCTCGGATTGCTGGCGGCCGCCTTGCTCGCGCGCATCCCGGCCGTCCGGGTGGTCGTGGTGGACAAAAATGCCGCCCGTGCGCCGCTCGCATTGCATCTCGGGTGCGGCTTTGCGCTGCCGCAGCAGGCGCCGGACCAGCAGGAGTTGATCGTGCATGCCTCGGCCAGCGAGGCCGGGCTGCGTCTCGCGCTCGCCTCTGCCGCCTTCGAGGCGCGCATCGTGGAGGCGAGCTGGTTCGGCGCGTGCGTGCCTGCCCTGCCGCTCGGCGAGGCGTTCCACGCCAGGCGCCTGCGGTTGATCGCGACCCAGGTCGGCGCCGTGGCCGGCCCGATGCGCGGCCGGCGCAGCCACGCGGAGCGGCTGGCGGCGGCCCTCGACCTGCTCGCCGATCCCCGCTTCGATGCGCTGCTAGACGGCACCACGCCATTCGAGGAAATGGCAACCGCCATGCCGCGCATCCTCTCGGGCGACGGGCTTTGTCGGGTCATCACCTATGGAACAGCCTGAATGTTCAGCCTGACGGTCTGCGACCACATCATGATCGCCCACAGTTTTCACGGCGCGGCGTTCGGTCCGGCGCAGCAACTGCACGGTGCCACCTTCGCGGTCGAGGCAGAGTTCCGCGCCGCAGCCTTGGACGATCTGCAACTGCTGATCGATATCGGCCTGGCGAAGGCGGAGCTGCGCCGCGTGCTGAACACGCTCGACTACGGCAATCTCGACGACCACCCGGCGCTGGCGGGCAAGAACACCACGACCGAATACATGGCATTCCACATTCATGGCCTGCTCGCGGCCGCCTGCCGCTCCGGCGCGCTCGGCGCCGGCGGCCGCGCCGTGTCCGGCCTGAAAATCCTGATCCGCGAGAGCCCGAACGCCTGGGCCGCATTCGAGGGCCCGCTCGCCTGAATGCGGCTCGTTTTCATCGTGCCGGCGCCGTTCGCGACCATCTCCGGCGGCTACGCTTACGACCGCCGCATGGTGGCGGAGCTGCGCGCGGCGGGGCACGCGGTCGCGGTGGCGGAACTGGCCGGGCGGCATCCGCTGGCCGACGAGACCGCGCGCGCCGCCGCGGGCGAGACGTGGAACCGGCTGCCGCGGGATGCGCGCCCCGTGATCGACGGTCTCGCGCTGCCCGCCTTCCGCGCCCGGGCGGGCGACTTGGCCGGGCGCGGGGCGATCGGCCTGATCCACCATCCGACGGCGCTGGAGACGGGCCAGCCCGAGCAGGACCGCGCATCCCTGCGCGATGCCGAGCACTTCCTGATGCCGCTTCTCGCGCGCGTCGTCGTCACCAGCGAACCCACTCGCGACTGCCTCGCCGCCGATTTCGGCGTGGCGCGAGAGCGCATCAGCGTGGTGGTCCCAGGCACCGAGGATGCGCCGCGCTGCACGGGCTCGGGCGGACCGACGTGCCAAATCCTGTCGGTCGGCACGCTGGTGCCGCGCAAGGGACACGACGTGCTGCTGCACGCGGCCGCGCGGCTGCTCGACCTCGACTGGCAGCTCACCGTGGTCGGCTCCCCCGAGCGTGACCGCGTCCATGCACGCGCGCTCGGCACGCTGGCGGGCGCGCTCGGCATTGCCGGCCGCGTGACATTCGCCGGCGAGGTTGATGACGCGGCACTCAAGGCGCTGTGGCAGGGTTCGGACCTGTTCGCGCTCGCCACGCACTGGGAAGGCTACGGCATGGCGGTCGCCGAGGCGCTGAAACGCGGTCTGCCGGTTGCCGTCAGCGCCGGCGGTGCCGCGGCGTCGCTGGTGCCGGCCGGGGCCGGCATGATCTCGCCGCCTGGTGATCCCGAGCATCTGGCCGCCGCCCTTCGCCGGCTGATCTCCAGCCCCGCGTTGCGCCGGCAGATGGCGAAAGCCGCGTTCGAGGCCGGCAAAGCCCTGCCGTCCTGGCCGGCGCAGGCGCAGGCATTTGCCGGCGCGCTCGCGGCCAGCCCGGCGCCATGACGGAGCATTTCGACCCCGATTGGCTCGCGCTGCGCGAGGATTTCGACGCGCAATCGCGCAGCCTCGCCCTTGCCCGCCGGCTGCTCGGCGTGCTGCCGGAGCGCCCGCAGCTGCTCGACCTCGGCGCCGGCACGGGCAGCCTGTTCCGTTTCCTGGCACCGCTAATCGGGCGTTCGCAGAGCTGGGTCTTCGTGGACGCCGATTCAGACCTGCTGGACGCGGCGTTCCGGACCACCGCCGAATGGGCCAAGGCGCGGGGCTGGGCCGTAACCTGGCCGGATAGCGCGCTGCTGGTCCACGCGCCTGTCGGCGCGTGGCGGATCGAGGGCCTCGCCCTGGACCTGGCCCATGCGCCGGCAGGACTGCCGCTGGCGCACGCCGACGCGGTGCTGTGCAGCGCCTTGCTTGATCTCGTCTCCGCCGCCTGGATCGAGCGGTTTGCGGCGGCGCTGCACACGCCCTTTCTCGCCGGACTGAGCGTCGATGGGCGGGATGCCTGGCTGCCGCGTCATCCCGCGGATGCGATCGCCGCCGCGGGCTTCCGCCGCGATCAGGGCCGCGACAAAGGTTTTGGCCGGGCACTTGGCGCGCACGCGCCGGCGGTGGCGTGGCGGGTGCTGGCGGCGCGCGGCTTCGCGGTCATCTCGGCACCGGCTGACTGGCACGTGCCAGGCTCGGCATCGCGCATGGCGCGCGCGCTGGTGCATGGCCGCGCGGATGGCGCGCGCGCGGCGCTGCCCGCGCACCATGCCGCGATCACCCGGTGGGAGGCCGCCCGGCTGCGGCAGGCGAGCCGGGGCCGGCTTGCCATTCGCGTCGGCCACCGCGACCTGTTGGCGCTGCCGGACGCATTGCCCCCCGCACGGTAGCGGGGGCGCCGCGCGGCTTCCGACTCGACTCGGCCGGCAAGTTCTTTATATGTTCTCGGCCCTGTCGCAAGGGCCGTACCAATGCAAAGCCGCCACGCCGGGCTGGTCGAGGACCTCCGATCGCGCATCGCCTGGATCGGAAAAAGCCGCATTCACAAGTTCCAAGAAAGCGTCGTTCCGTTCGGCGTGCGGGCGATCGACGCCGCCTTGCCGGAGCATGGCCTGGCCTGCGGGGCGCTGCACGAGATGGCCGGCGCGGGACCGGATATCGAGCATGGCTGCGCCGCCGCACTGCTGGCAGCCGGGATGCTGGGCCGGGGCCGCGGCACGGTGCTGTGGGTCGTCGAGCGCCCCGGCCTGTTCGCGCCGGCACTCAGCCAGGTGGGGCTGCATCCTGACCGGGTGATCTTCGCCCAAGCCGGCCGCCCGGATGGCGTGCTGCTGGCGATGGAAGAAGGGCTTCGGCATCTCGGCCTGGGGGGCGTGGTGGGCGAGCTCGGCGGGCGGCTCGCGCTGACCCATTCGCGCCGGTTGCAGCTCGCGGCCGAGGCATCCGGCGTCATGGCGATCGTGCTGCGCCGCAGCCGCCGCCACGACGATCCCGCCCTGTCGCAGCCGAGCGCGGCAATCACCCGCTGGCGGGTGGGGATGCTGCCGTCGCCGCCCCCCCTGCCCCACGCGCCGGACACGCCGGGCCTGGCACGCGCCCGTTGGCGGCTGGAGCTGACGCGATGCCGGGGCGGGCAACCCTCAAGCTGGATTGTGGAGGCTTGCGATGCGAAGGGTCGTCTCCGTCTGGTTGCCGAACTGGCCCACGGATCGTCTGCGCCGGCACCGCGCCGACGCGCCGCCCCCGGACCGGCCGCTGGTGACGTCGCAGCATGACGGCCACCGGCGGATCGTGGCGGCCCGGGACCAGGCTGCCGCAAGGCTCGGCCTGCACGCGGGAATGCCACTCTCGCACGCGCAGGCGATGATCCCGGACCTCGCCATCGTCGAGGCCGACCCGGAGGCCGATAGCGCGGCTCTCGCCGATGCGGCGGCCTGGTGCCTGCGCTATGCGCCGCTCGCGTCCCCCGATCCGCCGGACGGGATTTTGCTGGATGCGACCGGCTGCGCGCACCTGTTCGGGGGCGAACGGGCCATGCTGGAGGATCTGCGTGCCCGCTTCGCGCGAGCCGCAATCGCGGCCCGGGTCGCGATCGCCGACACGCCGGGCGCTGCCTGGGCGATCGCCCGGCATGGTGGTGCGGACGTGACCGTGGTGCCGCCCGGTGCCGGTGAACCGATGCTGGCGCCGCTCGCCGTCTCGGCGCTTCGGCTGCCGACGGAGACGGTCGCGGCGCTGCGTCGCCTCGGGTTCGAGACGGTCGGGCAGCTTGCGGCGGCACCCCGCGCGCCGCTCCGCCTGCGCTTCGATGCGGTGGTGCTGCGCCGGCTCGATCAGGCCTCCGGCCGCATGTTCGAGCCGATCACGCCGGTGTTTCCGGCCGCGGCGGTCGAGAGCCGGCTGGGCTTCGTCGAGCCGCTGCTCACGGCCGAGGCATTCGCCGAAGTGATCGGGCGGCTCGCTCGTACCGCCTGCGCGGCGCTGGAGCGGAGCGGCCAGGGCGCGCGGCAGCTCGACCTAGTGTTCGAGCGGGTGGACGGCACCATTCAGGCGGTGCGGGTGGGCACCGCTCGGCCCAGCCATGCCGCACCGCACCTCGCACGGCTGCTGACGGAACGGCTCGAGCAGGTCGATCCCGGGCTCGGGGTGGAGGCAATGCGCCTCGTCGTCACGCTGGCCGAACCGCTCGACGCCACGCAGCCGGGCACGGGGCTGCTCGCCGATGGGCCGGAGGAGCAGGACGTTTCTGCCCTGATCGACCGGCTGGTCAACCGTCTGGGCGAGCGGCGCGTCACCCGCGCCGAGCCGGTCGAGAGCGATTTGCCGGAACGCTCGGTTCGGCGCGTGCCGGCGCTGGCCCCGCGATCGGGCCGGACCTGGCCGCCCACCCTGCCGCGGCCGGTGCGGCTGTTCGATCCGCCGCAGCCGGTGCAGGCGATGGCGCTGCTGCCGGACCAGCCGCCGGTGCAGTTCGTCTGGCGGCGCGTCCGTCACCGCGTGCGCCGGACCGACGGGCCGGAGCGCGTGTTCGGCGAATGGTGGAAGCATCCGGCCGAGATCGCCAGCGTGCGCGACTATTTCGCGGTCGAGGACGAGGCCGGCGCGCGGTTCTGGCTGTTCCGTCAGGGCGACGGCGTCGATCCTTCGACCGGCGATCTGCGCTGGTTCCTGCATGGATTGTTTTGAGCACGTGCCGCACGGACCCGCATGACGGTCATACCCCTCCCCCAACCCCCTCCCGCAAGGGGAGGGGGCTTTCGTGCTCGACTCCCCCTCCCCTTGCGGGAGGGGGCCGGGGGGAGGGGTCGTTATGCGGAGCTGCAGGTCACCTCCAATTACAGTTTCCTGCGCGGCGCCTCGCATCCCGAGGAGTTGTTTGCGCAGGCGGCCATGCTCGGCATCGCGGCACTCGGGATCGTCGATCGCAATTCGCTCGCCGGCATCGTGCGCGCGTGGGAGGCCGCACGAACGACCGGCGTTCGGCTCGTGGTCGGCTGCCGGCTCGATCTGGCGGACGGCAGCGCGCTGCTGGTCTATCCGACCGATCGGGATGCCTACGGACGGCTGTGCCGTCTGCTGACGCTCGGGAAAGGGCGCGCGGGCAAGGGGGCCTGCCGCCTCGACTGGGACGATCTCGCGCTGAGCAGCGAAGGGCTGCTTGCGATCCTTGCACCCGACCAACCGGATGACGAACTCGCGCGCCGATTGGCGCGGCTGCGGGCGGAGTTCGGCGACCGGGCCTATCTCGCGCTGACGCTGCGGCGACGCCCGCACGATGCCGCCCGCTTGCAGCGCCTCGCCGAGCGGGCGGAGGCGGCCGGGATCGCGACTGTCGCAACCGGCGATGTGCTCTACCATGCGCCCGAGCGGCGCATCTTGCAGGACGTGCTCACCTGCATCCGCGAAGGCTACACGATCGACGCCGCCGGATTTCATCGCGAGCGCTTCGCCGACCGCCATCTGAAGACGCCGGCGGAGATGGCCCGGCTGTTCGCGCGCCACGCGGGTGCCGTCGCGCGCACGGCCGAGATCGTCGAGCGCTGCCGTTTCGATCTTGCAGAACTGCGCTACCAGTACCCCGACGAGATCGAGCATCCGGGCCTGTCACCGCAGGCAACCCTGGAGCGGCTGACCTGGGAGGGTGCGGCAAGGCGCTATCCCGAGGCGATCCCCGAGACCGTCGCCGCCCAACTCCGCCACGAACTCGCGATGATCGGCCAGCTCGACTACGCGCCCTATTTCCTGACCGTGAACAACATCGTCCGCTTCGCCTGCTCGCAGGACATCCTGTGCCAGGGCCGCGGCTCGGCCGCCAACTCCGCGGTGTGCTACGTGCTCGGCGTCACCTCGATCGATCCGGTGCGCTGCAATCTGCTGTTCGAGCGCTTCGTCTCCGCCGAACGCCAGGAGCCGCCCGACATCGACGTCGATTTCGAGCACGAGCGGCGCGAGGAGGTGATCCAGTGGGTGTACGACAGCTACGGCCGCGACCGCGCCGCCCTCTGCGCCACCGTCATGCGCTTTCGCGCCCGCGGCGCCGTGCGCGAGGTGGGCAAGGTGATGGGCCTCAGCGAGGACGTGACCGGCTCGCTCGCCGGCTTGGTCTGGGGGTGGAGCAACGAGGGTGTGGCCGAGAGCGATGCGGCGGAGCTGAACCTCAATCTCGACGATCCGCGGCTCCGGATGACGCTCGACCTCGCACGGCAGTTGATCGGGTTTCCCCGCCATCTTGGCCAACACCCCGGCGGCTTCGTGCTGACGCGCGACCGGCTGGACGACCTCGTGCCGATCGAGCCGGCGGCGATGGCGGACCGGCAGGTGATCGAGTGGGACAAGGACGACATCGACGCGCTGCGCTTCATGAAGGTCGATGTGCTCGGCCTCGGGATGCTCGGCTGCATGCGCCGCGCCTTCGCACTGCTGGAGGAGCATCGCTGCCTGCGCATGGACCTCGCATCCATCCCTGCGGAAGACGCGGCGACCTACGCGATGATCCGCCGTGCCGACACGATTGGAACGTTCCAGATCGAGAGTCGCGCGCAGATGTCGATGCTGCCGCGGATGAAGCCCGTGACGTTCTACGATCTGGTGATCGAAGTCGCGATCGTCCGCCCTGGTCCGATCCAGGGCGACATGGTGCATCCCTATTTGCGCCGGCGCGAGGGGCTGGAGCCGGTCGTCTATCCGACGCCGGAGCTGGAGCAGGTGCTTGGCAAGACGCTCGGCGTGCCGCTGTTCCAGGAACAGGCGATGAAGGTCGCGATCGTCTGCGCCGGCTTCACGCCGTCCGAGGCCGACCAGCTCCGCCGCTCGATGGCAACCTTCAAGTTCACCGGCGGCGTGTCGCATTTCAAGGACAAGCTGATCGAGGGCATGATCGCGCGCGGCTACACGCGCGACTTCGCCGCGCGCACCTTCAGCCAGATCGAAGGTTTTGGCTCCTACGGTTTCCCGGAGAGCCACGCCGCGAGCTTCGCGCTGATCGCCTACGCCAGCTCGTGGATGAAATGCCATCACCCGGACGTGTTCTGCGCCGCGCTGCTGAACGCGCAGCCGATGGGTTTTTATGCGCCGGCGCAGATCGTGCGCGATGCGCGTCAGCATGGCGTCACGGTGCGGCCGGTCTGCATCAACCGCAGCCGCTGGGATTGCACGCTGGAGGCCGATCCCGAAAGTGACGCGCTGGCCGTGCGGCTCGGCCTGCGCATGGCGAAGGGCCTCGCCAACGCGGACGGCGCAGAGATCGTCGCCGCCCGCGGCGAGCAGGACTATGCTTCGGTCGAGGATGTGTGGCGCCGCGCGCGCGTGGCCCAAGCGGCACTGGAGCGGCTGGCGGATGCGGATGCGTTCCGCGGCCTGGGCCTGGACCGTCGCGGGGCGCTGTGGGCGATCCGGGGATTGCGCGACCAGGCGCTGCCGCTGTTCGCCGCTGCCGACCGCGATCGGGCGCAACCGGAACTGGTCGAGCCGACGGTTGCATTGCCACCCATGGCGCGGGGGCGGGAAGTCGTCGAGGACTACGCGAGCACCGGGCTGACGTTGCGCCAGCATCCCGTGGCCTTCCTGCGCGGCGAACTCCAGGCGCAGGGCATGATTGCCTGCGCTGAACTCGCAGGAACGCGCGATGGCCGGCGCGTCACCGTGCCCGGTATCGTGCTGGTGCGGCAAAAGCCCGGCTCGGCCAAGGGCGTGCTGTTCGTCACCATCGAGGACGAGACCGGCGTCGCCAATCTGATCATCTGGCCGAGCGTGTTCGAGCGCCAGCGGCGGCTGATCCTGTCGGCCGGGATGATCGCCTGCCACGGCCGGGTGCAGCGCGAGGGCGACGTCATCCACGTCATTACCGAGAAGCTGACCGACCTCTCGGCGCTATTGCGCAGCGTGGGGCAGCGGAACGAGATTTTCCCGCTTCGCCCCGGGCGTGGCGACCAGCCAACGCATGGCGGCGGCGACGCACGCGAGCGCCTCGGCCGCAAGCCGCGCGACATCATCATTCCCGATTTGCGCCTCGGCAGCGGCATCAAGGTGCCGACACGGGATTTCAGGTGACTGCCAGCGGTCGCTATGGGCCGGCGAAGGCCAACCATCCGGCGCCTGCAGCCTTAGAACGGCAGCGTCATGCCGGGCGGCAGGCTGAGGCCGCCGGCGACCTTCTGCATCTCCTCGGCCGTTACCGCCTCGAGCTTGCGCTTGGCATCGGCATGGGCCGCAACGACCAGATCTTCCAGCATTTCCACCTCGGCCGGATCGATCAGCTTGGGGTCGATCTTGAGCCGCTTGAGCTCGCCCTTGCCGCTGATCGTGACGTGGACGAGGCCGGCGCCGGCACCGCCCTCGATCTCGATCGCTTCGAGCTTCGCTTGCAGTTCCTGCACCTTGGCCTGCATCGCACTCGCCTGCTTCATCAGCCCGGAGAGATTTTTCATTCCTGCCATTCCCTGTCCTGCCATTCCTCCCCCTGACCGTCGAAATCGTCGGCCGGCTCCGCGCCGGGCGGCGCCGATCCCGGCATGTGCGGGAACGCGGCGTCGCCCGGCGCGGAGCCGGCCGGGGGTGCGTCGATCGGTGCATCCGGCTCGATCGCCTCGATGCGCGCGCCAGGAAAGGCGTCGAGGATCGCCCGCACCAGCGGGTGCGCGGCGGCATCATCCCGCCGCGCATCCGCGGCGGCCTCGGCCTGGGCCGCGAGGGTCGGTTCGCCCTCGGCGGTCGAGAGCGCGATCGTCCAGCGCGTGCCGGTGGCCGCGAGCAGCAGGGCGGCGAGCCGCGACGCAAGGTCGCGCGGCGCATCGGCCGCAGGGCGCAGCTCGATCACCGGCGGCGCGAAGCGGACCAGATGGACGGAGTGGACCAGCCGCGCGTGCAGCAGCGCCTCCCGCTGCTCGGCGGCCAGCGCCACCACATCGGGGAAGGCGGCGAGGCGCGGGCCGGGGGGCGCGGCCGGCAACGGCCGCGCCTCGGCCAGCGCGGCACCGCCACCAGTGGCACGTGCGCCGCTGCCCGGCGGGGATGGCGCGGGCAGCACGGGTGCTGCCGGTGCGCCGGGTGCCGCGGCGATGCGGCGCACCAGCTCGCCGGGCGGCGGCAGGTCGGCCGCGTGGCAGAGGCGGATCAGCACCATCTCCGCCGCCTGTCGCCGGTCCGGCGCCGTCTCCACCTCGCCGACGCCCTTGAGCAGCATCTGCCACAATCGCCCGAGCGTCGGCACCGAGAGCCGGTCGGCGAGCGCGGCGCCGCGCGTCCGCTCGGCCTCCGGCAGCTCGTTGCCGTCGCGCAGCGCGGGGGCCGATTTCAGCCGGCTCAGCGTGTGCGTGAGTTCCAGCAGGTCGGCGAGCAGCACGCCGAGATCGGCGCCACGCTCGTGCGCCCGGTCGGTGATCGCCAGCGCCGCCCCCGGATCACCTGCCGCGAGCGCCTCGAACAGATCGAACAACGCCCCGCGGCCGGCGAGGCCGAGCATCTCGGCGACCCGCGCCGCGTCGATCTCCGCGCCCTCGGCGCCGGCTTCGGCGATCGCCTGGTCGAGCAAAGAGAGCCCGTCGCGCACCGAGCCGTCGGCGGCGCGCGCGATCAGCTCGATCGCGCCGGGCGCGACCCTGATGCCCTCGGCGGCGGCGATGCGGGCGAAATGCGCGGCCAGCTCGGCGATCGAGACGCGGCGCAGGTCGAAGCGCTGGCAGCGCGACAGCACCGTGACCGGCACCTTGCGGATCTCGGTCGTGGCGAACACGAACTTCACGTGCGGCGGCGGCTCCTCCAGCGTCTTGAGCAGCGCGTTGAACGCGTTGCGCGACAGCATGTGAACCTCGTCAATGATGAACACCTTGGTGCGCGCCTGCATCGGGCGGAACCGCGTGGCCTCGATGATCTCGCGCACGTCATCGACGCCGGTGCGCGAGGCGGCGTCCATCTCGATCACGTCCGGGTGCCGGTCCGCCAGGATCGCGAGACAGTTGGGACAGACGCCGCACGGGTCGGGCGTCGGGCCGCCGGCACCGTCGGGGCCGACGCAGTTGAGCGCACGGGCGATGATGCGCGCCGTGGTGGTCTTGCCGACCCCGCGCACGCCGGTGAGCATGAAGGCGTGGGCGACGCGGCCGAGCGCGAAGGCGTTGCGCAGGATGCGCACCATCGCCTCCTGCCCGATCAGATCATCGAACCGGGCGGGGCGGTATTTGCGGGCGAGCACCCGATAGGCAACTGGGGCAGAGGCGGCAGGCAGCGGCTCGCCGAACAGACCGGGGCCGCCGGGCGGCGGCTCGACCTCTGGGACAGATTGCGGCTCGTCCTGGAACAGGCCGGACATGCGCGGCGTGGCTCTCCTGCCGCGGCAGGCGGCCTGCGAGGATGCAGCGTGTGGGAGGCCGGACGAACGACCCGGGCGGAAACTCGCTGCGGCTGCTTCCTTCCGGACCTGACCGGGTTGGCAAGGCGCCCGTCCGCCCGCCGACCTCCCGACGCGCTTATATCATGCGGACCGCCCGACGAGGCAAGCCGGCTGCTCAGCTCGCCTCGTTCCTGCTTCACACGCGTCCAGCCTCCATCCACTAGGCGCGATTGATGCAGCGGTTGAGGAGAATCTAACAGCGCCTCTTCATCGCGTCCCACCACGGGCACACGCCGCTCATCCGTTCGTAGTTGCCGTCCATCACCTGCACCGGGGCGCGTTTGAGCGTCTGCTCGGGCATCGGCGGCGGTGGATGGTCGGCGTCGCCCAGACCCTCGAACAGGCCCTGGTGCCCCCACATGCTGCCCACGCTGGTCATCTCCTCCGGCTGCCAGGTCGCATCGTCCACCTCGCGACCGCCCCAGCCGCACTCGATCAAAATCTCCGAGGGCGTACGCATGTAGTAGGACAACATGAGGTCGTTGGGATGCCGTCCCAGTTTCGCCGCGATCCGCTCTGGCGCCGCGTGCGCCATGTCGTAGCCCTGGCCGACATCGTCGATCGCGAAATACTCGACCAGCAGGTGATGCGTCGCGTTCCCCGGCGCGCCGACGAGCGCAATGCTGTGGTGGCGCGCATTGACATGCAGGAAATACGCGGGGATCGGCGCGCGCATGTAGTCGCTGACCTTGAAGCCCAGCAGGTCGCAATAGAACGCGCCCGTCGCCGCGATGTCCTGCACCGCAAGCAACGTATGGCCCATCCCCTGCGCGCCGGTGCGGAACCCGGAAATGGCGCGGGATGGAACGAAGGGCGTGTCGGCGACCATCGCGCCATGGAAGGCCTCAAGTCGGTTGCCCGCCGGATCGGCGAACGAGATCACCCCGGCGACGCACCGTTGATCCGCCACCGCCCCGCTCTCCCGCCGCACCGCGACCCCGGCCCGCTCGAGCCGCGCCGCCAGCGCATCAAGCGCCGCAGCGTCCGCGACCTCCCAGCCGAAGACCCCCGTCCCCGCCGCGAGCGTGCGGTCGACGAACAGTCGCTGCTTGCGGTCGTCCATCCGGAAGGCGCGCATGCCGCCGCCGCGGTCCACTTCCTGCATGCCGAGCCAAGCCGGGGCGTAGCCGGACCAGTCGTCCAGCTTGTCCGAACCCAGGCCGAGATAGCCGAATGCCTGAATTTCCATCGTGCGCGCCCTCTGGTGCCGCGGATCTCTGCTGCGTTCGACAGATGCTAGACCGTCCCGGAACGAAACAAAACCAGTTGCTGCCCGCCATGACGGTACCAACTGGCGTTCCTGCCTGGACCTGGGCCTCTACCAACGATCCGGATGGCGAGCCGCCCCGGCAGGCTTCACCCTGGCTGTCCAACCCGACCCGACGTTGCGGCGCCCGGTTTGCACCACGCGGGACATCCGCTATCGATCCGTCACCCCCTGACGCTGCGAGCATGTCCCGCGCCATCCTTCCCAGCCCGACCGAGCCGGCCGCCACCCCGCCGGCGGAGCCGGACCTCGCTGCGCTACGCGCCGAGATCGACCGGCTCGACGATACGCTGCACGCGACGCTGATGCGCCGCGCCGAGGTGGTGGCCGCGGTCGCAGGCCTGCACGCCAAGCGCGCGACCCCGCTCCGCCCCGGCCGCGAGGCCGCGATCATCCGCCGCCTGCTGGCCCGCCACCACGGCGCGCTGCCGCGCCACGCGATCGTGCGGCTGTGGCGCGAGCTGCTGGCCGCGACAACGGCGATGCAGGGGTGGTTCGCACTGGCGGTCTGCGAGACCGACCCGGCGGAGACGACGGTCGCGCTCGCGCGCGAGCATTTTGGCGCGCTGACGCCGCTCGGCCGTCACCGCACGGCGGGCGACGCGATCCGCGCGGTGCGCCAGGGGGCTGCCGCGGTCGCGGTGCTGCCGATGCCGGCAGAGGACGAATCGGACGCCGCCGCCTGGTGGCCGGCGCTGCTCCGTCAAGAAGGCCCGCGGCTGCAAATCGTCGGCCGGCTGCCGTTCTGGGCGCCGCGGCCCGAGGGCGCGCCGCGCGCCCAAGCGTTCGTGGTGTCCGCGGCCGACCCCGATCCGTCGGGCGAGGACCGCAGCCTGCTCGGCCTCGAACTCGCCGCCGGGATCAGCCGCCCGCGGCTCGGCGCCGCGCTGGCCGCCGCCGGGTTCACACCGCGCGCGATTTTTCTCCGCCGGCCGGGCACGGCCCTGGTCGCGCCGGCACTGGTGGAAGTCGAGGGATTTGTGGCCGAGGACGACAAGCGGCTGCCGGCGATCGGCCCCCTGCCCCGCCCGCCGGTGGTGCTCGGCGCCTATGCCGTTCCGATCGAGGAGAGAGCCGTATGACCCCCCGCCCGCGCCCCGAAATCCTCGAGATCGACCCCTATGTGGGCGGGTCCTCGACGCTGCCCGGCATCAACCGGGTGGTAAAACTCTCCTCCAACGAGGGCGCGCTCGGGCCGCCGCCGGGGGCCGTGGCCGCCTTCGAGCGCGCCGCTTCCGAACTGCATCGCTACCCGGACGGCGCCTGCACGGAACTGCGCCGCGCGCTCGGCACCCGCTTCGGCCTCGATCCCGCGCGCCTCGTCTGCGGCGCCGGATCGGACGATCTGATCTATCAGCTCTGTCTCTCCTACAGCGGGCCGGGCACCGAGATCGTGATGAGCGCGCACGGCTTCGCCATGTACGAGATCGCCGGCCGCTACGCGGGGGCGGCGGTGCGTCGCGCGCCGGAGCGCGCGCTGACGGCCGACGTGGATGCGATGCTGGCGCAGGTTTCGCCGGCGACGCGGATCGTCTTCCTCGCCAACCCCAACAACCCGACCGGGTCGATGCTGCCTGCCGCCGAGGTCGTGCGGCTGCGCGACGGGCTGCCGCCGGAAGTGCTGCTGGTGCTCGATTCCGCCTATGCCGAATACGTGGACCGGCCCGACTACGATCCCGGCGTGTCGCTGGCCGATGCCGGCGAGAACACGGTGATGACGCGCACCTTCAGCAAGATTTTCGGCCTCGGCGGGATGCGCATCGGCTGGTGCTACGCGCCCGCCGCCGTGGTCGATGTGCTGAACCGCGTGCGCAGCCCGTTCAACGTCAATATCGCCGCCCAGGCCGCCGCCATCGCGGCCCTCGCCGAACCGGGCTGGGTGGAGCGTGGCCGCGCGCACAACCGCGCCTGGCGCGCATGGCTGGCCGATGCGCTCACCGCGTCCGGCATAAAGGTCTGGCCGAGCGAGGGCAACTTTCTGCTGGTTGATTTTGCCAACCCCGCGCGGGCGGCCGGGGCAGATGCGTTCCTGCGCGGCCGGGGCGTGATCGTGCGCGGCATGGGGGCGTACGCGCTGCCGCACACGCTGCGCATCACCGTCGGCACCGAGGAGGAGTGCCGGCTGGTCGCCGAGACGCTTGCCGATTTCATGGCCGGCCGGGATGGCTGAACCGCTGTTCCGCCGCCTGGCCTTGATCGGCGTTGGTTTGATCGGCAGCTCGGTTGCCCGCATCGCCCGCGAGCGCGGCGACCTCGCCGGCGAACTGGTGGCGAGCGCGCGCACGCAGAAGACGCGCGATCGCGTCGTCGAGCTCGGCATCGCCGATCGCGTCGAGGCCGAGCTTGGCCGTGCGGTGGCCGGCGCGGATTGCGTGATGCTGTGCGCCCCGGTGGGCGCCTATGCCGAGATCGCCGCCGAGATCGCCCCGCACCTGGCGGCCGGCGCCATCCTCACCGATGTCGGCTCGACCAAACAGTCGGTGATCCGCGACGTCGGCCCCCTGGTGCCGGAGGGCGTGCATTTCGTCCCCGCCCATCCGCTCGCCGGCACCGAGTATTCCGGCCCCGATGCCGGCTTCATCACCCTGTTCCAGGGCCGCTACACGCTGATCACCCCGCCGCCGGGCACCGATGCGGAGGCGGTGGAGCGCGTCGCCGAGTTGTGGCGGCGCTGCGGCTCGATGATCGAGATGCTGGAGCCGGGCCACCACGACCGCGTGCTGGCGATCGTGAGCCACCTGCCGCATCTGCTGGCCTTCACCATCTGCGGCACCGCCGATGATCTGGAAGACGAAAGCCGTCAGGAGGTGCTGCGCTTCGCCGCCACCGGGTTTCGCGATTTCACCCGCATCGCGGCATCCGATCCGACGATGTGGCGCGACGTGTTCCTCAACAACCGCGAGGCGCTGCTGGAGATGCTGGCGCGCTTCATGGAGGACGCGCAGGCGATGGCGCGCGCGGTGCGCTGGGGTGACGGCGGCTATATCGAGGACAAGATTTTGCGGGGACGGAAGATCCGGCGGAGTTTGATCGAGCTGAAGCAGGCGTGAAGGAGGACGGTGGGTCTGGCCTCTTGAAAATATTCCTCGGAAGGCATATACCCATTGCCCTGGATCGTCGAATACACCGATGAGTTCGGGAGCTGGTGGGACACGCTGACCGAGAGCGAACGAATCCGGATTACGAGCGCAGTCGGATTACTGGAGCGGCGCGGACCCAATCTGCCGTTCCCGCACTCAAGCGGGGTCAAAGGTTCGCGGCACGGGCACATGCGCGAGCTGCGGGTCCAAGTCGGCGGGCGACCGATCCGCGTATTCTACGCGTTCGATCCGCGCCGGATCGCGATCTTGTTGATCGGTGGCGACAAGACGGGCCAGGAGGATTTCTACAAGCGGCTCGTCTCGATAGCCGACCGGCTCTATGACGACCACTTGGCAGAGATCGCGGGCGAGACGGAAGGAAGAAAAGACGATGGCGGGTAGGAACTCCTTCGACAGGCTGCGGGCCGGCCTCTCGGTCAAGGCGCGGGCCGAGGCGGTCGCGGCGACAGACGTGCTTGACCGCGAATTGTCGCTCGCCGAACTTCGTCGCGCGCGCGCCATGACGCAGGAGCAACTCGCCGCAGACCTGCGGATCGGGCAGGCCTCGGTCGCCAAGCTAGAGCGGCGAACGGATATGTACCTCTCCACCTTGCGCCGGTTCGTGCAGGCGATGGGGGGAGAACTGGAAATCGTCGCCCGCTTCCCGGATCATCCGAACGTCACCTTGCGTGGCATCGGCGAACTCGCGGGTGTCGAAGCAGTGGTGGACGCAGACTGACGTACTTACGTCAGTGCCGCGTGATATCCTGCCCCGCGTAATCCTTCATCAGCGACGCCGCGATCACGGAAATCACCGCGCAGGCGGCGATGAACCAGGCGACCGCATAGCCGGTGTGATAGCTCGCGAACAGCGCCGTCGCGATCAGCGGCGCCGGGCCGCCGGCGATGATCGAGGCGAGCTGGTAGCCCATCGAGGCGCCCGAATAGCGCAGCCGCTCGGTGAAGCTCTCCGCGATCAGCGCCGCCTGCGGGCCATACATCGTGTCGTGCGGAATGAGCGACAGCACGACCGCGATGAAGATCAGCACCGGGCTGAGCGTGTTCAGCAGCGCGAACCAGATGAACCCGAACACGCCGGTCATGATCGCGCCGATGATGTAGATGCGCCGCCGCCCGTACCGATCGGAGAGCGCCCCCGCGATCGGGATGGTGAAGAACGACACCACCGAGGCCGCCAGCACCGACGCCAGCAGCAGGTCGCGCGAGACCTTCAGCGTGCTGGCGCCATAGAAGAACACGAACGCGGTGAAGATGTAGAACGGCGCCTGCTCGGCCATCCGCACCAGCGCACTCAGGATGATCTCCTTGGGCTGGCGGCGGATCACCTCGGCCATCGGCGCCCGCTCGACCCGGTTCTCGGCGACGATGCGGCGGAACACCGGCGTCTCGAGGATGCTGAGCCGGATCCACAGACCGATGCCCACCAGCACGATGCTGAGCAGGAACGGGATGCGCCAGCCCCAGGTGAGGAAGCCGGTGCCGGAGACCGCGCTGAAGATCAGCACGGCAAGGTTGGCGAGGAACAGGCCGGCCGGCACGCCGAACTGCGGCCAGGAGGCGATGAAGCCGCGATGCTTGTCGGTCTTCGCCCACTCCATCGCGATCAGCACCGAGCCGCCCCACTCGCCGCCGACGCCGATCCCCTGCACGAAGCGCAGGATGGTCAGCAGGATCGCCCCCCAGATACCGATGATGGCGTAGCCCGGCACCAGGGCGACCAGGAAGGTCGCGATGCCCATCACCAGCAGCGTTGCGATCAGTGTGGATTTGCGTCCGATCCGGTCGCCGAAATGGCCGAAGATCGCGGCCCCGATCGGGCGCGCGACGAAGCCCACGGCATAGATCCCGAACGCCTCCAGCGTTCCGGCCAGCGGATCGCTGTGCGGAAAGTAGAGCTTGGCGAACACCAGCCCGGTGACGGTGCTGTAGAGAAAGAAATCGTACCACTCGATCGTGGTGCCGACCGCCGCCGCGACGATGGCACGGCGAAGCTGGCTCCGATGCTCGGCATCCGACAGCACGATCCCAGCCGCACTGGACGTGGCGCTCGCCATCGAAACCTCCCCGATCCGAATCCGCTCTTATCTCTCGCGGCGCGCGCGGTGCAAGCCGCACGCCGAGTCGGGGTCAGCCCGTCATCGTGGCATGGATGTCGCCCTCGCGGCGCAGCACGCTCATCGCAGCACCCGCCCGGTCGCGGCGGAGGGCCACGTCGATGCGCGCCGAGCCGATCGCCAGCCCCCGCAGCTCCACCCAGTCGAGCAGATGCGGCAGTACCGGGCGGTCAAACGTCACCAGCCGCCGCTCGGTATCGAAGCCGAGACCGAGGCAGGCGGCGAGCAGCCCGAACGGCGCCGCCGCCGCCCAAGCCTGCGGCGCGCAGGCGACGGGATAGAACGTCGGCCCCTGGCCGCGGCGGCGCGGGAAGCCGCAGAACAGCTCCGGCAGCCGGCGCAGGTCGATCCCGACGCTCACGGCAAACAGCCCGTCCAGGATGCGCGCCGCCTGGCCCCGATGGCCATAGGCGGCCAGCCCCATGCCGATCAGCGCGTTGTCGTGCGGCCAGACCGAGCCGTTGTGATACGAGATCGGGTTGTAGCGCGCCTCGGTGGCTGCCAGCGTCCGCACGCCCCAGCCGGAGAAGCAGCGCTCGCTGCCCAGCTCCGCCGCGACCCGCGCCGCCCGCTCGGGCGAGGCGATCCCGGTCAGCAGCGCGTGACCGGCATTCGACGTGCTGACCAGGCAGGGCCGCTTCTCGCCATCCAGCGCCAGCGCGTAGGTGCCGAGCCGGCTGCACCAGAACGCCGCCTCGAACCGCGTGCGCAGCACCTCGGCCGATGCCTCCAGCGCGTCGGCCCCCGCCTCGCCCAGCGCGCGCGCGATCGCGGCGGCCGCCCGCCGGGCGGCATAGGCGTAGCCCTGCACCTCGACCAGCGCGATCGGCCCGGTCGCGGCGCTGCCGTCGGCGTGGAAGATCGAATCGTGACTGTCCTTCCAGCCCTGGTTGGCGAGGCCCTTCTTTGTCATGCGATGGTATTCGATGAAGCCGTCGCCGTCGCGATCGCCAAAACTCTCCATCCATCCCAGCGCCGCCTGCACCGCGGGCCACAGCGCGCGCGCCGTCTCGCGGTCGCCGGTGCGGGCCAGATAGGCACCGGCGAGCATGACGAACAAAGGCGTCGCATCGACGCTGCCGTAGTAGCGGCGGAACGGCACCTCGCCGAGTGCCGCCATCTCGCCGTGCCGCACCTCGTGGAGGATCTTGCCCGGCTGGGCGTCGGCCGCCGGATCGGGGACCAGCGCCTGGTTGGCCGCGAGATAGCGCAGCACGCCGCGCGCCAGCGACGGGTCGAGCCACAGCATCTGCAAGGCGGTGATGATGGCGTCGCGGCCGAACGCGGCGCTGAACCAGGGAATGCCGGCATAGGGAAACGGACCATCCGCGGTCTCGGTCGTCAGCATCGCCAGATCGGCGCGGTCGCGGCGCAGCGCCTCGTTGAACACCTCGTGCGACGTCTCGACGGCGGCGCTGCGGTGCGCCGCCAGCCGCTGCGCCCGCCGCGCCTCGACGCTGGAGAGCAGGAACAGCTCGCGCGGCGGCCGCTGCGGCGTCGGCGCGTTGCAGCGCAGCTCGACGTAGAGCAGCGTCTGGCCGCCCGCCGGCAGGCTGAGCCGCCAGGTCGCGCGGTTGACCTCGATCCGCGACGGCACCGGCTCGAAGCGCAGCTCGGTGCTGCGCCGGCGGCGGTCGAGGCCGGTATAGGCAAGCCGCACCGAGGATCGCCCGATTACCGGCGCGTGGATGCGTCCGCGCCGCGGCCGGCGCTGGCCGCGCACCTCGAACAGGTCGGCGAAATCGGCGGCGAAACGCAGCTCCAGCACCAGTTCGAGCGGCTGGTCGGCGAAGCTGCGCACCGCGATCCGCTCGTAGCAGATGGCCCGCCACAGGAAGCGCGAGCGCCGCAGATGCAGCCGGTCGTGCGCGAGCAGCAGCCGCTCGTCCTCGATCAGGTCGGGGTTGGTGAGGTCGCAGGTGGCGCCCGCGTTGTCGTCGCGGATCGTGGAACTGAGCAGGATCGGCCTTGTGCCGTGCAGCACCAGGGCGAAGTGCGACAGATGACGGGTGTCGCAGTGATACAGCCCCTCGGCGCCGCCGAGCCCCGGCAGCACGTCGCCGTTCGCATCGAACAGGGCGAAGGTGTCGTCGTGCTTGAGGGCGCTCGGCCTCGCCTGCTGCAGCGAGGTTCTGGCGGGGATCGTGTATTGCGCAGCCGACGCCGCGCCCAATTCGTTGTTCATGCCGTCCCGGTCCGTCCATGAGCGGACAGGCGCCCGCCGGGGACGGCGCGGCCCGCGCGACGAACCGGCCCTGCCGGCGCGCTCAACATGGACCCGGGCATACCGCATGGGAAGGGGACAAGTCTGCCCGCAGTACGTTACCAAAGCCTCACTGGACCAAAGCCGCATTGAGGCGGCCCGAAGCCGGGCCTGATCGGGAGGGGGATCCGCATGAGCACGTCCGCGATTCCGAGTGCGGCCGCCGCCCGGGTGCCTCGCCTGCGCTGGGGCATCGGCGTGCTGCTCGGCATCGGCATCCTCATCAACTACTTCGACCGGATCAATATCTCGGTCGCCGGACCACAGCTCGAACGCGCCTTCCACCTCGGCCCGGCCGAACTGGGGCTGCTGTTCAGCGCCTTCTTCTGGTCCTACGCGCTGCTGCAGGTGCCTGGCGGCATGGTGCTCGACCGCCTCGGGGTCACCTGGGTCGGGCGGGGGAGCGCGTTCCTGTGGTCGGTCGCCTCGGCGATCACCGCGATCGCCGGCGGCTTCGGCGGCATCCTGGTCGCGCGCGTGCTGCTCGGCATCGCCGAGGCCCCCGCCTTCCCGGCCAGCCAGAAGGCGACCGGCTACTGGTTCCCGCGACAGGAGCGGGCGCGTTCGACCGCGATCTTCGACAGCGCCGCCAAATTCTCCAACGTCATCGGGGTGCCGATCGTCGGTTTCGCGATCGTCAATCTCGGCTGGCGCTGGGGGTTCTGGATCACCGCGATCCTGAGCTTCGCCTATTTCGTCGCGTTCTGGGTGTTCTACCGCGACCCGAGCCGGCACCCGAAGCTGAGCGAGGCCGAGCGCGAATACATCCGCGCCGGCGGCGCGGTGCCCGAGGGAGTGGCGCCTTCCGGCGCGGGCAGGATGCTCGGTTACCTGCTCCGTCGCCGGAAGGTGTGGGGGCTGACCATCGGCTTCGCCTGTTACGGCTACTCGTTTGCGTTGTTCCTGACCTGGCTGCCCAGCTATCTCGTCGAGACCATGCACATGAGCGTGCTGAAGTCCGCCGGCTACGCGGCGATTCCCTGGATCTTCGGGACCCTCGCGGACCTGCTGATTGGCGGTTGGCTGGTCGATGCCTGGATCGCGCGCGGCGCCGACGAGACGCGGGCGCGCAAGGTCGTGCTGGTGGGCGGGATGCTGGTCGGCCTCGCGGTGTTCGGGGCGATGTTCACCACCAAGGTGGACTGGGCGATCGTCTGGATCTCGATTTCGCTCGCCGGGCTCTCCGCCTCGGCGCCGGTCGGCTCCTCGATCGTCTCGCTGATCGCGCCGCGCGGCGGCACCGGCACGATCGGCGGCATCGTCAATTTCATCAACAATCTGGCGGCCATCGTGGCCCCCATCGCCACCGGCTTTATCGTGGCCGCGAGCGGCTCGTTCGCCGGCGCCTTTCTGGTCGCGGGCGTGGTGCTGGTGGTCGGCATCTTCAGCTACGTCGTGGTGCTCGGCCGGATCGAGCCGGTGCCCGAGCCGAGCATCGAGCGTCCGGCCGCCGCGGTGCCATGAGGGCTGGGCCGTGAGTGCCGACGGGCTCGGCGACGCCGACATCGTGCGCATCCTGCGCCGGACGCGGCGCATCGCCATGGTCGGCGCCTCGGCGCGGCCGCAGCGGGCGTCCCACCACGTGCTCGCCTTCCTGCTGGCCCAGGGTTTCGACGTCACCCCGGTCAATCCCGGCATCGTCGGGCAGCTTCTGCATGGGCGCGTGGTGGCCGGCTCGCTGGATGAGGCGGCGCCGCTCGACATGGTCGATCTGTTCCGCGCCGCAGCAAGGGTCGGCCCCTCGGTCGAGGCGGCGATCCGGCTCGGCGCGCGCACGGTCTGGATGCAGCTCGGCGTGGTGAACGAGGCAGCGGCGGCGGCGGCGCGCGCGGCGGGGATCGAGGTGGTGATGGACCGCTGCCCGGCGATCGAGATGCCGCGGCTCGGCCTCGTGGCTTGAAGGGGAAACGAAAGCAGGCCACATCGCCGGTGGAGCAGCCCGCAAGGAGCGACCCCCATGACCAACGAGGAACGCGAGATCATCACCCGCTTCATCGGCCGGGTGGGTGGCGCCACCCAGCCCGGTGGCGGTGCGTCCGGTACGCCGGCGCCGCTGCCGCCGGTGGACAAGGAAGCGGACGACCTGATCGGCCAGTTGTTCACCCAGTATCCCGAGTCCCGCTACCGCATCACGCAAATGGCCTTCGTGCAGGAGGCGGCGCTGGCCGAGGCACAGAACCGGCTGCAGCGGATGCAGTGGGAACTCGATCAGGCGCATCAGCAGGCGGCACAGGGGCAGCATCGCGGCTTCTTCGGCAATCTGTTCGGCGGCGGCGCCGCCCCCCAAGGTAGCGCGCCCGGCGGTGGCCCGGCCGCCGGCACGGCGCAGCCGCAGCCGCAGCAGCCGCACTACGCGCCGCCACCGCCGCCGCAATATGCGGCACCGCAGTATCAGCCGGGCATGTTCCAGCGTTCCGGCTCGGGGTTCCTCGGCTCGGCGCTGACCACGGCCGCGGGCGTCGCCGGCGGCCTGGTGGTCGGCAATGCGCTGATGGACCTGTTCTCAGGCAATCGCGGCGGCTTCGGCGGCGGGTTCGGGGGCGGCGGGTTCGGCGGCGCGCCCGGCAGCGAGAACGTCGTCAACAATTTCTACGGCGACCAGTCGGGCGGCGCCGACCCGTGGGGCGCGGGCGGTGCGCCGCCGGTCGATCCGGGCGCCGGCGCGGGCGGCGCCGATCCGTGGGGAGCCGGCGGCACCGCGCCCGACCCGAGCCAGGCCGACCCGAGCCAGGCCGACACGGGCCAGGCCGATCCGGGCTGGGGCAACGCCGGAACCGCGGGCAATGCCGGCACCAGCGGCACCGGCGGGGCCGGCGGCACCACCGGCGGCGGCGGTGGTTGGGACGACACCACCAACACCTGACGGCAGGCGCCTGGCGGCCGCCGCGGTCGCACGCGGCATGAGCTTCCCGGCGCCTTTCGACCGCTTCGAGGGCGTGGTGCGCCCGGAGTGGATCGACGCCAACGGGCATATGAACCTCGCCTACTACGTCGTGCTGTTTGACCAGGCGACCGACGCAATCTTCGAGGCGCTCGGGGTCGGCGGGAATGATCGCCACGCCAGCAGCGGCGGCACCTTCGCGGTCGAGACCCACACCCTCTATGAGCGCGAACTGCTGCAAGGCGAGGCGGTGCGCGTGCGGACGCTGGTGCTGGGCGCCGATGCGAAGCGCCTGCATCTCGCGCACGAGATGCGCCGCGCCGCCGATGACACCCGGGCCGCGGCCCAGGAATTGATGTACCTGCACATCGACCTCGGCACACGGCGCGTGACCCCCTGGCCGGCGGTGCTGCATGAGGCGGTTGCGGCCGCGGCCGCCGCCCATCGCGGCCTTGGCCGGCCGCCCTGGATCGGACGGCGCATCGCGATGCCCGGCGATCGCGCGTGATGTGATCCCGCTCGCCGCGGACCGCTGCGACCCGTGCTAAGGACCGGATGCGGGAGCGCCGGCCGGGGGACGATCGAAGGGGATGACGCAGCACGGCACGACCGCCTCGGACGGCCCACGGCGTGCGTCCTCTCGCCGCCTGCCCTCGCTGGACGCGCTGCGCGCCTTCGAGACGGCGGCGCGCCGGCTCAGCTTCACCGAGGCGGCGGCCGAGCTGCACGTAACGCAGGGGGCGATCAGCCAGCGCATCAAGCTGCTGGAGCAGGAGCTCGGCCGCACCCTGTTCGACCGCACGCCGCGCGGCCTGTGCCTGACCGGGGCCGGCGAGACGCTCGCCCGCGGCGTGGCCGAGGGGCTGGAACGGATCGCGCTGGCCCTCGCCGGGCTGGACGCAGCCGGGCTGCCAGGCTCGCTTGAGATCAGCGTGCTGCCCTCTTTCGCCACGCGCTGGCTGCTGCCGCGGCTCAGCGGCTTCAGCCACCAGCACCCGGAGATCGAAATCCGCATCCACGCGCAGGGCCAGGTGGTCAATCTGCGCGCCGCTGAGGTGGATGCGGCGATCCGCTTCGGCGCCGGCGTCTATCCGGGCTTGGCGGTGACGCCGTTGATGGGCGACGCGGTGGTGCCGGCGTGCAGCCCGGACCTGATCGCGCGCCACGGGCCGCCGCGCGACATCGCCGCCCTGATGCGAATGCCGCTGCTGCACGATACCCCCACCGAGACCGACCGCAGCGGCTCGGGCTGGCCGAGCTGGCTCGCGCATGTCGGCGCCGCGCCGCGCGCGCCGCGCGGCGGCATCCGGCTCAGCCAGGCCGATCTGGTGATCGAGGCCGCGGTGCGCGGCCTGGGGGTGGCGCTGGTGCGCACCAGCCTCGCCGAGGCGGATTTCCGCACCGGCCGGCTGGTGCGGCTGTGGCCGGCAGCGGCGGCAACCGCATATTCCTACTTCTTCGTCTGCCGCCCCGAGGCGCTCGCGAGTGCGCGCGTGCGCATTTTTCGCGACTGGCTGCTCGCCTGCTGCCAGCCGCTCCTGCTCACGCAGAGCGATGCAGCGTGATCGTGCCCCCGTTCACGTCTTGCGCACATTCCAGAACAGCACGAAGCCGCCGTTGAGGATGCCCGTGATGGTGTCGCGATAGGTGGTCGGCTGGAACAACTGCCCGAGCGGGTAATACGGCACATCCTTGAAGAACTGCACCTGGATCTCGGCCGCGATCTTCTTCTGCGCCGCCAGATCGGGCGAGGCCAGCCACGCCTGGCGCAGCTTCACGAGGTCGGGGAAGGTGGGCCAGCCGAACCAGCCGGCGGTGCCGTTGCCGCTGAGCGAGGGGTCGGCCGCGGGACTGAACATGTCGAGCCCGCCCCAATACGTGAAAAAAATGTTCCAGCCGCCCTTGTCGGGTGGGTCCTTCTTGGCCCGCCGCTCCACCAGCGTGCCCCAGTCCATCGCCTGATAATCGACGTTCACGCCCGACTTCTTCAGCGCGTCCACGCCGACCAGACAGACGGCATTGATGATCGGGAAGTCGGTCGCACCCAGCACCGTGACCTTCTCGCCCTTGTAGCCGGAGGCCGCGACCGCCTTTCGCACCGCGGCGAAATCGGGCGGCCCGACCAGCTTCGGCATCCCGGCGTCGGTCGCCAAGGGCGAAGCCGGGCACCACACCCCGGTCGGCACGTGCGAGAGGCTGGGATCGGTGCCGCCCGCCGCCGTCATGAACGCCGACTGGTCGATCGCGCCCATCAGCGCGCGACGGAACGCCACGTTGTCGAACGGCGGGTAGAGGAAGTTGGGCCGCATCACCCCGAGCACCGCCGGTCGGGTCCTGGATTTCGGTCTTGAGGTGGCGGTTCTTGTGCAGCAGCGGCAGCAGGTCGGCGGTCGGGTCCTCCCACCAGTCCATCTCGCCCGATTGCAGCGCCGCCGCCGCGGTCGCCGCATCGGGGATCACGTGCCACTCGACGCGGTCGAAATGCGCGACCTTGGGGCCGGCGATGAAGCTCGGGGTGCCGCCGCTGCGCGGCACGTAGGCGGTGTTGCGCTCATAGACGATAAGGCTGCCCGGCACCCGCTCGCGGGCCACGAACTTGTAGGGGCCGCTGCCGACCATCTCCGTCACCTGCGTGAACGGATCGGTCTTCGCCAGCCGCTCGGGCATGATGAAGGGGACGTTGCTGCCGGACTTGCCGAGCGCGTCGGGCAGCAGCGCGAACGGCGCCTTGAGCTTGAAGACGATGGTGCGGTCATCGCCGGCCGAGAGGCTGTCGGTCGCCGCCATCAGCGCCTGGCCGAAACTGTCCCGCTTGCCCCAGCGCTCGATGCTGGCCACGCAGTCGCGCGCCAGCACCGGGGTCCCGTCGTGGAACTTCAGCCCCTCGCGCAGCGCGATCTTCCAGGTTTTGCCGTCGTCCTCGGTGACCGCGCCGGCGGCCATCTGCGGCGAGACCGCGTATTTCGCGTTCTGGCCGTAGAGGGTATCGAACACCAGGAACCCGTGATTGCGGGTGACGTAGGCGGTGGTCCAGATCGGATCGAGCACCGCGAGGTCTGATTGCGGAATGAACTTGAGCAGGCGCGTATCGGCCGCGCGTGACAGCCTTGGCGCCGCCAGGGCCGCAGCCCCTGCCGCCAGGAATGTTCGACGCCTCATCCTGCCGTCCCTCCCGGGTGCCAGGGACAGCACGTTACGCCGGCGGAGGCACCGCCGCCAAGCCTGATCGGCCGCGACACGGGGGCCGGGTCCGCGCCGGCAGACGGCGCGGACCCGGCCCCTTGCCGCTTAATGGCCGCTTAATATCCGTAGTAGGCCGGCGGCGGCGTCGGCGTGGTGACGGCGCCGCCCGCCGCGCCGAGCGCGCCGCCGGCGAGCGCGCCGATCGCGGCCCCGCGGCCACCACCCGCGATCCCGCCCACCGCCGCGCCGGCGCCGGCGCCCAGCAGACCGCCGCCCAGGGCACGCTGGCCAGGGTCGTAGGGGTTGGTGCAGGCGGAAAGGCCCATGGCCAGTCCCAATACGATGGCGCCGGGGCCGAGGATACGCTTCATGGAGCAGTCTCTCCTTCCGTCTTGAGCCCCAACTCGCGGGGCACTGCGGTCGAATGGTAACGCTGCCGATGCGGCCGAACCAAGGCAGCGCCTGGCGCGCGCACCGGATCGGATCAGCGCGGCGCCGTGACCGCGCCGGTGACCGCGCCGGTTCCGCCGCCGATCAACGCGCCGGTTCCGGCGCCAACGCCAGTCGCGCCGCCGATCAACGCGCCGCCGCCGGCGCCGATCGCGCCGCCGGTCAGCGCCCGCGTGCCCGGCGTCTCGCCGCACCCGGCCAGGCCCACGGCCATGCTGCCCACCAGCAAGGGGATCAGAAGCTTACGCATCATTATCGGTTCCTCCGTCCATCTCCGTCCACATTACAACGCGGCGTCCGCGGAAAGTTTGTGGCGCCCCGATGGCGACGGCGCGGCGGCTGCGTTGGCGGCCTTGTTCCCGGACCTTGTTCCTGGGCAGCCGGGCGAGTAGGAGCAGCGCCGGCGGCATTGGGGTCATGGAATGTTCTCTCGCCTGCTGGGCGTCATGTCGGCCGACATGGCGATCGACCTCGGCACCGCCAACACGCTGGTTTACGTCAAGGGGCGCGGGATCGTGCTCGCCGAGCCCAGCGTGGTCGCGATCGCCGAGGTGCGCGGCAAGAAGCAGGTGCTCGCGGTCGGCGAGGAAGCGAAACAGATGCTCGGCCGCACCCCCGGCAACATCGCCGCCATCCGCCCGCTGCGCGACGGCGTCATCGCCGATTTCGAGGTCGCGGAGGAGATGATCAAGCATTTCATCCGCAAGGTACACAACCGCCGCGGCTTCGCCTCGCCGATGATCATCGTCTGCGTCCCCTCCGGCTCGACCGCGGTGGAGCGGCGCGCGATCCAGGAGAGCGCCGAGAGTGCCGGCGCGCGTCGCGTGCTGCTGATCGAGGAGCCGATGGCCGCCGCGATCGGCGCCGGCCTGCCGGTCACCGAGCCGTCGGGCAGCATGATCGTCGATATCGGCGGCGGCACCACCGAGGTCGCGGTGATCTCGCTCGGCGGCATCGTCTATTCGCGCAGCGTCCGGGTGGGCGGCGACAAGATGGACGAGAGCATCATCAGCTACGTCCGCCGCAACCACAACCTGCTGATCGGTGAGAGCACGTCCGAGCGGATCAAGATCGACATCGGCGCCGCCAGCGCGCCTCTGGACGGCGAGGACGGCCCCTATTGCGAGGTCAAGGGCCGCGACCTGATGCACGGGGTGCCGCGCGAGGTGGTGGTCAGCCAGCGGCAGATTGCGGAGAGCCTCGCCGAGCCGGTGAGCCAGATCGTGGAGGCGGTGAAGGTGGCGCTGGAGAACACGCCGCCCGAGCTCGCCGCCGACATCGTGGACAAGGGCATCGTGCTGACCGGCGGCGGCTCGCTGCTGCACCGGGTCGATCAGGTGCTGCGCGACGCGACCGGGCTGCCGGTGGTGATCGCCGAGGACGCGCTGCAGTGCGTCGCCCTCGGCACCGGCCGCGCGCTCGAGGAGATGAAGCGGCTGCGCAACGTGTTGAGCACGATGTATTAGCCACCGCGGGGGCTGCGGGCTGCGTTATGATGTTTGACAACACCTCAGCTTTGTGTTAGAAGAAGTGGTTGATTCGCGGCGGGCATGGGTGCAGCCGGTGCCGGGGATGCGGGAACTGATGCGAGTTTCGGATGCCGAGCTGCCAACCATGATCGCCGCGGAGGCCGAGATGGGAGAACGATGCGACTGGCGAAGCGAGCCGTTGGCGAGACCCCCACGGCCACTCCCCGCTGCGGTGAGCCTGATATATCCCTGTTCTCAGGAGCCAAAAACCCTGATCCAGCCCTGTTCTCAGGCTGGCGGCAGAGCCTGATCCGGCCCTGTTCTTGGGCCTGAGGGAGCCTGATCAGGCCCTGTCCTCCGGCCGGTCAGCTTCGCCACCGCCGCCGCCGACCCGCTGAACAGGAGGCGGGTCCGGTCATCGTGATCGGGCCGCGATTTCGCGCAGCAGCCGTCTCCCGCCCGCACCGGTTGCAGGCTATGATGGGATGCGCGGCCCGCGGACCAAGGCCTTGACGAACGGAGCGGAATCCTGATCCGGCTCTCCATCCAGATGCGCCAGGCGCTGGCGCGACTGACGCTGCCGGTGCTGGTGGCGGCGTCGTTCGCGCTGATGCTGCTGGGCAAGGCCGACGCGCTGCTGGCCGAGCGTGCCCGGGTGGGCCTCGCCGACCTGCTGGCGCCGCTCTACGCCACCCTCGCCGGCCCGGTCGCCCGGCTGCACCGGATCGGCGACGATTTCGGCCACCAGTTTGCGCTGGAGGCCGAGAACGCGCGGCTGCGCGCCGAGAATGCCCGGCTGCGCCGCTGGCGGGCGGCGGCGCTGGCGCTCGATGCCGAGAATGCGGCGCTCAAGGCCGACCTGCACTGGCTTCCCGACCCGCCCGCCTCCTATGTGACCGCACGCGTGGTCGCCGACGCGGGGGGCCTCTACGCCCGCGCGGTCCTGCTCTATCTCGGCCCCGGCCATCGCGTGCAGCCCGGCCAGATCGCGCTCGACGATGCCGGGCTGGTCGGACGGGTGACGGAGGTGGGGGCCCGCAGCGCGCGGGTGCTGCTGCTGACCGACATCAACAGCCGCATCCCGGTCAGGCTCGTCGGCAGCGGCAGCCGGGCGCTGCTGGTGGGCACCAACGCCCCCCTGCCGCGGCTGATGTACTGGCCCCAGGGCAGCCGGCCGCTCGCGGGCGAGCGGGTCGTGACCAGCGCCGCGGCCGGCGCCTTTCCTGCCGGCCTGCCGGTGGGCCTGGTGCAGTACAGCGCCGGCGACATTCCCCGTGTGGTGCCCTACGCCCATCTCGGCCGGCTCGAGATGGTGCGGGTCTTCGACTACCGGATGCGCGGCATCGAACCGCCCGAGGCCGGGGCGCGCGGCGAATGACGGCGACCGACGAAAAAACCCCCGGCATCCGGCCGCGGCCGACGCTGCTGCGGCGGCTCGACGCGACCGCGCGGCTGTGCGCGCCGGCAGCCAGTACCCGGCGCTTTTCTGCTGCTTGGCGCCGCGCCACTTGACCTGCCCGCGCAGGCCGAGCTGCAGCCGGCGATCGCACTCGGCTGCGTGTTCTTCTGGTCGCTGTTCCGTCCCGCCTCGATGCCCCCGGCGGTGGTGTTCCTGCTCGGCCTGCTCGCCGATTTGCTCGGGCTAGGGCCGCCCGGTGTCGATGCGCTGGTGCTGCTGATCGCGCACGGGATCGCGTTCCGCTGGCGCCACGCGCTGTCGCGGCAAGGCTTTGCGGTCGTCTGGCTCGCCTTCGTCGCGATCGCGGCCGGTGCCGCGGCGCTCGACTGGAGCCTGACCTCGCTGCTGCGCTTGCGGCTGCTGCCGCCGCTGCCCGCCCTGTTCGAGTGGGCACTCGCGGCCGGCTTCTATCCGGCGCTGGCAATCGGCCTGACCTGGGCGCATCGCACCGTCGCCGCCCCTGAGCGGGTGTGAGGCACGGCGATGCGGCGCGAAGCGAAGCGAACCGGAGTGTTCACCCGCCGCGCGCTGCTGCTCGGCGCCGCCCAGACCGCGGCGCTCGGCGCCCTCGCCGCGCGTCTCTATCAGGTGCAGGTCGTGGACGGCGCGCGCTTCGCCACGATGGCACGCAACAACCGCGTCAGCTCGCGGCTGATCGCGCCGCCGCGGGGCCGCATCCTCGACCGCTTCGGCACCGTGCTCGCCGGCAACCGGCTCAACTGGCGCGCCCTGCTGATCCCCGGCGAGGCGGCGCGGCCCGACGCCACGCTCGACACCTTCGCCCGCCTGGTGGCCCTGCCCGATCACGAGCGCGCCCGGATCGAGCGCGAGCTGGCGCAGCGCCGGCGCTTCATCCCGGTGCTGGTGCGCGACTTCCTCGATTGGGACGAGATGGCGCGGATCGAGGTGAACGCGCCCGATCTGCCCGGCATCGTCGTCGATCTCGGCACCACCCGGGAGTATCCCGCCGGCTCGCTGCTCGCCCATGTGGTGGGCTACGTGGCCCCGCCCGACCAGGTGGAGGTCGCCGCCGTGCCGTTGCTCGCGCTGCCCGGCATCCGCGTCGGCCGGGCGGGGATGGAGAAGCACGACGAGATCGCACTCCGCGGCCACGCCGGCGTGGTGCAGTTCGAGGTCAACGCGCTCGGTCGCGTCGTCCGCGAGCTCGACCGCGAGGAAGGCACGGCGGGCGCCGAACTCGGCCTGACCATCGACGCCACGCTGCAGCGCGCGACGATGGGCCATCTCGGCCGCCAGAGCGCCAGCGCAGTGGTGCTGGATGCGACCAACGGGGAGGTGCTGGCGATGGCCACCAACCCGTCCTTCGATCCCAGCCTGTTCAATGCGGGGGTGAGCCAAGCGCAGTGGAACGCCTGGATGCACGATCCGATGGCGCCGCTGATCAACAAGGCGGTGGGCGGCGTCTATCCGCCCGGCTCCACCTTCAAGATGGCGGTGGCGCTGGCGGCGCTCAGCTCGGGCGCGCTCACCGCGCACGACCGCCTGTTTTGCCCCGGCCACCTCGACATCGGCAGCACCCGGTTTCATTGCTGGCTGCGCAGCGGCCACGGCTCGCTCGACTTGCATGGCGGGATCAAGAACTCCTGCGACGTGTTTTTCTACAAGACGGCACTGCGCACCGGCATCGACCGCATCGCCGCGATGGCGCACCGCTTGGGCCTCGGCGTGGCCCTGCCGATCGAACTGCCCGGCGCGCGCACCGGGCTGGTTCCCACCCGCGCCTGGCGGACAGCACGGGGGCATCCTTGGAACGTCGGCGATACCGTGGTGTGCGGGATCGGCCAGGGCTACGTCTCGGTGACGCCGTTGCAGCTCGCGACCTATGTGGCACGGGTCGCGACCGGACGCGCGATCGAGCCGCATCTGACGCGCACGCTGGGCGGCGCCGTCCAACTCGGCGGGGCGACAACGGACTGGCCCTCGCTCGGCATCGCGGAGCCGTTCCTGCACGACGTGCGCTCCGGCATGTGGGCGGTGGTCAACGAGGCGGGCGGCACGGCGCCGAAGGCGCGGCTCTCAATTCCGGGCGTGCAGATGGCCGGCAAGACCGGCTCGGCGGAGGTGACGGACGTCTCGCGCGCGGTGCGCGAGAGCGGCCGCTACAATTCCATGAACCTGCCCTGGAAGTTGCGGCCGCACGCGCTGTTCGTCTGCTACGCGCCGTATGACGCTCCGCGCTATGCCGCCGCAGTGGTGGTCGAGCACGGCAATGCCGGCGCCGACGTGGCCGGGCCGATCGCGCGCGCGATCATGACCGACACGCTCAGGCGCGATCCCGCGCGGCGCGAGCGGCGCCCGCAGACCGTGGCTGCGGCAACTTCGCCGGCATGATCCACGCGCGCCGCCTGATCCGCGCCGAGCCGAGCTTCGGCCTGCTCGCCAAGCTGTGGCAGGTGAACTGGCTTTATGTGCTGTTGCTGTGCGCGCTCTCGGGGGTGGGCTACGTGGCGCTCTATTCCGCGGGCGGCGGCTCGACCGAGCCGTACGCGGGGCGGCACGTGCTGCGCTTCGCGGCCGGCCTCGGCATCATGCTCGCGATCGCGATGATCGACATCCGGGCCATCGCCCGCCTCGCCTATGCGGGCTATGCCGCGAGCCTGCTGCTGCTCGCCGCGGTGCTGCGCTTCGGCGAGGTCGGCAAAGGGGCGGAGCGCTGGATCGACATCGGAGGCATGCAGTTGCAGCCGAGCGAACTGATGAAGCTCGCCTTGGTGCTGGCGCTGGCACGCTATTTCCACCGCGCGTCGTGGGAGCGCGTGGGCAATCCGTTTTTCCTCGTCGTGCCGGCGCTGATGGTGGCGGCGCCGGTGGCGCTGATCCTGAAGGAGCCGAACCTCGGCACCGCGGTGATCACGCTGCTGGTGGGGGCGGCGATGTTCCTCGCCGCCGGCGTGCGCTGGTGGCAATTCGCGCTGGCGCTGCTGCCGCTGCCGTTTGCGGCGCGCTTCGCCTATGCGCACATGCACGCCTATCAGCGCGCCCGTGTCCTGACCTTCCTGCATCCCGAGCACGATCCGCTTGGTGCCGGCTACAACATCATCCAGTCGAAGATAGCACTCGGCTCAGGCGGGATGTGGGGCCAGGGTTTCCTGCACGGCACGCAGGGACAGCTCGATTTCCTGCCCGAGAAGCAGACCGACTTCATCTTCACGCTATTCGCCGAGGAATGGGGGTTCGTGGGCGGGCTCGGCGCTGATCGCACTGCTGCTGCTGATCGTGCTCGGGGCGGTCGCGATCGCGCTGCGCTGCCGCCACCCGTTCGGGCGGCTGGTCGCGCTCGGCATCGCCACCAACTTTTTTCTCTATGTGTTCGTCAACCTGGCGATGGTGATGGGGGCGATCCCGGTGGGCGGCGTGCCGCTGCCGCTGGTCTCGCACGGCGGCTCGGCGGAGCTGACGGTGATGGCGGGGTTCGGGGTGCTGATGTCGGCCTATGTGCATCGGGACGTGGAGTGGGGCGCGGCGCGGGAGGAGGCCTCGTAGCAGTGCGTCGGTGGTCAGACGGCGCGGCCACGGCCGACGATCGCGTGATAGATAATCAGCACGACGATCGCGCCGATGATGGCCACGACGATGCTGTAGACGTTAAAGCCGGTGACGCCGGACGCTCCGAACGCACGGAAGATGAAGCCCCCGACAAGCGCGCCGACAATACCGAGCACGATGTCGAGCACGATGCCCGCGCCGGACTTGTTGACGATCTTGCTGGCGATGAACCCCGCGATCAGCCCCAGGATGATCCACACGATGATAGACATCACACCCCCTTCATGGTTCCGTCCGGTCGTCGGCGGTGCGCGAGCACCCGATCAAGTCTTTTACCCGATGGACCAATACGCCGCCAGTATCACATATCCCAGCACCGCGATCGTGCCGTGCAGCGCGATAACCAGTCCCGCCTGCGGGCGTCGCCCGCGGCGAAGCAGAAACAGCACCCCGAGGCCCAGGACCAGCGCCGCACTCAGCAGCCATGTGGCGTCGAAGCCGAACGTGCCGGCGCCCTGCGCCGCCGCCTTCGCCGAAGGCCTTGCCGCCGCCAACAGCAGCGTGACCCCGGACGCCCCGAGCACGCCATGCAGCGCGCCGAGTGCGGCCGGCGCGCCACGTGGCCGTTGCAGGTGCAGCAGGGCAAGGCTCAGCCCGAGCAGCACAACGACAGAGAACACGGCGACGGCGGCGGCGAGCATCGGCGCGGACCATAGCGGCGTTTCCCGCCATTGGGATGTGGGGCTTGCGAGCCGCGGGCGGTTTGCTATCATTGATTGCACTGATAGCGCGGGAGAGGAGAGGGATATGGCGACGAGCCTGATCGTCAGGAACCTCGACGAGGAACTGGTGGCGAAGCTGAAGCTGCGCGCGGCGGCTCATGGCCGGTCGATGGAGGCCGAGCATCGCGAGCTCCTCCGCCTCGCCCTCGCGGGCGAAGTCGAGCCTCGCGTCAATTGGCAGGAACTTGCGGCCGAGCTGCGGCGGCGCACCGCCGGGCGCCAGATCACCCCTTCCGAGGTGCTCCAGCGCGAGGGCCGTGACGAGCGGTGACAGCCCTGGTCGTGGACGCGAGCGTCGCGATCAAATGGCTGGTGCGCGAAGAAGGGTCCGACGATGCTCTTCGCCTGTTGGACGCGAAGCTCGTGGCGCCCGACCTGCTCTATGCCGAAGCTGCCAACATCCTCTGGAAGATGGTGCGTCGCGGCCAGGTGTCGGCTGACGAGGGGGACTTGGCCGCCCATGCCTTGTTGCAGGTCGAAATCCAAATCGTGCCGGCACGGCTGCTGTTCGCATCGGCGCTTCGGCTGAGCGTGCAGCTCGATCATCCCGCATACGACTGCGTGTACCTTGCCACCGCCGATGCATTGGCCGCGACGTTCGTGACCGCAGACGCAAAGCTGTTGCGAAAACTGGCCGGCCGGCTCCACTTCGCGTCCCTCGATCTCGCCGAGGCCGCCGCCCGCTTCGGCTCGCGCCCGGCTGCGCGTTGACCGCCGTACCCCCGCTCCCTAGCCTGCGCGCCATGTCCGACGCAGCCCACACGGCGCCGCTGCCGCACGCTTGGCCGTTCGAGGAAGCCGCCAAGCTGGCCGCGTGGATCGACGGCACCGGCAAGGATGTCGCGATCTTCGAGACCGGCTACGGCCCCTCCGGCCTGCCGCATATCGGCACCTTCGGCGAGGTCGCCCGCACCACCTGGGTGCGCCATGCCTACACGGTTCTGACCGGCCGGCCCTCGCGCCTGATCGCGTTCAGCGACGACATGGACGGGCTGCGCAAGGTCCCGGACAACGTGCCCCACCGCGATCGGCTCGCGCGCCATCTCGGCAAGCCGCTGACCGCGATCCCCGACCCGTTCGGCACCCACGAGAGCTTTGGCGCGCACAACAACGCCCATCTCCGCAGCTTCCTCGACCAGTTCGGCTTCGAATACGAGTTCGCGTCCTCGACCGAGTACTACCGATCCGGCCGCTTCGACGCGGCGCTGCTGCGCGTGCTCGCCCGCTTCGATGAGATCCTCGCGGTCGTGCGGCCCACGCTCGGGCCGGACCGGCGCGCGACCTATTCGCCGATCCTGCCGATCCATCCCGAGACCGGGCAGGTGATGCAGGTGCCGATCGAGCATCGCGACGAGGCTGCGGGCACGATCGTCTGGAGCGATCCGCAGACCGGCGCGCGGTTCGAAACACCGGTCACGGGCGGGGCCGCCAAGCTGCAATGGAAGGCCGACTGGGCGATGCGCTGGATCGCACTCGGCGTCGATTACGAGATGTCGGGCAAGGATCTGATCGACAGCGTGCGCCTCTCGGGCCGCATCTGCCGCATCCTGGGCCGCGAGCCGCCGGTCGGCTTCACCTACGAGCTCTTCCTTGACGAGAACGCGCAGAAAATAAGCAAGTCGAAGGGCAACGGCCTGTCGGTGGAGGAGTGGCTGCGCTACGCGCCGCCCGAGGCGCTTTCGCAGTTCATGTTCAACGCGCCCGGTCGCGCCAAGCGGCTCTATTTCGACGTGATCCCGAAGGCGACCGACGAGTATCTCGCCAACCTCGCCCGCCTGCAGCAGCAACCCGATCCCGCGAACCCGGCCTGGCACATCCATGCCGGGCGCATCCCCAACCACGGCGGCAGCCCGGTTTCGTTCGCCATGCTGCTCAACCTCGCGAGCGTGGTGAACGCCGAGACGCCCGAGCTCCTCTGGGGCTTCGTCCGCCGCTACAGCCCCGATGCCAGCCCCGAGACGATGCCGTTTCTCGACCGGCTCGTGGGCCACGCGCTCGCCTACTATCGCGACTTCGTCCGCCCGGCGAAGCGCTACCGGAACCCCACCGAGACCGAACGCGCGGCGCTGGCCGATCTCGCCGAGACGCTGCGCGGCATGGAACCCGGTGCCGGTGCCGAGGCGATCCAGGACGCGGTGTTCGAGGTCGGCAAGCGGCACCCGTTCCCGGGCTTACGCGACTGGTTCGCCTGTCTCTACCAGGTGCTGCTCGGCCAGCCCGAGGGGCCGCGCTTCGGCGGCTTCGTCGCCCTCTACGGCATCGCCGAGACGATCGCCCTGATCGAGGCCGCGCTCGCGAGGCCCGCGGACGCCGCCTGAGCTGCGTGTGAGCGGAGCACCGAGCTGGCTGCGTCGGCTGCCGGCGCTGCTTGGCCTGGCACTCCTTCTCGCCGCGATCATCGCCGTCGAGGCCGAGTTCCGCCGCCTCAGCCTGGCCGACATCGAGCGCTCGATCGAGGACACGCCGGCCGCAGCACTTCTCGCCGCGGCACTGTGGACCGTGCTCTCCTACGGCGTCCTGACGCTCTATGACCGGCTCGGCACGATCTTTGCCGGCAACCGGGTCAGCTACAGCCGCGCTGCCTTCGCCTCGTTCTGCGCCTATGCGCTGTCGCACAATCTCGGCTTCTCGGCCGTCTCGGGGGCCGCGGTGCGCTACCGCTTCTATGCGCATTGGGGCCTGACGCCGTTGCAGATCGCCAAAGTGGTGGCGTTCTGCAGCCTGACCTTCGGGCTGGGCGGCATGGTGCTCGGCGGCATCGTGCTGGTCTTCGAGCCGCGTGCGGTGCCGCTGCTCGGCACTTGGCTCCCGCTCGGGGCACTGCACGGTGCGGGCGTGCTGCTTTGGGTGGTGGTCGGCGGCTACTTGCTGCTGGCCTCGCTGCGGCGGGGCGTGCAGCTGTTCGGCGCGCGCATCGCCTTGCCCGGCGCGCGGATGGCAGTGTTGCAGGTGGCGCTGGCGACCGTCGATGTGGCGGTCACGACGGCGATCTTCTTCGCGCTGCTGCCGGCCACGCCGGGCCTCACCTATCTCCGCTTCCTCGGCGTCTATGTCGCCTGCTACACGGCTGGGCTTGCGGCCAGCCTGCCGGGCGGGATCGGCGTGTTCGACGGCGCGATGCTGCTCGGCCTGGCGCCCTATCTGCCGGCGCCACCGATCGTGGGCGCGATCCTGCTGTTCCGCCTGTACTACTACATCGTGCCGCTGCTGCTGGCGGGCAGCCTGTTCGCCGCCAACGAAGTGCTGCTGCGCGGTGGCCGGCTGCTGCCCCGCCGCCGTCGCGCCGGCCTGTGGAGCGAGCCGGATTTCGCGGTCGCCGCCAGCACCGGCACGGTGGCGCTGTGCGGCGCGATGCTGCTCTCGCTCGGCGTGTTGCAGCCGCGCCCGCATTTTGGTTTCGCCGACCCGGACGTGGCGGCGGCCGCGGCCACCGCCGGACAATACGTGCCCTCGCTGATCGGCACCGCGCTGATGCTGCTGGCGGCGGGGCTGGCGCAGCGGGTGACGCTCGCCTGGTGGCTGACGCTGCTGCTGCTGCCGCTCGCGGCGGCGGTCACGGCCGTCGGCGGCCAGCCGGCCTGGCTGCCCGGCGTGCTGCTGCTGGCGATGCTGCTGCTGGCCCCCCTGCGCGGCGCCTGCTACCGCCACGCGCGGCTGATCAGCGGACCGCTCGACCGCTCCATGGCGCTGCCGCTGCTCGCGCTGGCCGTCTGCGTGCTGGCGCTGGTCGCGTTCCGCCCGGCGCCGCCGGCGCTGGACGCCGATAGCTGGTGGGCGGTCGTGCTCTCGGCGCAGGTGCCGAACGGCGTGCGGCTTGCGGTGGCACTCTCGGTGCTGCTGGGCGTCGCCGCGGGATGGCGGCTGGTGCGCCCGGCGCGGGTGCGCTGGCTGCCGTGGGATGCGGCCGCGCGGCGGCGCTACGGCGCACTCGGGCCGCTGCCGGCGGTGGAGGCGGACGGGCTGCTGCTCGGCGAGGCCGGACGCGCCGCGATCGCGTTCCGCCGCCTGGGCCGCGTGCTGCTCGGCCTGGGCGATCCGGTGGGGCCGGCCGATGACCGGGTGTCGGCGATCTGGCGGTTTCGCGACCTCGCCGAGCAGGAAGGTCTCGATCCGGCGATCTGGAATGCCGGCCCGGCGCTGCTCTGGGTCTATCGCGGCCTTGGTCTGACCGCGATGGCGTTCGATGCCGGTGGCCGGCCGCTGGCGGCCGGCGCCGAGGGCGTGCCGGCGGCCGGGCACTATCTCTGCTGCGTGGCCGAGCGCGACCTGCACAATCTGCTGCCGCTGCTGCCTGCCCTCGCCGGGGGCCGCCGGCAGAGCTGACCGGGCGGGCGCCTCAGGAATTATACTTGACTCTGGCCACCATACTGCTGACACTAGGCAACCAGTTAGCCAGCCGGAGCGGGAGCATGAGCACCACCAGCGGCGGCGATCTTGCCGATCGGATAGCAATCGTGCGGCGGTTCAGCCGCTTCTACACGCGCCGGATCGGCGTGCTGCATGAAGGGCTGCTGGGCGGTCCGCTGTCGCTGACCGAAGGCCGTATCATCTACGAGCTGGCGCAGTGCCGGACGACGACGGCCGCGAAGCTGGGCGGCGGGCTCGGGCTTGACGCGGGCTACCTCAGCCGCATCCTGCGCGGCTTCGAGACAACCGGCCTGATCGCACGCCGCCCCTCCCCGACCGACGGCCGCGAGAGCGTGATCTCGCTGACCAAGACGGGGCAGGAGGCGTTCGCCGTCATCGACGCCCGCTCGCGCGACGAGGTGGGCGCGATGCTGGAAAAGCTCACCGCGGCGGAGCAGCAGCACCTCGTGGCAGCCCTGCTGACGGCCGAGACGCTGCTCGGCGACGGCGGCCGGCCGGAACCCAAGCTCCCCTACCTCCTGCGGCCGCATCAGCCCGGCGACATGGGCTGGATCGTGCATCGCCAGGGCCTCCTCTATGCGCAGGAATATGGCTGGGACGAGCGCTTCGAGGCGCTGGTTGCCGAGATCGTGGCCCGGTTCATCCAGGAGTTCGACCCCAAGCGCGAGCGGTGCTGGATCGCGGAGCGCGAGGGTGCGGTCGTCGGTTCGGTCTTCCTCGTGCGGCAGACGGAGGCGATCGGAAAACTGCGCCTGCTCTACGTCGAGCCGGAGGCGCGCGGCCTCGGCATCGGGCGGCGCCTGGTGGACGAGTGCATCCGCTTCGCGCGCCTGGTCGGCTACCGCCGGATCACGCTCTGGACCAACGACGTGCTGACCGCCGCCCGGAGCATCTACCAGCGCGCCGGATTCCAACTCGTCGCGGAAGAGCGTCACCACAGCTTCGGCCACGACCTCGTCGGTCAGAACTGGGACCTGGAGCTGTAAGCCCGTCCGCCGCCGTGGCCGCCCAGCGGCCCGGAGCCACCGCCGCCCTCGCCTTGGCCGCGGCGGCGGCGACCGGGGTGCAGGTTGGGGCCGCCATGGTCGCGACACGGTTCGTGATCGGCCAGACCGGCCCGGCCTCGCTGGCCCTGCTGCGCTACGCAATCGGGTTCCTCTGCCTGCTCCCGCCGCTGCTGGCGACCACGCCGCGCGTGCGGTTTGCTGCTCGCGACCTGGCTCCGATCACGCTGCTGGGCATCGTGCAGTTCGGCGTCCTGATCGCACTGCTGAACTGGGGACTGCGCCTCATCCCCGCCGGCCGCGGCGCGTTGATCTTCGCGGCCTTCCCCTTGCTGACCATGCTCGTCGCCGCCGGCCTCGGCCGCGAGCGGCTCACCTGGCCCAAGACCTTGGGCGTGCTGCTGACCATCGTCGGCGTCGGGCTGGCGCTCGGCGACAAGATGGCCGGGACCGGCGCCGGGCATGGCTGGTGGGGGGAACTCGCCGTGCTCGCGGCGGCCCTCTGCGGCGCCGTGTGCAGCGTCCTCTACCGCCCCTATCTCGACCGCTACCCCGCCCTCGCGGTGAGTGCCGTCGCCATGCTGGCCTCGATCGCGGCACTCGCTGTGCTGGCCGGCGCGACGGAGGGCTTCTTCGCCGCCTGGCCGCGATTCACAGTCGGCGGCTGGCTCGCGGTGCTGTTCATCGGCGCGAGCAGCGGGATCGGTTACTTCCTGTGGCTCTGGGCGCTCGGCCACGCCTCGCCGACGCGGGTGACGATGTTTCTCTCGCTCAGCCCGGTCACGGCCCTGCTCCTGGGCGCCGCGGTGCTGGGGGAGAGCGTCTCAGCCCTGTCGGTGGCCGGCCTCGCGTGCCTCGCCGCCGGTCTATGGCTCGCCAGTCGCGGCGCCGGGCGGCGGCGATAGCCGGCGGCGCGCAAGCCGCCCGGATTGCGCCACCATTCCGAGGCAACTATGCCGCGTCCGGGACGCTTGTCCCGCCGCCGTGCCGCGTCGCAGGAGACCGTACTTGTCCGAAATCGTCCGCCGCTCGCGTGTCGCCGAAGGCCTGCCGCATCCGCTCGGCGCCACCTGGGACGGGCTTGGCGTCAATTTCGCCCTGTTCTCCGCCTACGCAACCAAGGTTGAACTTTGCTTGTTCGACCCGGAAGGCAAGACGGAGATCGAACGGATCGAGCTGCCCGAGTACACCGACGAAGTCTGGCACGGCTACCTGCCCGATGCCCGCCCCAACATGGTCTACGCCTATCGCGTCCACGGTCCCTACGAGCCGGATGCCGGGCATCGCTTCAACCCGAACAAGCTGGTGCTTGATCCTTACGCGCGTGCCCATGTCGGGAGCTTGCGCTGGGGGCCGGAGGTGTTCGGCTACCAGCTCGAGACCGAAGACGACACCACATTCGACGAACGCGACAGCGCCGCGATGATGCCGAAATGCCGCAGTCATCGACCCCGCCTTCACCTGGGGCCGCGACAACCGGCCGCGGGTGCCGTGGGAGCAGACGATCTTCTACGAGGCGCATGTCCGCGGCTTCACCAAGCGGCATCCGGCGGTGCCGGAGCACCAGCGCGGCACCTTCGCCGGTCTGACGGTGAAGGAGGTACTGGACTACGTCCGCAACCTCGGCGTGACGTCGGTCGAGCTGCTGCCGATCCACAGCTTCATCAACGACAACCTGCTGCTCGAGAAAGGACTCGCCAACTACTGGGGCTACAACACGATCGGCTTCTTCGCCCCCGACCCGCGCTACGCCGCCCGCAACGGCGTCAATGAGTTCAAGGAGATGGTCGCCCATCTGCACAATGCCGGGCTCGAGGTGATCCTTGACGTCGTCTACAACCACACCGCCGAGGGCAACGAGCGCGGTGCGACGCTGAGCTTCCGCGGCATCGACAATGCCAGCTACTATCGCCTGCTGCCCGATCAGGGGCGCTACTACATCAACGACACCGGCACCGGAAACACGCTGAACCTCTCGCACCCGCGGGTGCTGCAGATGGTCACGGACAGCCTGCGCTACTGGGCGACCGAGATGCACGTGGACGGCTTCCGCTTCGATCTTGCGACGATCCTCGGGCGCGAGCCGTACGGGTTCGACGAGGGCGGCGGCTTCCTCGATTCCTGCCGCCAGGACCCCGTGCTTTCGTCGGTCAAGCTGATCGCCGAGCCGTGGGACATCGGCCCCGGCGGCTACCAGGTCGGCGGCTTTCCGCCCGGCTGGGCGGAGTGGAACGACCGCTTCCGCGACACCGTGCGCGCATTCTGGAAAGGCGACGAGGCGATCGCACCGGAACTCGCGGCACGGCTCTGCGCCTCGGCCGACAAGTTCAACCGGCGCGGCCGCAAGCCGTGGGCGAGCGTCAATTTCGTCACCGCGCATGACGGCTTCACGCTGAACGACGTCGTCTCTTACGACGACAAGCACAACGAGGCCAATGGCGAAGACAATCGCGACGGCAGCGGCAACAACCATTCCTGGAATCACGGCGCCGAAGGTCCGACCGACGATCCGGCGATCAAGGAGCTGCGCGAGCGGCAGAAGCGCAACATGCTCGCGACCCTGCTGCTCAGCGAGGGCACGCCGATGCTGCTCGCCGGCGACGAGTTCGGCCGCACGCAGCAGGGCAACAACAATGCCTATTGCCAGGACAACGAGATTTCCTGGGTCGATTGGAACGTCACGGAGGCCGGCCAGGCGCTGACGCGCTTCGTGCGGAAGCTGACCGGGCTGCGCCACCGTCACCCGATCCTGCGCCGCGGCCGGTTCTTGACCGGTGAGTTCAACGAGGCGCTGGGCGTGCGCGACGTGACCTGGATCAATGCCAACGGCGAGGACATGCGCCCGGAGGACTGGCAGGACGGCAAGCTGCGCTGCTTCGCGATGCTGATGGACGGACGCGCGCAGGCAACCGGCATCCGCCGCCCCGCCAGCGATACCACGCTGCTGATGGTGCTGAACGCCTACCATGATCTAGTGAACGTCACCCTGCCGCCCTGCGCCGGCGGAAGCGAGTGGCTGATGCTGTTCGACACCAACATCCCCGAGGACGCGCGCGAGCAGCGCTTCAAGATCGGCGATGCCTACGACATCACCGGCCGCTCGCTGGTGCTGTTCCAGTTGGTGGACGGCGCCGGACGGCAGCCGCAGGCGAAGGGATAGGCGGACGAACGGCGGTCAGTCTCGCGGTGCGCCCGCCTCGATCCGACCGCGCCGCAGCAGCCAGATCGAGACCACCATCACCAGGATCAGTCCCGCCAGCACGGAAAGCTCGATCATCGACGCCCGGAACAGGCGCTCCGTCGTCACCGACCAGCCCTTCTGCCGCGCCTGCGACGATTCCAGCGTGATCACCAGCACCCGCCGGATCGAGGCGATCAGGCCGACGATCAGGAACGGCTCGCACGCCAGCGCCCCCGAGCGCAGCGAATCGCGCACCGTGTGCAGGATCTCGATCAGCATCAGCACGAACAGCAGCCGATCGACCACGGTGATGATCGCCTCGGTCCCGCTCCAGTCGATCACGGCGCCCCAGAGCAGCACCACGGCGCTGGCCAGCGCGAGCACCGCGGTCGCGATCAGCACCAGTCCGAGGGCCAGATAGACGGCGTGCTCGATCCTGACGAACACCGCCCGCGAGCGCCGTCCCACCTCCACGTCGAACCGGCCGCCGACAGCCATCCTTGCCCCTCCCGCCTTCGTCTCGCGGCCCCCGCGTGCTAGAAGCCGACACGTCACCACCATACAGGTCCGATCGCGGCGATGGCCGGCCATTCGCAATTCAAGAACATCATGCACCGCAAGGGCGCGCAGGACGCCCGCCGCGCCCGGCAGTTCGCCAAGATCATCCGCGAGATCACCGTCTCCGCCCGCCAGGGCCTGCCCGACCCGGCCAGCAATCCGCGCCTGCGCGCCGCAATCGCCGCTGCGCGCGAGGCGAACATGCCGAAAGACACGGTGGATCGCGCGATCAGGAAGGCAACCGGCGCCGCCGGCGGCGAGGACTATGCCGAGGTGCGCTACGAGGGCTACGGGCCGGGCGGCGTCGCCGTGATCGTCGAGGCGCTGACCGACAACCGCAACCGCACCGCCTCGGACATGCGCTCGACCTTCGCCCGCGCGGGCGGCGCGCTCGGCGAGACCAATTCGGTCGCCTTCCTGTTCACCCGACTCGGCGTGATCCGCTATCTGCCGGAAGCTGCGAGCGCGGACGCGATGCTGGAGGCGGCGATCGAAGCGGGGGCGGAGGAGGCCGTGTCGGATGCCGACGGACACGAGATCACCGCCGCCGTGGACGATTTCTTCGTCGTGCGCGACGCGCTCGAAGCCCGGTTCGGCGCGCCCGAGAGTGCCAGGCTGGAATGGCGCCCGGCCACCACCGTCACGCTCGACGAGGAGCGCGCGGCCGCGGTGCTGAAGCTGATCGACGCCCTCGAGGAGAGCGACGACGTGCAGAACGTCTATGCCAATTTCGATCTGCCCGAGGCCGTGCTCGCCCGGCTCTCGGCGTGAACGGATGCGGCCGTGAGCGGCGCTGCGCCTGCTCGGCCTTGATCCTGGCCTGCGCCACACCGGCTGGGGCATGATCGAGATCGACGGCAGCCGGCTGCGCCATCTCGGCGACGGCGTGGTGGCGACCGACGCCGGGCAGGACGTGGCGAGTCGTCTGTGCGCGCTGCACGCGGCACTCGGCGCGATCCTCGCCGAGTGGCGGCCGCACGAGGCGGCGGTCGAGCAGACCTACGTGAACCGCAACGGCCAGGCGACGCTCAAGCTCGGCTATGCGCGCGGCATCGCCCTGCTGGCCCCGGCGCTCGCCGGCGTGCCGGTCTCCGAATACGGCGCGATGGCGGTCAAGCAGGCGGTGGTCGGCACCGGCGGCGCCGACAAGGACGCAGGTGCAGGCGATGGTGCGGCGGCTGCTGCCGGGGGCGGGGCTGCGCCGTGCCGATGCCGCCGATGCGCTCGCAGTCGCGATCTGCCACGCCCATCACCGCGCGAGCCCGTACCCGCTGGGCGGCAAGCGCGTGATCGCGCTGCTCACCGGGCCGGTCGCGGCGCTGGAGGACGGGCGCTGCGTGATCGACGTCGGCGGGGTCGGCTATCTGGTCCACGCCTCGACCCGCACGCTCGCCGCCCTGCCCGCGCCACCCGCCGCGGCGCGGCTGCTGATCGAGACGCAGGTGCGCGAGGACGCGATCACGCTGTTCGGCTTCGCCGAGGCGGCCGAGCGGGACTGGTTCCGCCTGCTGCTGAATGTGCAGGGCGTGGGGGCAAAGGTGGCGCTCGGCGTGCTGTCGGCGCTCTCGCCGCGCGAGCTGGTGGCGGCGATCGCGACCGGCGACCGCGCGAGCCTCACGCGGGCACCGGGGGTGGGGGCGAAGCTGGCGCTGCGGCTGCTCTCGGAGCTGCGGGAAAAAGCCGGCGCGATGCCGGTCGGGACCGGGGCGATGATCGCCCCGCCCGCACCGCAAGGGGCGGGTGCCGATGCGCTCTCGGCGCTGCTCAATCTCGGCTACCGCCGGCCGGAGGCTGAGACCGCCCTCGGCCGTGCCGCCGGGCGATTGGGCGATGAGGCGGCGCTCGACGCGCTGATCCGCGAGGGGCTGAAGGAGCTGGCGCGGTGAGTGCAGCCTTTCTCCCCCTCCCCTTGCCGGGAGGGGGCGGGGGGAGGGGGTCGCGCGCCCTGGAGATTCCGTTGCTGGCAGCGACCCCCTCACCCCGACCCTCCCCCGCAAGGGGGGAGGGAGGGAAATGAGCGAGCGCGCCATTGCGCCGGAGCGGGCGGCGGAGGACGCGGCCGAGGCGTCGCTGCGGCCGCAGTCTCTCGGCGAGTTCATCGGCCAGCAAGGCAGCCGAGAGAATCTGGCTGTCTTCATCGCCGCCGCGCGCGGACGCAAGGAGGCGCTGGACCACGTGCTGCTGCACGGCCCGCCCGGCCTCGGCAAGACGACGCTCGCCCAGATCGTCGCCCGCGAGCTCGGCGTCGGCTTCCGCGCCACCTCCGGCCCGGTGATCCAGCGCGCCGGCGATCTCGCCGCCATCCTCACCAATCTGCAGCCGCGCGACGTGCTGTTCATCGACGAGATCCACCGCCTGCAGCCGGCGATCGAGGAAGTGCTGTATCCGGCGATGGAGGACTTCCAGCTCGACCTCATCATCGGCGAGGGACCGGCCGCGCGCAGCGTGCGCATCGACCTCTCGCCCTTCACCCTGATCGGCGCCACGACCCGCGCGGGCCTGCTCGCCACCCCGTTGCGCGACCGCTTCGGCATCCCGCTGCGGCTCATCTTCTACACCCCCGAGGAGCTGGAGCGGATCGTCAACCGCGGCGCCCGCCTGCTCGATTTCGACCTCACGGCGGACGGCGGCGCCGAGATCGCCCGGCGCTCCCGCGGCACGCCGCGCGTCGCCGGGCGGCTGCTGCGCCGGGTGCGCGACTTCGCAACCGTCGCCGGACACAGCCCGGTCGATCGCGCGATCGCCGATGCGGCGCTGGCGCGGCTCGAGGTCGATGCGCTCGGCCTCGACGCGATGGACCGCCGCTATCTGCGCCGCATCGCCGAGCACCACGGCGGCGGCCCGGTCGGCGTCGAGACGCTGGCGGCGGCGCTGGCTGAGGCGCGCGACACGCTCGAAGACGTGGTCGAGCCCTATCTGATCCAGGAAGGTCTGGTGCTGCGCACCAGCCGCGGCCGGATGCTCGGCCTGCCCGGCTGGCGGCATCTGGGCCTGACGCCGCCGCCGGCGCTGCCGGGCCAGCTCGACCTGCTGGACGCGCCCCCCTTCTGGACGCGCCCCCTGATGCTGACGCACCGGCACGTCCTGCGGGTCTATTTCGAGGACACCGATGCCGGCGGCGTCGTCTATCACGCGACCTATCTGCGCTATGCCGAGCGGGCGCGGACCGAGGCGATGCGCGCGGCGGGCGTCCCCCATGCGGCGCTGGTGGCCGAGCACGGGCTGATGTTCATGGTGCGCCGCGTCAATCTGGAGTATCTGCGCCCCGCCCGACTCGATGACGAGATCGAGGTGCTGACGACAACGCAGGCGATGGGCGCCGCCACGATCGACGTGCGGCAGGAGTTCCGGGCGGCCGGGCAGACGCTGGTGGCGCTGGACCTGACTCTGGCGTGCGTGCGATGGCGCGACGGGCGGCCGGCACGCATCCCGCCGCGCTGGCGGGCGGCTCTCGCACCCGAGGCAGGATGCCGGACCGCGAGGACGCCGGCAGGGAAGGAGTAGGCTGAGTGGATCGGACGGTGAACGCGGTGAACCTGGCGGCGGCCAACAGCGACCTCTCGCTGTGGGGGTTGTTCCTGCAGGCCGATATCGTGGTGAAGCTGGTGATCTTCGGGCTGCTGGCGGCCAGCGTCTGGGTGTGGGCGATCGTGTTCGAGAAATTCTCGGCGCTGCGCCGCGCCAACCAGGCCGCCGACGCCTTCGAGGACCAGTTCTGGTCCGGCGGCAGCCTCGATGAGCTCTACGATGCCGAGGGCACCAAGCCCGCCCATCCGCTCGCCGCCGTGTTCGGCGCCGCGATGGGCGAGTGGCGGCGCAGCGCCCGCGTCGCCGGGGCCGACGTCACGCGATCGAGCGTGCGGGAGCGCGTCGATCGGGCGATGGGCGTCACCATCCAGCGCGAGATGGAGCGGCAGGAGCGATGGATGGTGTTCCTCGCCTCGGTCGGCGCGACCGCCCCGTTCGTCGGCCTGTTCGGCACCGTCTGGGGGATCATGCACAGCTTCTCGGCGATCGCGGCGATGCACAACACCAATCTCGCGGTGGTGGCACCGGGGATTGCCGAGGCGCTGTTCGCGACCGCGATCGGGCTGGTCGCCGCGATCCCGGCGGTGCTCGCCTACAACAAGATCAGCACCGACCTCGCCCGCCTCGCCGGGCGGATGGAGGCGTTCGCCGCCGAATTCGGCGCCATCCTCTCGCGCCAGTCCGAGGAGAGGGCCTGAGCGGTGGCCGGCTTCATCCAGACCGGAATGCAGAACGGTGGGACGAACGGCCGGCGGCGGCGCTACCGGCCGCTCTCCGAGATCAACGTCACGCCGCTGGTGGACGTGATGCTGGTGCTGCTGATCATCTTCATGGTGACGGCGCCGCTGATGACTTCGGGGGTGAATGTCGATCTGCCGAAGACGACCGCCCAGCCGGTGAACCAGGACAGCGAGCCGGTCACGGTCTCGGTCGATGCGCAGGGCAAGATCTATTTGCAGGACACCGAAGTGCCGCTGCCCGGCCTGGTCGCGAAGCTGCAGGCGATCGCGCAGAACAATCCGGCGCGGCGCATCTTCGTGCGCGGCGACAAGGCGCTGCCGTACGGCCGGATCATGCAGGTGATGGGCACGATCACCGAGGGCGGCTTCACCAAGGTGGCGCTGCTGGCCGAGCAGCCGCTCGGCGGCCCCGCGTCTTCGGACGCCGCCCCGCCCGCGGCCACGCCATCGGCCGCCCCGCCGCCGGCCACCACGCCAGCGCCGACCGCGCCTGCCGCCTCGCCGCCGGCCAAGGCCGGTGCGCGGCAGGCGCGCGGGCGGCGGCGGCACAACACTGAGGCTGTCCGGGGCGAGGCATGGACACCGGACTGCGCCGCGGCGCCGCCTACTCGGCCGGGATGCACGTGCTGGTGGTGCTGGCGCTGCTGGTCTCGATCCCGTTCGCGAAGCCGCCGGAGCCGCTGGATACGTCGGCGATCACGATGGAGTTCGTGGGGCCGCCGCAGCCGGTCCAGAAGGGCCAGGCGCCGGCCGCGACCCCCGCCCCCGCCCCGGCGCCGCAGCCCACGCCGGCGCCGCCCGCGCCGGCGCCGCCCAAGCCGCAACCGCCGGCGCCGCAGACCGCGCCCCCGCCGCCGCCCCCGCCACCCCCGCCGCCGCCCAGCACGGCGCCGCCGACGCCGGCCCCGCCCGCGCCGGCACCCCCGCCGCCGCCGACGCCGCAGCCCGCGGTGGCGCCCCCGCCGCCGCCGCCCGCGCCGCCGGCACCGCCGAAACCCTCGCCGCCGCTGCCGGTGCCGCCGCTGCCGGTGCCGCCGCCGCCGCTGCCCACGCCGGCGAAGGTCAGTCCCAATTCGCAGCCGAACCCGGTGGCCAAGCCCAACCCGCAGAGCCACGAGGAGCTGAACCAGCTCGACAAGGTGCTCGCGGCACTGCGCAAGAAGCCGACCGCGCCGGCCAACCCGGTGCAGGGCGGCGCGCCCAATGCCGGCGGCAGCCCGCTCGCCGACGACACCGGCGCGCTGACCGCCGCCCAGCGCGGCGCCATCGGCAGCCACGTGCGGCCGTGCTGGACCACCGATCCGGGGATGCCGGGGCTGGACAAGATGCAGGCGCTGCTGACCGTGACCACGGATGCCAACGGCACGGTACGGCTGGCCAATATCGCGCCCGCCGACCAGGGCCGGCTGGGCGATCCGCTGTTCCGCGCGTTTGCCGAGCGGGCGGTCCGCGCGGTGCTCGATCCGCAATGCGCGAACCTGCCGCTGCCGCCCAAGCTGCTCGGGCACGTCAACACGTTCACGTTCCGCTTCAGCCCATAGGCCGCTTCAGCCCCTCGCCGCTGCGACCGGGAGAGAGAAAGAATGACCGACTTCGCCAGCCGCCGCCGCCTGCTCGCGGGAACCGCCGCCCTCATCGCCGCCCCGCTCGCCGCGCGCGCGCAGCCGGCGGCACCCCCCGCGCCGCCTGCCGCCGCCCCGGCTGCGCCGGCACCGCGGCCGCGTCCGGCGCCCCGAGTGCGGTGATCGACGTCAATCGGGCGCGCGCCGCTCCGATCCCGATCGCGATCCCCGATCTCAGCGGCTCGCCGCTCGGCGCGCAGATCGCCGGCGTGATCACCAGCGACCTCGCCAATTGCGGCCTGTTCCGCCCGATCAGCCCGCAGGCCTTCATCGGCGCCAACGATGCCGGCGCGGTCGGGGGCACGCCCAATTTCGACAACTGGAAGGCGATCGGCGCGCAGGCGCTGGTGACCGGCTCGGTTTCGGGCGGCGGCGGCTCGGTGCGCGTCGAGTTCCGGCTGTGGGACGTGCTGCCGCAGCAGCAGATCCAGGGCACCGCCTACACCACGACCGAGGCGAACTGGCGCCGCATCGCGCACATCATGGCCGACGTCATCTATCAGCGGCTGCTCGGCGAGAAAGGCTATTTCGACACCCGCATCGCCTACGTCGCCAACACCGGCCCCTATGGCCGCGTCACCAAGCGTCTTGCGGTGATGGACCAGGACGGCGCCAACAACCGCATCCTGACCAACGGGCAGTGGATGGTGCTGACGCCGCGCTTCTCGCCGGTGCGCGACGAGGTCGCGTTCATGAGCTACGCCAACAACCGCCCGCGCGTGTATCTGTTCGACCTCGGATCGGGCAGCCAGCGCGTGCTCGGCGACTTCCCCGGCATGACCTTCTCGCCGCGCTTCAGCCCGGACGGCGGCAGCGTGATCATGGCGCTCGCCGCGCATGGCGGGTCGGACATCGTCGAGATCGGCGTCTCGGGTGGCGGGATGCGCCGGCTCACCTCCTCCGGCTCGATCGACGTCAGCCCCTGCTTCAGCCCCGACGGCTCGCAGATCGTGTTCAACTCCGATCGCGGCGGCGACCAGCAGCTCTATGTGATGGGTGCGGACGGCGGCGGGGTGCGCCGGATCAGCTTCGGCAGCGGCCGCTACGCGACGCCGGTGTGGTCGCCGCGCGGCGACCTGATCGCCTTCACCCGGCTCGGCGGCAGCAATTCCGCCAATTTCTCGATCGGAGTGATGGCGCCCGACGGCTCCGGCGAGCGGCTGATCGCCGAAGGCTACGACGTCGAGGGGCCGACCTTCTGCCCGAACGGACGGGTGCTGATGTTCTGGAAGTCGGGGCCGGGAAGCCTTGGGCAATTGATCTCGATCGACGTCACCGGGTTCAACGAGCGCACGATCCCGACCGCCACCGCCGCGACCGACCCGGCCTGGTCGCCCCTGAACGGGTGAGCAACCGGCGTCAACGCCCCAGATAGGCGTCCACCACGCGGCGGTCGGTCGCAAGGTCGGCCGCAGGGCCGGACAGGACGATGCGCCCGTGATCGATGACATAGGCGCGGTCGGCGGCCGACAGCCCGAGCGCCATGCTCTGCTCGGCGAGCAGCACGCTCACCCCCTGACGGCGCAGAATCGGCAAGGTCGCGAAGACCGACATGACGATCTTCGGCGCCAGCCCGGTCGAGGGCTCGTCCAGCAGCAGGACGCGCGGGTCCGTCATCAGCGCGCGCGCGATCGCCAGCATCTGCTGCTCGCCGCCCGACAGCGTACCTGCCCGTTGCTGCGACCGCTGCTGCAATACCGGGAAAATCTTGAACATCTGCGCGCGCAGCGCGGCGCGGCGGTCAGGTGCGCAGAGCCTCCCGCCAATGTCGAGGTGATCGAGGACCGACAATTGCGGGAACAGCTCCCGCCCGCTGGGCACGTGGCCAATGCCGGCGCGGGTCACCAGATGCGCCGCCCGGCCGGCGATTTCTTGGCCGAACAGCTCGATCGTCCCGCTGCGCGGTGCGAGGAGGCCGGCGATGGCACGAAACAGCGTGGTCTTGCCGGCGCCGTTGGCGCCAAGCACCACGACCACCTCATTCGCCCCCAGCTCCAGCGAAATGCCGCGCAGGATGGTCAACTGGCCGAACCCTGCCACCACGTCGCGCAGCGCCAGCGCCGGAACGGCGGCATTGGCGGCACCGCTCATGGCGGCTCGCCCAAATAGGCGTGCACCACAACCGGGTCTTGCAGCACGCGGGCCGGCACGTCGTCGGCGATCTTCCGGCCAAAATCCAGCACCACGATCCGATCCGAAAGGTCGGTGATGGCCGCGATCACATGCTCGACGCAGGCAACCGCGGCGACACCGTATTCCCGCAGCCGGCGGATCACGGCGCGGACATCCTCCTGCTCGTCGCGGGTCATTCCCGCCATCACCTCATCGAGCAGCACCAGCTCGGGGTTGAGGGCCAGCACGCGCGCGAATTCCAGCAGCCGCTGATGCCCGGGCGAGAGGTGCGCGACCGCGCCGAGCCACATCGGCGCGAAGCCGACGGTGCGGATCACCCAGGCGGCGTGGTCCACCGCACGGTGTCCCTGATGGCCGTGCCGTGCGGCGAGCACCACGTTCTCCCACACCGTCATCTCGCCCATCACGCGCGGGATCTGGAAGCTGCGCGCCATGCCAAGCTGCGCGCGCCGGAACGCCGGCAGCTTCGCGACCGGGCGGCCCATGAACAGGATCTCGCCCGATGTCGGCTCGATGAAGCCGGTGATGGTGTTGAACAGCGTGGTCTTGCCCGCCCCGTTCGCGCCGATGATGCTGACCGTCTCGCCGGCGCCGATCGCGAACGACACCGCATCCAGCGCCACCAATCCGCCGAAGCGCACGGTCAGGTCGCGCACCTCCAGCACCGGCACGCCTTCGACCCCGGCCCCGCGCGCCGGGGGCGCCGCCGCTTCCGGCAGGGCGGCCGGCGCCAGCACGATGGGCCGGCGCAGCAGGCCGAACCGATTGGCGAGCGAGACCAGTCCGCCCGGAAAGAGCAGCACGGTGAGGATGATCACCAGCCCGAACAGCGCCAGCTCCAGGTTCGGGAAATAGACCAGGAACTCCTCGCCCACGATCATCAGCACCAGCGTGCCCAGGAACGGGCCCCACACCGTGCCGATGCCGCCGAACAACACGAAGACGACGGTCTGCAGGTCGATCGTCGGATCGAACATGCTGGGCGGATCGATATAGCTGCGGTTCCAGGCGACCAGCCCGCCGGCGAGCGCCGGCAGCACGGCGCTGGCAATGAAGGCGATCACCTTCACCCGGGTCGCGGGCACGCCCAGTGCGGTTGCCGCCGCCTCGTCCTCGCGCACGCTCATCGCGTCCAGCCCGAAGCCCGCGCGCGCGATCCACGCCGTTGCGCCGAACGCCGCCAGCGCCAGCACACCGGCAAAAATATAGACGCCGATCGGCGTCAGCTCGGCCGGCAGCGTCATGCCGCTGCCCCCGCCGCCATAGCGCCAGTCGGAGAACACCACCGCGAGGATTCGAGCCAAGCCGAACATCCCGAGCGCGAACAGGATGCCGCGCAGCCGCAGCATGATCGGTCCGAGCAGCCCGGCCGCCAGCGCCCCCACAACGCCGCCGACGCAGACGGCGAGATACCAGGGGATCGGCGTGTGCTGCACCAGCAGGGCGGTTGCGTACGCGCCGACCCCGTAGAACGAGACCTGCCCGAATGACAAATACCCCGTAAAACCGCTGATGAGGTTCCAGCCGTAGGCCATCGCGGTAAAGGTGAGGATGTCGGTGGCGAACTGGAGCGTGTAGCGCGACCCGGCCAGCGGCACTGCGACGTAGGCGGCGAGCACCAGCAGCGCCGTCGCCCCGCCTCGCAGCGCGCGGCCAATCCGAGCCGTCGGAAGCACCGGGATCGAAGCAATGGGCGCGCGTTCGTCCGGGTGCGCCGTCGGCTCAGCCACGCAGCGAGCCCCTTTGGAAGCGCTGCGGCCGCAACGCCATGAACGCGATCAGCAGCACATAGGGCAAGACATTCTCGGCGTCGCCGCCGATGAAGAACCCCACGACCGACTGTGCGATCCCGAGCAGCACCGCCGCGATCGCCACGCCCGCATAGTTGCCGAGGCCGCCAAGTGCGATGATGACGAAGGCAAGAATCGTAAGATTGTCGGCCAACTCCGCGGCCATCGGAATGACCAGCACCAGCAGCACGCCGGCGGCGGACGCCAGCCCCACCCCGACGGCAAAGGCCATCAGCCGCATCCGCCCGACATCGATCCCGCAGCTCGCAGCCCCGGTGGCGCTCTGCGAGGCGGCGAGCAGTGCTTTTCCCAGCGGCGTACGGTTCAGTCCCAGATGGAGCAGTACCGCGAGTGCGGCCCCGAACACACCGGCGACGAACAGGGCGCGGCCGACGGTCAGGCCGGCGAGCGTCCAGGTGGATTGCAGGTAGGGCAGCGAGACGTAATCGGAGCCGAATACCTGCAACGCCAGCTCGACCAGGACGTAATCGAGGCCGAACGTGACCATCAGGCTCAGCAGTTCGGCGCGCCGGCCGTACTTCACCAGTGGCTCGAGCAGCAGCGGCTGGAGTGCGGCACCGACGCCGAACATCACCACGAACACGACCGGCAGCACGATCAGCGGACTGGCGGTGCTGTGCGTGCTGAACCACACGGTGAACAGTCCGGCAAGCACGATGAAGCTGCCATGGGCGAGGTTGACCACGCCCATGACGCCGAAGATCAGGTTCAGGCTTTGCGCGATCAGCACATAGGTGGCGCCGAGCAGGATGCCGTCCACCAGAAGCTGCGCCGCCAGCATTGACTAAGTCAGGGGATCAACGGTGGCAGCGCGCGCAATCATTGGCCGGGGTACGGGACGAGCAACTTGGCCTGCGCCAGATCGGGCGGCGTGATGAGCTTGATCACCCCGTCCTGGATCTGAACCAGGTGCTGGGAAAAGCCGGTCGAAAGGCCGTACTGGTCCACTTTGAACGTACCCTGAACGGTCGGCACCTGGTTGTGCAGCAGCCATTCGCGGAGCTTGTCCTGGTTCAGCGATTTGGTCGCGGCCACCGCGGCGCCGAGCACTTCGACGGCCGCATAGCCGCCGGCCGCGTGATAATCCGGCTCGGCGTGGAATTTCGCCTTGTAGGCGGCGATGAACGCCTGGTTGCCGGGCGTCTTGTAGTTGGACCACCAGGTGGTGTTGGAGATGATGCCGTTGGCGAGCGGGCCGACGGCTTTGATGAACGCCGCCTCCACCGGGCCGATCGTCTCGGCCAGGTAGTGCGGAGCGAAGCCCTGGTTGTGCAGCGACTGCGCCAGCCCGACCGCGTCGGGGTAGTAGCTGCACGCGATGACCACATCCGGGTGGGCATTCTTGATCGCCAGTGCGATCGCGCCGAAATCCGGCTGCGGCAGCGAGTAGGTGGATTGGTACACCACCTTCATCCCGAGCTTCTTGGCCTGACTGACCCGCGCCCTGTAGCAGGCGAGCGAGAACGCCGATTTCAGACCGACCGCGGCCACCGCGCTGGCGCCTCCCGTCTTCGCGATCGGCAGCAGCTCTTCGAGATACTGGAGCGAGGAGGCAATACCCTGGAAGTTCCACTTGTTGGGTTTGACGAAGATATCGGGCAGCGAAGCGCCCGCGTCGATCGTGGCAAACTGGTATTTGTTGACCAGCGGTGCGATCGCCTGGGTGATGCCGCTGGAGTACGGGCCGAGCAGCAGATCGACCTTGTCGTTGGTGATCAGCCGCGTATAGAGACGGACCGCGGTGCCGGGATCGCTCTTGTCGTCATACAGCTTCAGCGCGAGCTTGCGCCCGAGCCAGCCGCCGTGCGCGTTGGCCTCGGCGATGCCGAGCTCGATGCCGCGGTTCTGGTAGTCGGCATCCTCGGCCAGCGGCCCGCTCTCCGAGGTGGTGGCGCCGATCACGATCGGCCCGGCAGCCTGTGCCGTCCCGCCAGTCAGCAACCCCAAGGCAGGCAGCAGAATAACCGCGCCCAGCATGGCACCCAGCCCGGACATCATTTTCATCGTTCTCTCCCTTCGTTGCCGGTCGGCGTCTGCCCACCGACTTCGCTTTGCCTGCCGGCGGTATCGCGGATGGTGGGCCGGTCTCCTGATCCCATGTCGTTAGCCGATCAAAACTAGCTGGCGGCCGTCGGGGCTTGCGTCGCTGCCGTGCAGGCCAGCGTGCTCAGTCGGACATCACGCATGACTGTACCGTCGTTTCATAGCACGTCAATCTCGGCGGGCGAGAAGCACCAAGTCGCGCGTTCGCCGCGAACACTCGAAGATTCATATTTCGCATGCGAGAGGGATTGAACGGCGACGCCCACGAGCAACCGCATCGGCGAGATGGATATCGGCGAGGATTGATGGACTTGCGAGGCGGACGGCGCAGGCCTGGACGGCACTACGCCACGTAGAAGCTTGTTACGTCTTCAATGTGGTGCCTCTCGTCCCCTGAACGGCACTGATAGTTAGAAGGTACCAAAATTTTCGATCACCCCGCGTGATAGGCCAATACACACTTTGAACGTTCGCCTCTCAGGCAGAACACTCCCCCAATCACAGAACCACCCACCGGACCCCGACCCTTGCCCCACGCCGCCCCTGGCGCGAGAGTGCCCCATGCCTCGCCTCGCCTGCCTGCTGCTGCTCGCCGCCATCGTCGCGTCGCCGGCCCGGGCGCAGTCCCCGTCCGCGTCCAAAATCCCGCAACTGCTCGCGGCCCTGAAGGCCGCCCCCGATGAGGCCGCCGCCGCCGCCCTCGAAGGCGCGCTCGAGCAGGCCTGGGCGCAGGCCGGCTCGCCCGCCGTCACCCTGCTGATGGCGCGCGGCATCCGCGAGGCCGACGCCGCCGACAATGCCGATGCACTCGAGGATTTCAACGACGCGCTGGACCTCGACCCCAAGCTCGCCGAGGCGTGGAACCGGATCGCGCTGGTGCATATCCACATGGGCAACCTCAAGGCGGCCATCGCCGATCTCGGCCACGCGCTGCAAATCGAGCCGCGGCACTTCCCGGCGTTGCAGGAGCTCTCGCGCATCGCCCAGAGCCGCGGCGACTGGAAGAGCGCCTACGAGGCGTGGCGGCGCGCGATGACGATCGACCCCAAGACGCCGGGAGGTGCTGCGCGGCTGCGCGACCTGCGCCGCCACGCCTTCGGCGAGGAGACCTGATCGTGCCGGCTTTCCTCTGCACCACTTGCGGCACCCAGTTCGCGCCCGCCGCGGCGCCGCCGCCTGCCTGCCCGATCTGCGAGGACGCACGACAATACGTGAACCCGTCCGGCCAATCCTGGACCACGCTCGACGCCGTTGTGGCATCGCACTGGAACGGCTTTCGCCGCTACGAGCCGGGCCTTTATGCGCTCGCGACCTTCCCCGCCTTCGCCATCGGCCAGCGCGCCTTCGTGGTGCGCACCGCGATCGGCAATGTGCTGTGGGACTGCGTCTCCATGCTCGACGACGCGACGATCGACCTGATCGGAGCCCTGGGCGGGCTGGCGGCGGTCGCGATCTCGCACCCGCACTACTACACGACGATGGTGGAATGGAGCCGCGCCTTCGGCGGCATCCCCGTCCATCTGCACGCGGCCGACCGGCAATGGGTGATGCGCCCCGATCCCGCCCTGCACTTCTGGGAGAGCGAGCGCCTGGAATTGGCTGCGGACGCCGCGCTGGTCCGCGGCGGCGGGCATTTCCCCGGCGGGACGCTGCTGCACTGGACCGGGGCGGCCGACGGCGCGGGCGTGCTGCTCTCGGGCGACATCGCGCAGGTCGCACCCGACCGGCGCCATGTCAGTTTCCTGTGGAGCTATCCGAACATGATCCCGCTCTCGGCGGCCGCGGTGCGCGGGATCGGCGCACGGCTCGCGCCTCTTGCCTTTGCGCGCATCTATGGCGCGTTCTGGGGGCGGGAGATTCTGGCCGACGGACAAGAAGCGGTCCGGCGGTCGGTGGCGCGGATCGTGGAGAAGCTGGGTGAGGTCTGAACGAGGGACCCACGTCGCTGAAGCCAGAGCCTTCCGATGACCGTCACCCTGTTCTGGGCCAATGCGCTGGGCATCCTGGGCGCGGCATTGGTGATGGGCGCCTATGCGCTCAACCAGGCAGGGCGGCTCGCGTCCGGCGACATCCGGTTCCCGGCGGCCAACCTCGCGGGATCGGTGCTGATCCTGATCTCGCTCTATTTCGCGTTCAACCTGCCGGCCTTCGTGATCGAGGTGTTCTGGATCGCGATCAGCGTCTATGGCCTCTGCCGCGCGGCACGCGCGACCAGGAACGCGCGCATCGCCGGATCGGCGCAGAGGCCGATCGCGCGGCCATAGGCGGCGACCGCCGCCTCGCGCCGGTCCAGGCGCGCGAGCAGGTGCGCGGCGACCGCCCAGTACCGGCTGATAGGTGGCAACCGCGTCCGGGGGCATCGCCTCCAGCAGCGTCCAGCCGGCGGCGGCGCCGCGCGCCTCGGCGATGGCGGCAGCGCGGCCGACCAGCGCGCCGATGCTGGGCGCCTGCCGCACCAGCCCCTCGTACAGCAGCGCGATCGTCTCGGGGTCGGCGCGGCTGGCATGGGCGGACTGGATCGCCGCCTCGAGCTGGAAGCGCCCGATCCGGCCGGCACGGGAAGCGATGCCGAGAAGCTGCTCCGCCTCGGCGACCATCGGCTGCGACCAGCGCGTCCGGTCCTGCTCGGCGAGCGGCACGTAGGCGCCGGTGTCGCTCCGCCGCGCGTCCCGGCGGGCTTCGCAGTGGAGCATCAGCGCGAGCAGCCCGAGCGCTTCCGGCTCGCCCGGCAGCAGGGCCGCCAGCAGCCGGCCGAGGTCGATCGCCTCCGCTGCCAGGCCGCGACGGCGCGGGTCGGCGCCGGCCACATCATCCCACCCGCTGCCATAGGCCGCGTAGATGGCGCCGAGCACCGCGTCGAGCCGGCCGGGCAGGTCGCCCGCATCGGGCAGCGCGAAGCGGATGCCGGCGTCGCGGATCTTGGCCTTGGCCCGGACCAGCCGCCGCGACATGGCCGCCGGCTGCACCAGGAAGGCCGAGGCGATGCGTGCCGCGTCCAGCCCCAGCACGACCTGCAACATCAGTGGCGTCCGGGCCGCGGCGTCGATCGCGGGGTGGGCGCAGACGAACAACAGCGCCAGCCGCTCGTCGGGGAAGATGCTGTCGCCCGCGGCCGCGTCCTCTGCCTCGTCCGCCGCCGCGAGCAGGGTGGGCAGCGCCGCGTCGTGCACACCGGCATGGCGGGCACCGTCGATCAGGCGGCGCCGGGCGGCGGTCAGCAGCCACGCCTCGGGGCGCGCGGGGATGCCGGTCTGCGGCCAGGCTTCCAGCGCCGCGCGGAACGCGTCGCCGAGCGCGTCCTCGGCGGCGGCCACGTCGTGCGAGCGGGCGGCGAGGAAGGCGACGAGCCGGCCATAGGAGTCGCGCGCCGCCCGCTCGACCGCACGGCGCGCGTCCATTGTCTCAGCCGTGTCCCGTCAGGTTGCGCCGGACCTCGACCGCGCGGCCGAAGCTGTGCGGGTAGCGGCGCGCCCAGGCGAGGGCGGCGTCGCGGTCCGGCACGTCGATCACGTAGAAGCCGCCGAGCTGCTCCTTGGTGTCGGCGAACGGTCCGTCCTGCACCTGCCATTCCCCGCCGCGCGGGCGCAGGCATGCGGCGGTCTCCGGCGGGTCGAGGCCGGCGCCGGTGACGAACACGCCGGCGTCCTTCAGCGCTTGCAGATAGGCCGGCAGCGGCGACCAGTAGGCCTGCCGCCGGGCGGGGTCGGTGCGCGCGGAAAAATCCGCCGCCGTCTCGTGGATCAGGATGGTGAAGTTCATGGCGGCACTCCTCAGGCGCAGGTCGGCGGCAGGTTGGGACGGATTTCGAGCACTGCCCCCGGCAGCCGCGGGCATCGCCCGGCCCAGTCGAGCGCCGCGTCGAGATGCGGCACCTCGATGATGAAGAACCCGCCGAGCTGCTCCTTGGTGTCGGCGTAGGGGCCGTCCTGCACCTGGGTGCGTCCGTCGCGGAGCTGCAACGTGGTCGCGGTGGCGGGCGGCTGGAGGCCGGACGCCGCTGACGAACACGCCTGCACCCCTCATTGCCTGCGCATAGGCCGGCCATGCGGCCCAATACTCGGCCTTCCGCTCCGGGTCGATGCGGGCCGCGAAGTCGGCCTCCGTCTCGTAGATCAGGATTGTGTATTGCATTGCTTTGCCCTCCGATATCGGACGCGCGGGATCGGCGCCCGACCCCTTGACGGGCGAGGGTACGGGATTCGGACAACGGCGCCAGGATTTTGGTGCGACGGTCGTGGCGGGCTGAAGCCGGGCTCGTTATCCTCGGACGGATCAGGGGCCTCTGGCCGAAGCTCCGCATGGGAGGGTGCGCACATGAACGAAGACACGTTCAACATGTCGGTCCGCAAGTTCCTCAAGGTGGTCGGCGTCACCTCGCAACGCGAGATCGAGAACGCTGTCCACGACGCGATGAAGACCGGGCGGATCGGAAGCAAAACAAAGCTGCGGGCGAAGATGACGTTGCAGATCGAGACGCTGAACCTCACCCACGTGACCGAGGACGAGATCGAACTCGGCTAGCGCGGCTGCGCGACACGAAAGGGCGCCACGGAATGCACGGCTATGCCCCACCTGGACCGCTTGGTTGCGGCGGCGCTCCGATCGGCAATTTGTTCGCGCCGCTGACGGATGAAGCAGCCCGCGCGGCGCTCGATGCCGCGTGGGAAATTGGCATCCGGCATTTCGATACCGCGCCGCTCTATGGGTTCGGCCTCTCCGAGCGCCGTTTCGGCACCGCATTGCGCGCCCGCCCGCGCGATGCGTTCACGCTTTCGACCAAGGTCGGCCGGCTGCTCACGCCGATCCGTGATCCCGCCCGCGAGCGCCTCGGCTACGTGGACGCCCTGCCCTTCGAGGTCACGTTCGACTACTCCGCCGACGGCGCACGGCGGTCGATCGAGGCAAGCCTCGATCGGCTCGGCCTCGATCGCATCGACATCGCGTACATCCACGACGTCGGCGAGGACACGCATGGGCCGGCATGGCGCGACCGCTTCGACGCGGCGATGGCCGGCGCCGTGCCCGCCCTGCGGCGGATGCGCGAGGAGGGTATGATCCGAGCCTGGGGCCTGGGCGTCAATCTCGTCGAGCCCTGCCTGTGCGCACTCGACGCCGCTGATCCCGACCTGTTCCTGCTGGCCGGGCGCTACACGCTGCTGGACACGGCGGCACTCGACACGCTGTTTCCGAGATGCGCGGCGCGCCACGCGTCGGTGGTCGTGGGCGGCCCCTACAACTCCGGCCTGCTCGCGGGCGGCAACACCTACAATTACGCGCCGGCCGCCGCCGAGATGATCGCGCGCCGGGACCGGCTGGCGGCTGCGTGCCGGCGGCATGGCGTCGATCTGCGGGCCGCCGCGCTGCAGTTCTGCGCCGCACACCCGGTGGTCGCCGCCGTCATCCCCGGCGCCCGCAGCGCCGAGGAGGTGCGTCAGAACGCGGCGCTGATGGCCGCCGCCATCCCGCCTGCGCTGTGGGGTGAGTTGCGCGATCTCGGCCTGATCCCCGCCCACGCGCCTGTTGCCCACGCATGATCCGCATCGACGCGCATCATCACGTGTGGCGACTCAATCGCGGCGATTACGGCTGGCTGACGCCGGACCTGCCGATCTATCGTGACTACACGCTTGACGATCTGCGCCCGCTGCTCGGCGACGTCACCGCGACCATCCTGGTGCAGGCGGCGCCGACCGCAGCCGAGACCGCCTTCCTGCTGCAAACCGCGCGCGATTCGAGCGGCCTCGTCGCGGGCGTCGTCGGCTGGTCGGACCTGGCCGCGCCATCCGCGCCGGACCGGATCGCGGAACTGGCCGCGGACCCGCTGCTCGTGGGGTTGCGCCCCATGCTCCAGGACCTTGCCGATCCCGAATGGGTCTTGCGGCGCGATGTGATGGCCGCGCTGCAGGCGATGGTGACGGCTGGGCTCAGTTTTGACGCGCTGGTGCGTCCCCGGCACCTCGATGCCATCCTCACCCTGCTGCATCGCGTCCCGGAGCTTCGCGTCGTGATCGACCATGCCGGCAAGCCCGACATCCGGGCCGGCGACTCCGCCTTCTGGGCCACACGCATCGCCCGGCTTGCGAAAGAGACGGGTGCGTTCTGCAAGCTGTCCGGTTTGCTGACCGAAGCGTCTGTCGAGTGGACCCCGGATGAAATCACGCGCTACGCGAAGCACGTCATCGACTGCTTCGGGCCCGAACGGGTCATGTGGGGCAGCGACTGGCCGGTGCTGAACCTGGTCAGCACCTACGAGGCATGGCGTGATCTGGCGAACGGGATGGTGCGCGCCGCGGACCGTGACCGGATTTTCGGAGGCACCGCCGCGGTCTTCTACCGCTTGTTGCCGGCTTGCAGCGCTGACCATCGCAGTCCGGAAGCGACGCACGGTCGTCAGCCCGAATCAGAGGTGCTCGCGTCTGCGGGACAGGCCACGACGGATCACACCTGCCCGACCATGTAGCCGTAATCGCCCGGTTGCACGAGATTGCGGCTGAGATGCGCGAGAACCATCCAGCCGTCGCGCACGGGATTGCGGATCACCTCAAGCTCCTCGAAGCTGTAGGGGCTGACCACGCGGCCGAGCACGTCGCCTTCGCCAATCGGCTCACCGAGCGGCGGCGCCTCGGTATTCAGGAACCCCCCCTGGCTCGGCCGGACGATGCGTATTTGCGACAACGTGACCTGATCCGCACGCGCGCTTGCCGCTCCCGGCAGCGCGCCCAGAACACGGAGCATGTTATGAAGGCCGCTCACGCCCCGCGCGACGAACGATGCCTGGTCGATCAAGCCGCCACCGATCTCCAGCGTCACCGTCGGGATGCCGCGATCAAGCGAGACCGAGCTCAGTGTCCCGCCATAGATTGTGCCGAGGCTCACGCCTCCCTGCGGCCGATACAGCAGCTTGGAGCCGAAGGCGCGCGACAGCACCTCATGGTTGAAGATGTAGACGTAATCGACGGTCGGCATACGGCCACCGGCATGGATGTCGATCAGCACGTCGATCTTGTCGAGGAACTCGCGGACGATGAGGGCCGCAAGCTGTTCGGAGAACCATCCGCCGACGGCGCCCGGGAACACCCGGTTCATGTTGAGGTCGTCCACCGGGTTCTGCCGGCCGCCCGCCTCGAAGGAAAACGGATTGGCCACCGGCAGCAGCAGCAACCGCCCGGCAAGTGCTGCGGGATCGAGGGTGCGGGCCAGCTCCATGATCATTTGCGTCCCGACACCCTCGTCGCCGTGGATCGCGCCGCAGATGCCGATTGTCGAGCCGGATCCGCGGCCGCCGCGGATTTCGTGCAGATGCAGTGCCGCCTCCGTGCCGCTCGCCATCATCGCCATCGGGACAATTCGCAGGCTGCGCATAAAGCTCTCCTCTTTTGGCTCAAGGGGTGGACAGCAACCGTGGCCGGGCACCCGGGCTGCGGCGCGAAAGTGCTCTCGGGTCGAGCAGATCGCGAAGCCCGTCGCCGAGCAGGTTGAAGCCGAGCACGGCATACATGATCGTCAGGCCGGCGATACTCGACATCCAGGGATCCGAGCGCAGATAGCGAAGCCCGTACGCCAGCGTCCAGCCCCATGTCGGTGTCGGCGGCTGCACGCCAAGCCCAAGAAAGCTGAGGCCGCTCTCGGCGACAATGGCAATTCCGATCCCGAGCGTCGCCACCACGATCAGCGGTCCCAACATGTTCGGGAGCATGTGACGGAACAGGATGCGCAACACGCCCGCTCCGACCGCACGGGCGGCGGCAACGTAGTCGCGCTCGCGCTCCGACAGGGTCATCGCCCGCGCGAGCCGCGCATACTGCGTCCAGAACACCGTCGCGAGCGCGATCGCGACATTGACCGGGCCGGGCCCGAGCACCGCGATTAAGGCCATGGCCAGGATCAGCGTCGGGAAGCCGAGGAAGATGTCCACCACCCGCATCAGCAGCAGATCGGGCCAGCCGCCGGCATAGCCCGCCGCCAGCCCAAAGAGCGTGCCGAACACCGCGGAAGCGGCAACCGTGCCCAGCGCAATCGACAGCGAAACGGCCGCGCCATAGGCCAGCCGCGTCGCCAGGTCACGACCGAAATCGTCAGTACCCAGCCAGTGCGCGGCCGAGGGTGTTGCGAGCCGGTGCGCCATGTCCATGCGTTCGACAGCATATGGCGTGAGCCAGGCATGGCAGATCGCGACGAACAGCAGCAGACCGACCATGACGGCGCCGATGCAGAGCGGCGGGTTGCCGGGCAGGGCGCGCATGGTTCAATCGAGCCGGATGCGCGGATCGAGCGCACCATACAGGAGATCAACGGCGAGGTTCACCAGACCGAACAGCAACGCGAAGGTGAGCGCGATCCCTTGCACGAGCGGGATGTCGCGCTGCGAGATAGCTCCGACCGCGAGTTGCCCCATTCCCGGCCAGCCGAAGATTCCCTCGGTCAGCACCGCGCCGCCCAGCAAATTGCCGAACTGCCATCCGATCAGCGTGATCGCCGGCAGCAAGGCGTTGCGCAGCGCGTGGCGCCCGACCACCCGTCGGTCCCGCACGCCCTTGGCGCGCGCCGTGCGGATATAGTCCGCGCTCAGCGCCTCGATCATCGCGGCGCGGACCAGGCGGCAGATCAGTGCCGCGCCTTGCAGCCCCAGCGCGAGGGCCGGCATGACGAGATGCGCGAGCGAATTGGCCAGGACGCCCGGTCGGCCCTGCGCCAGCGCCAGGATCGCGGCGGGCAACGGGGCGCCACGTCCGATCGCCGGCAGCCAATGCAGCCGCACCGAGAACACGTACATCAGCAGGATACCGAGCCAGAACACCGTGACCGACACGCCGAGCTGCGCGAACACGAGGCACACGAGGTCGATCCATGATCCCTGCCGCGTTGCCGCAAGCACCCCCAGCCCGACGCCGAACGCAATCGCGATCAGCATCGCGCAGGCGGTCAGCTCCAGCGTGGCGGGCAGGCGGGCTGCGATCAGGCTGGCCACACTCGCGTCCTGCGCGATCGACCGGCCCAAATCGCCCCGCAGCAGATGGCGCACATAGCGCATGATCTGCTCCGGCCAGGGCCGATCCAGCCCGAGACTGTGGCGCAGCGATGCGATCGCCTGCTGGCTGGCTTCCGGTCCCAGCAGGACGTGGGCGGGATCGCCGGGGATCAGATGCACCAGCAGAAACACCAGCAGCACTACGCCCGCCAGCATTGGCAGGAACAGCGCGATGCGGCGAACCGCGAGCGACAGCACAGGCGATCGGCGCGCGCGCTATGCCGCGGCCAGTCCGCGCAGAAATCCCCGGGCATCGGTGGAGAAGCCGGCCAGCCTGTGGCTGAAGAAGACATGGAACCCGGCATAGGCAACGACGTCATAGGGCATGTCGCGCACCAGAATGCGCGCCGCCGCCTGATACGCCGCGGCGCGCTTGGCGAGATCGGATTCCGCTCGGCCCGCCGCAAGCCAATTGTCCAGCTCGGGATTGCTGTAGTGTCCGAAGTTCAGGCTGCCGTCGGATGACAGCTGGCTGTACATCGCGCGGTCCGGATCAACCAGCATGGTCCAGCCGAAGAAGGCGAGATCGTAGTTTCCGTTGGATGTGTTGCCGATGAAAGCCGGCCAGTCGGCGATCTTTGCCTTGGCGTCGATCCCGGACTGGCGGAACACGTTCTGCAGAAACTCGACCGTCTGCACCCGGCTCGGATCCTCGCTGTGGGTACTGAGCGTGATGCCGAAACGCTGGCCCCGCTTGGTCAGCACGCCATCCGGCCCGGGCTTCCAGCCAAGGTCGGCCAGCGACTGCTTCGCCTTCGCCGGATCGTAGGCCGGCTGACGGATCGCGGCCGTGTAGCTCCAGGACAGGCTCGGGATCAACAGCGAGGTGGCCGGCGTATCGATGCCGCCGTAAATCTGGTTCACGATCGTATCCTGATCGACCAGCATCGCCACGGCGCGGCGCACGCCAGCATCTCCCAGCACGCGGTTGCGGCAATTGAAGTTGAGGTAATTGATCGAGATCCCCGGCATGCCGAGATAGTTGAAGTTCTTGTCCTTCCGCAGCCGCTGGATGTCCTGCGGCGAGAGCGGCGAGTTGATCAGATCGAGGTCGCCCGCCTCCAGCGCCTGCGCTCGCGCCGTGTTGTCCGCCACGACGACGACCTCGACCGCACCGATTTTCGGCCTGCCGCCGAAATACCCGTCGAACGCGGCCAGCACGATCTTGCTGCCGCGATCCCAGCGGACGAAGCGGAACGGCCCGCTGCCGACCGGAGCCACGCTGAGATCGTGCCCGGCCGCGGCGAGATGCTGCGGCACGATGCCGAGATCGAGATAGCTCAGCAGCGGCGCATAGGGGGCTTTGAGCTTAAATTGCACCGCATCGAGGCCGATCGCCTGCACCGTCGCGATCGGCTCGTAGAGCGAGCGAAAGCGGGCGTTCAGCTTCGGGTCGAGGATCGTCGTGTAGGTATAGACGACATCCGCCGGCGTGACCGGCTTGCCGTCGTGGAACGCCGCGTCGCGCCGCAGGGTGAATACCCAGGTGCGTGGGTCCTTCTGCTCCCAGCGGAGCGCCAAGTCCGGCACCGGCTTCAAGGATGCGTCGAGCTGCACGAGGCCGCTGTAGACCAGATTGTCGATGCGAAATGCGGTCGTGTCGCGCTGGGTTCTTGGATCGAGCGACTGCGCGTCCACGTCGGTGCCGATCCGGATCGGGCGGGTCGCATCCGCCGCCGCCGACCGTCGGGCTCCGGCCACCAGCGGGGCCAAGGCCGCCAGACCGCCGAGCAGCCCACGCCGGCTCACCGCCGTCGGGACGATGGGTCCGGCAGACGAGATCGTCATGGTTGCCAGCTCCTGCGTGTCCGCATGAACTATCTCAGGCGGTTGCGCGTGTCGAGCGGACCCGCCATGGGCGCAGACACACGACGCTCGCAGGACGGCCGCCGTCCGGAGTTGCCGCCGCATCAGCGTGGCCCTAGACACCACAGGCCTTCAGATGTTCGGACCGGGCCAGCGGAATGCCGAGATGCACGGCCGTGCCGCAACACCGCCCGGGCAATCGATCATTCTCGGACTTCTTCCGCGCCTGCTCGTCCCGCCTGCGACCCTGCAATGGAGGTCACGATGAAGCACCCTAAACCCTTCTCCTTCAGCATTCTCGCGCCGCTCCTGCTTGCCTGCGCGTTCCTGGTCCCTTCGCTCGGCGCGGCCCGGGCCGACGCGCTGGCGAACATCAAGAAGGCGGGTGTGCTCAAGGTCGGTGTGTTCGAGGATTTTCCTCCCTTTGCCTCTGCCGGTCCGGACATGCGCCTGCACGGCTATGACATCGATGTCGCAACCGCGCTTGCCGCCGCACTCGGTGTAAAGTTGAACGTGGTCGGCGTAACCGGGCAAAATCGCATTCCCTATCTGCAGGATCACAAGGTCGATATCCTGCTCAGCGTCGGCGAGAGCCCGGAGCGTGAGAAGGTGATCGACTTCACCGCCGCCTATGCGCCCTACTACATCGCCGTGCTTGGACCGCATGCGATGAAGGTGACCGGCCCGGCCGATCTCGCCGGAAAGAGCATCGGCGTGAACCGCGGTACGTTGGAGGATACCTCGCTCACCGCAGCCGCCCCGCACACCGCCGACATCCGACGGTTCGACAACTACAACGGCGTGATTACCTCGTTCCTGTCCGGTCAGGTGCAATTGATCGTGGTCGGGAACGACGTCGGGGCGGCCGTCCTTGCGCGCCATCCCGCCATCAAACCCGAGGAGAAATTCCAGCTTCTCTCCTCGCCTGACCATATCGCCCTGAACAAGGGCGAACCGGCGCTCAAGACATTCCTGAACCAGGCAATCGCCAAAATGGTCAGCGACGGCAGCCTGAACACGATTTGCATGAAGTGGCTGCACAAGCCGCTGAACCCCGATAATCTGAAGGATTAGTCAGCGACCCATGCCAGGCGGCCCGGGCTTCGCCGGGATCGAACTTTACGGCGGCCTGCTGGCCGGGGTGGTGACGACCATCGAGTTGATCGCCGTCACCACCGCCTTCAGCAGCGTGTTGAGCGTGCTCGGTGCTGCCGGCCGGCAGAGCAGGCTTGCATGGTGCCGCGCCGCGGTGGGTGGGTATGTGGAGTTGATCCGCAACACGCCCTTTATCGCGCAACTCTTTTTCATCTACTTCGGCCTGCCGAGCCTCGGCCCGCACTTGAGCGCGATGACCGCGGCAATCCTGGCAATGACGATCAATCTCAGTGCCTACGGCATCGAGATCGTGCGCGCCGGCCTCGATGCCGTGGCGCCTGGGCAGCGCGAGGCGGGTCGCGCATTGGGTCTGCGTGGGCCGGCCATCTTCCTGCGTATCGTGTTGCCGCAGGCCATGCGCGCGATTTTTCCCGCCCTTGCCAGCCAGATCGTCATTACCATGCTCGAATCCTCGGTGGTGTCGGTGATCGCGGTGCGCGACCTTACCTATCACGCGGACCTGATCCAGTCGCGCACTTTCCAGGCCTTCAGAACCTACTTGGTGGCGACACTGATCTATCTCGTCCTCTCGATCCTGCTGCGCCGCGCACTCGGCATCGGTGCCCGGCAATTGTTCGGCGTGGGCATCCGCTGATGGAGTTCACCTTCTGGGACATCCTCAGGAATCTGCTGCTGGCGGCGCGCTGGACGATTGCCCTCTCGATCACCGGCTTTCTGTGCGGCGGCGCCGCCGGCCTGCTTCTTCTGATGCTGCGAATCGCCAAAAATCCCGCCGCAAGCGCAGGTGCCAAGCTCTATATCGAGCTGTTCCAAGGCACGCCGCTCCTGTTGCAGCTTTTCCTGGTTTTTTTTGGACTGCCGCTGCTCGGGGTGAACGTGCAACCTTGGCTCGCGGCAGGGGTCGGGCTCACACTGTCGGCGAGCGCCTATCTCGCCGAGATCTGGCGCGGCTGCGTCGAGGCGATCCCAGCCGGCCAGTGGGATGCGGCCGCAGCCCTCGGCCTGCAGCCCTTGCACCAATTGAGGCTGGTCATCCTGCCCCAGGCGCTGCGCATCGCCGTGCCACCGACCGTCGGCTATTCCGTGCAGCTGGTGAAGAGCACCGCGCTCACCTCCATCATCGGCTTCGACGAGCTGCTGCGAACGGGGGACGTGATCACCAACGCGACCTTCGCACCGTTCACGGTTTACGGCGTCGTGGTGCTGATCTATTTCGTGCTCTGTTTTCCGCTGACGGTGTTCGCCCGGCGACTGGAACGGCGACTGTCGTGGACGTGAAGCGAAGCGCCATGGGACCGCGCGCTCCTTGACACTGCACCGGCAAGGTGCAGGATCGCGGCCCAACAAAGCGAGCCAGGGAGGGCACCGATGTCGCGGCAAGAAATCCTCGAGGCGGTCTCGGCCGCCAACGTGCGCCGCCACGTCGAGCATATCACCACCCAAATCCCGTCCCGCCTTGCCGGCTCCGCGAACGCACGGCGGATGGCGGAGTACAGCTTGCAGGTGCTGCGGGACGCTGGAGCAGATGCCCGCATCCACGAGATGCCCGGCCTGGTCAGCTTCCCCGACAAGGCAGAGTTGCGCGTACTCGCCCCGCACGAGATCGCCGTCGAAGCGAACACCCTCGGTCATAGCGTGCCGACCCTGTCGGACGGCATATCCGGCGAGTTGTTGGATGTCGCGAGCGGAGCATTCGAGGAATACGAAGGCCGCAATGCCACCGGGAAGATCACGCTTTCCGAGCTGTCGTACCATCCCGCGCGCCATGAGAAGCAACGCATCTCCGGCCTGATGGGTGCAATCGGATGCGTGATGATGAACTGGGGCCACCCGGAGAATACGGCGGTTCCGTTCGGCTCGGTGAAGCCGGTATGGGGCAATCCGACACCGCAGACCTACAAGACCGAGATGGCGACGCTGCCGTGCGTCGGCATCGCACGCACCGCGGGCCTGCAATTGCGGCAGATGCTGAAAGGCGGCCCTGTGCGCGTGTGGTTCCGCGCCAATGTCGACAATGGGTGGCGGCCGGTGCAGATCACCGTTGGCGAGATCAAATCGCCCGCCGGCGAAGACTTCGTAATGGTCGGGGGCCATCAGGATTCATGGCCCGGCCCGCAAGCCACCGACAACGCCGCCGGGAACGCCTGCATCATGGAACTGGCGCGCGTCTTTGGCCAGCATCGCGACAGGCTGCGCCGCGGCCTGGTCTGCGGATTCTGGACCGGGCACGAGACCGGCACGATGATCGGCTCCTCCTGGTTCGCCGACCACGCGTGGGACCGGTTGCGCGAGCACGCGGTCGCCTACGTGCAGATCGACCAGCCCTCCTGCGCCGGCACGACCGAATGGGGCACCGGCTCCAATGTCGAGTTGCGCCGCTTTCACCAGACGATCGAGCACGAGTTGCTCGGCCGGCGGCCGGTCCACTGGCATCGCGCCGCCAAGAACGGCGATTCCTCGTTCTTCGGCCTGGGCATTCCGATGATCGCCGGCCAGGGCAGCTTCACCCAGGCCGAGCTGAAGGCGACCGCACTGGCGGGCCTCGGATGGTGGCATCACTCGATCGAGAACACGATCGACAAACTGAATTTCGACTACATGCAGGACCATTTGCGCATTTACGCGGGCTGGCTGTGGGAGCTGTGCACCGCGGTGGTGCTGCCGTTCGAGTTCGTCAGCGTGGCCGACCAGTTCACCGAACGGCTCGCCGAGCTTGGCAAGAACAGCGACCCGATCGACCTTGCGGGCGCGCGCAGGCACGCGCAGGATTTCCGCGCCGCCGCCGCCCGGCTCGAGGATGCCGCAAAGGCCTGGCGTGCGCGCTACGGCAGCGGCGACGTGAAGGACACCGCGGCGGCGGACATCCTCAACACCTGCTTCAAGCGCCTGTCGCGCGCACTGGTGCCGCTGGCGAGCACGGCACGCGGCACCTACGGCCACGACGTCTATGGCTACACGCCGCAGGGAACGATGATCCCGTCACTCTACGACGTGCCGCAGCTGGCGAAACTGCCGGCTGACAGCGAGGCGCGCTGGATGCTCGAGACGCAGCTCATCCGGGACCGCAATCGGGTGGCGGACGCGCTCGGCGACTGCCGCTTGCTGGTCGAGGACACGCTGCGACAGCTCCGGTAGCGCCATGCGCATCCTGTATCAGCTCACCAGCCCGATGGACCGCACGCTCGGCGCAGCGGAGGTGGCACGGCGACGCGCCGCGTTGACGGAGATGGCGGCACCGGGGACCGAAATTCAAATGTGGCCCACCGCGGATGGGCCGGCGGCGATCGAGGGCGCGGCGGACGCGGCCCTCGTCGTGCCGGAGCTGCTGCGGCTTGTCGCCGCAATGGGAGCAGGCGCGCTTCGATGCGGTGATCATCGGCTGTTTCAGCGATCCCGGGCTCGATGCGTTGCGCGAGCGCACGGCGATCCCGATGATCGGCCCCGGTGCCGCGGCGATGCATCTGGCGGCACAGCTCGGCACCCGATTCTCCATCCTCTCGCCTTCGAGCGGCGGGGCAGGCCGGGTCGCCGCGCGGCTGCGGGCGCTCGGGTCTGGCCGACCTGTTCGCCTCGGTTCGCGGCGTCGGCTGCTCGGTCTTGGACCTGGCACGACAGCGACCGGACGCGTTTGAGCGCATCGTCGCGGCCGGGCGCGCCTGCCGCGATGAGGACGGCGCGGACATCCTCGTGCTCGGCTGCATGAGCATGGCGTTCCTGCCGGATGTGACGCGGCACCTGCAGACCGAGATCGGATGCTCGGTGGTGAACCCCGTGCACGCGGCGCTGAAGACGGCCGAGATGGTTGGCGGCATCCGATGATGCGGAGGGAGATGGGTATGAAGATCACCAGGCGGGAAGCCGGAACGCTGGCGTTCGGCGCGATGGCGGCGCTGGCGGGACCACGCGGGCGCGCGCGCTGCGACGCCGGGCATGCTGGTCCGCTCCGATGGCCAGCCGCAGAATCTCGACCCGCACCAGATCTTCGACGTGCCGATGATGGGCTACGCGCTGAACACCTACGACACGCTGTACCGCTACGAGGACAACCCGCCGAAGATGCAGCCGTGGCTGGCCGAAAGCTACACGGCAAGCGAGGACGGTCTGCAATGGGCGTTCAAGCTGCGCCAGGGGCTGAAGTTCCATGACGGCAGCGAGCTCACCGCCGCGGACGTGGTGTACAGCTTCGCCCGCGTGCTCGCGATCGGCAAGGCGCCGGCCGCGGCGTTCCTGCCCATCCTCAAGCCGCAGCGCGTGACCGCACCGGACAAGTACACCGTCCACTTCCAGCTCGAACGGTCCTACGGCCCGTTCCTCGCGGCGATCCCGATCGTCGCAATCGTCAATCCGCGCGTCGTGCGCCCGCATGAGAAGAACGGCGACTGGGGCGCCGATTGGCTCGCCTCGAACGAGGCCGGGTCGGGCGCCTACAGCGTGGTTCCCGGAACCTATATTCCGCTCGAACGCGTGGACCTTCGGAAGTTCGACCAGCACTTTCTCGGCTGGGCCGACAATCCGAAGCCCGGTGAAGGTGATCGCGTTCCGCACCGCGCACGAGACCTCGACCGGGGTGCTGGGCCTGCTCAACGGCTCGATCGACATGACGGACAGCTATCTGCCGACCGACCAGGTGGAGCAGATCCAGTCGAGCAAGGCGGCACACGTCGCCCGCAACACCTCCATGCGCACCTTCATCATCCGCATGAACAACGCCAAGCCGCCGTTCGACAACATCAACGCGCGCAAGTGCTTCGCGCACGCGTTCAACTACACCGGCTTCATCCAGGACATCCTGAAGGGCTACGCCGAGCGCGATCCGACACCGATGCCGACCGGACTCTGGGGTTTGCCGAAGGACGCCAAGGGCTACGAGTACGACCTCGATAAGGCCCGCGCCTACTTCGAAGAAGGCAGCGGCCGAGGGCGCGCCGATGAAGCGTCCGATCGAGATCCACATCCAGACCCAGCTCGAACAGACCAACGAGGCGGCCCAGCTGTTCCAGAGCGACCTCGCCAACGTCGGCATCAATGCCAAGATCATCGGCGACACCTGGGCCAACATCACGACCAACACGGCCGCGCCGAAACCACGCCGGACATGTGGATCCACTGGGTCAGCACCTATTTCGTCGATCCGGAGAACTGGATCGGCCAGATGTACGACAGCCAGTTCCACGGCACCTGGAAGGCGTCGTCGTGGTACAAGAACCCCAAGGTGGACGCCCTGCTGCGCCGCGCGCGCGACCTCGTGAAGCAGGAGCAGCGCGCGCCGCTCTACGAGGAAGCGACGCGTCTGATCATGGCAGATTCGCCCGACATCTGGATCTACAACACGGTCGAGCTGCGCGGGCTATCGAACCGCGTGGCCGGCTATCGGTTCTGCCCGGCCGGCAGCGGCGGCGAGATCCGATGGATCCACCTGACGAGCTGAAGATGCTTGCCCGCAGATAGGAATCCGGGATGCTGCGGTTCATCGCGCGGCGCTTGCTGCTTGCCATCCCCTCGCTGCTCGGCCTGCTGGTCATCACCTTCCTGCTGATCCGCGTGGTGCCGGCCGATCCCGCCGCCGCCCTCGCCGGCGACAACGCGACACCCGCGCAAATCGCCCGCATCCGCCACCAGTACCGGCTTCGACCGGCCGCTCTCGGTCCAGTTCGTGCTCTATCTCGGCCAGGTCGCACGGCTGGATTTCGGCGAAAGCCAGTACTCCAGCCGGCCGGTGGCGCTCGACATCGCACAGCGCCTGCCCGCGACGCATGGAGCTGACCATCACCGCGCTGCTGCTCGCCTGCGTGATCGGGATTCCGCTCGGCGTGGTCGCGGCCGTGAACCACAACCGCTGGCCGGACTTCGTGTTGCGCGTGTTCTCGATTGGCGGCGTCGCGATCGCCGCATTCTGGTTCGCCATCATGCTGCAGCTGCTGTTTGCCATGCAGCTCCACTGGCTGCCGCTGCGCGGCCGGCTCAGTGACGGGCTGACGGCGCCCGGCGGGCCGAGCGGGTTTCTGCTGGTGGACAGCCTTCTTGCCGGCCGCCTCGACGTGTTCCGCGATGCGCTGGCGCACCTGGCGCTGCCAGCGATCACGCTCTCGCTGGGCGCCATGGCCACCATCACCCGGTTCACCCGCGCCGGCGTGCTGGAGACGATGCAGAAGGATTTCGTGCTCTATGAACGCGCCGTCGGCTACCCGCGGCGGCGGATGATCTGGGTCTATGTGCTGCGCAACTCGGTGGTCGCCGCGGTAACGCAGATCGGCCTGCTGTTCGGTGCCCTGATCGCCGGCGCCGTGGTCGTGGAATCGATCTTCGACTGGCCGGGCATCGGCAACTACACGGTGCAGGCGATCCTGACCGCCGACTACAAGGTGATGCTGGCGGTGACGTTGCTGATCGGCGTCATCTATGCGGTGATGAACATCATCACCGATCTCGTGCATGGCCTGATCGACCCCAGGCTGTGGGATCAGCTTTGATGCTGGTGCTTGCGCAAGTTCCTTCGCGACGTGCCGGCCGTCGCCGGTCTCGGCATCGTGGCCGTGGTCGCCCTTCTCGCGCATCTTCGGGCCGTGGCTCGCACCCCATCCCGGCGACATCTTCGCCTCGCATCTGCTGCAGCGCCTCAAGCCGCCGAGCGCCGCCTTCCCGTTCGGCACCGACAATCTGGGCCGCGACATTTTCTCCCGCGTCATTCTCGGCGCGCGGGGCGCGCTGGAGATCGCACTGACGGTGGTGGTGGCGGCGACGCTGATCGGGGTGCCGCTCGGTCTGGTGGCCGGCTACAGCAGCGGCTGGGCCTCCGAGATCATCATGCGGATCACCGACATCTTCCTCGCCCTGCCGCAGCTCATCCTGGCGCTCGCGTTCGCCCAGCTCATGACCCCCTCGCTGCAGACCGCGATGCTGGCGCTGGCGCTGACCTACTGGCCGTTCTTTACCCGCATCGCCTATGCCGAGACGCGGCGGCTGCGCTCGGCGCTGTTCATCGACGCGCTGGAAGGGATCGGCGCCAGCACGCCGCGCGTGCTGCTCGCGCACGTGCTGCCGAATGCGGCCTCGCCGATCATCGTGCGTGCCACGATCGGCCTCGGCTTCACCATCCTGATCGCCGCCGTGCTCGGCTTCCTCGGCATGGGCGCGACGCCGCCCGCGCCCGACTGGGGCCTGACGATCGCGCAGAGCCGCACCTATCTCCCGAAGGCCTGGTGGTATGCGATGTTCCCGGGACTGGCGATCTTTGTCACCGTGCTCGGCTTCAACCTGCTCGGCGATGGGCTGCGCGACATCCTGGATCCCCGGCTGCGACGGTCGCGGTGACGGAACCGGTCCTCGATGTGTCCGGGCTTCGTGTGGTCATCCGCGGCGACGAAGGGCTGTCCCGCGTGCTGGACCACGTTGAGTTCCGGCTGCTGCGGGGCCGCATCCTTGGCGTCGTCGGCGAATCCGGCTGCGGCAAATCCACGCTGGTCCGCACCATTCTCGGCATTCTGCCGCCCACCGCCCGCGTGGCGGCCGGCTCGATCACGCTTCGAGGGCCGCGACCTGCTCGCCCTGGACGAGGCGGCGCTGAACCGCTCGGTGCGCGGCAGCCGGATCGGATTCATTCCGCAGGACCCCTATCTCGCGCTCAACCCGGTGTTCAAGATCGGCACGCAGCTGCTCGAGATCATGCGCTGGCACGCGCCGCCCGAAGCGGCCGGAAACCACCGCGAGCGGCTGATCGCGCTGCTGCGTCGCGTCCAGCTCCCGGACCCGGAGATTGCGCTGGAGCGCTATCCGCACCAGTTCTCCGGCGGCCAGCGCCAGCGCCTGTTGATCGCCGCGGCGCTGGCCTGTTCTCCGGCGCTGGTGATCGCCGACGAACCGACCACCGCGTTCGACGTCACCACGCAGCAGCAGATCCTGGGCCTGCTGCGCGAACTGGTGGCGGAGTTCGGCCTGTCCATGCTGTTCGTCACCCATGATCTCGGCGTCGTCGCCCGGCTGTGCGACGATCTTTGCGTGATCTACGCGGGACAGAGCGTGGAGGTCGGAAGCACGCGGAGCGTTATCAACGACCCATGCCATCCCTACACGCGCGCGCTGCTCGCCTGCCATCCGGAGCGCGCGCAGGGCTTTGCCGGCATCCCCGGCGCGGTGCCCTCGCCGCTGCGCCCACCGCCTGGCTGCCGCTTCGCACCGCGCTGCACCGACGCGGTTGCCGATTGCCGGCGCCGGCAGCCGCATTTGCTGAGCGTCCGGCCCGGGCATGGCGTGGACTGCATCCTTTACGAACCGGCCCCGTCGTCATGGTAGGCGGCGGCGCCGATCCTGGAGCTGCGCGATGTCACCGTGCAGCTCGGCGGCAGGCGGCGCTGGCTGCGCCGCCCGATCCCGCCCGTGCGCGCCGTCAACGGCGTGAACCTCGACGTGGAAAGAGGCGAGATACTTGGCGTCATCGGCGAATCCGGCTGCGGCAAGACCACGCTCGGCCGCACCATGCTTGGGCTGCAGCGCGAGACGCGCGGCGAAATCCTGCTGGATGGCTCGCGCGTGAGCGGACTGCCGGCGCGCCAGGCACGTCGTGCCCGCGCCGCAATCCAGTACGTTCACCAGGATGCCGGCGCCGCGCTCGATCCGTGGTGGAGCATCGGCCGCACGCTCGAGGAAGCGTTGATCATCCAGGGCGCCTGCAGCGCCGGCCAACGGCGCCGACAGGTGGAGATCGCGTTGGCGGCGGTCGGCCTCGAGGCCGCGACGCGTGCGCGCTACCCGCATGAACTCTCCGGCGGGCAGCTTCGCCGCGTCACCCTGGCGCGGATCCTCCTGCTCGGGCCCCGCATCGTCATCCTCGACGAACCCACCTCCGGGTTGGACATGTCGGTGCAGGCGACCGTGCTCAATCTGCTGCTGGACCTGCGCCAGCGCTCCGGTCTGACCTATCTGTTCATTTCGCACGATCTATCGGTGGTGCGGCGCCTCTGTGATCGCGTCGCCATCATGTATCTCGGCCGCATCGTCGAGTTGGCGGCCGCGGGAGAAATCTTCGCCACCCCTCGGCATCCCTACACACGAGCCCTGCTCGCGGCGGCACCGACACTGGAGCCGGAGACGGCCTGGCAAACCGCCGCGATCGCCGGCGATCCCCCCAGCGCCGCCAACATTCCGCCGGGCTGCCCGTTTGCTCCGCGGTGTCCGCATGTCGAACCGGCCTGCACGGAGCAGGAACAGACGCTGCAATCCGCCGGCGAGGGTCGCGCCGTCGCGTGTCGGCGTTGGTCGGACCTGCTGGCGTCGGCAAAGGTTCCAGCCTGACCGATTGTCCGGGCGCGCTTGATCATCGGCCCGTGCTCCGCGTCTGCAGCGCGCCCAGAAACCGCTGCTCGGCGAGCTTCGGCGGCCACGGCTCCCACGGGCGTAGTCCGTCCGGCAACGGCAGCGGATCCTCCGCGGCGGGATCGAGGACAATGCCCAGGTGCTCGCGCAACGCCTCGCGGCTCCATCCCGCGACGTGGTGCGCCTCGCTGGCGGCAGCCAACCGGTCGGCGTGCTTGTGGCGCGCATAGCTCTCGGCCGTCCAAGGCGGCAATCTGTAGCGCGCGTCGATCGTCCCCTGCAGCCGCGCGACCAGTCGCGCGAAGCCGTCGCCGAGATAAGGCTTGAGCGGCGTGATCGGATCCCAGCCGCCCATCAGCGCCTCGACGGCATCGTGCAGCAATTCGCGCCGCACCTCGGCATCGCTAAGCCGCGGTCCCGGTGCCGCGCGACAGAGCGCCAGCACGGTGAGGCTGTGCTGGGCGACCGAGAGCGGCAGATCCCACGCCGAGTAGCCGGCCCAGCGGTAAGTGCGCGACAGCCCGATCGCCAGGTCGCGGTCGGTCCAGGCCTGTGGATCGGGCGACAACAAATCCAGACGCCGGCCGGACGGCAGCAGAATCCAGGCGCGGTCCCGGGTCATCGGCCCGGCGTTTCGATGCGAGTATCCATCCCTAACGCAGCCCATAGAGCCAGACGAGCCAGCCGGCCAGCGCGAGGCCGGGGCCGAATGGCACGACCGTCTGGGCGCGCAGCCCCTTGCCGCGCAGCAACGCGGTCGCGATCCCGAACAGCGCCGCCCCAAGCAGCACCAAGGGCAGTGCCTGCCATCCGACCCAGGCGCCGATCGCAGCGAGCAGCTTGGCGTCGCCCTGCCCCAGCCCCTCTCGCCCGCGCAGTCGCCGATAGAACGCCCCCACCCCGCGCAGCAGGATGAAGCCGGCAGCCGCGCCCAATGCGCGATCGAACAAGGTCCAGGGGGCCAGTGCCCAGGCCGCGGCCAACCCGACCAGCAGCAGGCCGAGCGTCAGCACGTCGGGCAACAGCATCCGCTCGGCGTCGATCCAGGCCAAGGTCAGCAGCGTCCAGCCGAGCACACAGCCGGCCCACAGCCGCGCGGGATCGCCCTCCGCCACGCTTCCCGCCCAGGCCGCGACCGCCAGTGCCGCGAGTTCGATCGCCGGATGCGCCCACGCGATCGGCGCGTCGCAGCAGGCAGCGCGGCCGTGCAGAAGAAAAAAACTGCCGATCGGCAGCATGTGTCGGGCCGGAATCGCCGCCCCGCACGCCTCGCAGCGTGACCGTGCCAGCGCCACCGGCCGGCCATCGGGCAGGCGACGGATCAGCACGCCGAGGAAGCTGCCGATGAACGGCGCGGCGAGCAGCGCTGGCAGCAGCGTGTCCATGGCGGTCTCGGGGGCGTCCTCGGGTCGCGTGCCGGCAGTCAGGCGCGGCTTGGCGTCCGTTCTAGCGCACTCTCACTACGAGCCGCATCCGCGGATGGATGCCGCGCAACACCACGAATTCGGCCGCTGACCGTGAAGTTGATGGCGGTATGCGGGCCGGTACCTCTACAATTCGCCCGGTTCGAAGGCGCGCAGTTCCCCAGTCGCGTGGGCTGGCGGGGCGATCGCACCGCTGGTCAGCCGTACCGCCGCCGCGACGCCCACCACCAGCACCGGCACGAAGCTCGCGAACACCCAGAATGCCGCCGCGTGTGCCGCCGCGGCACTCGCGCCCTCGCGCAAGCCCCCTGCATTGGCCGCGATCCCCGCCGCCGAGGCGCCGACCGCGTAGCCGATCCGCTGCATCGTGGCCGTGGCCGAGGCAGCGACGTCGCGCTCGTCCGGCGGCGCGCTGATCACGATCCGCCGCACGACGAACGGCCAGGCGATGCCGAAGCCCGCCCCCTGCAGCAGCACGCAGGCGACGATCGCCGCCTCCGGCCCGCCCGGCACAAACGCGGCGAAGCCGACGCAGGAGAGCAGCACCATCACCAGACCACCGCGGATCAACAGCCGGTCCCAATGCTCGGCGACGTTGGCGATCAGCAGCGTGGCGACCGTCCAGCTCACCGATCCTGCCGCCACCACGCTGCCGGCGACGAGCGGGGTCGCGCCGTGCAGCAGCTCGAGCAGCAGCGGGCCGTAGCTGGTGAACGAGCTCGACCCGACCGCCATCGCCACGATCATCAACAGCCCCGCACCCACTGGATGGCCAAATCGCAACAGCTCGCGCGGCATCAGCCGCGCCCGCGCCCGCGCATCCAGCCGTGCCGCGAGCCACAGCAGCCCGAGTCCGAGCACGCCGAGGCCGGCCGCGAGCGCGTCGCCCGGCGCGACCCCGGCGGTCGCAATCGCAAGCGTTGCGGCAACGAGCATCGCCAGCGGACGCAGCGGCACCGTCCGCGGGCCTTGCGAGGTACGCGGCAGTCCGCGGAGAAAAATGGCCGCCGTGGCGGCGAGCACGGCCGCCTGCCCCGCGAACGCCCAGAACGCGCCGCGCCACAGCCCCGCGGTCGCGAACAGCCCGCCCACCAGCGGCCCGCACAGCGCCGAGACCCCCCAGATCGCGGAGGTAATCGCCATCAGCCGGGTCCAGAACTGCTCGGGGAACATCGCCTGGGCCGCGACATACGTGATCGCGACCATCGCCCCGCCGCCCACGCCTTGCAGCACCCGCCCGCCGAGCATGATGCCGATGTCGGGGGCGAGCGCGCTGGCGACGCAGCCCGCCGCATAGCAGAACGCGGCGCCGATGATCACGTCGCGCATCCCGAAACGCCGCGCCGCCAGCGCCGAGCAGGCCCCCGAGACGATGCCGCCCAGTTGATAGAGCGCGATCGCCCAGTTGATGAAGGCGACCCCGCCGATCTGCTCCACCGCACTCGGCATGGTGGTGGCGGCCAGGAAGCTGTCGGCCGCGTGCAGCCAGACGCCGAGGCAGAGGATGGTGAACTGCCCGAGCCGTCCGGTGCGCGCGAGCTCGCGCCAGGTGGACATGGCCTCTAGCCGGCCGGCCGCGGCGGGGATGGCCACGGCTGGGGCGGCCGGGGTTTCGTGCTGCGGTGCATCGGGCGGCTCTCCACGCGGCGCACGGCCGCGCGCCACTCTGCCGGGGCGCTGCGACGGGTCAAGACGCCGCGATGCACTGGCATGACGCACTGGCATATGCCGCGGCACTTGCGCAGGATGGGCCGGCCTCGAACCAAGGACACCACTCAAGGGAGGGAACCAGCATGGCACGTGTTGCACTGGTCACCGGCGGCACGCGCGGCATCGGCGCCGCGATCAGCCGCGCGTTGAAGGACGTCGGCCGCACCGTGGTCGCGAGCTACGCCGGCAACGACGCTGCCGCCCACGCCTTCCACGAGGAGACCGGCATCACCGTGATGCGCTTCGATGCCGGCGATTTCGCGGCGTGCGAGGCGGCGGTGGCCGAGATCGCGAGCCGGCACGGCCCGGTCCAGATCCTGGTCAACAACGCCGGCATCACCCGCGACGGCACGATGGCGAAGATGTCGCGCGAGATGTGGGACGCGGTGGTCGATACCAATCTCGGCTCCTGCTTCAACCTCTGCAAGCTCGCCTTCGAGGGGATGCGGTCAGGAAAGTTTGGCCGCATCGTGAACATCGGCAGCGTCAACGGCCAGGCCGGCCAGTACGGGCAGGTGAACTACGCCGCCGCCAAATCCGGCATTCACGGCTTCACCAAGGCGCTGGCGCAGGAGGGCGCGCGGTTCGGCATCACCGTGAACGCGGTGGCGCCAGGCTATGTCGATACCGAGATGGTGCGCGCGGTGCCCGCCGAAGTGCTGCCCAAGATCATCGCGCGCATCCCGATGGGCCGGCTTGGTCGGGTGGACGACATCGCCCGCGGGGTCGTGTTCCTCACCGCCGACGACGCCGACTTCATCACCGGCTCGACGCTCTCGATCAACGGCGGGCAGCACATGTACTGAAAGAAAGGTCGGGGCGCTGCCCCGAACCCCGCTGGGGCCGGCGGCCCCAGACCCCATTCGCTTACGTAACGGGTTCCAAGGGCTGCGCCCTTGGCGGGGTTTGGGGCGGAGCCCCAACCTTTTTCCCCTTTGCAGGAGAATGACAGGATGTCCGACGAGGTGGAATGGGCGAAACTGACAGCGCCGGTGATCCGTGCGGTCGCGGCTCGGTCGGCCGCGACGGTGCTGCTGCCGGTCGGCTCGCTTGAGCAGCACGGGCCGCATCTGCCGACGATCACCGACACCCGCACGGCGTCCGAGATCGCGATCCGCGCCGCGCGCCTCTGCGGCGACGGGCCACGCTGCCTGGTGCTGCCGGGCATGTGGACCGGGCTTTCCGAGCACCATCTGCCGTTCGGCGGCACGATCAGCCTGAACTACGCCGAGTTCGCCGGCGTGCTGCGCGGTATTGCGCGCAGCCTGCGCGCGGTGGGGTTTTCGCGGCTGCTGGTAGTGAACGGGCACGGCGGCAACGTCGATCCGCTGGCGGTCGCGTGCCGCGAACTCGCGCATGAGTTCGGCTTCCCGGTGGTCGCGACCACGCCCTGGTACATCCCGGGGCTGAAGCTCGGAGAGATCATCGAGACCGCCGAGACCGCGCAGCACGCCTGCGAGGCGGAGACCTCGGTGATGATGGCGATGATGCCGGGCGAGGTGCGGCGCGAGAAGCTGGACGAGGCGATGCGGCAGGCACCGGCGGCGGTCCACAACCCGCCCGGCTTCACCCGTTTCCGCAGCTTCTCTGAACGCGCGCCGATCACCGGCACGGTCGGCGATCCACGGCCGGCGACCGAGGCAAAGGGCGAGCGCATCCTGGATCGGCTGGCCGAAGGTGTCGCCCGCGCGATCCGCGACGAGGTGCTGTGGCAGATGCCCGACGAGGTGTGGTCGCCGGGGCGCGGGCAGCGGGGTACGGCAGGGCGGGAGTGACCGTCGCGCCCTACGGGTCGCCCCGCGACCACCGATAGAGCGCGTCCGGCTCGCGCTCCTCGTTGCCGGCGCCATCCGTCTGCCGCAGCAGCACGAAGCCGCGCGCCTCGTAGAAGCGGCGCGCGGCCAGATTTCTCTGAAACGTCCAGAGATGCAGACACGGGAACGCTGACCGTGCCACGTCGAGCAGGCCGCTGCCGATGCCGCGAGCCTGCGCGGCGGGCAGCACATAGAGCTGGTCGATCCACCCCTCGCGGAACGCGATCACGCCCGCGAGCGTGGCCTCGGCCACCGCACCCCACAGCGTACAATCCCAGAACATCCGCTCGCGCCAGAACCAGCGATCCTCCGCCGGCGTGTGCAAGCCGCGGAGCCACGGCAGCCGTTCGTCGAAGGCGGCGCGATGCACGGCGGCCGCGGCGTCGGTGTCCGCGAGCGCGAGCCGCCGGAGTGCAAAGCTGCGCTCAGTCATTGCTCAGCGCCACTGCCGGCTGTCGATTCCGACTCACGGTCATGCCGATCACCAGGCAAACGATCGTCACCAGGAAGGCGGCGCTGGTCTCGGTCGTGCCGAGGCCGAGACCCCCCGCGTGCACGGGCTGCGAGAGCAGATCGCCCATCGATGCGCCGAGCGGTCGGGTGAGGATGTAGGCGATCCAGAACGCCGCGATCGCGTTCAGACCCAGCCCGAAATAGGCCGTTGTCACCAGTCCGATGCAGGCAGCGAAGATCACCGCGGAGGTCGCGTAGCCGAGGGCCAATTTCTCCGCCACCAGATCGCCGAACGAGGTGCCGAGCGCGAAGGTGAACAGGATCGCCGCCCAGTAGAACAGTTCGCGCCGCCGCGTGACGATCGTGTGGATGGAGAGTGTCCGCTCCTTCCCGAACCAGGCCAGGAACACGATCGCCAGGATCACCGCGAACAGGATCGAGCTCGTGGTGAGCGCCACGCCGAGATTGTCCACCAGATTGTCCGAGATCAGCGTGCCCACCACGCTGATCAGCACAACGCTGGTCCAGTAGGCGGCCGACACGTATCGCGGTAGGCGGATCTGAACGGCGAGCGCCACGACCAGCAGCACGGCCATGACGATCGACGTGATGCTGAGGCCGAGATGCAGCGTGGTGGACAGGAAGTCGGCCGCGGTCTCGCCGACGGTCGTGGACATGATCTTGACAATCCAGAAGGCGATCGTGACTTGCGGAACCTTGTTCAGCATGTCCACGGGGGGGCTGGCTTGCAGTGACGTCACGGCAATTCTCCTCGGCGATCCGACCGCGGAGATGTGGGCGAACGCAGGTTCGGGCGGCGTTGCGCGACCTATACGGATCGGTATAGCGGCACGTGGCGATGCAGCAGCGCGGGCAGCCGCGGTTACGCCGCGCGGCGCGGCACGACCAGGTTGGGCACGATCACCTGCACTGCCTGCCCGTCCTGCCGGCGGGTGGTGACGCGCAACTTGACCAGCCCCGAGTTCGGCCGCGAGCGCGAGGGCCGCGCCTCCAGCACCTCGATCTCGGCGTGCAGCACGTCATCCGGGCGCAGCGGCACGGGCCAGCGCAGCTCGTCCATCCCCAGACCCACGATACCGCCCGCGACCGGAAACCCGTCCACGAGCAGGCGCATGGTCAGCGCCGCGGTGTGCCAGCCGCTCGCCACCAGGCCGCCGAACAGCGTGCCGCGCGCGGCCGCGTCGTCCAGATGGAAGGGCTGCGGGTCGAACTGGGCCGCGAAGTCGGTCATCTCGCGCGCGGTCACGGGCCGCGCGCCGGTGCGGAAGCTCCGCCCCGGCGCCAGGTCCTCGAAGAACAGCGTCCCGTCCATGCCTGGCCCCCTCGCCGGGCCCCCTCGCCGGGATTGTCGCGCCGGGCGACCCGGCAGACAATGCGGCGTCCAGGTTGCCGGAGATGCGCCATGAACGCCCACGATCCCGCCGAACCGGTGCTGCTGCGCCGCGACGAGGGCGGCATCGCCTTCCTCACGCTCAACCGCCCGGCGGCGCGGAACGCGCTCTCGGTCGCGCTGATGGGGGCGCTTGAAGCGGCGCTGGAGACGATCGGAGCCGATCCGGCGGTGAAAATCGTGGTCATCGGCGGCGCCGGGCCGGCGTTCTGCGCCGGGCACGATCTGCGCGAGCTGCGCGCCGATCCGCGGCGCACGACGTACGAGGCGATCTTTGCGCAGTGCTCGCGGCTGATGCTGCGCATCGTGCGGCTGCGCCAGCCGGTGATCGCGCGCGTCCACGGCGTTGCCACCGCGGCCGGCTGCCAGCTTGTCGCCACCTGTGATCTTGCGGTCGCGGCGGAGGCGGCGCGGTTCGCAACGCCGGGCGTGAATATCGGCCTCTTTTGCTCGACGCCGATGGTGGCGCTCAGCCGCGCGGTCGGGCGCAAGGCGGCGATGGAGATGCTGCTGACCGGCGAGATGGTGGACGCCGAGCAGGCGCGCGCAATCGGACTGGTCAACCGCGTGGTGCCGGAGGCGGCGCTCGATGCCGCGGTGGCGCAGCTCGCCGGCACGATCGCCGCGAAAAGCCCGCTGGTGCTCGCGATCGGCAAGGAGGCGTTCTACGCCCAGGCGGAAATGGACCTCGACGCCGCCTATCGCCACACCGCCGAGGTGATGACGACGAACATGCTCGCGCGCGACGCGGCCGAGGGCATCGACGCCTTCATCGCCAAGCGCGCGCCGGTGTGGGAAGGGCGATAGCGCCTCATTCCGGCGGCCGCACCACGGCGAACGCGGAGCTGTCGCCCTTGGGCCGCTCGTCGGGCAGCACCTCGCCGGTCGCGGCAAAATGCACCACCTCGGCGATGTTGGTGGCGTGATCGCCGATCCGCTCCAGGTTCTTGGCGATGAACAGCAGATGCGTACACGGCGTGATGCTGCGCGCGTCCTCCATCATGTAGGTCACCAGCTCGCGGAAAATCGTGGTGTAGAGGTCGTCGATCGCCTGGTCGGAGCGCCACACGCGCACCGCCTTCTCGGCGTCCATGTCGCCGATCGCGTCGATCATCTGCTTGAGGCTCTCCTGCACCAGCCGCGCCATGTTGGCGATCGAGGCGAGGCTGAACGGCAAGGTGAACTGGTTGAGCACGATGCTGCGCTTGGCGAGGTTGGCGGCGTAGTCGCCGATGCGCTCCAGGGCGCCGGTGATCTTCAGCGCCGCGACGATCTGGCGCAGATCGATTGCCATCGGCTGGCGCAGCGCCAGCAGGCGAACCACGAACTGCTCCACCTCGCGCTCCAGCGCATCGACGCGCGGCTCCCGCTCCAGCGCCTGGGCGGCACTCGCCGGGTCGCGGCGCACCACCGCCTCGACCGCCAGCGCCAGCTCGTTCTCGACCAACCCGCCCATTTCGCTCATCAGGTCGCGCAGACGGCGCAGCTCGTGCTCGAAGCTGGAGACGATGTGCTGTCCTGCCTGCGCCATCACGTGCTCCTCAGCCGAACCGACCGGTGATGTATTCCTGCGTCCGCCGCTGGCGCGGTGCCGTGAAAAGCTGCGCCGCCGGCGCCACCTCGACCAGCTCGCCGAGATAGAAGAACGCCACCTGGTCGGCGCACCGTGCCGCCTGCTGCATGTTGTGAGTGACGATCGCGATGGTGAACTCATCCTTCAGCTCGTCGATCAGCTCCTCGATCTTGAGCGTGCTGATCGGGTCGAGCGCGCTGGTCGGCTCGTCGAGCAGGATCACGTCCGGCTTCACCGCGATCGTGCGCGCGATGCACAGCCGCTGCTGCTGGCCGCCCGAGAGCCCCTGCCCGGTCGTGCCGAGACGGTCCTTGACCTCGCTCCACAGCGCCGCGCGCGACAGCGACCACTCCACCCGCTCGTCCATCGCCGCCCGCCCGAGCCGCTCGTTGAGCCGCACGCCGAATGCGATGTTCTCGTAGATCGACATCGGGAACGGCGCGGGCTTCTGGAACACCATGCCCACACGCGCGCGCAGCTCGCCCACATCGATGTCGGGGCCGATGATGTTCCGCCCGTCCATGATCACCTCGCCGGTCGCGCGCTGGCCCGGATAGAGGTCGTACATGCGGTTGAGCACGCGAAGCAGTGTCGATTTGCCGCAGCCGGACGGGCCGATCATGCCGGTGACGCGCTTTTCCGGCACATCGAGATCGATGCCCTTCAGCGCCCGGTTCGCGCCGTAGAAGAACTCGAGGTTGCGGATCGAGATGCACGGCAGGACGGCGGCGGACGTCACCGTCGCCGCACTGGCCGCCGCCTTGCTTCGCGCCGTCTCCGCGCTGCCGCTCACTGCCCTGCTCCCGTCCGCGCGGCCAGCCCACCCGGCAGCGCGAGCCGCCCCGCGCCGATCTCCCGGTGCGGTATGGTCTTGAACGCCTGGGCGGGAGCGGAACCAATCACCCGCGCGCCCGCGGGTCAAACGCGTTGCGCCGGCGCCCGCCTTCCCCGAACGTAGGGACGGACCCGTGCCGCCGCGAGAGGAGCCGCCATGCGCCGTCCGCGATCCTGTTGCCGCTGCTGCTGGCCTTGCTTGCCGTCCCCGCTGCCCACGCAGCCGCTCCGGCCCCTGCCACGCTGCGGATCGGGCTCAACGAGGACCCCGGCACGCTCGATCCGGCACAGAGCGGCGGCTTCGTCGATCGGATCGTGTTCGCCTCGCTGTGCGACAAGCTCATCGACCTCTCGCCCAAGCTCGACTTCGTTCCCCAGCTCGCGACGGCGTGGGCGTGGTCGGACGGCGGGCGCACGCTGACGCTGCATCTTCGCCCCGGCGTGCGGTTCCAGGACGGCACCACGATGGACGCCGCCGCGGTCGCCGCCAATTTCGCCCGCTATCGGACCGCGCCCGAGAGCCTGCGCAAGACCGAGCTGAAATCCGTGACCGCCGTGGAGGTGGCGGACCCGCAGACAATCCGCCTGCGCCTCGCGGCACCCGACGCGACGCTGATCGCGGTGCTGGCCGACCGGGCCGGGATGATGCTTTCGCCGGCCGCGATCAAGAAATATGGCCGCGACCTCGCGATCCATCCGGTCTGCGCCGGGCCGTTCCGCCTCGCCGAGCGGGTGGCGCAGGATCACATCACGCTGACCCGCTTCCGCCGCTACTGGAACGCCGCTGCGATCCATCTCGACCGCATCATCTATCGCCCGATCCCGGATACGACGGTACGGCTCGTCAACCTGCAAACCGGCCAGCTCGACCTGATCGAACGGATGGCCGCGACCGATGCCGCAAAGGTTTCGGCCGACAAGCGGCTGCGGCTCGTGACCTCGCCCTCGCTCGCCTATGACAGCCTGCTGCTCGACCTCACCCGCGGCAAGGCCGCCGGCACGCCGCTCGCCAAGGACAAGCGGGTGCGCGAGGCGTTCGCAAAGTCGCTCGACCGGATGGCGCTCAACCAGGTGGCGTTCAGCGGCCAGTACATCCCCTCCAACCAGACCGAGCGACCGGGCAGCCGTTACTGGAACCCGGCGCATCCGGTGCCCAAGCGCGACCTCGCGGGGGCGAAGGCGCTGCTGAACCAGGCGGGAGTTTCGCGCGTGCCGGTCGTGATCACGATCGGCAACGACCCGATCGACCGCCAGGTGGGCGAGCTGATCCAGGCGATGGCGGGCGAGGCCGGGTTCGACGTGACCCTGCAATCCGAGGAGGCGAACGCCCTGGTCGCCGCCGGCAAAGCGGGCGACTTCCAGGCGACGCTGGTGATCTGGAGCGGCCGGGCCGACCCCGACCAGAACGTGTCGATCTGGTTGCAGTGCAACGGCTTTCTGAACTGGGGAGGCTATTGCAACAAGCAGATGGACGCGCTGCTGGCGCAGGGGCGGGCGACGCTCGACCCGGCCGCGCGGGTGCCGATCTACCGCCAGGTCGCCGACCTCTATCTGAGGGACCGGCCGATCATCGTGCTCTATCACTACCGCTGGCTGTGGGGGATGACGCGGTCGCTGCACGGTTTTGTTCCCGCCCCGGACGGGATGATCCGCCCGCAGGGCATCACGCTTGGAGGCAAATGAGCGATGGCAGAGATCGATCCCGCCCGGCTGATGAGCGATCTGCGCCGGCTCGCCGATTTCGGCCGCTGGCAGACCGGCGTGCATCGTCCGACCTACTCCGACGACGACATGGCGGCCCGCGCCTGGTTCGCCGCCCGGCTCCAGAAGGCCGGGCTCGATACCGAGATCGACGGCATCGGCAATGTCATCGGCCGCTCCCGCCATCCCGCTCCGGCGCTGCTGATCGGCAGCCATATCGAGACGCAGCCGCATGGCGGCTGGCTCGATGGCGCGCTCGGCGTGATCTACGGGCTGGAGGTGGCGCGCGCGCTGCCCGATCGCGCGATCGACGTCGCCGCCTGGGCCGATGAGGAGGGACATTTCGGCAATTTCCTCGGCAGCCGCTCGTTCGTGGGCCTGCTGGATGAAGGCGAGATCGACCACGCCGCCAACAAGTACGAGGGCGGCCGGCTGCGCGACGCCCTCGCCCACGCCGGTCTCGCCGGCCGCCCCCGCGCCGCCCTGCCGCCCGGCCGCTACCGCTGCTATCTGGAGGCGCATATCGAGCAGGGCGACGAACTCGACCGCACCGGCCTCCGGCTCGGGATCGTCACCAGCATCGTCGGCATCTGGCAGTATCGCATCCGCTTCGAGGGTGTGCAGAATCACGCCGGCACCACCCGCATGGCGATCCGCCGCGACGCCGGCGCCGCCCTGGTGCAGCTCGCGGCGGCGATCGCGCGCAGCTTCCCAGACCTTGCGGGACCGCGTTCGGTCTGGACCGTGGGGCGGATCACGCTGGAGCCGGGGGCGGCCAGCATCGTGCCGGGCGGGGCGGAGATGCTGTTCCAGTTCCGCGACGCCGATCCGGCGGTGCTGGAGCGGATGGAGCACGGCCTCGAACGCCTGGTTTCGGAAGCCGACGCCGCCGGCCCGTGCCGGGTGGCGCTCACCGCGATGTCGCGTTCGACGCCCAAGGTGATGGACCCGTCGCTTCAGGACGCTCTGGAGCGCGCGGCCGAGAGCCGTGCCCCGGGCCGGCACCAGCGGATGCCGAGCGGCGCCGGGCACGACGCACAGCTCCTCGCGCTGCGAATGCCGGCGGCCATGCTGTTCGTGCCCAGCATCGGCGGCATCAGCCACCATCATGCCGAGGACACGCGCGAGGAAGACATCGTGCTCGGCTGTGCGGTGCTCGCCGATGCGGCCGCGGCGCTCGCTCCTTCGCTCGACCCCGGGCGCCCCTGAGAACAGGTGAGAACAGGCGGAGAAGCGCGTGCAGCCGGCGTTCGGCGATCCCGAGTTCCGCCGGCGGCTGGCGAAGCTGCTGGCGATGCTCTCGACCGAGAACTCGGCCGAGGCCGAGGCGGCGCGCCACAAGCTGCTCGAGCACCTCGCCGCCCGGCGCCTCTCGATGATCGATCTCGCCCAGCACTTGACGGCCGCGCCAGCCGAGCCGGACCGCCCTCCCCCCACCCGCGAGACCGAGCGGCTGCGCGCCGCCAACCAGGCGCTGGAACGGGCCGTGCGGCGCAGCCGGGCCGAGGCGCTGGCCGCGCTGCAACGCGCCACGCTGGCCGAGCGCGAGTTGGGGCGGCGGCGATCGCGGAGGGTGGGCCGCAACGCCGCCGCCGGTTGGGTCGCGGTGATCGCGCTCGCAGCCCTGGGAGCGGGCGCGGGCGCGGTCGGCTGGACCTGGCTGCACGGCCCAGGCTTCCAAAACGCTGGCTTCCAAAGCGCGGGGCTGCACGCCCCAGTGCTGCACCCTCCCGTGTCGCGCGCGGCGCTGCCCGCCCCGGAGCGCCTCGCTTCCGCGCGGCCGGCGCCTCCGCCGCCTTTGACGCCAGCCCCGCGCGCTCCCGATCGCCCGGTGTTCTCCTGGCAGCCGGAGGCAACGCCATCGGCCGCGCCCGCAGCACGGGCGGCCTTCGTCCGCATCGACCAGACCGCCTTGCGTGAGGGCGCCTCGCCGGACGCCACGTTGCGCGCCGTCCTGCCGCGCGGCCTGCCGGTGGTGGTGCTGCGCACCGAACGGCGTGCCGGCCAGGACTGGTCGCTGGTGCAGACGCCGCGGGGTGAGGGCTACGTCGCGGCGGCGGCGATCGCGACGCAGTAAGCGCGAGATCGCTGCCCTCGCCGTCACCGCGCCCGGCTTTCGCCCCCGGTCGGATGCCGCAGCAGCCATGTCAGCCACAACGTGAGCAGCACGATCCCGCCCGCCTGCACCCAGAACGCCCCGACATAGCCGAGGCGCCCGATGCTCACCCCCATCAGCAGGGCGCCCAGCGCCTGGCCGAGGAACAGCATGAACACGAACGCCGCGACCGAACTCGCACGCGTCTCGGGCAGCATCTCGGTCGAACGGGCCTGCAGCACGCTGTGCAGCGTGAAATAGCCGAACCCCAGCATCGCCTCGACCAGCACGAAGACCGCCCAGCGCTGCACCAGCATCCCGAGCGCCAGGCCGCCTGCCATCGCCGACCCGCCCAGCAGCAGCAGCCCGATCTCGCCCAATGCCGCGACCCAGCGCTTGGCCGCGCGGGTGTAGCCGAGCGCGCCCAGCCCGAAGCAGGCGAGAATCAGTCCCACGGCGCCGTAGGTCAGACCGTACGCGTCGTGCAGATAAGGGGCGAGGAACGGAAAGCTGCCGGCCATCAGCGCGCCTTCGATCAGCGTCAGCAGCAGCAGCAGTTGCAGCCGCGGATGCGTCACCAGCGGCGCGTAGCGGCGGAACTCGAAGCCGGCATCGGGCCGGCGCCGATCGGGCAGCCCGGGCATCCGCACGGCGAGCGTGACCGCGACGACGATCGCCGATCCTGAGAGCAGCAGGAACACGCCGCGCCACCCGAGATATTGGCCGAATGCACCACCGACCGGCCCCGCGATCGCCTGCGCCAGCACGACGCCGGTGAGAAACCGACCCAGCGTCGCCTGTCGTTCGCCATACGGCACGCTGTCGCCGATGTAGGCGAGGCTGACCGGGATCAGCCCTGCGCTCGACGCCCCGGCAACCGCGCGCATCACCGTGAGCGTCGTGAGGTTTCCGGCCAGCGCGCAGCCGAGGGTCGCGAGCGCGTAGCCCGCGAGTGCGCCCAGCATCACGCGCAGCTTGCCGAAGCGGTCGCCGAGCGGTCCGAGCACGATCTGGTTGACGCCATAGGGCAGCGTGAACGCCGCCACCAGCACGGAGAGCTCGGGGATCGAGACGCGGAAATCGTGGGCGATGACCGCCAGCAGCGGATCGATGATCCGTGCCCCCGCCGAGGACAGGAACCCGGCAGCCGCCAGCAGGCCCATCGGCAGGGTTTCGCGTTCTGCGATCACGCGTTGCATACCCGATACGACCCGAACGGCCGGCCGCTGACAAGCCGTTTCAGCGGCATTGTTTGCGCGAGACCGACTTCTTCACGCCCTCGATACGTGACCGTCACGAGGGGCTCGATCGACGCCCGCCGCGCTCAGCTCTCGAACGCCCATTTCCGATCGGTCGCAAACCGCGCGACCGCAAGCCCCATGGCCATCGCGCCAATGACGAACCCCGCCAGGACCGCGTTGCGGAGCGCCCCCAGAACGTCGCCTTGCGCGAACAGCACGATAGTGTCGTAGCACAGCACCCCCGGCGTCATCAGGATCACCCCCGGCACGATCAGCGTGATCCGCGGCATCCGCACGCGCGGCGCCGCGAGCGTCGCCAGCACGCCGACCAGGAGTGCGCCCAGGAAGCTCGCGCCGGCAATGATGTCCGCCCGTCAGCCGCTCGCGACGTACGGACGGACCATCTTTGCCGGGTCCACGATCCGATCGAACTCCGCCTCGGTGACGAAACCGAGTTGCAGAGCCGCCTCCTTCAAGGTGAGATCGTGGTCCATTGCGTGGTGCGCGATCTTGGAGGCCTTGTCATATCCGATCACCGGCGCCAGCGCCGTCACCAGCATCAGCGAGCGCTCGACGTGCTCGCTGATCTTCTTGCGGTTCGGCCGTGTGCCCTCGACCAGGAACTTGCGGAAGCTCTCGCAGCCCTCCGTCATCAGCGTGATCGAATTGGCGAGATTGAAGATCATCAGCGGCTTATAAACGTTCATCTCCAGATCGCCGCCGGCGCCGCCGAAGCCGACTGCGACATCGTTCGCCATCACCTGCACCGCGATCATCGTCAGCGCCTCGGCCTGGGTCGGATTGACCTTCCCCGGCATGATCGATGAACCTGGCTCGTTCTCGGGGATCAGCAGCTCGGCGAAGCCGGCCCGCGGCCCGCACGACAGCAGCCGGATGTCGTTGCCGATCTTGTAGAGCGACACCGCAAGGGTCCGAAACGTGCCGGAGAGCTGTACCAGGGCATCGTGCGCTCCCTGCACCGCGAACTTGTTCGGCGCACTGACGAACGGCAGCCCGGTCAATCGCGCGATCTCGGCCGCAACAGCTTCGGCGAAGCCGGGCGCCGCATTGATCCCCGTGCCCACGGCTGTTCCGCCGATTGCGAGCCGATAGACGCCGCCCAGAGCATCACGCAGCCGCTCGAGGTTGTCGGCGAGCATGGCGGCGTAGCCCGACCATTCTTGGCCCAGTGTGATCGGGGTTGCATCCTGCAAGTGGGTCCGGCCGATCTTGACGATGTCGGCCCACTCCGCGGCCTTCGCCGCGATCGCGTCGTGCAGCTTCTGCACGGCCGGCATCAGCCGATGCCTGACACCAACGGTGGCGGCCACGTACATCGCCGAGGGAAACGTGTCGTTCGACGATTGCGACATGTTCACGTGGTCGTTGGGATGCACCGGCGCCTTGCTGCCGAGCGGCGTGCCCGCAAGCTGGCAGCAGCGGTTAGAGATCACCTCGTTGACGTTCATGTTGAACTGCGTTCCGCTGCCGGTCATCCAGACTTGCAGCGGGAACATATCTTGATGCTGCCCGGCGAGGATCTCGTCGCAGGCCTGGACGATCAGCCGGCATTGCGTGTCGCCGAGGCGCTTGCCCGCGTGATTGACCTCGGCCGCCGCCTTCTTCAGGATCGCGTAGGCGGCGATCATTTCGCGCGGGATCAGGTCGCGGCCGATGCTGAAATGTTCGAGCGAGCGCTGCGTCTGCGCGCCCCACAGCCGGTCGGCCGGAACCTCGACCTCGCCGAGACTGTCGGTTTCCTTGCGGATGTCGGTCATGGTTATCTCCGGTAGCCCTCCCGCCCAGGTGAGCCAACCGTACCAGTCCTACGGGCGGGCGAGAAGACCATACCGCCGGACGCGCCCCTCTGCCGCGACCGTGATTTTCCGGCCGCGGTGTCGGCCGCGGACATCCTGCTTCGTCCTTAGTCCAAGAAGGAACGCGCGCGCATGTTCTATGCCCTCCTCTGCTACCACTCCGAAGACGTCGTCGGCTCCTGGACCAAGGAGGAGGACGATGCGGTCATGGCCAAACTCGAGGTGGTGCGCGAGAAGCTCACCCGGGAGGGTCGGCTCGGGCCGGTCGCCCGCCTGATGCCGACCACCGCCGCGACCACGCTGCGCAAGGGTCGCGAGCCGCCGCTGGTGATCGACGGGCCGTTCGCCGAGACCAAGGAGCAGCTTCTCGGCTTCTATGTCGTCGAGTGCCCGGAACTCGAGGACGCGCTCGACATCGCTCGGGAGCTGGCCCGCGCCAACCCGGACGGGGCCTATGAAATCCGCCCGATCGCGGTGTTCCATCCCGGAGGCGGTGCCGCGTGACGGAGATGGCCTGGATCGATGCCGCCCTGATTTCGGCTCGTCCCCAGGCGCTCGGTGCGCTGCTGCGGTATTTCCGCGACCTCGACCTCGCCGAGGAGGCGTTCCAGGAGGCCTGCCTCCGGGCCCTGAAGTCCTGGCCTTGCAACGGTCCGCCGCGCGACCCCGCCGCTTGGCTGATCTTCGTCGCCCGCAACGCCGGCGTCGATGCGGTGCGGCGCCGGGGCAAGCAGGAGGCGCTGCCCGCCGAGGAGGTGCTCTCCGATCTCGACGACGCCGAAGCGGCGCTGGCGGAGCGGCTCGACGGATCGCATTACCGCGACGATTTGCTGCGTCTGCTGTTCATCTGCTGCCACCCCGATCTGCCGGCGACGCAGCAGATCGCGCTTGCATTGCGCATCGTCTCCGGCCTCACGGTCAAGCAGATCGCCCGCGCGTTCCTGGTGAGCGAAGCCGCGATGGAGCAGCGCATCACCCGCGCCAAGAGCCGCATCGCGGACGCCGATGTGCCGTTCGAGGCGCCGGGCGCGGTGGAGCGGGCCGAACGGCTCACTGCGGTCGCCGCCATGATCTACCTCGTGTTCAACGAGGGCTATTCCGCAAACGGCGGCACGGCGGCCGCGCGCGCGCCGCTCTGCGAGGAGGCGATCCGGCTCGCCCGGCTGCTGATGCGGCTGTTCCCGAGCGAGCCCGAGATCATGGGCCTGACGGCGCTGATGCTGCTGCAGCACGCGCGCGCGCCCGCGCGGTTCGACGCCGACGGCTGCGTCGTGCTCCTCGACGAGCAGGATCGCGGCCTCTGGAACCGCGCCATGATCGCCGAGGGGCTTGCCATGCTCGACAAGGCGGTGCGCCACCGCCGTCCGGGGCCGTATCAGGTGCAGGCGGCGATCGCGGCGCTGCACGCCCGCGCCGCGCGGCCCGAAGACACCGACTGGGCCGAGATCGATCTTCTTTATGCCACGCTGGAGAGATTGCAGCCCTCGCCCGTGGTCACGCTCAATCGGGCGGTGGCGGTCGCCAAAATCCAGGGCCCGGCGGAGGCACTGGCGATGATCGAACCGCTGGCACCGCGATTGTCGGGCTATTTTCACTTCTTCGGCGTCAAGGGCGCGCTGCTGATGCAGCTCGGCCGTTCGGAGGAGGCTCGCAGTGCCTTCGACCGGGCGATCGCGCTCGCAAACACCGCTGCCGAAGCGGCCCACATCCGCCTCCATCTCGACCGGCTGCTGAAGGACACCGGCAGGGTCGGAGGGTGATATCAACGGCCTCGGATGATGGCTCGCGCGCTGGCGGCCTCATGTCGCCCTTGACGGCCCGAACAGGCCTTCCTAGCTCGTTTAGCACTCGGGGTTGGGGAGTGCTAAGCCGCCCTCGTCTGAGTGTGCGGCAGCTTCCCTGCTCCTTTTGTGAGCCATAGGGAGGTAAGAAGATGGCGTTATTTCCCGATCCACTCGACACCCTGCTCGGCCTGCAACAGGCGTTGGATGCGTTCCGAGAGAGCAACTGGCTGGGGGCAAGCCCAAGCAGCAGCGGCAGCTATCCGCCCTTCAACGTGTTCCGCAAGGGAGAGGACTTCGTGATCATCGCCGAGATGCCCGGCGTCAAGAAATCGGACCTCGATGTGCAGGTGAAGGATAGTACCATCCGTGTGTCCGGCACCAGGTCCGTCAGCTACCCCGAGCGCGCGAGCCTGCATCGCCGCGAACGGCTCGGGGGTCGCTTCGATCGCACCGTGACACTGCCGATCGAAGTCGATGCGGATGGGGTGAAGGCGGAATGCCGGGACGGCATACTGGCCTTGTTCCTGCCGCGTGCGGAACGGGACAAGCCGAAATCGATCACGGTGGGCTGAGCAATGAGCGCGCAAGTCGATGCTGAGACGGAGGGCAAGATGGCATCCTCAAAGGAACTGGCGCTACGCGGGAAGAAGGAGCTGGTGGCCAAGGAGGAAAAGACGGTTCCTGGCCGCTACTACGTTCCGTACACCGACATCTACGAGACCGACGACACGCTGACCGTGGTGATGGAAATGCCGGGGGTGGAAAAAGGGGCCCTCGACGTGGGATTGGAGAACAACGTGCTGCGGGTGGACGGCCGCATCGATTTCTCGAAATACGAGGGAATGGAGCCGGTGTACACGGAGTACAACATCGGCCACTACACACGGTCATTCACGCTTTCGAGCAAGATCGACCAGGAGAAGATCAGCGCCCAGCTTGAGGACGGCGTGCTGACGCTGACGCTTCCCAAAGGGAAAGACGCGCTTCCAAGGCGGATTGCGATCGGATAGCGGGAGTCCGAATCCGGGCAGGCCGCGAGAGCCTGCCCGGACCTGAGACCACGCCCTTCAAAGTTCGAGTTGGACGGGTTTTGCGGCCTCAAGGTGCTGCAGCCGGGCGGCGAGACCGAGGGCCGCGAAGGCGGCCGCGAGCTGCTCGCCGCTTTCGGTGAAGTGCGCCCAGCCGTCGGTATGGGCGGCGACGATCCGGGCGTGCGGAAAGGCGTGGGCGGTCTCGATGGCGTCGTTGGCGTCCATCGTCAGGTGGAAGGCGCCGCGGGTCTTTGCAGCCCCCGCGAACAGCACGACGAGGCGCGGCCGGAAGCGCCGCGCGACCTCCGCCACGCCCTCGTACCAGACCGTGTCGCCGGTGACGTAGATGGCATCGCCAGGCTGGTCGAGGCCGACCAGGAACCCGATGACGTCGCCCGAAAGCGGCTCGATGCCCACCGGGCCGTGCCGCGCGGGTGCCGCGGTGATGTGGAGCCGGCGGCCGGCGGCCCCGGCGACCTCGACGGTCTGCCACGGCGCCAGTCCGCGTGCCCCGCCGCCGAGCCGCCCGGCCCCGGCAAGCGTGGTGAGCACGGTCGGCACATGGCCCAGCAGGTCGCGCCCCGCATGGTCGAGATTGTCCGCGTGCTGGTCATGGCTGAGCAGGACCGCGTCGATCCGGCCGAGTGCCGCGGCCGCGAGCGCCGGACCGTTGCGCTTCTCCAGCGTGACGTGCGCCAGCTTATAGGTTCCGGGTTCATCGAAGGTTGGATCGGTGAGCAGCCGCAGGCCGCCGATCTCGATCAGCACGGTCGGGCCGCCGACCAGGGTGAGGGTTGCGGTAACCTGGGTCATGGCTTGTCTCGTGATAGAAGCCGCGCCGGTCGGCGACAACCGATCATCGACGGAGCAGTGAGGCATGGCGCAGAATATCTATGATAACGAAACGTTTTTCGCAGGATATAGCCGGCTCGGGCGCTCGGTCGAGGGCCTCGACGGTGCCGCGGAGTGGCCTGCGCTGCGCGCCATGCTGCCGGAGCTTCGCGGCCGCAGGGTCGTCGATCTCGGCTGCGGCTTCGGCTGGTTCTGTCGCTGGGTGCGCGAACAGGGTGCAGCACAGGTGCTCGGCATCGACGTCTCCGAGCGGATGCTGGAGCGCGCCGGGACCAGCACAAGCGATGGCGCGATCACGTACGAGAAGGCCGACATGGAGCGGCTGGTTCTGCCCGTGGCGTCGTTCGACCTGGCCTACAGCTCGCTCGCACTGCACTACATCGAGGATCTCGACAGGCTCCTCGCCCAGGTGCATGGCGCCCTCGTCCCCGGTGGCGCGCTGGTGTTCTCGGTCGAGCATCCGATCTTCACGGCACCCGGCAATCCGCGATGGTCGGTCGATGCAGCGGGCCACAAAATCTGGCCGGTGGACGGATACCTGCTCGAAGGCAAGCGATCGACGGATTGGCTGGCGAAGGGTGTGATCAAGCAGCACCGCACGATCGCCACGTATGTCGGGCTGCTGCTTCGGCTCGGCTTCGCGATCGCGCATCTCGAGGAGTGGGGTCCGAGCGACGCGCAGATCGCGGCGCGGCCGGACTGGGCGGATGAGCGGCAGCGGCCGCCGTTTCTGCTGATGGCGGCTCGACGCGCCTGATCGACGGGCAGCACAGCATCAGCCGACGCCACGTGTTTGCCACAACTCCGATGCTTCCACGATCCAGGCCCGAACCACGGCAATCAGGCCCACGATGGAGAGGAATGCCGCGACGGCATGGCCGGTCTCCCATCGCAGCCGGTACGCCGCCCAATCGGCGGGAAGGCTAGCAGCGGTCCACCGGTTCAGAGCGGCGTTGACCGGGGCGTTGAAGACGAAAAAGGCGGCGAGCATCCCCGCATACGCGAGCGTCGCCAGCAGCGTCAGCCGCCGTATCCGGCCGCGCCGCCGCCGGATCAGCAGCGCCAGCGTGGTGCCGAAGACGCCGATCTCGACCGGGGCACCGAAGAACGGTCCCCAACCGCGATAGAGGTGCTGCTGCACGGCGAGCCACAGCGCGCCGTCGAGCGCCAACTTGTTCGGCAATTCCAGAACGTGGGCCATCGGCGCCAGCACGGCGAGCGCCGCCAGGATCAGGTTCGCCCAACGCAGGCCGGTCATCGCGCTGCACCGGCTCCGCGGTCATCAGTGGCGCGGCGAAGCCGGCATGAAGCCGTTCGCCTCGGCATAGGGCAGCGCGTCCGCGGCGAAGCCGAACGTGCCATGCTCGCGGACCTCGCGCGCCGCCCGGATGAACCCGCCGAGCGCCGCGCGGCTGAACGCCGAGCCGACGCTGATCCGCTTCACGCCCGCGCGGGCGAGTGCGGCGACGGTGACGACCGGCCCCGAGCCGCCCGCCAGCACATTCACCGGGCGGGAGACGGCGGAACAGACCGCCCGGATCGCCTCCAGGCTCGGCAAGCCAGGGGCATACAGCACGTCCGCGCCGGCCCGCTCGAAGGCTTGCAGCCGGGTTATGGTGTCGTCCAGGTCCGGCCGGCCATGCAGGAAATTCTCGGCACGCGCCGTCAGCACGAAGCCGGACGGCAGCGCGCGCGCCGCCTCGACCGCCGCGGCGATGCGCTCGACCGCATGGGCGAGGTCGTAGATCGGGCGCGCCGGGTCGCCGCTCGCATCCTCGATCGAGCCGCCGACCAGGCCCGCCGCGGCGCCGAGGCGGATCGTCTCCGCCGCGTCCTCGGGGGCATCACCGAAGCCGTTCTCCAGGTCGGCCGAGACCGGCAGGTGGGTCGCGGCCACGATGGCGCGGGCATTGTCGAGCGTCTGCGCGCGGCTCGCCGCACCATCTCGAAGCCCGATCGAATTGGCGAACCCGGCGCTGGTGGTGGCGAGCGCCTCGAAGCCGAGTGCCGCCAGGATGCGCGCGCTGCCCGCGTCCCACGGGTTGGGGATGACGAAGGCACCCGGGCGGGCGTGCAGCGCGCGGAACGCGGCGGCCCTGGCGGCCTGATCCGGGGCGTTGGGATCGGGCATGAGTTTCCTCGCAGAATTGGTTGCGATCAGGGCGCCGCTGGTGATGGGTCGGCGGCGACCGGGGCCGTCGCGGCCTGGCGGGTTCGCCAGGCCAGGTACTGCGCGAACAGGGCGCGCTTCTGCGCGTCGGTCAGCACGGCGGTATCCGTGCCCGCACGGGCGAGGAAGGCATCAAAGTCCTTGCGCAACCCGGCGAGCGAGGCAGCCCCCCTGCTCGGGTTCGTGCTCGCGTCCGTGCTCGCCTCGGGTGCCGCGGGCGCCGCCGGAGGGGTCGGGCCAGCGGTCGCGATGGCGCCTGGCGGGGTGGCAGGCGTGGGCGCGACGTTGACGGATGGCGCCGTGCCTGGGGCGGGCGCCGCAGGGTTGGGGCCGGCGGTCGCGACGGCGGGCGGCGGCGCGGCAGGAGGCGTGGGCGCGGCGCTAGCGGACGGCGTCGTACCCGGCGCGAGCGTCGCCCGGTTGGGTCCGGCGGCCGTGGCGGCGGCCGATGGCGCGGCCGGAGGGGTGGAAGCGACACCGACGGCTGGTGCCGCGCCCGGCGCAGGCGCCGCAGGGTTCGGGGCAGCGGTCGCCACGGCGGCCGGGGGCGCGGCCTGAGGCGTGGAGGCGACGCTGGCCGACGGCACCGCATGCGTCGTCGCCGACGCCCTGCGCGCGATCATGGCGGTCTTCGTGGCCCACGGGAGCCAGGGGACGCCGAACCGTCCGAACCCCAGCCAGCCCGCGACGGCTGCCGCGGCCAGCAGCCCGGCAAGCAGCGCCGGACGCCAGCGCCGCCGGAGCGCCGGTGCAGCGGTCGCGGGGCTGTGCGGGCGAGGGTCCGGCGCGGCCGGCTCGGGCCGGGTGATGATCGGGGCGTCTGATACAGGCCCGCCCGCCAGCATTGCCGCCGCTTCGGCGACCAGGGCCGCATCGGCACCGCCGCGCGACGGCGCCAGGAGTGCCACCCGATCCACCAGGGCGTCGATCCGGGCCGGCAGCCCCAGCCCGTACCGGACCAGGGCCTCCACCATCGCGGCGTCCGTGACGTCCGGTCCGAAGCGTTCCAGTCGCTCGCGGCAGCGCCATGCGGCAAAGTGCCGGGCCTCGGCATCGGAGAGCGGCTCGACGACGATCCGGGCGATGAGCTGCTCGCGCATCCGGCCGAGGCTCTCGCTCTCCATCAGCCGCCACAGGCCGGGGCCGCCGACCAGCACGATTTGCAGGCCGCCCGTCGGTCAGGCCCGACAGCTCCGGCAGCAGTTGCAGGAACGAGAGAGCCTTGAGTTGCAGCGTCTCCGCGTCCTCGACGACGATCACGAACCGCTTCTGGTCCGTCGCCTGGAGCATGGCATGGATGCGCTCGACGTCCCCCTCGTCCACGTGGCCCGACGGCGGCGGCGCATACTGGGCGATCTGCTGCAACACGCTGCTGAGCGTGAACGGGCCGGCACGCGGGTTCCCGACCAGGATCAGGCGGACCGCATCGTCCGCTACCGCCGTGAGTGCCGCATCCAGCACGATGGTCTTGCCGACATCGCACTCGCCGGTCAGCGCCAGGAACGTGTGCCGCTCCCGGATCGCGAGCGCCAGTGCCGCCGCCGCGGCGCGCTGCGATTCCAACGGGATGATCTCGGTGCGCGACAGCGGCGCGGCCGTGGTCATGGCGTGCGCCTCAGGGCGCCGGGCCGCACGCCACCCCAACGGGCGGCGCGGCCGGGGCCGGCGGCGGGGCAGAACCGGTCGCCGCGGGGTCCTGCCCGTGGCTCTCCAACTGCGCGAACTCCTTGAAGAGCTGTTCCTTCCGCGCTTCGGGAAGAGCGCCGGAGCGAGTCGCACAGCCGGTCGCGGCAGCAGCCCTCACGGGTTCAGGCGGCACCGGCAGCGGCAGACCGGGAGGGACGGGCCGCTCGGGAATCGCCTCCGGCGGCGGCACCGGCGTGGCCGTATAAGCCGGGCCGTAGTGGTGGGCCACGCGCGGCGGGGGCGGCCTGACACAGCCGCCGAGCGTCCCGCCGGCGCCGAGCACTGCCAGTACCAGCGTTATGCGAATTGCATTTGCCAAGCCCGGCCCTGCTCCCGAATCCCTCCGCCGCATCCTACCATCCCTGCAATCCAGCGGGAACCGGTTCGCGCGACAGTTTCGCCGATCAATGTGGCGGCCCGTTGACGGCGCACCGGCCGCTCGTGGACCGTAACAGACGAAACGTTGCAGTGGAACCGCCGGAAACCTTTGGTGGCGGCGGCTCAGCCGTGCTCGCCGGCCGTGCGCCCGATCCGGGGTTTCTTCGCCTCGAGCCGCGTCGATCGCATGATCAGCCATTGCTGCACGATGGTCAGCAGGTTGTTCCAGGTCCAGTAGAGCACCAGCCCGGCCGGGAATCGCGCCAGCATGAAGGTGAAGATGACCGGCATGAACTGGAACAGCCGCGCCTGCATCGGGTCGGGCGGCGGCGGGTTCAGCTTCTGCTGCCCCCACATGGTGAAGCCCATGATCAGCGGCAGCGCGCCCAGATGCAGCAGCGGCGAGATCGCCGTCGGGTCCCACGGGATCAGGCCGAACAGCGTGAAGATGTTGGTCGGATCGATCGCCGAGAGGTCCCGGATCCAGCCGAAGAACGGCGCGTGCCGCATCTCGATGGTGACGAAGATGTCCTTGTAGAGGGCGAAGAACACCGGAATTTGGATGATCATCGGCAGGCAGCCGGCCGCCGGGTTCACCTTCTCGGCCCGATAGAGGGCCATCATCTCAGACTGCTGCTTGGCGCTGTCGTCCTTGTAGCGCTCCCGCAGCGCCTTCACCTTCGGCCCGAGCAGCTTCATCTTGCTCATGGACTTGTAGGATTTGTTGGCGAGCGGGAAGAACAGCAGCTTCACGCACACCGTGAACACCAGGATCGCCAGCCCGAAATTGCCGAGCACACTGTTCAGCCAGTCGAGCGCGAAGAAGATCGGTCGCGTCAGGAACCAGAACCAGCCGAAATCGACGGCGCGCCAGAAGCCGGGAATGTTGTACTCGGCCCCATAATGGTCGATGATCTTGACGACCTTTGCCCCGGCGAAGACGCGTGTGGTGGTGGCGGCGGTGGCCCCCGGCGCCACCGCCTCGGCATGGTCGTGAACGAAATCCACCTGGTAGCGGTCCCCGCCATCCTGGGTCAGGTGGCGGTACGCGATCGTGACCGGCGAGGTCTGCTGCGGGATCAGCGCGGTCATCCAGTATTTGTCGGTGATGCCGCCCCAGCCGCCGATGTCGCTGCCCTGGTAGGCAAGCCCGTCATGCTTCTTGGCCGCATCCTTGGTGGCGCTGTAGGTCATCTCCTGCAACGTGCCCTTGACCACGCCGAGCGGGCCCTCGTGCAGCAGGTAGTAGCCGATGGTGACGGGCGTGTAGTCGCGGCGGATGCGCGCCCACGGATAGACCGCGACCGGCGCGCCTGACTTGTTCACCACCTCCTGCTTCGCGGTGAACATGTAGTCGTCATCGACCGACAGCACGATTTGGAAGATCACGCCGGCACCGTTGTCCCACGACAGCGTCACCGGCACGCCGGGCGAGAGCGTGGCGCCGCTCGCGGTCCAGCGCGTGTCGTTGTCCGGCAGCTTCGTGGCATTGCCGGGGCCGGCGCTCCAGCCGTACTGGACGTAGTACGGCTTCGCCTCGCCCAGCGGCTCGAGCAGTTGCACCAGCGGCGAGTTGCGGTTGATCGTCTCGTGGTAGTCGCGCAGCACCAGGTAGTCGAGACGCGCGCCGACCAGGCTCATGCTGCCTTCGACCCTTGGCGCTGCGATCTTCAGCCGCGGCACGTTGCGCAATGCCGCGGCGGCGGCGGCCGAGGCGGCACTGGTCGCCGCCGGCGGCGCACCGGGGGTGCCGAGCGGGGCGGGGGTGGGCGCGTGATTGAGCGTGGTCTCGTTCGGCGCATGATTAACCGCCGCCGGATGCGGCACCACCTTCGGATGCGGCAGCAGGAGCTGGAAGCCCAGCATGATCGCGACCGAGATCGCGATCGCCAGGAAGAGCCGGTTCTGGTCCATCAGCGCGTCAGCACGCCTTTGCGGGAGCAGGAGCAGGGCGGCACGGGATCATCGCCGCCCGCAACCCAGGGGTTGCAGCGCAGCACCCGCCAAGCCGCCAGCCCGCTGCCGCGCAGCGCGCCGTGGCGGCGCAGCGCCTCGATCGCGTAGTCGCTGCAACTGGGGGTGAATCGGCAGTTGGCGCCAAGCACGGGGCGCAGCGTCCATTGATAGGCGCGCACCAGGGCGACGAGCAATGCCTTCATGACAGTCCGGTCTTCATCACAGCTCGGTCCGGTCCAGTGCCCGGCGCAGATCGTCGAGCAGCAACGCGAAGCGCCGCCTGCGCGTCGCCTCGCGTCCGATCAGCACCAGATCGGTGCCGGCGACCGGCCGTTCCGCCAGCACCAGCCGCGCCGCCGCGCGCAGCCGGCGACGGGTGCGGTTGCGCTCCACCGCGTTGCCGACCTTCTTCGTCACGGTGAGGCCGAACCGCGCCGGCGCCCCGTCGCCGCGGGCGAGCGCCTGCAGCACGAGGCCGGGCATGGCCGCGCGGCGCCCGCCGGCTGCGACCCGCAGGAACTCCGGCCGTCGCTTCAGGCGCTCCAAGGCGGGCGCCGGGTTTGGCGCCATCGCAGCACCCGCGGTCAGGCGGAGAGCCGCTTGCGGCCCTTGGCGCGGCGCGCGGCCAGCACCTTGCGGCCGCCCACGGTCGCCATGCGGGCACGGAAGCCGTGCCGCCGCTTGCGGACCAGCTTGGACGGTTGATAGGTGCGCTTCACGACGAACTCTCCGCAAACGGGGTCTGCGCCCACACCCCACGCAGGGCCGCCGCCGGCCCGGTCCGGGCGGCGGCTGATACAGGCGGCGCTTATAGGCGGTGGGGGCCATGCGCGTCAATGTGCGGGCCGGCGCTGGCGGCTCGGTCGGATCGGCCCCATTATCCGTGGCAATGACCGTGCTCCGCCGATTCTGGCCGCTGCTGCCGATCGCAGCCGCGCTGGTCCTGTTCGTCGCCTTCGGTCTGCCGCACCAGTTGAGCTGGGCGGCACTCGCGCATCGCGAGGCGGCCCTGCAGGCCCTCGTGGATCGCCATCCGATCGCCGCGGCACTCGCCTTCACCGCCCTCTATGGGGTGATCACGGCGCTCGCGGTGCCGGAGAGTGCCGTGGTGACGGTGGTCGGCGGGCTGCTGTTCGGCACCATCCTCGGCGCGGTCTGCACCGTGGTCGGGGCGACCGGCGGGGCGGTGCTGCTGTTCCTTGCGGCCCGCAGCACGCTGCGCCCGATGCTCGCGCGCCGCGCGCGGCCGTTCCTCGAGCGGGTCGGCCCAGCGCTGGAGCGGGACGGCTTCAACGCCTTGCTGGCGTTGCGGCTGCTGCCGGTGCTGCCGTTCTGGCTGCTGAACCTGGCACCCGCCCTGGTCGGGATGCGGCTCGCGCCCTACACGGCGGCGACCTTCCTCGGCATCATTCCCGGCACCGTCGTGTTCGCCTCGATCGGCGCCGGCCTCGGGGACACGCTGGCGAGCGGCGAGCCGCCCGATCTTGGCGTCGTGCTCTCGCCCGGCATTCTCGGCCCGCTCGCCGGGCTTGCGGCACTGGCGCTGCTGCCGATCGCGTTGCGGCGGCTGCGCCGGCGCGATGGCTGAGTTCGACCTCGCGATCATCGGCGCCGGCTCGGCGGGGCTGTCGGTCGCCTATCCCGCGGCGCGGCTGGGGCTGCGCGTCGCCCTGATCGAGCGCGGCAAGATGGGCGGCGAGTGCCTCAACACCGGCTGCGTGCCGAGCAAGGCGCTGCTTGCCGCCGCCCATGCCGCGACCGCCGCACGCGCGGCCGGACGGCTCGGCGTCGAACTGCCGGAGCCGCGGATCAACTGGTCCACGGTGCAGGCGCATGTCGCCGCCGCGATCGCCGCCATCGCGCCCAACGATTCCGAGGCTCGCTACACCTCGCTCGGTGCGACCGTCCTGCGCGCGGAGGCGCGGTTCGTGGCCCCGGATACGCTGGCGGTGGATGGGCGGCGGATCACCGCCCGTCGCATCGTCATCGCCGCCGGCAGCCGCCCGGCGATCCCCGACATCCCGGGCCTGGCGGCACTCGCGCCGCTCACCAACGAGACCCTGTTCGACCCCCTGCCCCGCCCGGATCACCTGCTGATCCTGGGCGGCGGCGCGACCGGGCTGGAGATGGCACAGGCGCACGCCGCCCTCGGCTGCCGCGTCACCGTGATCGAGGCGGCGCGCATCGCCGCACGCGAGGACGTGGAGCTGGCGGCGGGCCTGCGCGCCGTGCTGGCGGCGCAGGGCGTCAGCTTCCTGGAGGACGCGTGCGTGACCGCCGCCGAACCCGGCCCGGCCCTGGTGCTCGCGAACGGACGGCGCATCGCGGGAACCCATCTGCTGGTCGCGACCGGCCGCCGGCCCAACCTCGAGGACCTCGGCCTGCAGGCGGGGGGCGTCGCCGCGACCATGCAGGGGATCGCGACCGATGCCGGGCTGCGGTCGGTCAGCAATCGCCGGGTCTGGGCGGCGGGCGACATCGCCGACCCGGCCGGCATCGGGCCGCGCCACTTCACCCATGTCGGCCTCTACCACGCCGGCATCGTGGTGCGCCGCGCGATATTCCGGGTGCCGGCGCGGATCGACTATCGCGCCCTGCCGCGCGTCACCTACACCGACCCCGAGCTGGCGCAGGTGGGCGCGACCGAGGCCGAGGCGCGGCACGCCGGCCGGCCGGTGCAGGTGCTGCGCAGCCCGCTGGCCGAGAACGACCGCGCGCAGGCCGAGGGCCGCACCGCCGGGCTGGTGAAGCTGATCGCCGCGCGCGGGCGGCTGCTGGGGGCGGGCATCCTGGCGCCGCACGCGGGCGAGATGATCGGTGCGCTTGGTCTCGCGATCGCGCGCCGCATTCCGCTCTCGACCCTCGCAGGGCAGATCCTGCCCTATCCAACACTCGCCGAGGCGGCCAAGCGCGCCGCCGCGCAGGCGCCGGCCGCGCGCCTGTTCGCCCCGCCGGTATCCGCCCTTGCCCGCCTGCTCACCCGATTGCCATGAACGGTGCGGCGGATGATCCTGCGGCGGGGGAGAAGTGATGGGTGCCGCGCGATCCGTTCTGCTGCTGGGCTGCGGGGCGTTGGCCGGGGCATGGGCGTGCGCCCCGTTGCTGCGCCGGCGGGCGCTGGAGGCAGGAGCCGCGCAGAAACGGCTCGACCGGCTTCGCCACGACGTGCGGGGTGCGCTCTCGCCGGCGCTGCTCAGCGCCGACCGCCTGCTCGCCAGCGACGATCCGGCGACCAAGCACACTGGCGAGATCATCGTACGCGCGGTTGAACGCGCGACCGCGATGATGGACGCAACCCGCACGGCCACTCCCGAGCCGGGCGACGCCGCATGAGCGCCGCAAGCTGGAATCCAACGCAATATCTGCGCTTCGGCGACGAGCGGCTTCGTCCGGCGCTCGATCTGCTCGCGCGCATTCCGGCCGAAGCGCCGGCGCGCGTGGTCGATCTCGGCTGCGGCGCCGGCAACGTGACGCGGCTGCTGGCGGCGCGCTGGCCGGCGGCGGAGGTCAGCGGCGTGGACGCCTCGGCCGCGATGCTGGAGCGCGCCCGCGCCGCCGCCCCGGGACAGCGTTTCGAGCAGGCCGACATCGCCGCCTGGTCGCCGGCCCGGGCGCCCGACGTGATCTATTCCAATGCGGCCCTGCACTGGCTCGGCGATCACGCGACGCTGTTCCCGCACCTGCTGTCGCTGCTGGCCCCGGGCGGCTGGCTCGCGGTGCAGATGCCCGTGATGCACGCGGCGCCGTTCCGGCGGTTGCAGGGCGAGATCGCGGCGGCCGGACCGTGGGCGGCGCGGCTGCGCGGGATCGGCTCGGCGCCGCCGGTGCTGGAGGCCGGTGCCTACTGGGACGTGCTGCGGCCGCACGCGCGCGCGCTCGATCTTTGGGAGACGACCTATCTGCACGCGCTCGCAGGCGAGGATGCAGTGATGCAATGGGCGATGGGCAGCAGCCTGCGGCCGTTCCTCGACGCGCTGCCCGAGGCGGAGCACGGCGCGTTCCTCGGCGCCTACCGCGCCGCGCTGCGGCCGCACTATCCGCCCCGTGCGGACGGCACCACGCTGCTGCCGTTCCGGCGGCTGTTCCTGGTGGCGCAGGTCTGACCAACCGTCCTTCGGGATGACTCATTTCGGCGCCGCGACACCCCTCCCCCAACCCCCTCCCGCAAGGGGAGGGGGAGCAGCGCGGCATCGCCCCCTCCCCGTGCGGGAGGGGGTTGGGGGGAGGGGTCGAAGGGGTCAATGTGTCAGGCACTTGCCATGATTGATCCATAGCCCGGCCCGAGCGCCGCCCGATCCGCGCCACCGCGTCGCCGGCGCGGTACGCCGTTTCCCGCCACGCACGCGCCATGCGCGGCGGCACCGCGCCGGGGGCGATCCCTCGCCCTGCCCTGCCCGCTATGATAAGCGCGCGCCCACTATGATCGACGGCCCATGATCGACGATCTGACTCCGAACCCGGCGCTGCTGCCGTCCGGCCTGCGGGACCTGCTGCCGCCCGAGGCCGAGACCGAGGCGCTCGCCGTCGAGGCGATGATGGCCGCCTTCGCCGCCCACGGCTATCAGCGGGTCAAGCCCCCGCTGCTGGAGTTCGAGGACAGCCTGCTCGCCGGCTCCGGCGCCGATCTCGCCGAGCAGACGTTTCGGCTGATGGACCCCGATACGCGCCGGATGATGGGGGTGCGCGCCGACATCACGCCGCAGGCCGCGCGCATCGCCACCACCCGGCTCGCGGCCGCACCCCGCCCGCTGCGGCTCTGCTACGCCGGCCAGTGCCTGCGCGTACATGGCGGTCAACTGGCGCCGCAGCGGCAGGTGGCGCAGGCGGGCATCGAGCTGATCGGCGTCGATGCGCCGGAGGCGGATGCCGAAATCGTGCTGGTCGGCGCCGCGGCCCTGGCGGCGGTGGGACTGACACGGCTCTCGTTCGACCTCACGCTGCCGCCGCTCGCCGAGACGCTGCTGGACGAGGCGGGCTTCACCGGCCCGGCGCGTCTGGCGCTGACCCATGCGCTCGATCGCAAGGACGCGGCGGCGGTGGCAGCACACGGCGGGCGGCTGGCCGGCACGCTGACCGAATTGTTGCTCGCCGCCGGTGCGGCGCACCCGGCGCTGGCGGCGCTGGAGCGGGCGGCGCTGCCCCCCGGCGCGCGCACGCTGGTCGAGCGCCTGGCGGCGACGGTGCGGGCGATCGAGCGGTCGGCGCCAAAACTGCGGCTGACCGTCGATCCGATCGAGTTCCGCGGCTTCCGGTATCACACCGGCGTCTGCGTGATGATCTACGCGTCGGCGCTGCATGAGGAGCTGGGCCGCGGCGGGCGCTATCGGTGCGGCGCCGCCGAGCCGGCGACGGGGCTGACGCTGTTCCCCGAACTCGTGCTGCGCGCCGCACCCGCGCGGGCGGCGCGGGCGCGGGTGTTCGTGCCGTTCGGGACCGATGCCGGCCACGCGCCGGCGGCGCGCGAACAGGGATTTGCGACGGTGCCGGGGCTGGCGCCGGTTGACGATGCGGCGGCCGAGGCGCGACGGCTCGGGTGCAGCCATGTGCTGGAAAGTGGGCTGCCCGCGGTGCTTGATGGTCGCAGAGACTTCATCGAGCGCCGGTAGTGCTGCGTCATTGAATTTGACCACGCTCTGGATATATGTTAGAAGAAGTGTTGGATCGCGGCCAACACGGGCGCAGCCGGTGGCGGCGATGCAGGAGCGGACGGGAGTTTCGTATGCCGAGTTGCCAACCACGATCGACGCGGAGGCTGAGATGACGGAGGGACGACGATGCGGCTGGCGAAGCGAGCCGGCGACGAGACCCTGGGCCACAGCCCCGCTGCGGTGAGCCTGTTTTTAACCCTGTTCTGAGGAGCCGAAACCCTGATCCAGCCCTGTTCTCAGGCCGGCGGCGAGCCTGATCCGGCCCTGTTCCTGGGCCTCAGGGAGCCTGATGAGGCTATGTTCTTGATCGTGGCGTCTGTTTCTAACTTCTGGTGATGGTGGGGTCGATGACGTTGGCGCAGGCATCGGTCGGTGCCGCAGCGACCTGGCCAACCAGCGGCACGATTTTCAGCCCCGCCGAGGTAACACGGCAGGGTGCGGCGGCGAGGCCGCAACCGGATAGCGCGGCGACCATGATCAGCAGCGGCAGCCAGAGTGAGCGTGAGCCAATGTGCATCGGTCGGTTCCTTCGACAACAAACCGGAGCAGCGCCACTCCGGCAGGTCCGCGCCTGAACGCGGCGCCGCATCCCCTGGTTGGCGGCAGCTTTTTGGGGTCTCCCACCCTGCGGTGTTATGGCTCTCCCCACACAGCGAGACCCACACAATGGCCAACGTCGCGGTGATCGGCGCCCAATGGGGCGACGAGGGCAAGGGCAAGGTCGTGGACTGGCTCGCCAGCCGCGCCGAGATCGTCGTGCGCTTCCAGGGCGGGCACAACGCCGGCCACACCCTGGTCGTCGGCAACCAGACCTACAAGCTCTCCCTCCTCCCCTCCGGCCTGGTGCGCGGCAAGCTCGGCATCATCGGCAACGGTGTGGTGATCGACCCGCACGCGCTGCTCGCCGAGATCGATCGCGTTCGCGCCCAGGGCCTCACGGTCGGACCGGACAGCCTGCGCATCGCCGAGAACGCGGCGCTCATCCTGCCGCTGCACGGCGCCATCGACCGCGCCCGCGAGGCCGCCCGGGGCGAGCACAAGATCGGCACCACCGGGCGCGGCATCGGCCCCGCCTACGAGGACAAGGTCGCCCGCCGCGCGATCCGCGTCTGCGACCTCGCCGAGCCGGAAACCCTCGCCGCCAAGCTCGACGAACTGCTGCTGCACCACAACACCCTGCTCGCCGGCCTCGGCGCCGACACCTTCCAGAAGCAGGCGCTGCTGGACGAACTGCTCGCACTCGCCCCCCAAATCCTCCCCTATGCCGAGCCGGTCTGGCAGCGTCTCGACGCGCATCGCCGGGCCGGCACGCGCATCCTGTTCGAGGGCGCGCAGGCGGTGATGCTCGACGTCGATCACGGCACCTACCCGTTCGTCACCAGCAGCAACACCGTCGCCGCCACCGCCGCGGCGGGCAGCGGCATCGGGCCGGGCGCGGTCGGTTTTGTGCTCGGCATCGCCAAGGCCTACTGCACCCGCGTCGGCTCCGGCCCGTTCCCGACCGAGCTCGCGGACGCGACCGGTACCCTGCTCGGCGACCGCGGGCAGGAGTTCGGCACCGTCACCGGCCGCCGCCGCCGCTGCGGCTGGTTCGATGCGACGCTGGTGCGCCAGGCGGTGCAGGTTGCCGGCATCCAGGGGCTGGTGCTGACCAAGCTCGACGTGCTCGACGGGCTGCCCGAACTGAAGATCGGCCTCGGCTACGTGATCGGCGGCGACCGCTTCGACCACCTGCCCGCCGCCCCCGGCGCACAGGCGGCGGCACGGCCGGTCTATGAGACGATGGAGGGCTGGTCCGGCTCGACCGCCGGCGCCCGTTCGTGGGTCGATCTGCCGGCGCAGGCGATCAAGTATGTCCGCCGCATCGAGGAACTGACCGGGGCGCCGGTGACGCTGCTGAGCACCGGCCCGGAGCGCGATGACACGATCATGGTGCGCGACCCCTTCGAGGGCTGATCGCCCAGTCCGGCGGCATCGCCGGTGACAGCCGCCCGCCGAGCCGCACCGGCTCGATCCGGCGCGCCCGGCCGGTGGCGTCGTCGGTCTCGACGAACACGCCGCACACCGTCGCCTCGCCCTCCGCCGGGTGCAGCCGCTCGCCCGGCAGCTTGCGCCAGAAGCGGAGTGCCGAGGGTGCCTTCGCCATCCCGATCACGCTGTCATAGTCGCCGCACATGCCGATATCTGACTGGAACGCGGTGCCGCCCGGCAGCACCTGGTGATCCGCCGAGGGGCAGTGCGTGTGGGTGCCGACGATCAGGCTCGCCTGACCGTCGAAGGTGTGGGCATAGGCCATCTTCTCGCTGCTCGCCTCGGCGTGGAAGTCGATCACCACGGCCGCGACGGTCGCTCCCATCCGGTGCCGCGTCAGCAGCTCGGCGGTGGCGCGGAACGGGCAGTCGATCGCATCCATGAACAGCCGCCCCATCGCGTCGGCCACCAGCGCGCGCCGGCCGTCGGCGAGCGTCACCACGATCGAGCCGGCGCCGGGCGTGCCGGGCGGGAAGTTCAGCGGCCGGATCAGCCGGCGCTCCTGTTCGATGTAGGGGATGACCTCCTTGCGGTCCCAGGCGTGGTTGCCGAGCGTGAGCACGTCGGCCCCGGCCGCGAACAGCCCCTGCCCGATCGCGGGCGTCAGGCCGTAGCCGTGGCTCGCGTTCTCGGCGTTGACCACCGCGAGATCGACCGCGAGCCCGGCGCGCAGCCGCGGCAGGGCCGCGATCACCGCCTCGCGGCCGCTGCGGCCGACGACATCGCCGAGAAACAGGATGCGCAACGCCGGTCAGCCCCCCTGGTCAGCGTCCGCAGACAATCAGGCCGCGTTCGGTCGCGACGGCGTCGAGCCGCGCATCCTGCGGGCCGGCCGGCACCGCATCCACCTCCTGCGCGGCATAGGCACAACCGATCGCAGGCCGCCCCGGGAGTGCGGCCAGCGTGCGGTCGTAGTAGCCGGCGCCGTAGCCGAGCCGGTGGCCGGCGCGGTCGAAAGCGAGCAGCGGCACGAGCAGAAAATCGGGCGCCAGCACCTCGCCTTCCGGGCAGAATGTGCCGAACCGCTCGCGCCGCATGGTGGCAGCCGGCGTCCAGAGCCGGAAGATCAGCGGCTGGCCACGGGGCGGCGTCTCCGGCAGCACGATCGCGTGGCCGCGCGCGGCGAGCGCAGCAAGCAGCGGGCGAATGTCGATCTCGCGACCGAGCGGCCAAAATCCCGCGACGACCACGCCCCGCGGCGGGGGTGCCGCTTCGAGCAGGTGCTCGCCCAGCCGGGTGCCGAGCGCCGGGTCGCAGGCATCGCGCCGCGCCAGCGCCGCCACGCGCATCGCCGCCTTGGCTTGAGCGAGGTCGGAGAAGTGCGGAGCCGCCATGGCCGTTGGCGTATCATCCTCCCAGAGCCTGCTTGTGCAGGTGGGCGCCAGATACCGTGACCAGGGCCACGACAGAGCCAGCTCCCTGGAGGATGCTTACTGGCCCCGGGGATGAATTGCCTGACGCACCGGGCAGCCCCGCACGGCCATACTTAGGCGCGCTCCATCCCCTCGGCAATCGTCTCGGCGCGTTCGGCAAGTCGCGAGAGTCTCGCGGTCAGCGGCGCGGCCGTCGCCTGCGGCGCGCCGCCGCGGCTCTGCTCCTCCAGCGTGCGGTCGTGCAGCTCGTCGGCGAGCAGCAGGGCGGCCAGCGCCAGCAGGCGCGCTTCCCCGCTCTGCGGCCCGATCGCCTTGATGCTGGCGATGCGTTTGTCCACCTCCTCCGCCATCGCGAGCAGGTGCGCCTCCTGGCCGTCCTCGCAGCCGACCGTGTAGGCGTAGCCGTTGATCTTCACTGTAAGCTGAGCCAACCGCGCCTCCCGCGCCTCAATCATCCAGCGAGGAGCGCAGCTCCTCGATCAGGGCGTCGAGCCTTGATGCGATCTCGCGCGCCCGTCGTGCCCTTGCCTCCACCGCCGCTTCGTCGCCATGCCGCCGGTCCGCGGCCCGCGCGATCCGCTCAAGCGCCGCCTGCAACCGCGCCGCGGCCTGGTCCGGCCCCGCAGACTCCGCCATCGGCGCGGCCACCCTCCTGTTCAGCGATTGCACTCAAGCCTTGGGCCGGCTTGAAGGTCAAGGATGGTCCCGACCGCCCCTGCCGTGATCGTCCACGGCCTCGATGACGCACGCGCGGCGTGCGCGCCGGGGCGGCCGCTGGTGCTGCTCTCGGCCCCCGGAGCGGCGGGCTATGCCGGCTCTCTGTGGTGGATCGCGCTGGCCGCGGCCGCGCGTGCGATGGCCCCCGGCCTGATCACCGCCGACATCCTCGATTGCGGCGCCGCGGCCGGCTACGCTCTCGATGCGCTGCGCAGCGGCCAGCGCGTGCTGGTCCTCGCGCGCTCGTGTCCGGCGTACGCGGCCGTGGTATCCGCCGCCGCCGGGATCGGCGCGTGCGTGCTCGATCGCGCCCCGCCCGCCCTGGACATGGCGGCGTCCGACGCGCCGCGCCGGCTGGCGGCGTGGCTGGCGCGTGCGTGACACTGTGCCGCGGTTCCGGTAAGCCCGCGCTTGCGCCGAGCGAGGAGGGCAGTCCGCCATGCGTGTCACGCAACAGGTCAAGAAGATCCTCGACTGGTACGAGAGCGACAACCCCGGCACCAAGGCGAACCTCGTCCGCATCCTGATGACCGGCGAACTCGCGGGCACCGGCAAGCTGGTGATCCTGCCCGTCGATCAGGGTTTCGAGCACGGGCCCGCCCGCAGCTTCGCCCCCAACCCGCCCGCCTATGATCCACACTATCATTTCCAGCTCGCGATCGATGCCGGACTCAATGCATTCGCCTCGCCGCTCGGCATGATCGAGGCGGGCGCGGCCACCTATGCCGGCGCGATCCCGACGATCCTGAAGCTCAATTCCAGCAACGCGCTCGCGGTCACCAAGGACCAGGCGATCACCGGCTCGGTGAACGACGCGCTGCGGCTCGGCTGTGCCGCGGTCGGCTTCACGATCTATCCCGGCAGCGAATACGCGCTCGAGCAGTTCGAGGAATTGCGCGCGATCGCCGAGGAGGCCAAGGCGGCCGGTCTCGTCGTCGTCGTCTGGAGCTACCCGCGCGGGCCGAACCTCGACAAGGCGGGCGAGACGGCACTCGACATCTGCGCCTATGCCGCGCACATGGCCGCCCTCCTGGGCGCGCACATCATCAAGGTAAAGCCGCCGAGTGCCCACATCAGCCTGCCGGCGGCGCGCAAGGCCTATGAGGGCTTCGATGCCAGCACGCTCGCCAAGCGTGTCGCGCACGTCATGCAGTGCGCCTTCAACGGCCGCCGCATCGTGCTGTTCTCGGGCGGCGAGTTGGTGCCGAGCGTTGATGACCTGCTCGACGTGGTGCGCGGCCTCTATGCGGGCGGTGCCTCGGGCAGCATCATCGGGCGCAACACCTTCCAACGCCCCAAGGCCGAGGCGCTCGACATGCTGGCCCGGATCATCGCGATCTATAAGGGACATGAGTGAACGAGGGGCCCGCCGGCTGCCGCCTCTATCTCGTCACTCCGCCCGCGCTGGAACCGGCGGCGTTCGTCGACCGGCTGGCGGCGGCCCTCGACGGCGGCGACGTCGCTGCCGTGCAGCTTCGCCTCAAGCAAGCCGATGACGACGCGCTCCGGCGCGCGATCGACGCGCTGCGGCCGGTGGCACAATCGCGCAGCGTCGCGTTCCTGCTGAACGATCGTCCCGACCTCGCCGCCGCCTGCGGCTGCGATGGTGCGCATGTCGGCCAGCAGGACACGCCGGCGCCGGCGGCCCGGCGCCTGCTCGGCCCCGACCGGACGCTCGGCATCACTTGCCACGCGAGCCGTGATCTCGCGATGCAGGCCGGGCTGGACGATGCCGACTACGTGGCGTTCGGCGCCTTCTTCCCGACCACGACCAAGGAAGCACCGACCCGCGCCGATCCCGACATCATCGCCTGGTGGTCGGAGCTGATGGAGCTGCCCTGCGTCGCGATCGGCGGCATCACGGCCGAGAATTGCGCGCCCCTGGTACAGCGCCGGCGCCGACTTCCTCGCGGTCGTCGGCGCCGTGTGGTCCCACCCCGACGGGCCGGCCGCCGGCGTGCGGGCGATCAACCAGGCGATCGCTCGCGCCTGAAGCCGCTCCCGATCAACGATGCTGGATCTTGTTCAGCTCCTGCTGGTTGAGCCTGGCGGTGCCGGCGTTGCCTGCGCCGACCGCCGTATTGCCGGTGGCGGTGCTGCCGCCGGCGCCGCTCGCGGTGCGGCGCGACATGTTGGACTGCAACGCCTGCGCCTCCTGCAGATGCGCCTGCAACGCCGGCAGCATCGCGTTCGCGTAGGTCTTGAGCGACGCGTTCTGGCCGTTCTGCGCCTCATTCTGGAACAGCTTGATGGTCTTCTCGTGGTCCATTACGGCGCCGTTGATGTATTGGCGGTTAAACTGCGCCCCGTTCAGCTTTTGCAGCTTCTGCATCGCCTTCATCTGGGCAGGGTTCGGCGTGCTCGGAACTTGGATGTTGGAGGATTTCGCGGCCTCCATCAGCAGCCCGTTGGCCATGGTGTGATCCGTCTGCATCCAGCGGCCGAACTCCTGCACCGCCGGATTGCGTGACTTCTGCGCGGCGAGTTTGCCCTCCTGGACCTCGGCGATATTGCCAGCGCCGGCATTCTTCACGAAGCCCTGATCCGCCACTTGATTGAGCTTGCTTGAATTGCTCGCCGCTGTGCCGGATTGCTCGGTGGTCTGCGCTGGTGGTTCCGCGTTTCCGGGCGCACCCATCGCGTTGGTCGTCGCACCGGCGCTGGGTTTGGTCGTGCTCTGCGACGCGGTGCTGCTGCTGGTCGTTGCACCGGACGCACCGGCCCCTGGGGGCGTGGTGGGAGTGGCGGCAAGGGCGGCCGCGGCGAGCAGCGCAAGCGCCGAGGCGGTGGTGAGCAGAATTCGCATGTTTGCGTCTCCTGGGTTCTGGGGGCTTGCAGCGGCAACGGCGGCGGCCTGCCGCGGTTCGGCGCGCACGCCCCCGCGCCCGGTGCCAAATGCGCGACCGCAGGGCGCTTGGCGCGAAGCCCGCACGGGCCTAGGCAGGATGCGATGATCGGCGCGCGCGAGTTGTTCAAGATCGGCATCGGCCCCTCCTCCTCGCACACGGTCGGGCCGATGAAGGCCGCGCGCGCGTTCGTGGCCGACCTCGCGGGCGCGGGCCTGCTCGGGCGGGTGGCGCGGGTCGCGGTCACGCTGTTCGGCTCGCTCGCCTGGACGGGACGCGGCCACGGCACCGACAAGGCGGTGATCCTCGGCCTCGCGGGCCATGTGCCCGAGACGGTGGATGCCGATGCCGCCGACGCGCTGGTGGCCGAGATCGCGGCAACCCGGCGCCTGGGCCTGCCCGGCGGCCCGGCGATCGGCTTCGATCCCGCCGCGGATTTGATCTTCGACCGCCTTGCCCCGACGCCGCAGCACCCGAACACGCTCGCCTTCGCCGCCACCGACGCGGCCGGGGCCGAGCTGCTGACCGAGCGCTGGTGCTCGGTGGGCGGCGGGTTCATCGCGCGCGAGGCCGAGCTCGGCCGCCCGGCGCCCCCGGGCCGCACGGTGCCGTTCCCGTTCCGCTCGGCCGCTGAGCTGCTGCGCATGGGCGAGCAGTCGGGCCTGAGCATCGCCGGCATCGTGCGCGCGAACGAGCGGGCGCTGCATCCGGGCGAGCCGCCTGACGCGCACCTGCACCGCGTCGCCGAGGCGATGATGGCCTGCATCGATCGCGGCCTGCGCGCCGAGGGCGAGCTGCCCGGGGGCCTGCGCGTGCGCCGTCGCGCGCCGCACCTGTTGCGCCGGGCGGAAGCGCAGCGGATGAGCAACAGTGCCGCGCCGCATCAGGCGATCGACATCGTCTCGGTGTTCGCGATTGCGGTGAACGAGGAGAACGCGGCCGGCGGCCGGGTGGTCACGGCGCCGACCAACGGCGCCGCCGGCGTGATCCCGGCGGTGCTGCGCTACTGGCGCGACGATTGCCCGACGGCACAATCCGCGGGCACGCGGCCGGACGGGGCCGTGCGCTTCCTGCTGACCGCGACCGCGATCGGGGCGCTGTTCAAGATGAACGCCTCGATCTCGGGCGCCGAGGTCGGCTGCCAGGGCGAGGTCGGGGTCGCGTGCTCGATGGCGGCGGCCGGACTGGCGGCGGCCCTCGGCGGCAGCAACGCGCAGATCGAGAACGCGGCCGAGATCGGCATGGAGCACCATCTCGGCATGACCTGCGACCCGATCGGGGGGCTGGTGCAGATCCCCTGCATCGAGCGCAACGCGTTCGGCGCGGTCAAGGCGATCACCGCCGCGTCGCTGGCGCTGGCTGGCGACGGGACGCACCACGTCTCGCTCGATCAGGTGATCGCGACGATGCGCCAGACCGGCGCCGACATGCACTCGAAATACAAGGAAACCTCGCTCGGCGGGTTGGCGGTGGCCTTTATCGAGTGCTGAGGGTGTCCCACAAGCGGCGACGCCTCCGGGAAGTTGCGCCCACCGAACACTGGACCGCGCACCCGGTCTTCGTGTAAAGTTTCGGAGCAGGTTCGAAAGTTTCCGAATGAGCGTCCTGGCACTGCGCGCCTATCCGGCCGTCACCACAGCCAGCGGGCGCCTGGCGTTGCGCGACACGGCACTCGCCTGGTTCGGGAGCCTTGTGCTGCTCGGTCTGGTGCTCCCGTTCGGCATCAGCATCTACGACGAGGGCAGCATCCTGACAGGTGCAACGAACGTGCTCGCGGGACAAGTGCCAACTCTCGATTTCTGGAGCGTCTATCCTGCCGGAGCTTATGTCTGGGTGGCGGCCGTGCTGGCGATGTTCGACCACCAGATGATCGCGGTGCGCATCGTGGATGCAGCGATGCTCGCCCTCGGTCCGGCGCTCTGCTTCGCGCTAGTGCGGGCCGAGCGTGGCGTGCGGGTCGCGGCACTTTGCGCTCTGGGTGTCGCGCTTTGGGTCGCCGGAACGGGGCCTAATTTCCTCTATCCGCCGCCGATTGCGGTACTTTTCGGGGCCGTCGTCGCAGTCGCCGCAACGCGGCGTCCGCGCACGCTCGGCGCCATGATCCTGCTGGGCGCCGGCATGGGCTTGCTGGCGACGCTGCGGCTTGATTTCGGCTTTTTCGCCTGGGCCGCAACTGCGGTGGCGCTGTTGGCAGTCGGAACCGCCCACTTCCGCTCACGGCTGATCGGCGTGATTGCATTTGGCTTGGGGGCGGCGGCGGTTCTCGTCGCGGTCACCGGCTTTTACTTCGCGCTCGGCGGGCTGCCCGCACTCACCTTGCTGTTCGATCGTCTGATCCGGTATCCGGCAGGCCCGTTTCACCTCGTACGCGATCTGCCGTTTCCGGTCCCGTTCGCTGCGATGCGTGCGGGAACGGAGCCGGTTGCGCCCGGCCTGGTCACGGACGAGCTCGTGCTCCTGCTCTATTACGTTGTCGCGGCCGGCTTGCTGCTCGCTTTCCTGGGCATGCTGATCCGGTCTCGGCGCGCGCGCCCCCAACCGGCGCAACTTGCCTTGCTGCTTCTGGCCATTGCGGCCATTGCACCCTTTCTTGGCCGCTCCTCTACCACGCAGGGGTGGCCCTTCGTGACGCTCGGGACGATCGTGCTGCTCTGGATCTTTCGCGCGCGTGCTGTCGTGGTGGCGCTTGCCGTCATGCTGATCGCGCTGGGCGGGATCGAGACCGCCCGACAGTTGCACGATGACTATCTCGGTCGGACGGTGGCACTCGCCTCGCCGCGCGCATTCGGGATCCGGCTTCCGGCCGGAAAGGCCTGGCACAACGGCGTGGTGCAGGTGGCCACCCAGTCGCGCGTGCTATACAGCGGCCCGCTGGAGCACCAGCACGTCACGGCCAACGATACGCTGCTCTACTTCCTCTCCGGACACATGCCGCCGACCGGACTCTACGAGGCAAACCCGCTCGTTACCGACCAGGTCCCCGCGCAAACGCACATGCTTGCCGACTTTCGGCGGACGCGACCGGATACGCTGATCCTTGTGCCGCAGCCGCGTACCGAGCCAAACCTGTCGTCGGTCAGCAGCGAGGTTGCGTTGCTGGACGACGCCTTGAAGCGCCATTGCGTGCCGCAGCAACAAATCCATCGCTATCACATTTTCGCCTGCCACTGGTAGGCTTTCGAACCCAACACACTGCGGCCTCTGAGAGTGTCTCAGGAGCCACCGGTCTCGGTCGCCGGACGGCGCCACACCATTTGCGCGATCCGGCCGCGAAAGCGCGACGCGAGTTCAAGGAGGTCGAGTTCCGCGCCCGCCGGCCGCCCGGCCAGCGACCACAGGATCAGCACGACGCCCACATAGACCGCGGCACCCAGCGTGCAGGACGATGCGAGCCGGCCGACGAGACGGAGCGGGCTGGCCGCGCCGCCGCTCCAGCCCATGCCACTGGCGACCAGGACCGCTGCCATCGCCGCGACCCCGAGCAGCGGCCGCCAGATGTCGGCGAGCAGGTCGGCGAAGCGCAGGCCGAAGCTGCGGAACATCGCGGCGACATACAGCGCCTGCTCCCCCGCGATCGCGATCGTCGCACCGATTGCGGCGCCGAGCAGGCCGAAGCGAAAGAGCAGCAGCGGCACCAGGATCAATCGCAGCACCATTGCTGCCAGATTGGTGCGGAGATTGCTGCGCAGATGGCCATGCGCGTTCATCATCGTCCCGGCAACGAGCCCGAACACGTTCAGCACATACCCGATGCCGAACACCTCCATCAGCGGGATCGCGCGCCAGCCATTTCGGCCCGAGCAGCAGCCGCACCACCGGATCGGCGACCAGCGAGATGCCGAAACCGGCCGGCAGGGTCAGCAGCGCGGTGGCACCGATCACCCGGCGATAGGTCGCGACCGCGCCGGCGCCGGTGTTGCGCGCGACCGCGAACGCCGAGAAGCAGGCGCGGCACATCGGCTCGACCAGTTCGGTCGAGGGCAGGGCCGCGATCTCGGCGGCGATGGCGTAGATGCCGACCTGCGTGGTGCCGAGCACGCGCCCGATCGCCACGCTGTCGATGCGGTCGCGGACCAGCGTCACCAGCGTGATGAGCCACGTCCAGAACGAAAACGCCGAAGATGCGGCGCCAAGCCGCGAGGCTGAGCCGCGGGCGGTAGGGGTGCATGACGTAGCCGAGTATGAGGCGGGCGACGCGCGTCGCGAGCACGCCGACGACGAGCGCCCAATAGGTGCGGAAGACCACCGCGTACACAATCGAAAGGACGATGCCGATGATGCGCGGCGTGACGAACAGGCGGAATTCCTTGTCGAAGGCGAAGTCGCGCCGGAAATCCACGGTGCCGATATTCTCGAAGGCGGAGATGCAGAGCCCAAGGCCGAGCGCCAGCATCACCGTCGCCAACCGCGGATCGCGGAAGAACCCGGCAGCCGGGTATGCGACGGCCGCCACCAGCGCCGCGGTGGAGAGGCTGCGCAGAACGTTCATCGTGAACGCGGTGTCGTAGATCGGGCGCCCGGGTGAGGGCTCGCGGATCACCTGCTCCTCGACTCCGAGATAGGCGAGCGCGTCCAGTGCTTGCGGCGAGGCTGGCGCCGAGTGCCACGAGGCCGAAATCCGCCGGCACCAGCAGCCGCACCAGCGTCAGCGTGCTCGCCAGCCCTAGCACGCGCGTCGCGAACCGCCAGGCGATCATCCAGCCCGCCCCGTGCGCGGTCTTGGCCAGCAGCGAGCGCTTGGGCGGGCTGATCAAGAAAACCCTGCCGGACGCGTCGGGCGCACGTTCAGGAGAATGCCGCTGCGCGCGGGACGAGGCTGGGCGCAGCCACCTGGGCCGCCAGGAACCCCTCGAACACCAGCAATTGCCACAGCGCCTGGCTGTGATCGAACCGGCCCGAGGCGTGGGCGTCGATCAGGCGCGGCAACCGCAGCCGGCGTCGAACAGCCCGCTCTCCTGCATCGCCGGGCCGAGCAGCCGCTCGCGCAGCCGCGGCGCCCCGGCGCGCAGCGGTGCGGCGAGTGCCGCCGCGAAACCCTGCTTGCGGCGATACAGCAGCTCCGCCGGCACCCGCTTCTCCAGCGCGCGCTTGAAGATGTGCTTGCCGCTGCGGCCCCGCAGCTTCAGCGATTGCGGCAGCGCCACCGCCCATTCGACCAGCCGATGATCAAGCAGCGGCGCGCGCACCTCGAGCGAGTGGGCCATGCCGGCGCGGTCCACCTTGGTCAGGATGTCGCCCGGCAGATAATGGTTGATGTCGACGTACTGCGCCTGCCGCACCGGATCATCGGTCTCCGCCGCGTCCATCAGCGCCGCCACCTGCGCCGCCGGATCGTGGCCGTCGAGGGCCGCGCGCAGCGCCGGCGAGAACAGCGCGCGGCGCGCGTCGTGGTGCAGCTTGCAGAGCGTGCGGTAGTAGCCCGCGGCGGAATCGAGGCTGATCTCGGTCAGCGTGTACTTGGCCCGCAGCCAGCGCGGCGCGCGGTCGAGCTTCGGATAGGCTGCCGCGAGCGGCGCCAGTAGCCGCCGCCGCGCCGCGTCGGGCAGCGCACGCCGTGCGGCCTCGGCGATGCGGTGCCACTGGTAGCGGCGGTAGCCGGCAAAAATCTCGTCCCCGCCGTCTCCCGACAGCGCCACCGTCGCGTCGCGCCGGGCGAGTTCGCAGACGCGCAGCGTCGGCACCGAGGAGTGATCGCCGAACGGCTCGCCGTAGATCGCGGCCTGCTCGCGGCTGGCCGCGATGTAATCGACCGTCGCCGCCTCGGCATGGTGCGCGGTGCGGTAGCGGCGGGCCATCTGCTCGGCGAGCGGCCGCTCGTCGGCGCCGAAGAAGCCGATCGTGAAGGTGTCGAGCGGCCGGTCGCGCAACCCGGCCGCGACCGCGACCACGGCGCTGGAATCGACGCCCCCGGAGAGGAAGGCGCCGAGCGGCACGTCGGAGATCAGCCGCGCCTCGACCGCCCGCACAAGCTGCGCATCGAGCGCCCGCACGGCCTCGGCCTCCGCGATCGGCTGCTCGATCAGCGGCACCCGCCAGTAGCGGCGCGGGGCCGGGATCGGACGGCCGCGCTCGATCAGCAGGCTGTGCGCCGCCGGCAGCTTGCGCACGCCCTGCCAGATCGTCGCCGGCTCGGGGATGAAGCCATAGGCGAAGAAGTCATCGACCGCCGCCGGATCGATCCGCCGCGGCAGCTCGGGCAGCGTCGCCAGCGCGCCGAGTTCGGAGGCGAACGCGAACCGCCCGTCCGGCAATGTTACATAGTGTAACGGCTTTTTGCCGAGCCGGTCGCGCGCGAGGAACAGGCAGTCGCGATTGCGGTCCCAGATCGCGAAGGCGAACATGCCGACGAAATGGTCGAGGCAGTCCGGCCCCCACGCCTCCCAGGCATGGATGATCGCCTCGGTGTCGCAGCGCGAGGCGAAGCGGTGGCCGAGCGCCTCCAGCTTCGGGCGCAGTTCGAGATGGTTGTAGATGCAGCCGTTGAAGATGATCGCGACCGAGCCGTCCTCGTTGAACATCGGCTGATCGCCGCCCTCGGGGTCGATGATCGCGAGCCGCCGATGGCCGAGTGCGACCCCCGGCTCGACGAAGAACCCCTCCCCGTCCGGCCCGCGATGCGCCATCGCGTCGGTCATGCGCCGCAGCGCCGCCCGATCCGGCTCGATCCCGCCGGTGAGGTGAAGAAGGCCCGCCAAGCCGCACATCGATTGCCTGCCCTATCATTGCCACCCGCCGGGGATAGTAGCATGACGCGTCACCCTGGCGTAGAAGCGAAGCCTCCCCACATGCCGGCCCCGCTCTGGCCGAGTTGGATGATGATGATAGCAGTGCTTACCATCAGTCGGCTGGCGATCGGACCCGGAGGGCCCGCATGAGGCTTCGGGCCGGAGGGGTGGCGCTGGCCGCGATCGGGCTGCTGGCCGCGATCGGCGTTGCGACGGCGCTGCTCCAGACGCCGGGCCGTGCGGCGCCGGCGCCCGCTCCCGCGGCGGCGGCCGGTGTGCCGGTGCAGGTGGCGAAGGCGAGTGTCGCCGACGTGCCGGTGATGCTGAGCAACATCGGTGCGGTTCAGGCCTACAACTCGGTGCTGGTCCGCGCCCGCGTGGACGGCACGCTCGAACAGGTGCTGTTCAACGAGGGCCAGGACGTCACCAAGGGGCAGTTGCTGGCGATCATCGACCCACGCCCCTACGCCACGGTGCTGGCGCAGGCGCTCGCCAAGCAGGCCGCAGACACGGCCATGCTCGCGAGTGCGAAGAAGGACCTCACACGGTTTAGCAACCTGGCGCGCGACAAGTTCGCCACCATGCAGAGCGTCGATCAGCAGACCGCGCAGGTCGGCCAGCTCACCGCGAACCTTCAGGGCGACGCGGCCACCATCGCGGCGGCGCGGCTCAATCTCGACTTCACCCAGATCAAGGCACCGATCACCGGGCGCGCCGGGCTGCGCCAGGTCGATGCCGGCAACCTGATCCACGCGAGCGACGCGCAGGGGATCGTGACGATCGACCAGATCCACCCGATCTCGGTGCTGTTCAGCCTGCCGCAGGACGACCTGCCGCAGGTGCAGGCGGCGATGCACGCGGGCCAGCTACCGGTGCGCGCCTTCAGTTCGGATGGCAAGACGCAGCTCGGCCAGGGCACGCTGCTCACGATCGGCGATGCGGTCGATCCGGCGACCGGCACGTTCAAGCTCAAGGCCACCTTTCCGAACACGCACGACCGGCTCTGGCCGGGGCAGTTCGTGAACGTGCAGGTGCAGGTCGGCACGATCAAGGGCGCCGTCACCGTGCCCTCGGCAGTGGTGCAGCGGGGACCGGACGGGCTTTATGCCTATGTCGTGGGACCGGACGCGCACGCGTCGCGGCGCACGGTCTCGGTGCGTCAGGACGATGGCACCCTCGCCGTGATTGCGAGCGGCATATCCGCGGGGGAGACCGTGGTGGTGAACGGGCAATCCCGGCTGCGCGACGGCAGCCTCGTCGCGGCCGGCGCCTGATGCGCGCCGGAACGGGGAGCGGTCGCCGCGGATGAGCATCTCGACGCCCTTCATCAAGCGACCGATCGCGACCTCGCTGGTCATGGCCGCCCTGCTGCTGGTCGGCATCGCCGCCTATCCGCTGCTGCCGGTGGCACCGCTGCCGAACGTCGATTTTCCCACCATCGTCGTCAACGGCACGCTGCCGGGCGCCGCGCCGGAGACGATGGCCACCACCGTCGCCCAGCCGCTCGAGAGGCAGATCGCCGAGATCGCCGGCGTCGATCAGATGACTTCGGTCAGCGTGCTGGGGCAGACGCAGATCGTCGTGCAGTTCGCGCTCAATCGCGACATCGACGCAGCGGCGCAGGACATCCAATCCGCGATCAACCGAGCCAGCGGACAGTTGCCCAAGAACCTGCCGAGCCCACCCCATTACTGGAAGAGCAATCCGTCGGACAGCCCGATCATGATCCTGGCGGTGCAGTCCGACGCACTGCCGCTGACCGCGGTCGATGACTACGCCGACAATATCCTTAACCAGCAGATCACGCAGGTCGCCGGCGTCGGCCTGACGTTCATCGGCGGCGAGCAGAAGCCGGCGATCCGCGTGCAGGTCGATCCCGCCAAGCTCGCGGCCATGGGCCTCACGCTCGAGGACGTGCGCCAGATGCTGGTCAACGCGACCGTCGATAACCCGAAGGGCACGATCGACGGCCCGCGCACCAGCTTCACGATCTACGACAACGACCAGCTCACGAAGGCGTCGGAGTACGACAACGTGGTGCTCGCCTATCGTAATGGTGCGCCGGTGCGGGTGCGCGACATCGGCCGCGCGATCGCCGCCCCCGAGAACCTGCGGCTCGCCGCATGGCAGAGCGGGCATCGCGGCGTCCTGGTGATCATCTTCAAGCAGCCGGGGGCGAACGTCCTCAGCACCGTCGATCGGATCAAGGCCGAGCTGCCGCGGCTCGAGGCCTCGCTGCCGCCGTCGGTTCACGTCACCACGCTGATGGACCGCACCCAGACGATCCGGGCCGCGGTCAGCGACGTGCAGTTCACGCTGCTGCTCGCGGCCGGGCTGGTCGTGATGGTTATTTTCTTGTTCCTGCGCAACGCCTGGGCGACGCTGATCCCCAGCATGGCGGTGCCGCTGGCCCTGCTGGGCACGTTCGCCGCGATGTACCTGCTCGGCTACAGCCTCGATAACCTCTCGCTGATGGCGCTCACGATCGCGGTCGGCTTCGTCGTGGACGACGCGATCGTGATGCTGGAGAACATCTACCGCCATATCGAGGAGGGAATGCGGCCGATGGAGGCGGCGCTGAAGGGCGCGTCCGAGATCGGCTTCACCATCGTCTCGATCAGCTTCTCGCTGGTGGCAGTGTTCATCCCGCTGCTGCTGATGGGCGGCATCGTCGGCCGCCTGTTCCGGGAGTTCGCGGTGACGGTGAGCATGGCCGTGCTGATCTCCGCCGCGGTCTCGCTCACGCTGACGCCGATGCTGTGCTCGCGGTTTCTGCGCCACACTACCCAGCACGGGCGGCTCTATCGCCTCGTGGAGGCGATGTTCAGTGCGATCATCGGCTTCTACCGCCGCACCCTCGACATCGCCCTGCGCCACCAGTTCGTCATGCTGATGGTGTTCTTCGTCACCCTCGCCGTTACCGCGGCGCTCTACCTCGTGATCCCGAAGGGCTTCTTCCCCGAGCAGGACAATGGCGTGCTGATCGGGATCTCGGAAAGCGGGCAGGACGTCTCGTTCGCGGAAGTGCAGAGACTCCAGCTCGCCGCCGCTAACATCATCTCGCAGGATCCTGACATCGCGGGCTACGCAACGACGATCGGCGCCGGCATCGGCGGCCAGACCGAGAACCAGGGCCGGATATTCATCGCGCTCAAGCCGTTCAGCGAGCGGCACGCGACGGCGCAGCAGATCATCGCCCGGCTGCGCCCCAAGCTCAACCGGCTGATGGGCATCCAAGTGTTCCTGCAAGCATCGCAGGATATCCGCGTGGGCGGTCGGCTGAGCAAGACGCAGTACCAGTACACGCTTGAGGACGCGAACGCCGACGAACTCTATGCCTGGGCACCGAAGGTGCTGGCGAAGCTTCAGGGCCTGCCGATGCTGCGCGACGTGACCAGTGACGAGGAGATGGCCGGCCCCACCATGTCGCTGACCATCGATCGCGACCGCGCCGCGCGCTTCGGCATCACGCCGGCAGCGATCGACCAGACGCTCTACGACGCATTCGGGCAGGAGCAGGTGACGCAGTATTTCTCGCAGGTGAACACCTATCACGTGGTCCTGGAGGTGCTGCCCTCGCTGCAAGGCAAGCTCTCGACGCTGAACTCGCTCTATGTCCGCTCCAGCACCGGCCAGGCGGTGCCGCTCTCGGCGATGGTGAAGGTCGATACCGACAAGGTCTCGGCGGTGGCGGTGAACCACCAGGGCCAGTTCCCAGCGGTGACCTTGAGCTTCAACCTCGCCCGCGGCGCGGCCCTCGGTTCGGCTGTCACGGCGATCGACCGCGCGGTCGCGGAGCTGCGCACGCCGGCCTCGCTGCTGGGGACGTTCCAGGGCACCGCGCAGGCGTTCCAGGCCTCGCTCTCGACGCAGCCTTACCTGATCGCGGCGGCCGTGGTCGCCGTCTATATCATCCTCGGCATCCTCTATGAGAGCTACATCCTGCCGCTGACCATCCTCTCCACGCTGCCGTCGGCGGGCGTCGGCGCACTCATGACGCTGATGCTATTCGGCTACGAGTTCTCGGTGATCGCGCTGATCGGCGTAATCCTGCTGATCGGCATCGTAAAAAAGAACGGCATCATGATGGTGGATTTCGCGATCAACGCCGAACGCCGCGACGGCGAGGCGCCGATCGATGCGATCCGCCAGGCCTGCCTGCTGCGCTTCCGCCCGATTTTGATGACGACGATGGCGGCAATGCTGACCGGGCTGCCGCTGATGCTGGGCCACGGCGCCGGCTCGGAGCTGCGCCGCCCGCTCGGCTTCGCGATGGTGGGCGGGCTCGCGTTCTCGCAGGCGCTCACGCTCTACACCACGCCGGTCGTCTATCTCTATCTCGACCGGCTGCAGCGCTGGCTGACGCCGCGGCGCCGTTCGCGGATGCCGGTGCTGGCCGAGAAGATGAGCAGCGCCGCCGCCGATTGATCCCCGATTGCCTGAGCTCGACTTTCCGCATTTTAGGCAGCGAAGCATAAAGTCTCCACGAATTGATTTAGCAAGGCGAGAGGAATTAGCACGCGTTCGGTATCAGGCCGGGAGGTGGTTAAATCGTGCGGCGACCAAAGCACGCGTCGCACGGCTGCGATGGCGTCGCTGAAGGTTGGTTGGCATTTGTTGTACCAAGCCGCCGGATGGGGGCGAACGGTGGTGTTGGGTGTTTGCATCATCTGATGCGCCCAGACGGTCACCAGAGAATAGAGTCCGAGCAGCGCTGGAGTAGTCCGCAGGATGGCCAGATCCGACCACTGCCGCTGCGTCTCGACACCCAGGTGTTCGCGCGCCTCTTGAAAGGTTGTCTCGATCCGCCAGCGGGACACAAAGCGACCGAGGATCGCCTCGGGTTCAAGATCGAGATCGGTGCAAAGAAATGCCTGTGCATCACGCCGGCCGGACGGATCGCGCACCAGTACCCAGCGGATCGGAGCCGGCGGCAATCCGCTATGGTACCAGACCGCGGTGTCGGAGACATACTCCAGCTTGCGGGTCTGTCCGCCGTACCACTCGGCCAGTATGACGGATGTCCAGACGGTCTTCGGATCGGCCAGCACGGCGCTGAGCTTGGGCAGGCGTTTGCCTTTCAGCGGCGGCCGGCCGATTTGGGCGGGCCGGCGTTTGGGAGCCGGTTCGAACAGGCTGGCATCAAGGCGCAGTCTTGCGATCAAGCAGACATGGCGGCGCACCGCGGCGATCAGTTCCAAGGCGGCGAAACTGCTGTCGGCGACGATAACCACGCGGCGATCCCGCAGCCAGCGTTTGCTTTGTAATATCGCCTGACGCGCCCAGTCGGTCAGGGCCTTGTGCCGCCTCCCTTGGCCCTCGCTCCAGCGGGCCGATGGCGCCAGCACGGTCAGGAACGGCAGCGCCCAGCGCCGGCCCGCGAACGGGACTGGCAGCATCACCGCCAGCGACAACCAGCGCAAACCGCTGGTCTTGATGAAGTGGCCATGTGACGATCGCACCGGGTCGCGATAGACCCCGCGCGCCTTGATTTTGCCGCCCCAACGCCGCTCGATGGTATCGTCGATCCCGATCACCACTTCGCCGCTGGGTGACAGCACGGCCAGAAGATGGAGCAACAACCTGCGCGCCACGTCACGTGCATCCCAGCGTGCCCGGTTGAGCGCTTCGTGGTAGCGGCCGAAGCCGGGTTGGTCGGCCAGCCCCATGACCCGCAATGCCTGGGTAACGGTGCGCTTGCCAGGGGCCAGGACGGCGCCGGAGACCAGCACCAGAATGTGGTTCCAGACCGGCACGGTGAAGCACGGGCGGAAAATTGCCAGCCAGGATACAAGGATTGCCGGCACGGGCGGCCGGGCGGTTACGGATTCGGTGCGATCGGGTGTCATCGCAGCCGTAGAATCGAGTTGGCCCCGTCGTGCAAGAGTCCCCCAAGCATGCGCTGGCGGAGTTGGCAGCCATGGCCCGCGACACCGCTCCCTGGCACCGCCTATGGTTCGTGGCGATGGGCGACCCGATCATTCGGCGTATCGAGCGCTTCCGATGCTCCAGAGGGGCCTTGTTCGCGGAACGCCGTAACCGCGGCTACACGCTTTTTAGTGCCCACTCCGGTGCGCCGGTCGCGCGCCTGCGGCCAACCGGGCCCGAAGGCAGTTTCGAAGTGCTCTACTGGTCGCTCTGGAAGAACCGATGGGCCCCTACGGGCCCGTTCGGACGCACCGTCCTGTCAATCGATGACGCGCTTCGCTTTATCGCCTATGAGGATATCTTCTGGGCCATCGAATGAACGTCCAGACCCGCCGAAAATGCGGAAAGTCGAGCTGAGTGTCTATCCGAAAACACCTTGAAATCCTCGGAATCGCTTATGGTCCGATGGCGGTGGTCCGATTCGCGGGAGCCGCCTGATGTCGGACGAACAAGAACCGTGGTCGCTATGACCGTAGCGGGCTGCGTTACCCAAGTGACCTGACCGACGAGGAATGGGCTTTGGTCGGGCCGCTGATCCCGCCCGCCAAGTGGGGCGGCAACAAGCGACCGTCGTCGAGCGGGAGATCGTCAACGGACTGATGTATATCCTGAGCGCCGGCTGCCAGTGGGCCGCGATTTCGAAGACCTGCCGCCACGCAGCACGGTGAATGATTATTTCCGCCGCTGGGACAACGACGGCACGCTCGATCGGATCCACCACGCGCTGTACGTGAAGTGCCGGGAGCTGGCCGACCGGCCAGCCAGTCCGACCGCCGCGATCATCGACAGCCAGAGCGTCAAGAGCGCAGAAAAAGGGGGGCCTCGATCGACCCGCATGGCTATGATGCCGGCAAGAAGATCAAGGGCAAGAAGCGCCATATCTTGGTAGACACACAAGGCCTGCTGCTGCACGCCATCATTCACGCGGCCGACATCCAGGACCGCGACGGCGGCGTGCTGCTGATGAGCACGCTGTTCGGCCTGTATCCTTTCCTGCTGAAGCTCTACGCCGATGGCGGCTACCAGGGACCGCAATTCCAGGAGGGATTGAAGCGGGTCTGCGGCCAGGTCAGCGTCGAGATCGTGAAGCGCTTCGATGCGGCGAAGGGTTTTGCCGTCTTGCCCAAGCGATGGATCGTCGAACGGTCCATCGCTTGGCTCAACCGGTGCCGCAGACTGGCCAAGGACTGGGAGTGCCTCAATTGCTACGCGTTGGCATTCCTACGCTGGGCCTCCGTCCGGCTGATGGTCAGAAAGCTCTGTCAGAATGGCACATGATCCCGGATTGCCTGAGGGAGTGCCCAGGGCCATGGCTCAAAGCGATACGCGCGCCTATCTGGCCGGCCTGCCGGTAGAACCCTCCGGCCCTGCCGCGACCCGGCGGCGCCGCACGAGTCCGCAAAGCCCGGCGAGCCCGATTGTCAGCAGCGGCAGCGTCGCCGGCTCCGGCACAAGGTTGCTCGGGGTGTACTCATAGGTAACGGTGAGCGTGCTGCTGAGCGCCCCCAGATCGGCCAAACCCGGTCCATAGGGGAACCTGTGCGGGGTCACGATGTCCTCCGCCCACACGTCGATCTGATCCGCGTCGAAGTCCAGGTCGCCCGGCAGGGCGATGTTCGTGACCGAGAATTGCTGCGCCGTGCCGGTTGCGACGTAGCCGCCGATCTCCATCCCGTTGTAGATAGCCAGCAGGTTCTCGCTCGGCAAGGCGAGCAGCTCCTTGGGGATGACCCCGACGCTGCCGGTGAGCGTGACGGGCACCGTTGCCGGGAACGGCGCCTTGTTCGGGTTTGTGCTCCAGGTGAAGGCGGGCGTGAAGGTGCCCGAGAGGGTGAAGGCCTCGCTCGTCAGCGTCCCGAGGCTGCTATCGAAGGTCCCGATCGGAACCTCGACGCTCGGGACGAAGGCCGGCCCGGTTCGATTGACCGTGAACGTGTCGGTAATGGTGTCGGCCGAGGCCGCCGCCGGGATCAGAGCCGCGAGCATGGCCGCGGCCGCAAGGCCGAGATGTCGCACCGTTACCCCCTCGTTCGGTTAGTATTTATCAATGATTGGAAGATGCGCCTCTCGGCGCGGCAGCGTCAACATCCGAACGAATTGCCGTGAGAATATTATCGTACTCGGACGAAAGGCCGCCCCCTTGCCGGATCAGCCCTGCGGCGCCCGGTATCGCCGCCGGATCGGCTGGCAAGACCACGGGTCAATCCCCGGCCGGGAGACCAGGAGCAGGCGGCACAAGGCCTCTCCAGTGAAGGCGATGTGGCGCGGCGCCATAACGGATCAGCCGTACCTCAACTTCTCTCGGGCAGCCTCCTTCCGCCGGTCAGCAAGGAGCCGTTCCATACTTTCACCCGAACCGGCGAGATGCTCGGAAACCCTGACCTGCAAGTCAGCCAGCAGCGACCGAACCGGGCAAGTGACGTTCTCCATCCTCGACTCGCACGACAACCACATCCCAATCCTGCACTCCCATCAGCTTGCGCTGCTTGGCGGGAATGCTCAAAGGTCATTTTCCCGCGATGGCCCGGATCGGTCACGGCAGCGCCGGCCGTCCCTTCTCGCCGCGCTGGCGCGGCATCAGGATCAGCTTCCAGGGGCTCGGCATCTCGCCCACCGGCACATGCACCAGCGCCGGCGCGCGCATCGCGAAGGCCTCGACCAGCGCGCGTTCCAGCTCGTCCGCGGTGCGGGCGCGAAACGCTGCGACCCCGAAACTCTCGGCAAATCGGCAAAAATCGGGGTTGGCGAGGTCGCTCGCGATCAGCCGGTTGCCGTATTGCTCCGCCTGGATGCGGCGCACATTGCCGAACGCGCCGTCGTCGAACACCACCACCACCACCGCAAGGTTGTGGCGCTTCGCCGTCGCCAGCTCCATCGCCTGATAGGCGAAGCCGCCGTCACCGGCGATCGAGAGCACCGCGCGATCCGGGCACGCGGCCTTGGCACCGAGCGCCGTGCCGTAGCCGTAGCCGAGATTGTCCTGATACCCCGAAATAAAGCTGCGCGGCCGGTACACCGGAAAGCCGAGGCGCGCGGCGAAGCCGAGCTGCGTCACCTCGTCCACGAAGATGCCGTCCTCCGGCAGCGCCGCCCGCATCGCGCGCAGGAATCCCATCTGCGGCTCCAGTCTCGCGAGTTCCGCGTCGCACCACGCGCGATGCACGGCCAGCTCATCCTCGCGCGAGGCACGGGCGCGGCTGTGCGCCGGCAGCCGGGCCAGCAGCGCGCGCAGCACCTCGGCGGCGTCGCCCACCAGCGCGCAATCGGCCTCGCGCAGCCGGTGCGGCGCGGTCGGGTCGATGTCGATGCGCACGATCTTCAGCCCCGCATCGGTGCCCCAATCGGCCTGCTGCACATGGAGCCTGGTGCCGATCGCGAGCACCGCGTCGGCATCGCGCCACAGCCGATGGCCGACCGGGTAGGCGACCGCGAGCCGGTGCGTGGTCGGGATCACGCCACGGCCGCGGCGATAGGAGACGACCGGCGCCTCCAGCATCTCGGCTGCGCGCTGCACCTCGGCCGCGGCGTCGTGCGCGCCGCCGCCGACGACGATCAGCGGTCGCGCCGCGGCGCCGAGCATCCGGGCCGCCCGCTCCACCGCGTCGTCATCGACCGGCGGGCGCGCGACCGGCAACGGCGCACCGGCCGCCGCCGGACCGGAGCGCGGCCAGACGTCGATCGGGCACTCGACCGCCACCGGCCCCGGGCGGCCGGAGAGCGCGTGGCGGATCGCCTCGGCGAGAACCGGCCCGGCCTCGTGCGGCGCGTCGATCCGCGCCGCGTGCTTGGTCAGGTGCCCGAGCAGGCCGATCTGGTCGCGGATTTCGTGCAGGTGCCCCCAGCCGCGCTCCATCGCGAAGGACGGGATCTGGCCGGCAATGCCGATCACCGGCGCGCCCATCCCGTACGCCGTGAGCAGGGCCGCGGACGCATTCAGCAGGCCGGGTCCGGGCACGACCACGAAGGGATAAGGGCGCCCGGTCGCAAGCGCCGCACCAAGCGCCATGTAGCCCGCACCCTGCTCGTGGCGGGCGTGCAGCACGCGGATGCGCCCCTGTTCGCCGTGCAGCGCATCGAAAAGCGGGTCGGTGTGGACGCCCGGCACGCCGAAGATGGTGTCGATGCCGTGACCGATCAGCGTCGCCACCGCCGCCTCGGCGGTCGTCATGCGCGGCATCGGGTCAGCCCCGATAGGTGCGCAGCACCGCCAGCCCTTGCTCGAGATCGGCAATCAGGTCGGCGGTGTCCTCAAGCCCGACATGGATGCGGCACACCGGTCCGCCGAACGCGCCCGACCCGGCGGTGCGGGTGACGAAGCCGGTGGTCGGCAGGATCAGGCTTTCGTAGCCGCCCCAGGAGGCGCCGATCCCGAACAGCGTCAGGGCGTCCACCATCGCCTGCGTCGCCTCGGGCGAGAACTCGGGGCGGAACACCACGCCGAACAGGCTGCACGCGCCGTCGAAATCGCGCTTCCACAACTCGTGGCCGCGCGCGCCGGGCAGCGCCGGATGCAGCACCTCCAACACCTCCGGCCGCCCGCGCAGCCATTCCGCGACTTCGATCCCGGCGTGCATCTGCCGTTCCAGCCGCACGCCGAGCGTGCGCAAACCCCGCAGCGTCATCCAGCAATCATCAGGCGAGGCGTACTGTCCGAGCGCCATCGCGGCCCCGCGTACCCGCTCCCAATCCTCGTGCGCCGCCACCGTCACCGAGCCGAGCAGCACGTCGGAATGGCCGCCGGCATATTTCGTCAACGCCTGGATCGAGACATCGACGCCGTGGCGGAACGGCTGGAAGAAGTGCAGCCCCCAGGTGTTGTCCATCAGCACCTTCGCCCCGTGCGCGTGGGCGACGCGCGCCAGCATCGGGATGTCCTGCACCTCGAACGTGTGGCTGCCGGGGCTTTCGGTATAGAGCACTGTCGTGTTCGGGCGCAGCAGGGCGGTGATCGCCGCCTCGCCGATCTCGGGGTCGTAAAATGTGGTCTCGACGCCCAGCCGCGCCAGCATCGCGTCGGCGAAATGGCGCGCCGGGCCATAGACGCTGTCGGGCATCAGGCAGTGATCGCCGGCCTTGAGATAGGCGAGCAGCGGCGTGGTGACGGCGGCAAGCCCGGTGCTGACGATCTGGCAGCGCGTGCCGCCCTCGATCTCGGCGAGGACGTTCTCCAGCGCGTGATGGGTGGGGCTGCCCATCGTGCCGTAGATCAGCTCCTGCTCCAGCCGCCGCTTGCCGAGCTCGCGGCGCGCCTCGCAGGACGGGTAGAGCACGGTCGAGCCGCGATGCACCGGCGGGTTGACGAAGCCGTGGCTGCGGGTGCCGGCGCGGCCGGCGTGCGAGAGCCGGGTCGCGAAGCGCTGGCCGCGGCGGGCGGCGGGGCTGTCGTCGGGCATCATCTCACCTCTCGATCGGCGTGTCGGGGCGGGCGCCCCATTCGCTCCAGGAGCCGTCATACACCGCCCCCTCCGGCAGCCCCGCGAGCCGCAGCCCGAGCGTGAGCACGCAGGCCGACACGCCGCTGCCGCAGGAGGTGACGACCGGCCGGCTGCCATCGGCCCCCGCCTGCGCAAAGCGAGCGCGCAAGGCGTCGCGGCTACGGAAGGTCTGCTCGGCGGTCAGCAACTCGCCGTAGGGCAGGCTGGCGGCGCCGGGGATGTGGCCGCTGCGCATCCCCGCCCGCGGCTCCGGCGCCTCGGCGCGGAAGCGGTCGCCGGCCCGCGCGTCGAGCACCAGGGCGGCACGGCTCTCGGCGTTGGCCAGCATGTCGCCGATGCCGCGCAGCCGCTCGGCGCGGAAATCGGGACGGAAGTCAGCGGGCGCCGGTGCCGGCGGCTCGCCGCTCTCCGTCTCGCGTCCCTCGCGCTGCCATTTCGGCAGGCCGCCGTCGAGCACGGACGCGGCGTCGTGGCCAAAGAGGCCCATCAGCCACCAGCCGCGCGCCGCCGACATGAGGCCGCGCTGTTCGTAGAACACCACGCGCGATTCGGTTGCCGACGCCGAGCGCGCCGATCAGCTTGGCGAACCGGCCCGGCGTGGGGACCATGTGCGGAAGATCGGTGTCGGGATCGGCGATCGCGTCGATGTCGAAAAACCGCGCGCCCGGAATGTGGGCGCGCGCGAACTCGGTGCGCGCGTCCTTGCGCTCGCCGGGCAGATAGAGGGTGGCGTCGAACACCACCAGATCGGGCGCGCCGAGCTCGCGCGCGAGCCATTCGGTGCTGACCAGCGGGTTCATGTCCGTCATGCCAGAAGTCCTTCATGGTGACCCGTCTCGGTGCGGTGACACCCCTCCCCCAACCCCCTCCCGCAAGGGGAGGGGGCTTTGGTGCTCAACTCCCCCTCCCCTTGCGGGAGGGGGTTGGGGGGAGGGGTCGAGGGGTCGATCCGTTGAGCCGTGGGTATCATTCCGCAAGCGCCACGACGATGCGCCGGTTCTGCCGGCCCTTGCTCTCGATCTTCTGCACCAGCACGCGCCCGATCTCGCCGGTGGATGTGACATGGGTGCCGCCGCAGGGTTGCAAATCGAGCGGCGCGTCGCCGCTGCCGATCCGCACCAGCCGCAGCCGCCCGGTGCCGCGCGGCGGCTTGACCGAAAGCGTGCGGACCAGCTCCGGATTGGTGTCGAGCACGGCTTCCTCGACCCACTCGGCACGCACCGGATGATCCGCCGCGACCAGCGCGTTGAGCCGCTCCTGCAAGAGTCTCCTTCGCCGGCGGCGCGGGAAGGTCGAAATCGAGGCGCGAGCGGTCGGCGCCGACCGAGCCGCCGGTGACGGCGGCGCCGGGAAGCAGGCTGCACAGCAGGTGCAGCGTGGTGTGCATCCGCATCAGCCGGTGCCGGCGCGGCCAGTCGATCGCGGCGATCACCTCCGAGCCCACCGGCGGCGGCTCAGCCCCCGGCGCCAGCCCATGCAGGATCGTCTCGCCTTCGCCTTTGACGGCCTCGCTGACGGCCGCCTCGGTCCCGTCCCAGCGCAGCACGCCGCTATCGCCGGGCTGGCCGCCGGAGCGGCCGTAGAACACCGTGCGGTCCAGCAGCACCCCGGCAGGGCCGGCGGCGAGCACGGTCGCTTGCGTCTCGGTGCGGCGCGGGTCGTCGAGGAACAGGCGCTGGGTCATGGGTTCGTCCATTGCCGGCGCAGTCCGTCCCGCCGGGCGGCGAGCCAGAGCAGCGCGATCGCGGTGACGGAATTGGCATAGGCGCCCGCCAACGCCGCCTCGATCGCGCGGGCCGCCGGATCGACGCGCGCGCGGATGTCCTCCTGCTCGGCCGCCAGCCCGGCGATGCCGGCGAGGCCGTTCGCGTCGGCGGGCGGGGCGGTGACACAGCCGACGAACAGATGGCAGCACTCGTCGCTGCCGCCGGGGGTGAGCACGAAACGGCCGATGAGATGCGTGCGGCTGGTGGCAAGCCCGATCTCCTCGCGCATCTCGCGCGCGATCGTCTGCTCCGGCGTCTCGCCGGGATCGCACAGGCCGGCCGGCAGCTCGACCATCACCGGATCGAGGCCGGCGGCAAGTGCCGGCAGCCGGAACTGCTCGATCAGCACCACGTGTCCGCGATCGGGTCGTAGGGCAGCATCGCTGCCGCGCGGCGCCGCGGCGCCACAGTTCCCACCGGCGCGGGGCCGAGGCGTGCCGTCGAAGCGGCGATGCCGGAACTGCACCACCTGGAGCGGGAAACGCCCGTTCCAGACGGTTTCCTCGGAGTCCACGGTAGAGCCGGGATAGGCGGGCAGCGGTGGCATCGCGGAGACCATGAGGCGAGCACCATAGACGGGCCGCGGCACTGCGCCTACCCGCGCTCTCCCCGGGTCTCTCGCGAAGCGGCGATCAGCTCGCGCAGCCTTGCGGCCGCTTCCGCACCCTTCAATGTGTCGCGCCAGCACGTCTCGGCGACCCG
>CAVZPY010000009.1:0-208600 GCA_963777265.1 uncultured Alphaproteobacteria bacterium | reverse complement strand
CTGATGCGCCGCCACCGCCTCCGTCCGCCGCGGTCACGCTCGCGACGCCGATCTGAGCGGCTGGGTTGCCGTCCTCCCGAAACGGGTTGGTCGCGAGGGTCGCCCGTTCGCGGCTGCGCATGATGGCAAAGCCCACCGTCGGCTCGCCCCGCGGCAGCAGCCCCATTTGCTGGCCGATCGGCTCGCTCGCCATCATCTCGGCGAGATGCGCGAGTTCGGTGCGCGCCGCGTCGCGGCAGCGCTCCGCCGTCCGATCCGAAATCGGCATCCCAACGCACAAGCCCTCAGCGAGCAGCCGCCGGACCGCAGCCACGGGGATCACGGCGGTGATGCTGGGCCGGCGCAGCGCATAGGACCGCTTGCGCGCCGCCAGCAGCCCCATCGCCTGCTCGCTTTGCGCCCGCAGCGCCCGCCCTTCGACACCGGCATGGGCGCAGATTTCGTCCATCGCGTCGGCGACCGCGACTTCGAACGCGCCGGCCGTGGTCAGGAAGCAGAGCGCGCCCGCGACTTGCAGGATCTGGTCAGCCGTTTCCTCCACCTGCCGCACCCGCTCGAAGAAGCCGACGGGCGCGTGTAATACTCGACGCCGATGCCGAGCAGCGACAAAGGCGAGATTTTGAGAAGCTCGGCCAGCCGCTTGACCGTGTCGAGCTTGATGACCTCGCCCTTCTCATAGCGGTAGAGTGCCGCGCGCGAGACGCCGAGACGCGCGGCGATTTCCTCCGCCCGCAAGCCGGATTCCATGCCGAAACGCCCGAAGCTGCTGGCCGATCTCGTCGAAGCGCATCCGCCGCGCAGTCCGCCCCCTCCGTCTCAGAATCGAGCCGGTCAGCAGCCTTGTGACACGCGCCCCGAGCCGCTTCAACCGCTCTTGCCGAGCTTCGATGTCGGCCATGCCCTCGATCGCGCGCACCAGGGCCGAATGGTCCGGCTCCGCACCGCCATGCGCGACAACGTCGAGAACATCTGCTGCGCGATCGCCGTGTTGGGCAGGCCGAGGCCGAGCTCGCGGGCGGCGGCCAGCGCGAGGTTCAGATCCTTCTGGTGCAGCCGGATGCGAAAGCCGGGCGCGAAGCTCCGCTTTATCATCCGCTCGCCATGCACCTCCAGCACGCGCGAGCAGGCGAACCCGCCCATCAGCGCCTGCCGCACCTTTGCCGGGTCGGCGCCCGCCTTGGCGGCGAACACCAGCGCCTCGGCGGCCGCCTCGATGTTGCAGCGCCACCATGATCTGGTTGGCGACCTTGCAGGTCTGGCCGGCACCGTTCTCCTCGCCGACATGGGTGATGTTCTTGCCCATCACTCGAACAGCGGCTTCGCGCGCTCGAACGCGGCCGCCGGGCCGCCGACCATGATCGTGAGCGTGCCGCCCTTGGCGCCCACCTCGCCGCCCGAGACCGGCGCATCGAGATAGTCGCAGCCACGCTCGGCGATGCGCTTCGCGAACCCCTTGCGTCGCGATCGGGCTGATCGAGGACATGTCGATCAGCAGCGCGCCCTGCTCCAACCCCGCCGCCACCCCGTCCCGCCGAACAGCACCTGCTCGACATCGGGCGTGTCGGGCACCATCAGGATCACCACCTCGCTGCCGCTGGCGACCGCCTCGGCGCTCGGCCGCACCTCGGCCGCGCGCGCGCACCTCATCGGTCAGGCTGGCGCGCTCCGGCACCGCGATCGCGTGCCCCGCGGCCTTGAGATTGAGCGCCATCGGCCGGCCCATGATGCCAAGCCCGACAAATCCGATCTGCATGTCCTGCCTCCCCTGTCCGTTCAAGGCCAAGCGCTGCCCCTGCCCGCCAGGGCTGCCCTTTCCGCTACCTGCAGAACGGGGTCAGGGGCGAGCCCTGCGGGTCTGGGCGGGCCCAGCTGCTTCAGACGCCGTAGCGCTTGCGCCAGGCGAGCCCGCCACGGTATCGCCGGCCGGGCGGTACTCGCAGCCGATCGAGCCGCGATAGCCGAGTTCGTCGATGCGGCGGAAGACGAACTCCCAGCCGATCTCGCCGGTGCCCGGCTCGTGCCGCGCCGGCACGTCGGCGATCTGCATGTGCGCGATCACCGGCAGGTGCGCCTCCATCCGCCGGGTGATGTCGCCCTCGGTCACCTGGCAGTGATAGAGGTCGAATTGCAGCCCCAGCCGGTCGCGGCCGATCGCCTCCACGATCGCGGCCCCCTGGGCCTGCGTGCGAAGGAAGTAGCCGGGCATGTCGCGCTGATTGATCGGCTCGATCACCATCCGCACGCCGGCTGGCTGCGGCCTGCTCGGCGGCCCAGGCGAGATTGGCGGCATAGATCGCGGCGGCGGTGTCGTAGCGCGACGCCCGGCGGCACGATCCCGGCCATGCAGTGAACCAGCCGGCAGTCGAGTGCGTGGGCGTAGTCGAGCGCCCGCTTGGTGGCGTCGCGGAACTCCGCCTGGCGGCCGGGCAGGCAGGCAATCCCGCGCTCGCCGGCGGCCCAGTCGCCCTGCGGCCATGTTGAACAGCACCTGGCGCAGCCCGTGATCGCGCAGCCGGGTGCGCAGTTCGGCCGCCGGGAACTCGTAGGGAAACAGGTACTCGACGGCGTCAAACCCGGCCTTCGCCGCCTGCGCAAACCGGTCGAGAAAACCCACTTCGTTGAACATCATCGAGAGGTTGGCGCAGAAATGCGGCATCGGCGGCCCTCCGCTGGTCCGATCGGGGCGGCAGGCTAGAGGGGCGCGGCATGCTTGACCAGCGCTGCGTGCCGGCCGAACCGCCCGTGGCGCTTGGCGCGGGGCGCTTGGCGCGGGCCGCGCACCTGTCATAGAAGCGAAGCCGGCGGCCGCCGGATCGCCCGGCGGCGCCCGAGGGCTCGCATGCTCGCCTTCATCGTCTCGCGCATCCTGCAAGGCATCCCGGTGGTGCTGGTCGTCGGCCTGCTCGCCTTCGCCATGTTCGCCTTCGTCGGCGACCCGGTCGCGAGCATGCTCGGCCAGACCTACACCGAGGCGCAGCGCGTCGCCCTGGTCCACACGCTCGGGCTCGACCAGCCGTTCTTCGTGCAGTACTTCCATTACATGGTGCGCGCGCTGCACGGCAATTTCGGCTTCAGCTACCGGCTCGCGAGCCCGGTTTCCCTGCTGATCGCGGAGCGCTTCCCGGCGACCTTCGAGCTGACCCTGACCGCGACCGTGCTGTCGCTGCTGATCGGGCTGCCGATGGGCGTCTATACCGGCCTGCACCGCAACTCGTGGCTGTCGCGCGGCTTCATGGTGTTCAGCCTCGCCGGCATCTCGCTGCCGACCTTCCTGACCGGCATCCTGCTGATCCTGATTTTCTCGGTGATGCTCGGCTGGCTGCCGAGCTACGGCCGCGGCGCGGTGATCAACTTCTCGCACTGGAGCACCGGGTTCCTGACGGTGTCGGGGCTGAAATCGCTGATCCTGCCGGCGATCACGCTCGCCCTGTTCCAGACCACGCTGATCGTGCGGCTGGTGCGCGCCGAGATGATGGAAGTGCTGCGCAGCGATTACATCAAGTTCGCGCGCGCTCGCGGCCTGCCGAAGCGCGCGGTCAATTTCGGCCATGCGCTCAAGAACACGCTGGTGCCGGTCATCACGATCATCGGCTTGCAGATCGGTGGCCTGCTCGCCTTCACTATCGTCACCGAAACGGTGTTCCAGTGGCCGGGAATGGGCCTGCTGCTGGTGCAGTCGATCGCCGTGACCGACATCCCCGTGATGTCGGCCTATCTGATGTTGGTCGCGGTGTTTTTCCTGGTCATCAACCTGCTGGTCGATCTGCTCTACTTCGTCGTCGATCCGCGGCTGCGGGTGGAGCGGCGGCTTGCCGGGTCGGCGCGATGAGCGAAATCGCGGCACCCGCCCGCCCGCCGGCGCCGCGCGGTGCCATTGCCCGCGCACTCGACAGCGACATCTTCTACAGCTTCCGTAGCTCGCCGATCGCAGTGGCGGCGGCGATCATCTTCGCGATCTGCGTGTTCGGCGCCGTCTTCGCGTCGTGGATCGCGCCGCACAATCCGTTCAACGTCGCCAGCCTCAGCCTGCTCGACAGCTTCAAGCCGCCCGCCTTCGTGGGCGGCGGCGAGTGGGCGTATGTGTTCGGGACGGACGACCAGGGCCGCGACATGCTTTCGGCGATCATGTACGGGGCGCGGCTCAGCCTGATGGTCGGCATCTCGTCGGTCCTATTCGCGGTGGTGGTCGGCGTCTCGGCGGGACTGCTCGCCGGCTACAGCGGCGGCTGGCTCGACACGCTGCTGATGCGCGCCGCGGACGTGCAGCTCACCTTCCAGGCGTTCCTGGTGGCACTGCTGGTCGATGGCGTGGTCGGCGCGGTGCTGCCGCACGACATGCGCGTCTCGCTCGAGATCTACGTGCTGATCTTCGCGATCGGCATCGCGCAATGGCCGCAATTCGCGCGCATCGTGCGCGGCTCGACGCTGGTCGAGCGCAACAAGGATTACGTGCTGGCGGCGCGCGTGATCGGGCTGTCGCGGGTGCGTATCATGGCGACCCACGTGCTGCCCAATGTCCTGGGGCCGGTGCTGATCGTCGCGACCCTCAATCTCGGCCTCGCCATCATCACCGAGGCAACGCTCTCGTTCCTCGGCCTTGGTCTGCCGCCGACCGAACCTTCGCTCGGGACGCTGATCAACAACGGCGACAACTTCCTGTTCAGCGGCGACTGGTGGATGGTGGTGTTCCCCGGCTTGGCGCTGGTGCTGCTGGTGCTCTCGATCAACCTGCTGGGCGACTGGCTGCGCGACGCCCTCAATCCGAAGCTCCGCTGATGCCGCTGCTGGAGGTCCGCAATCTCACCGTCGAGTTCCCCACCCGCCGCGGCACGCTGCGCGCGATCGACGACATCAGCTTCGCGATCGAGCGCGGCGAGGTGCTCGGCGTCGTCGGCGAGAGCGGGGCCGGCAAGTCGCTCACCGCCGCCGCCATCATCGGCCTGCTGGAGCGGCCGGGCCGTATCGCCGGCGGCGAGATCCGGCTCGACGACAGGCGCATCGACAATCTCTCGCCCGAGGCGATGCGCCTGGTTCGCGGCCGCCAGATCGGCACCATCTTCCAGGACCCGCTGACCTCGCTCGATCCGCTCTACACGATCGGCCGCCAGCTCGTGGAGACCATGCAGGCGCACCTGCCGCTCTCCGATCGCGCGGCGCGCGAGCGCGCGATCGGCTGGCTGGAGCGGGTCGGCATCCCGGCCGCGCGGCAGCGCGTCGATGCCTATCCGCACGAGTTCTCGGGGGGGATGCGCCAGCGCGTGGTGATTGCGTTGGCACTCTGCGCCGAGCCGCGGCTGATCGTCGCCGACGAGCCGACGACCGCGCTCGACGTGTCGATCCAGGCGCAGATCATCGCGCTGCTCAAGGGGCTGGCACGCGAGCACGGCACGTCGGTGATGCTGGTCACGCACGACATGGGCGTGATCGCCGAGACCGCGCATCGGGTCGCGGTGATGTATGCCGGCCGGATCGCCGAGATCGGCCCGGTGCGCGACGTGGTGCAGCACCCGGGGCATCCTTACACGGTGGGCCTGATGGGCAGCATCCCCTCGCTGGAGGCGCGGGTGGCGCGGCTGGTGCAGATCGATGGCGCGATGCCGCGGCTGACCGCGATCCCGCAGGGCTGCGCCTTCAACCCGCGCTGCCCGAAGGTGTTCGACCGCTGCCGCGTCGAGCGGCCGGAGCTGATGGCGGCCGGCAGCACCCGCGCCGCCTGCTGGCTGCACGCCGCCGATCAGGTCACGCCGATGGCGCGGCGCGCCCATGCCTGAAGCGCCCCATGCCTGAAGCGCCCCATGCCTGAAGCGCCGATGCCGGACGCGACACTCCCCGCCGTCACCGTGCTGGAGGCGGAGGGGGTCAGCCGCTACTTCGACGTCTCGCCGCCATTGCTGCAACGAATTTTCTCCCGCGCGCACCGGCGGCGCGTGCTGCGCGCCGTGGACGAGGTGTCGTTCGTGATCACGCGCGGCACCACGCTGTCGCTGGTGGGCGAATCCGGCTGCGGCAAGTCCACCGTCGCCCGCCTCGCCGTCGGCCTCTATGCGCCGAGCCGCGGCGAGATGCGCTTCGAGGGACAGCCGCTCTCGGCGGCCCGCGCGCAGGCATCGCTGCGGCGGCGCATGAACATGATCTTCCAGGACCCGTACGCCTCGCTCAATCCGCGCTGGCGGGTGCGCGACATCGTCGCCGAACCGATGCGCGCCTTCGGCATGGCGAAATCGGCGGCCGAGGTGCGCGAGCGCGTCGGCGCGCTGCTCGCACAGGTCAATCTGGCGCCGGCGGATGGCGAGAAATATCCGCACGAATTCTCCGGCGGCCAGCGCCAGCGCATCTCGATCGCGCGCGCGCTTTCCAGCGAGCCGGATTTCCTGGTCTGCGACGAGCCGACCAGCGCGCTCGACGTCTCGGTGCAGGCGCAGATCCTGAACCTGATGCGCGAGCTGCAATTGCGGCTGCAACTCACCTATCTGTTCATCAGCCACAACCTCGCGGTGGTGCGCCACGTCTCGGATCGGCTGGGGGTGATGTATCTCGGCCGCATCGTCGAGATCGGGCCGGGCGAGACGATCTTCCGCACGCCCCGCCACCCGTACACGCGGCTGCTGCTGGATGCGATCCCCGACATCGGCATGGTCGGCAAGCCGCGCACGCCGGTCGGCGGCGAGGTGCCGAGCCCGATCGACCCGCCGCCCGGCTGCCCGTTCCATCCGCGCTGTCCGCTCGCGAACGCGCGCTGCCGGGTGGAGCGGCCGGGCTACACGGCGGCGGCGGAGGTGCTGGTCGCCTGCCACGCGGTCGAGGAGGGGCGGACGGCGGCGTGAGTGCCGTCGGCCGCCTCGCCCGCGGCCGGGCGGCCCACGCGCGCGGGGTCGATGCCGAGACGGCGGCGTGCGCGGCACTGGAGCGCGACGGCTGGGCGGTGCGCGCTCGCCGGCTGCGCACGCCGGCGGGCGAGGTGGACGCGATCGCCGAACGCGACGGCGTGCTCGCCTTCATCGAAGTCAAGGCGCGGCCCGATCTCGCGACCGCCGCCGCGGCGCTGGGGGTGCGCCAGCGGACGCGGCTGCTTGCCGCCGCCGAGATCGTGCTGGCAGAACATCCCGACTGGGGCCGCGCCGGCGTGCGCTTCGACGTGCTGCTGGTCGATGCCGCCGGCCGGGTGCGGCGGATCACCGACGCGTTTCGACAGGAGTAGTGCTACCATTTCCGCCCGTTGCGCTTTCGGCCCGAGCTGGGTGGACCTACGTGGCTCATTCCGGCAACCCTGCTGGATGACCGCTTTCGCCCGAAGCAGGCGTTCGTGACGACGGGGCGGACCTGCAAAGATGGCCGAGAGCAGAACGGCAACTTTCGCCCGCGTGTAGACGGAAGCGGACATCAGGACTGTGGTGGAACAGGAAATCAAGTTATACACGTCGACGGGGAGCCGCCAAAGCGCGTCGTCATCTATCGCTATCCGAGCGTGGATGCCGTTTATGCATGGCGGCACGATCCGGCTTACGAGGTGGTATGAAAAATTGGCGAGAAATATGCGAAATACCGCATCTTCGCCGTCGAGGGCATATCAAAGTAGGTGCGCGACCAAGCGTCGACGGTCAACAGGTCGTGGATGGATCGCGCCAGCCGGTCAGGCGTAGGCTCCAATGCTCCACCTTCCAGGAAGAAGAGGACGAGGCAAAATGATGCGTCCCCCGCTGGCTTTGCGATGCTCACTTCTCGTATGGGTAACCGCGATAGTGGGGTTGCTGCTCTCGACGGCTGCCCAGGCGCAGAAATTCGACATCACACCGGTGGCCGAAAAGAAGGTCTCGCACCTGCCGCCGGGCCCGTTGTTCTGGCGCATCGACACCTTCCCAACTCTCGCCAAGGCACAAGCCGTTGCAAGCCCGACGGCACTCGCCGCTGAAGTCGCCGGCAAAGCTTGGCTCTTTACGCTCGGGCCGCCCGGCGGATCGTCCCCCGGCGGTAGCAAGGTGGCTGAGATAGGGCCTGTGCCTTCGTTCGTCGCCCCTGAATACCTCTTGCGCATCAACCGGGCCGGCGGCCCGCCCGGCGCCAAAACACGGGTGCACATGCATTCGGGAGTGGAAACTTTTTACGTGCTGAGCGGCGAACTCACCCAAAAGATGCCCGACGGCGTAAACCGTGTCTTGGCTGGTCAGTCCATGCCCGGACATTCGCCTAGCACGCCGATGCAGGTGTCCAGCACCGGTACTAACGACCTAAGCGTCTTGGTCATGTTTGTGACGGATGCAACCAAGCCCTTCTCGTCGCCGGCCACCATGAAATGAGAGGGTAATCTACATCTTGTGCTTGGCGCTCGCTGGCGCGGCAAAGAACCTGCCTGCCGCATAGCGTCATTGTGGCAACCTGAACCAAGACAAATTAAGTATTGTCCAGCGTAGCCACATCGCCCTAAATATTCGCGAGCGGTGAGGTCGGATGACCACTTCCGACCCATGTCCCACACCAGCCTCAGCCTATCCGCCTATCCTGCCAGCATTTCCGCTTTGCGAAAGCCGCCCGGCTCGGCTGAATGCCCGATGTGGGCGCCACCTCGCCGTTGGCTCATCAGGCCTGAAGGGCCGGAACGCATCCTAGGCGGTCAACGGACAGCGCCGCTGGTATCAAGTAAGATGCGGCTGATCGAGATACGCGGCGCTGCGCATCTCGATCAGCCGCGAGACGGCGCGGGCGAAGGCCGGATCGGAGGCGTCGGGCCAGAGCCGGTCCGGCTCGGCGGCGGCCGAGGCCAGCAGCTTCACCCGGTGGTCGTAGAGCGCATCGACCAGCAGCACGAACCGCCGCGCCTGCTCCACCCGTTCCGGCGCGAAGATCGGCACGCCGTCCAGCAGCAGCGTCGGATAATGCGTCGCGATCGCGAGGTAGTCCCCGGCGCCGAGCGGCTGGCCGCAGAGCGCGTCGAAGGAGAACCGCGCCACCCCGGCCGCCGCCTGCGGCACCACCAGCGTCCGCCCCATCACGATCAGCCGCTCGGCCCGCGCCGCAGCGCCGCCGGCGAGCTCGGCGAAGGCCGCGTCGAGCGCCGCCCGCGCGCGCCCATCCGCCGGCACCAGCCACACCGGCCGCGACGCCAGTGCCCGCCGCCGCCAGTCCAGCCCGCCGTCGAGCACGAGCACATCGAGGTGGCGTTGCAGCAGGGCGATGAACGGCAGGAACGCATCCCGCCCCGGCCGGCCGGCGAACAGCGCCTCGGGCGGCGTGTTGGACGTGGCCACCACCACCACGCCGCGGGCGAACAGCGCCGCGAACAGCCGGCCCAGCAGGATCGCATCGGCGATGTCGTTGACCTGGAACTCATCGAGGCAGAGCAGCGCCGCCTCGGCCGCGAGTGCGTCGGCGAGCGGCGGGATCGGGTCTTCGATCTCGGGATGCGCGCGCTTGGCCGCGTGAATGCGCCCATGCACGTCCTGCATGAAGCGGTCGAAATGCGTGCGCCGCTTCCGCCGCACCGGTGCCTCGGCGAAGAACAGGTCCATCAGCATCGACTTGCCGCGCCCGACCTCGCCCACGAGGTAGAGTCCGTTCGGCCGTGCCTCGTCCGCCCCTTCCGTCGCCGGCGTCGCAGCAGCCGCGCAAGCCGGCCGGGTTGCGCAGCTGCGGGTCGGGGTCGTAGCCGCGCAGCTTGGTCCACAGGTTCTGCAGCCGCTCCGCCGCGAGCGCCTGCGCCGGGTCGGTCGCAAGCAGCCCAGCGGCGAGCCGCGCACGATAGGCGGGGAGCGGGCCGCGCCCGGTCAGCGGCGGGATTGGGGCGTCCATGCGGGAGGCGACCCTGGCTGGCGACCGCTCAGGCCAGCCGCTGCCGCCGCGCCGCCTCGATCGCCTGCCAGACGCGCTGCGGGCTCGCCGGCATGTCGAGATGGGTGATCCCGAACTCCGACAGCGCATCGACGACCGCGTTCATCAGCGCCGGCAGCGCCCCCGCGCAGCCCGCCTCGCCGCAGCCCTTGGCGCCGAGGATGTTGGTGCGCGCCGGCACCGGGTGGCTGGCGAATGACAGGCGACGGCGCATCGTCCGCACGCGGCAGGCCGTAATCCATGTAGGAGCCGGTGAGGAGCTGCCCGTCCGCGTCGTAGGCGACGCGCTCCAGCAGCGCCTGGCCGATCCCCTGCACCACCCCGCCATCCGCCTGCCCCTCGACCAGCAGCGGGTTCACCATCACGCCGAAATCGTTCATCATCGCGTAGCGCACCACCGCGACCACGCCAGTCTCGGGGTCGATCTCGACCTCCGCCACGTGGCAGCCGTTCGGGAAGGCCGAGGCCTTCTCCTTGTGGATGTGCGTCACGTCGAGCGTGGGCGGCACGCCCTCCGGTGAGCGCCAGCGTGCCCGCGCGCAGCCGCTCGGCGAGTTCCATGATGCCGATGCCGCGATCGGTGCCGATGATCGAGAAGCGGCCGCCCTTATCGCTGGTGAACTCGATGTCCGCGGGTGCTGCCTCCAGCGCGTGCGCCGCGATCTGCCGGCCGCGCTCGATGACGAGGTCGCTCGCCTCCCAAATCGCCGCACCGCTGGTCATGATCGACCGCGACCCGCCGGTGCCGCCGCCTGCCACCAGCGCGTCGGTATCGCCCTGCAGCAGGCGGATGCGTTCGAACGGCACGCCCAGCCGCTCCGTCAGCACCTGCGCGAACGGCGAGGCGTGGCCCTGGCCGTGATCCAGCGTGCCGGTGATGATCGTGACACCGCCATCGGCGTCGAACCGGATGCCGCCCATCTCGCTGCCGGGGGCCGCAGTCACTTCGAGATACTGGCCGATGCCCAAGCCGCGCAGCCGGCCGCGGCGGCGGCTCTCGGTGCGGCGCGCCGCGAAGCCGTCGGCATCGGCAAAGGCGAGCGCCTTCTCGAGCACGGTCGGGAACTCGCCGCTGTCGTAGCTCATGCCCGAGGGTGCCGCGTGCGGCAGCATGTCGGGGGTGATGTGGTTGCGGCGGCGCAGCTCGATCCGGTCGATGCCCATCTCGCGCGCGGCGGTGTCGATGAGGCGCTCGGTATAGTAATTGGCCTCCGGCCGGCCGGCGCCGCGATACGGACCCACCGGTGTGGTGTTGGTGAAGACGCAGCGCGTGTTCACCTCGATCAGCGGCGTGCGATAGACGCCGATGCTGTTCTTCACCACGTTGCCGGTGGAGGGCAGCACGGTCGCGTTCGACAGATAGGCGCCGAGATTGCCGAAGCCGGTGAAGCGCAGCGCCAGGATCTGCCCGTCGCGGTCCAGCGCCAGCTCGCCGGTCATGTCGTGGTCGCGGCCGTGGCTGTCGGAAACAAAACTCTCGCCGCGCTCATCGGTCCACTTCACCGGCCGGCCGAGCGCGCGGGCGGCGTGCAGCATCGCAATATACTCGGGATAGACCGACGCCTTCATGCCGAAGCTGCCGCCGACATTGCCGGCGAGCACGCGGATGTCCTCGAGCTTGCCGCCGAGCACGTGATGCAGCCGTGCGCGCAGGCCGAACGTGCCCTGGCAGCCGAGCCGCAGCGTCCAGCGTCCGTCCTCGATGCTCGCCAGCGCCGCACGCGGCTCCATCGCGCAGACGACGACGCGGGTGTTGCGGAGCGCGAGGCGGGTCACGTGCGCGGCGCGGGCGAAGGCGTCGGCGACGCGGGCGGCGTCGCCGTAATGCCAGTCGAGTGCGATGTTGCCCGGCGCCGCCTCGTGCAGTTGCGGGGCACCGGGTGCCACGGCCGCGCGCGCCTCGGTGACGGCCGGGAGAGGATCGACGTCGAGCAGCACCATCTCGGCTGCGTCGCGGGCCGTCTTTGCGGTCCCGGCGACGGCGATCGCGACCGGATCGCCGACATAGCGCACGCGGTCGGTGGTGAGCGGCGGCTGCTCGGGGCAGCGCATGGCGCTGCCGTCGCGGTTCTTGAAGGTGATGCCGACGGGCATCGCACCCATCCCCGCCGCCAGCAGATCGGCGCCGGTGTAGATACCCAGCACGCCGGGCATCGCGCGTGCCTCGGTCACATCGAGCGCGCGGATGGTGCCGTGCGCGTGCCGGCTGCGCACCATCACCGCGTAAGCCTGGGCGGGCAGGTTCAGATCGTCGGTGTAGCGGCCCTCGCCGCGCAGCAGCACCGGGTCTTCCTTGCGCGGCACCGGCTGGCCGATGCCGAACTTCAGCAGCGAGGGATCAGCGAGAGCATCCATGGGCGCGGATCATCCTGGGGCTTGGCTCGCGGCCGGACCGCCGCGCCCGGAGCATGGGGGCAAGCGCGCCCGTTGCAAACCCCCGAGGGATCGGAGCGATCGGTCTCAGCCGGCCGCATAGCCGCCCTCGGGAGGCGGCGTCTCCTCGAATGGCGCGTCGCGCACGCCGGGCGCCTGCCCGTACCACGCGTAGCGCCGCCGGGCGATGGCCAGCAGCGCCGCGGCACCGCCGCGATCGGCCATCGTCTCCGCGCGGTGGAGTACCACCAGATTGCGGCGAAACCAGCTCAGGCTTGCGAGCGCGCGCATCGCCATGCTCTCGACCGCGTCCGGCAGCCAGCCGCGGGCGCGCCAGAGGTCGAGCCAGTAGCCGAGCGGGCGGCAGTTGACATGGCCGTGGCCGGGCTGCTCCGGCTCGGCGGCGGAGAAGACGATCGCCCGATCGGCATGGCGGGCGATCGTCTCGATCAGCACCGCCTCGCGCGCGGGGTCGAGATGCTCGGCCACTTCGACGCAGATCACCAGATCGAAGCGCCGGCCGAGATCGATCGGCGATCCGAGATCGGCGGTCGTGTACTCGCCGGCGCCGAGGACCGTCGCCTCGGCGGGCAGCGCGTCCAGCCCGAGCACCGTGCCGGCACCGAGCCGTCCGAGCAGGCGCAAATAGGCGCCGATGCCGCAGCCGATGTCGAGCACGCTGGTTGGGCGGAGGCGCTCGGCGATGAAGCGGAACGGGGGCGTATCGAGGAAAAGATTGTCCCAGTGCCAGGCGGCATCGAAGCCACCGGTCGCATCTGCCGAGCGCCCGAGTGCCGCGGGCCGGTCGAGCCGCAGCAGCGACGCGGGCGGTGCGAGGGACCGCTCCCACGAGCGCGCGATCGCGACCAGGGCATCGAGCGGGCGGCCGGTCGAGAGCGTGCGCACGGCGTCGATGGGCGGATCGGCCCGGACCAGCGCGGGCGGCTCGGCGGCGGCGTCGCCGGGTTGTTCGGCGTAGCGCTGCGAGATCGCGCACAGCGTCGCGTCGTCGAGGCCGCCGACGCGCACGATGCGCTCGAACATGCCGCGCCAGTGATAGCCGAGGCCGTGCCGCGCGGCGTCGGGGTCGCGCGCCAGATAGGCCATCCAGCCCACCACCGCCTTGGCCGCCATCTGCTCGCGGCTGCGGATCGGGAAGTGCGCCAGCGCCAATTCGGGCAGGAGCTGCGCCGGCACCGCCCGGCCGGAGTGCCGCGAGACCGAGTGGCCGCCCTGATCGAGCACCAGGTCCGTGTCGAGCCGGCCGTCGAGGCGAAGAATGGCCTTGTGGAATTGCGGCCGCTCCTCGGCGCGGCGCCAGGCGAGGCTGCGCGGCGGATCGGGCGCGGGATCGGCGAGGTCCTCCGCCGTCAGCACGTGGGTGCGCCACGGGACCAGACCGAAACCGCCGGGCGGAGTTTGCGCGAGGACGGCGCGGAAGGCGGCGCGGCCGGGGGCGACGATGAACTCATCGGCATCGAGCGGCACGGCGAAGTCGGCAAAGTAGGCGGACTGCGCGCCGTGCAGCAGGCGGGTCATCCGCTCGGACTGGTTGTAGCCGAAGCCGCCGCTATCGGCGACCGCCAGACCCGGACACGCGGCCACGAGCTGGCCGAGGATGTGCCGCGTGTCGTCGATGGAGCCGTTATCGACCACCACCAGCGCGTCAAGGAACGCCAGATTGTGGCGCACCCAGGGCTCGATGACGTCCTGCTCGTTCTTGACCATGCCGAGGCCGAGCACGAGCGGCTCGGCACGGCCGGACATCCGCGGCGCCTCAGCGCGAGTACGTACTCGACCACCAGGTTCGGCTCCATCTGCACCGGATACGGCACGTCGGTGAGCTTGGGCGGGCGAGCAAAGCGGCCCTTCATCGCGCGGTGATCGACTTCGAGATACTCGGGGATGTCGCGCTCCGGGCTTTGCGCCGCGTCCAGCACCACGGCGAGCTGCTTCGACTTCTCCCGCACCTCCACCGTGTCGCCGTCGCGCACCAGGTAGGACGGGATGTTGACGCGTCGGCCGTTGACCGCGACGTGGCCATGATTGACGAACTGGCGCGCGGCGAACGGGGTCACGGCGAACTTCATGCGATACACCACCGCGTCGAGCCGCCGCTCCAGCAGCTCGATCATGTTCTCCGAGGTGTCGCCCTTCCGGCGCGCCGCTTCCTCGTAGTATTTGCGGAACTGCTTCTCGCCGATGTTGCCGTAATAGCCGCGCAGCTTCTGCTTGGCGATGAGCTGCACCTTGAAGTCGCTGGGCTTGCCCTTGCGGCGCTGGCCGTGCTGGCCGGGGCCGTAATCGCGCTTGGCGAGCGGCGACTTCGCCCGTCCCCAGAGATTGACGCCAAGGCGGCGGTTGATCTTGTACTTGCTCTCGACGCGCTTGGACATGCGCGCGGCTCCTTGTTCTGGCACCGTCTTCGGGCGCTTTGTTGCACCGGTAGGCCGCAAGCGGCGGCGGGCGCGGCGCAAAAGGCTCCGTCCACGTTCCCGGCAGTGCCGCGGCGTATAGGGTCGGCCCAGTCCCTTGTCAAACCGGGTCCCTTGTCAAACCGGAGGCGGCGCCGATAGACGGCTCCGATCGCAGGAGGATTGCACCGTGCTCGTCGCCACCAGCCCGACCATCGCCGGCCATCGCGTGGTCGAAACCAAGGGTGCCTGCTTCGGCGTGGTGGTGCGCAGCCGGGGCCTCGGCGGCAACGTCGTCGCCGGGCTGCGTTCGCTGGTCGGCGGCGAGATCACCGAATACACGCAGATGCTGAGCGAGGCGCGCGTCCATGCGGTCGAGCGGCTGGAGCAGAGTGCGGCGGCGCTGGGAGCCAATGCGGTGATCGCGATGCGTTTCGACAGCTCGGAGATCGGCCAGACGATGAGCGAGATCGTCGCTTATGGCACCGCCGTCGTGATCGCGCCGGAGGCCGGCTGAGCGGACGCATGGTCACGCGCGGCGACATCCTGTGGCTCGGCATTGCCTCGGGCGTCACCGGCGGGCTGATCGGGGGCATGATGCTGGGGATCGGGATGGACTTGCTGGTGAACGGCCAGCCGTTCGGGATTCTGCTGGTGGCACCCGGCGCGCCGGCATCGGCGCTGATCGGCTGGCTGCTGGCGCGGCGGCTGGCGAAGCAGGTCGAGCGGTAGCGGGTCGGCTTTGCGGCCCCGTCGTCTGCGAACCGCTCCGGCGAAAGTCAGGTCAGGTCCGCCAGGGCGGCTTCGATGATTTTGACGAGGCGTGGCTGGTCAGCAACCGCATCCGCAAGCAGAAGCGCCAGCTTGCCGCGGAAGAGCGGCACGCTGTCCGACATCAACCGCGATCGTGGCAGGGTGGCCCGCAGCGAAGTCGTGGATTCGCGCCGACGCTATCCGTCGGGCGCGAATTCGTCGAGTACCAGTTGCAGCGGCTCGGGGTGCACGCTCACCGGGCCGGTGAACGGGTGGTCGATCGTGATGATGACCAGCAAGGCAAGGAAGACCAATCCCGAGAGCATCCCCACCATCAGGATCTGGGCGCGAAGATTGCGCGAGGCGAGAAAGAAGGTGAAGCCGATCGTTACCATCGCACCGACGAACAACACGACCCAGATCGCCCCCGGGGCCGCTCCGGAAGCGAGTTGAAGCCGCGCGCGGCGGGCCGCGGTCAGCGCGTCGAGCTGGGTCAGCACCTCGCTCACGACCGGTGAAGGGCTCTCGCCCGGCTTGCCGCGCAGCACCTCGTCATAGATCGCCGTCAGGGTGCGGGTGACGGCCGGGCTCGCCCGGCCGCGCTCCATTGCCGGCCAGTCCTCGGCGATGGTGGCCTCCAAATACTGGGTCAATTCGTCACGCACTCTCGGCGCGGCATCGGCGGCGAGACCGTCCGAGAGCCGGTAGAGCGTGGTCGCGGCGCCCGCTTCCTGCATCACCGCCGCCTCCGCGTCGTGAAACTTCTCCCACACCACGATCACGGCGAAGCCGAGCAGTACGGCGTAGATCACGCCCACGGTCGCGAACTTGAAGCCGGCGACCTCATTGTTGTCCGCCAGCCGCTCGAGCGTGTAGTGCCGGCGCACGAAGGCCGGCCCCGCCATCGCGATCAGGGTCGGCACCACCACGATGAGCAGGCTGGAGGCCCAGAGCGGAAGACTCGAAAGCACCGACCATCGCCCCACACGCCGCGCCGATTCATCCCCGTGCGGTCCGGTGTAGAGCGATTTCGGTCGCTTTGGTATCGAGTTGCGACGGTACCGGGTCGAGACCGGGGCGCCCGTCAGGCGCTGAGCACCACCGGGCCGTGGGTCGGGGTCGGCGCGGGGGCGTCGGTCTGGATCACCGGGCCGCGCGTTCCCGGCTCGAACGAGCTTGCGCGCGAATTCGGCGGCAACGGCGGACGCGGTGGCCGACAGCGCCGCCGCCGCGATCATGGTCAAGGTCCACAGTCTCATCGAAGTCACTCCTGGCGGACAATGCCGCGTGGCCGAGGTATTTATTGCATCTCGGCGGTGGCTAAATAGCGTCGGATGGCAGAAGATTTATGTTCACCGATATGGACTGACACAGACCCGGACGCCGCCCGCGACGGCGGTGACAGGCGCGACGTTCAACCGTCCGCGCGCGGCACCCAGGGGATGCGGGCCACCTCGATTCCATCCTCGGCCAAGGCCTGGGCTTCTTCGGGCGTGGTCTCGCCGTAGATGCCGCGGCGGTCGCTCTCGCCCTGTTGCATCCGGCGGGCTTCCTGGGCGAAGCCGGGACCGACGTAGTCGCAGTTCCGTTCGACCTCGGCCCGCATCCGCTGGAGCATCGCGCGAAGCTGGGCCGGCATCTCGCCCCCGGCCACCTTCTTCGTGGCCGGCGGGGCGGGCTGGGCGGCGGCCGGGGCCGCGGCAGCGGCGCTCGGGGCCGCGCGACGCTTCGGCACCGCGGGCGCCATCAGCGCGCGCGCGACCTTGTGGCTGCCGCATTCCGGGCATTCGACCAGGCCCGAGGCGGCCTGCCGCTCAAACGCGTCGCTGCCGGCGAACCAGCCGTCGAAGCGATGCCCGTCAGCGCATTGCAGGTCGTAGTGGATCATCAGGCGGGTCCGGCGGTTTTCCCAAGCGAGAGAAGGCGAGATGGGAGAGTTTGGCAGCACGGGCAAGAGAGTGCCAGCCATGATGATGGTCGAATGGCCGATCAGGCGGCGAGCAGCGGGTCGAGCTTGCCGGCCCGATCGAGTGCCAGCAGCTCGTCCGAGCCGCCGATCGGACGGCCGTCGATGAACACCTGCGGCACCGTGGTGCGCCCGCCGGAGCGGCGCATGGCCTCCGCCCTCTCGGGCGTGCCGTGCCGGGCGTCGATCTCGCGAAAGGGCACCCCCTTGGCCCGCAGCAGCTTCACCGCCCGGGCGCAGTAGGGGCACCAGGGCTGAGTGTAGATCTCGATCTCGGGCATCGGGCCGGCTCTCCTTCGGCCACGCTAAATCGCGTCGTCCAGCCCGTTGCACAAGGCGGGCCATTGCCGGGCAGCCCGGCGTCAGGCGGCCAGGCGCGGATCAGCGGCGCGAGCGGCGGCCAAGACATCGACCGCCACGGCCCCGCCCGCGCGCAGCGCGTGCGCACACGCATTCACGGTGGCACCGCTCGTCATCACGTCGTCGATCAGCAGCACGCGGCGCCCCGCGATGCGCGCCTCGCGGCCGGGGCGCAGCGCGAAGGCGCCGGCCACCGCCGCCGCGCGCTCGCGGGCCGACTTCGCGCCGAGCGGCTGGGTCGGCCGGACGCGGCACAGCACATCGACCGCGGCCGGCACACCGCAGAGCCGCGCCACCGCCTTCGCCAGCAGCGCCGCCTGGTTATAGCGCCGGGTGAACAGCCGGGCTCGGTGCAGCGGCACCGGCACCAGCAGCTCGGCCGCGGCCACCAGCGCCGCCCCGGCGCGGACCATGTGCGGCGCGAGCGCGCGCGCGAATTCGGTGCGGTCGGCGTGCTTGAACGGCAGGATGATCCGCCGCGACTGCGCGTCGTAGCGGAGCGCGGCGCGGGCGCGGCCGAACTCCGGCGGGCGCGCGAGGCACCCCGGACACAGGCCCTCGAAATCGGACTGGCTCGCGTGCTGGAACGGCACGCCGCAGCGGACGCAGCAGGGTTCCGTGATGAAGGCGGTCTGCCGGAAGCAGTCGGGGCAGAGCTGCCCAAGTGCCGCCACCGGTGCGTCGCAGGTCAGGCACGCCAGCGGCAGCACGAGATCAAGCGCGCCGCGCGTCGCCCAGCGCAGGCCGGCGGCGAGTTCAGGCATCGGGCACCCCGAACCGCACCGAGCCGTCACGGGCGATGGCACGGGGAAGATCGATCTCCCATTCGAGATAGGCGCGCATCGCCGCTTCGCTGCCGGTGTTGCGGTCGTAGGGGCGGAGATAAAAATCGACGCACGCCTCGTCTGGCGGGTCGGTGCGGTCGGCGAGCAGCGCCCGGCCGGAGGCAGACCACGCGCCGGTGCCGCCGGCCAGCGCCGCGACCCTCGCCGCGCCGAGGTCGCGCGCCTCGGAGGTCGCGAGCCGTGCCAGCGTGCCGTCGGGCGAGGTCAGCACCACGCGCCGGGCGCCGCGGAAGGCCGGCGCCACGCGGTCCAGCCGCGAGCGGATCGCCCACACCGCGCCGGGGATGTGGCCGGCGCGGAACTCGACGCTGCGGGCAAGGTCGATCACCGCCACCCCGCCGCCATCGAGGGCGGCCGCCAGCGCATCGGCGTCGATCGTGGGGCCGGAGGCGGCCGGCAGCGCAGCGGGAGACGGCGGCCGCGCCTCTTCCAGCCCGCCCTCGACCGCGAACACGTCGCGGTGCCCCATCTGCCGCAGCCACGCCGCCGTCATCCGGGCGCGCACGCCGTCATCGTCGAGCAGGGCGATGCGCGCGTTGCGTACCGCGACCCATTCGTCGGTCGCCTGCACGAGCTGCCCGCCCGGCGCGCTGCGGCTGCCCGGCCGGGCGCCGGCGGCGAATTCGGCCGGCTCGCGCACGTCGAGCACGTAGATCGTGCGGTCGGGATCCTCCTCGAAGCGCGCGAGGTCGAGCGGACCGATCACGCCGACGCCGCACTGTTCGGCGAAGCGGCGGGCGCGCGCCAACGCCGTCGCGGCCGTGCGGGGAGGCCCCGGCGGGAAGCGCTCGCGCTGTCCGCGGACGCATTCCAGCCCGGCCAGCTCCCAGCCCATCGTGCCGTTGCGCAGCGCCACCACCGGATTGGGGACGCCGGCGCGGCGCAGGCTCTCGGCGCCGAGAATGCTGCGGGTGCGGCCGGCGCAGTTCACCACCACCAGCGTCGCCGGATCAGGGGCGAGGTCGCCGATGCGATAGGCGAGCTCGCCGCCCGGCACGTTGATGCCTGACGGGATCGACATGCGGCGGAACTCCGCCTCGGTGCGGCTGTCGAGCACCACCATGTCGCGCCCCGCGTGGAGCCAGGCATTCAGTTCGCGGGCATCGACGCTGGGCGTTCCGTAATGATGCTCGACCCACTCGCCGAACGCCTTGCTCGGCACGTTGACGCCGCTGAACAGCACGCCGCGGGCCGCCTCCCACGCCGCGATCCCGCCGTCGAGCACGGCGACATCGGTGGCGCCGATGCCCTCCAGGTATTCGCCCAGCCGCTCCGCCAGCCCGCGCCCGTCATCGATGCAGGCGATGCGCACGGCGAGCCGCGGCAGGAGCGCGCGCGCCCGCAGCTCGCGGCGCGACAGCGGGCACGGCGCCGCCCAGAACAGGTGGCCGGTGCCGAACTCGCCTTCCTCGCGCGCGTCCAGGATCGCGAGTTCGCCGCCGTCACCGATCCAGGCGCGGAGGGTGGCGGCGTCGATCCGGCGCACCCTGTCAGCCTCCGGCGGGTGACGCGGCGCTCGGGCGCATGAAGTTGGCATTGTACGGCTTCACCGTGCCGGTCTCGGGATCGAAGGCCTGGCGGTCGTCGAGCTTTTCGATGGCGAGGCCGTACATGTGCAGATGCCGCGTCGGCACCGGCCCGGTGGTGTGGATCGAGTGGATGTCCTCGGGCATCAGCGCGATGCCGCGCCCCGGCTCGACGACGATCTCGTGGTCGAGCACGATGTCGGCCACACCCTCGCGGCTGCCGTCATCGGTGCGGCGATAGACCTTGTTGAGTTCCTGCCCTTCGACCGCGACCACCACGGCCCAGGTGGTGTGATCGTGCGGCCGGGTCTCGTTGCCGGGGTTGAGCGCGTTCATGTACATCGCGAGCCGCCCGTCCGCATCCTCGCGCAGCTTGTAGCGGCGCGCGCCCTTTTCGCCCGGTGGGGGCGGCGGAAAAGTGGCGGTCGGGAACAGCTGCTCCTGGGCCGCGAGCTTGAGCATCTCGGCCTTGATCGCGTCGAGCGCCGGGCGCGTGACCCCCTGCCGCGCGCTCGATCGCGCGGATGCGCTCGACGGTGGCGGCGACGGCGGCGGTGCGGGCGGCCTCGGTGTCGGCGGCGTTCATGGCGGACCTCCGGACGGAGCTTTGGCCGGCAGGGTAGGCACTCGGCGAGCGGGGTCAATGGCGGGCGATTGCGGCGGAAACAAGGGCGAGGACGTTCCATCTACATTCGACAATGATGCGGTCGCGCCACCGTCGGGCAATGTGCTCTGCCCCGCCGGTAACGGTCACGCCGGGGGTTTCCGTCCTTCGATGATCGCCGAGGCAACGTAGTTCTCCACACCGCGGCCCGGTGCCCAGCTCGCTATCATGTCCCGGCTCTCGGGCTTGACGGTCACAAGGATGCCGGTGAAGCCCGCCTCTGCAAGCCACCCCTCAATCTGATGTGCCGGTGCAGCGCCGACCACACATCCGCAAATGAGCGCGCGATCGGAGGCGAGCTCGGGCGACAGCGGCGCGGTGTTCACCACGTCGGCGATGGCGAGCCTGCCGCCCGGCTTGAGCACGCGAAACGCTTCGCGAAACACCTGTGCCTTGTCCGGGACCAGGTTGATGACGCAGTTCGACAGGATCACGTCGGCCGTGTTGTCGGCGATGGGCAGGTGCTCGATTTCGCCGAGGCGGAATTCCACGTTGCTGGCGCCGACCTTGGCCGCGTTCTCGCGTGCCTTCTTGAGCATCTCGTGCGTCATGTCGACACCGAGTACGCGTCCTGTCGTGCCGACCTGCTTCGCGGCAAGCAGACAATCGAAACCGGCACCGCTGCCCAGATCGACAACGGTCTCGCCCGGCTTCATCGCCGCAATGGCCTGCGGGTTGCCGCAGCCGAGCCCGAGGTTCGCCCCCTCGGGGATGACGGCGAGTTCGCCCGCGGAATAACCCATCCGCAACGACTTGTCATCCGCGGCGGGGACAGCCGATGGGTCGCAGCAAGACGGCCCGCAATGGTCCCCTAGCGTGCCGGCTGCGATGCCGCCATAGCGGGCGCGGACCATTTCCTTGACCTCGGTCGTGTCCATAGATTTGTCCTTTGCTCTGTCAGCCAAAATGGACGGCACCGCTCAGGCTCTTCTTCGGGGCCGAGCTGCGGCCGCGTCCGCCCCGGGGCGGCAGGCAGGTGCGCAGACGCCGCTGCCCCGGCCGCAGCAGTTCTCGGTGAGAAAGCCGACCAGACCATTCATCGCGGAGAAGTCTGCGGCATAGATGAGCCGACGGCTCAGGCGCCGCTGCGTGACGAGCCCCGCCCGGTGAAGATGCTGCACATGGAAGGTCAGCGATGACGGCGGCACCCCGAGACGCTCGGCGATGATGCCGGCCGAAAGCCCATCCGGCCCACGCTCGACAAGCATCCGAAACAGCGCCAGCCGCGTGTCATGCGCGAGGGCCGCGAGGGCTTGCACGGCTTGGCTGCTGTCCATCCCATGAACCTCGATGTTCCTAGGAAAGTCGAATTATCCCATGCGACCGCCGTTGTCAACGACGATTCGAGCAAACTCGAATGGTCTTGGGAAACGATTTGCTTCGAGCGACCAGGCTTGGCACTCCTGCGCCTCGCGCGCACATCGGGGGCATGAGCAGCCCCGCCGCCCCGTTTGACCGTCTCGCGGTGCGCCGCCATCGCGACCGCGCCGCCGGCCGTGTGCACCGCGTGGAACCGCTATTGCGCGAGGCGGCGGAGCGGCTGCTCGACCGGCTGGACGACACCACCCATCGCTTCACCCAGGCGCTCGATGTCGGCGGGCGCGGCGTGGTGGCGCCGCTGCTGCGGGCCCGCGGCATCGACGTAGTGAGCTGCGACCTCTCGCCGCGCATGGCGGCGCTGCACGCTCCGCGCGCCGCCGCCGCCGACGAGGAGCGCCTGCCCTTCGCGCCGGGCGCGTTCGACCTGGTCGTGGCGAGCCTGTCGCTGCACTGGGTCAATGATCTTCCAGGTGCGCTGATCCAGCTTCGCCAGGCGCTGCGGCCCGACGGGCTGCTGCTGGCGAGCCTGCCGGCGCTCGGCACCGGGGCGGAGCTGCGCGCGGCCCTCACCGAGGCAGAGGCGGCGCTGACCGGCGGCGCCAGCCCGCGCGTCTCCCCCTTTCCCGCCCTCATCGATTGCGCCGCCCTGTTGCAGCGCGCCGGCTTCGCGCTGCCGGTGGCCGATGTGGAGACGCTGCGCCTCTCCTACGCCGACCCGCTCGCGCTGCTGCGCGATCTCCAAGCGGCGGGGGAGGCCAATGCCATCGCGCTCCGCGACCGCCGGCCGCCGCCGCGCGCCCTGTTCGCGCAAGCGCTCGCCTGCCTGTCGCGCGAGGACGGCCGAGTGCCGGCAACACTCCGGCTCGCGGTGATGACCGGCTGGGCGCCGGCACCGAGCCAGCCCAAGCCGCTCGCCCGCGGCAGCGCCACGATCTCGCTCGCCGACGCGCTGGCGGACCCGCCGGCCCGCGCGGTGAGGGGCGTGCGGTAACGGGCGCGGAACCTTGCCGGGCGGTCGTGCGTAAAGCGGTTTGAACCGCTGGCCGGTTCACCCACAGGCGGAGGATGCCAGATGCTTCACACCACCGTGCGCGCGGCCGCTGTCGCCGCGCTCGCGCTCGTCGCGCTCGCGGGCTGCGAGGTCAACAATCCGGCGCCGGTCGCGGCGGCCCCGGCACCGTCAACGGTGACGGTGCAGCCGGCCGCGCCCGCCCCGGGCAGCGTGGTGGTGCAGCCGCGCCCGTACTAAAGACGACGCATCAGGTCTGGCGATGCGGGCGGTGGCCGATGGCCGCCGCCCGACTCGTCTATCCGCCGGTGACGCTCATGTGCCGTGCCACCGAAGCCCGGCGCTCGCGGCGGTCGATCACGAAATCGTGGCCCTTCGGCTTGCGCGCGATCGCGTCCCGGATCGCCTGATCCAGCGCCACGTCGTCGGCGCCGGCGCGCAGCACACGCCGCAGATCGGCGGCGTCGTCCTGGCCTAGGCACATGTAGAGCGTGCCGGTGCAGGTGAGCCGCACGCGGTTGCAGCTCTCGCAGAAATTGTGGGTCATCGGTGTGATGAAGCCGATGCGCCGACCTGTTTCGGCCACGTCGAAATACCGCGCCGGGCCGCCGGTCTGGTAGCTAGTGGGCGTCAGCGTCCAGCGCTCGCGCAGCCGCGCCCGCACCAGCGACAGCGGCAGGTATTGCTCCACGCGGTCCGGCTCGATCTCGCCCATCGGCATGGTCTCGATCAGGCAGAGATCGAACCCGTGCTCGCCGCACCAGGCGAGCATGGCGTCGAACTCGTGCTCGTTCACGCCCTGCAACGCCACCGCGTTGATCTTCACCGCGAGTCCGGCCGCCTTGGCCGCAAAAATGCCATCCAGCGTGCGGTCGATGCGGCCCCAGCGGGTGATGCCCGCGAAGGTCGCCGGATCGAGCGTGTCGAGGCTGACATTGACCCGCCGCACGCCGGCCGCCGCGAGCGCCTCGGCATGGCGGGCGAGCTGGGTGCCGTTGGTGGTCAGCGTCAGCTCGTCCAGCCCATGGCCGAGCCGGGCCCCGAGGCTGCGGAACAGGGACAGCACGTCGCGCCGCACCAGCGGCTCGCCGCCCGTGAGCCGCAGCTTGCGCACGCCGAGGCGGACGAAGGCGCCGCACACCCGGTCGAGCTCCTCGAGCGAGAGGATGTCGGCCTTGGGCAGGAAGGTCATGTCCTCCGCCATGCAATAGACGCAGCGGAGGTCGCAACGGTCGGTCACTGATACGCGGAGGTAGGTGATGCCGCGGCCAAACGGGTCGATCACGGGCGGGGTGTAATCCATCGCACGAAAATCGCGCGTGGACGCGGCGGGTTCAAGCCCGGCCGCCTATTCCGGCGCCTCGACCTGCTCCAGCGTCACCACCCCGACAATCACCAGCCGCTTGCCGGCGTGCTCGAAATTGACCGTCACGCGCTCGCCCGCGACCGACTGCACCTGCCCCAGCCCCCAATCCGGGCAGTCCGGGTGGCGCACCCACTGGCCCGGCTCGGTGGGCGGCAAGGCGACAGGCGAGCCGTGCGGAGGAGCCATCGGGGATCAGGCCGGCTTGCCGGCGACCAGCATCGCGACATCGAGCAAAAAGCTGCCGTCCGCCTCGACCGCGAAGCGCCGGCGCACGTCCTCGGCGACCGCGTCCTGCAACGCGCGGATCGCCGCCACATGGCCCGGCGGCGTGCGCATCCGCGCCACCCACGAGGCGAACTCGAGCCGCACCCGGAACGCCTGCACGGTCCCGGGCACGAACCCCGCCGCTGCCAGCGTCGCCTCCCACTCCGCCCGGCTGTGGTTGCGCACGTGCGAGGTGTCGCGCAGCAGCTCGATCGCTTGCAGGAACGTGTCGAGAACGGGAACTCCCGGCGAGACCGCGTCGATGAACACCGCACTCCCGCTCGGCCGCAGCACCCGCGCGGCCTCGCGCAACCCGGCCGGCAGGTCGCGCCAGTGATGCGCGCTGAACCGGCTGCACACCAGATCGAAGGTTTCATCGGCGAACGGCAAGCGTTCCGCCACCGCCTGCCTGGTCGCGATGTTGGCGAACCCGCGCCGCGCCGCTTCCGCCGCAACCACGCCCAGCATCTCGGCGGAGAGATCGCAGGCCGTGACGTGCGCGACCAGGGGGGCGAGGGTGAAGCTGACATGGCCGCCGCCGCAGCCGAGATCGAGCGCGCTGCGCCTCAGGGTGGCCGGCCGCGAAGCGCGCGAGTGCGCGAAGGTCCTCGCCCTCGGCATGGACGGCACTGGTCAGATAGGCACCGGCCTGGGCACCGAACTGCGCGCCGGCGAGCGCTTCCTGGGTCCGCTCCGCCATCTCAGCTTGCTAGCAACTGGCCGCCATCGACGGCGATCGTCTGCCCCGTGACCCAGCCGGCGAGCGGGGAGGCGAGGAACAGCACCACGTTGGCGACTTCCTCCGGCGTGCCGAGCCGGCCGAACGGGATCTGGCCGTGGATGCGGGCGTAGAGCGGATCGTTCGCGAGCCGCCGCTTCTCCCACGAGCCGCCCGGGAACTCGATCGACCCAGGTGCGACGCAGTTCACCCGGATGCCCTTGGGCGCCAGCATCGCCGCCTGGCTCGTCGTGTAGTGGACCACCGCCGCCTTGGCCGCGCCATAGGGGGCGGTCCGCGCCGAGGCGCGCATCGCCGAGATCGAGGAGATGTTGACGATCGCGGCCCCCGCCGCGCGCTCCAGGAACGGCAGCGCCGCGTGGCTCGCGCGCACGATCGCCATGATGTCGACGGCAAAGCTCGCCGCCCAGCCGGCCTCGTCGTCGGCCGAGCCGAAGCCGGACGCGTTGTTCACCAGCACGTCGATGCCGCCCAGCGCGGCGGCGGTCTCGGCAATGTAGGGCGCGATCGCCGCCGCGTCGGCAAGATCGCAGACCGCGGCATGGACCGGATGGCCGAGGGCCGCGATCTCGCGCCGGGTCGCCTCCAGCGCGGCGGTGCTGCGGGCACAGATCGAGACCGACGCGCCGGCCCGCGCGAAGCCGAGCGCGATCGAGCGCCCGATGCCGCGGCTGCCGCCCGCCACCACCACCCGCCGTCCCGAGAAATCCATCGCTCACCCGTCTCTGCTGTTTTGCGCCAGTGTTTTGCGCCAGTATGAAGTCGCGGCTCCGGAAATCCAGGCCGGTGCGCCGGCAATCGAGGCGATGGCGGCGGCCCGGCGGCCGGCGAACGGGCAATCACATCCGCGCGACCGCCCGCTTCGACGCTTTCAGGCGGAACGCTCAAGCCTCTTCAACGATAGTTCAGAGTCGGGCCGCGCACACCGCACGATAATCAGGAGCGGGGAGAAACCAGGGATGGACAAGGATCGGGTCAGAGGCATCGGCAAGCAGGTGTCCGGATCGATCAAGCAGGCTTTCGGCAAGATCGCCGGCAGCAGAACGACCCAGGCCAAGGGTGCGGCGGAGAAGGCCGCCGGCAAGGCCCAGGAGACCGCCGGCCGCGCCAAGGACAAGGCACGCGACGCACTGAAAGATTGACCGATGAGGTAGCGATGTCTGCAAACACCGAGACCGATCCGCCATATCCGCCGCCGGGTGCGATCGAGAGGACGACGACCGAAACGACAACCACGCTCGTGGGGGATGGCCCGCACACCCACCGGCGCGTCTCATGGGGTGGGATTTTCAGCGGCATCATCGTGGCGCTGGCGGTTCAGCTGCTGCTCAGCACGCTGGGCGCCGGCATTGGCCTGGGCACCGTGAACACGAACGCCGGCACGACGCCCGACATCAGCAGCATCGGCATCGGCGCCGGCGTGTGGTGGGTCGTCACCAGCATGATCGCGCTTGGTTTTGGCGGCTATGTCGCGGCGTGGCTGGCCGGCATCGAGATCAGGTGGGACGGCGTGCTGCACGGCCTCGTCACCTGGGGAATTGCCACCCTGCTGGTCTTCTATCTGCTGACCTCGGTGTTCGGAACCATCCTTGGCGGCGGCTTCTCCCTCCTGGGCAACGTCGCCTCGGCGGCCGGAACCGGCCTGAAGACGGCCGCGAAGCCGCTGGTCCAGACGGCCGGCGTGACGCCGGCCATGATCCGGCAGGAGGCACAGACCTATCTCCAGCCTGCCAATCCCGATCTCTCGACGATGAGTTCCGCAAGACGCCCAGAAGCAGGTCGCGACCGAGCTCGCCACCTATGTGAAGGGTGGTCCCGATGCCGCGGCCGCCAAGGATCGGATCATCAACATCATGGCGGCGCAACTGCACATCAGCCACGACGAGGCCGCCAAACGCTTCGACAGCGCGCAGGCGACGGTCAAGCAGACGCGGGACAAGGCGGTGCAGGCGGCGAAGAATGCCGCGAATGCAAGTGCCGCCGCGGCTTCAAGGACGTCGTACGGGCTGTTCGGAAACCTGCTTCTCGACGCGATCGCTGCTGCCATCGGCGGTTCCCTGGCCGTGCAGCGCCGTGTGCGCGTGGTCAGGCGCGTGGTCGCCTGAGGGGCGCCAGTCACTCCCTCTGCGGTCACACTCCCTCTGCGGTCACACTCCCTCTGCGGTCACACTCGCTGGTGCAGCACGCAGACCAGTGTGAACAGCCGCCGCGCGGTCTCGAAGTCGATCTCGGCCTTGCCGGCGAGGCGCTCGCGCATCAGGCTGGCGCCCTCGTCGTGCAGGCTGCGCCTGCCCATGTCGATCGCCTGGATGCGCTCCTCGCGGCCTTCGAGGGCGGCCTTGGCGTGGCTCTCGACCAGCATCTGGTAATCCTTCACCAGCCGGCGAAACGGACCCAGCGCCAGCACCAGCGCGATCACCGGCGCGTCGGCCTGATCATGCACGTCGAACACCAGCCGTCCGTCCTGGATCGCCAGATGCAGCACGAACGGGCCGCGCCGCCGCACCGGGCGCGCGCCGCCGAGCAGGCGGAAGCGGTTTTCGGCGGCGAGGTCGGCGACCGCCTGCGCGCGATCCGCCTCCTGCCAGGGATCGAGCCGGGTCAGCGCCTCGCCGCCCAGCACCACGCGCGCCAGGCGGTCGGCATCGCGCGTGGCCGCGTCCGTCATTCCTCCGGCGGCCGCGCGAGGCCAAGACCCAGCAGGACCCCCACCGTCGCCCCCTTCACCGGCCGCATCAGGCCGATCGCGATCGCCGCGGTCAGCGGCAGCACGATCAGGCCCTGCGCGAGAAAGGAGAGTCCCCACTGGCCGAGGAACACGACCAGCGGAATGACGAGGTGCCCGGTGATGACGATGGTGAAATAGGGCGGCGCGTCGTCGGCACGCAGCGAACCGAGTGGCGCCCCGCAATGCGGGCATTCCGTCACCACGCGCAGGAAGCCGCGGAAAACCGTGCCCTGCCCGCAGGCGGGGCAGCGGTTGCAGAGGCCGCGGCCGAGGGCGACCGGCACCGGCGGCATCGGCCAGGGCGGGGCCGCTTTCGCCTCGCGCGCGGGCTGCCAGCGGATCGGGACGGAATCGGGCACGGACCTGTATCCTCAGCAAGGCGGGGGCAAGGCGGTACTTGAGGCGAGCGGCTGGTGCGGCGCAGCATAAGCCTGCCAAGCGGCGCACGGAACAGGGGTGATGTCATGTCGCGCGTGCTGCTGATCAATCCGAACGCCTCGCGGGACTGCACCGCCGGAATTGCCGCCGCGATCGAGCCGCTGCGCCGGAGCGGCGGGCCGGCGCTGGACGTGGTGACGGCCGCCGACGGGCCGGCGGTGATCGCGTCGTGGGAGGATTGGCACGCGGCGGTCGGCCCGATCTGCCGCCTGATCCGCACCGAGCGGGCGGACGCGTACGTGATCGCCTGCGGCTCCGACCCGGGTATCGGGGCGGCGCAGGCGGCGACCGACCGACCGGTGCTGGGCATCTTCCGCTGCGCCGTCGCGACCGCGCTCGCGCGCGCGGAGCGGTTCGGCGTGCTGGCGCTGGCGACCGCCTCGGTTGCGCGGCACCGGGCGGCGCTGGCGGCGATGGGGGTGGAGGGGCGGCTGGCGGCCGAGGTGCCGCTCGATCTGCCGATGGCAACGCTGCTCGACCCGATCGCCGCGCAGGCGGCGCTGGCGGCGGCGGCCCGGGCGGTGGTGGCGGCGGGTGCCGAGACGGTGATCCTGGGCTGCACCGGCATGGCCCACCACCGCGCCGCGATCGAGGACACGGCGGGCGTGCCGGTGATCGAGCCGTGCGTGGCGGCGGCGGCGATGGCGATCGGGATGGTGGCGGCGGGATGAGGCATTCCTTAACTGAACACGTCTACGGATGTTGCATACTCACAATTGTCAGTATGATGCTCCCGACTAAAAAGAGCGTTGAGACAATTGTTGCGGCAACAAACCCGACAGTCCTGATAGGATGATCCCTCATGTTCAAAACGTATCCCGTGAAAAATCGAGCCATACCAAAATGAGAAGCTATAAATTTCGTAATGATTGAGACAAGAAGATACGTCCAGATCCACAAAGACGGAACAACACTAGCCCAAAATAAATCTGCAATCGGTATTGTAACCATGAAGGCCACAAGGGTTTTTCCAAATACAAAAATAGTTAAAAGCGGACTCATAATTGACCAAGCTATAAACCAGTCTATTATAACGCTTGAGAAGGTAATATGTTGATGCTGTGTGTACGCTGTGTATATCATTAGTGAGAGCGACGATATGAAAACTAAACTGTAAAAAAATACGGCACTTATATACGTGCTTGACCCGCCGGGCTGGGGTCCGCCAAACGTGCGCATTGCTATGCGCCGGCCATCCGTTTGCGCTCAGCATTCCTCTCGGTAACGAGCCGGTTCTGATAAAGCTCTAGCTCTTTGATGGCGTGCATTTTGGCCCTTTCGGCAAGAGCGTCTCTATATTCCGAAAATACCGGATGCCCGATCAGGCGCAGTAGGTCATCAAATTTGTCGGATAGCTCGCGCATCGTGAGCGTTGCCCGCGCAGGGCGGCAACTCTATGAACAGTAAAAATTGCTCGCAGAGAATGTGCAGGGCATAAAGCTCGTCCTTGTCGAGATAAATCTTAGCGCGTCTGCACGTCGGCGTGCGTTGGACGGCTGCCCGGCCATAGAAATGCAGCCCATGTCGCGCAGCAGGTGGTTCGCCCTGTCCAGCAGATATCTGTGACGATAGTTGACCCGTTATTGCGTAAGTGAACTTGTCTTGCAGCTTGGCGAAGAATCGTCCGATGTCGAGGCATCTTCGAATAGTCGCTGACGCAAAGGCCAACACGTCTCGGACGGCTTTGTAGACGTTGATCTCCTCCGCACGGAGCGCCCGGACCTTCGCCGCCAGCTCCTTAAGGGCGTGAGGATCATCCTTGAGCCGCGCTTCGTTTATGGCGAAGCCCTGGACGATGTAGTCCTTGAGAGTGCTGGGTCGCGACTGGCGGAAGGCGGTGGCGCGCTTTGAGCTGACGCGATAACCGACCGAGAGGATGGCTTCCGAGGTTATAGTGCTAAGAGGTTGATATTCTTTGCCGTTTTTGGCAACTGCCCGGAATTTCCGGGTAGTTGCGGCGTGGTCCAATTCCCCCTCTCGCGAAGATATTGCCGAAGGTGCTCGCGCACCGACTGCTCGGTGGCTATACCGAAGGCATCCGCGATCTGCTGCTGCGTCGCCCACATCGTCTCATTGGACAGGTCGAGTGTGAAGTTCCGCCTGACACTCTGGCGTCCGGTAATGAACAAGCTGAAACTCGCCTTGCTTCGGTTCCATGTCGCCCTGCCTTCCCGCCCGGACGGACTGTTCAACCTCGATCGGCCGAGTCGCCGCAAATCTGCGCCAACGCCTCTCCGAACGGCATGTCAAGCTTTAAGGGCCGCTCTCGCTTCTCCGTCATGCGATCAACGCCTCGTAGGGCAGACGGCCGTCAACCTGCCCAAGTAGCGCATTGATCGCGCTCGCTTTCGCCCATCGTGCGCCGGTTATGGCGGAATGTGAACTCGGTCAGGTAGCGGTCGAGGTGCTCGCCACTTACCCAATGATGGATGCCGTAGACCTTCCGCTTGAACAGGCTCCAAGCATTTTCCAGGCCGTTCGTGTGGATAAAGTAGTGCTTCACGTACTGGCCGATCGAATGATTGACGGTGTGATGGTGGAACTTTTCCCCGACGCGGTTATAGCCCCTGTGCTCATCGGTCAGCACGTTACTGCCGGGCGCGACGTTGGCCGCTAGCTCGGCATTGAGCGTTTTTGCAGTCGTGTCGGGAACCACCTTGGCCCGCAACTCACCCTCGCGCTCCATCATGCCCATGACGGCCACCTTGGTCGCGCCGCCTTGGCTGCCGGGAGTGCGCTTGTGCGCGTGTTTGTTCTTCTCCTTGCCGCCGATGTCGGTCTCGTCCGGCCGACCGGGCCCTACAACGCCCGCGTCGAGAACGGTGCTGCGGCGGGCGCTGGCGAAGGGACAAACCAAGCCTCTTTTGCGTGATCTTTAGGATCCTTGGCGACCTGGGTAGAGGCGATCCCCTTGTATGGCTGGTCACCATCCAAATTGCGATGAACCACTTGCTGAGCGGCAGTTTCGTATCCTCGAAAATCGTGCCGACCTTGATGGAAAACCGCTGCCGGCAGTCACCGCACTTATGGGTTCTGCTGGTCGGAAAGTGGTAAATCTTCGTACCGCCGCAGTGCGGGCAGTAGGCTCCATTCTTCCAGCGGATAGCCCGGAGATGGTCAATGCAGACCTGCGCATCCGAGAAGGTCTGCATCATCTCCATGAGGCTGTCGAACTGCTGGATCATCGCCGCACCTCGCCGATGCAGCTAATCTACCTCATCGCGCGGGCTGGGTCAAGCACGTATATAAGTGCCAAAAATACCAATACAGAAAACACAAAGTCCACGATTAACACGCAAGTAAAGGCGCTATTGCTTAGCCTTTTCACGCTTAGAATCTCTAGAACAACCCTGCTTCGGAACAGGCTACCATAATCCACAATGCAGAACCATACAAGCGCGACAAAGCAGGCTTGAATACCTACGTGATGATGGCTCGGCGACCTGATAGCATGTATGGACCTCACAAATTTGGCCGTCAACATAGGTCGGCAAAGAAAGCTAAAAGCAAACAATAATAAGATTGATACAATAGAAAAACATACCGACCGAAAAACACATTCCTCGAGAGGTGCTTGTGCCAAAAATCCTGTCGAATGTAACCAAGATGATGGCTGGCAAGCCCCCGATATATTGCTCGTATCCGTAGCTAAGTAGAAAGTTTGCAAAATCGTCTAAAGCTGTTCGAGATGCCTGCCTTTCTATCAATTCAGCGAATTTATATACACCAAAAACAAAGGAATAACCATAGAAAAGAAAGCATAACTGCCAAATTCATTCGAGAACATCAAATATTCTCCTTGACTATGCATCCACCGGACGAATACAGGCTGAACCATTCTGCCCCAGTCAAGACGGATGAAATCCGGGGCTGCTTGCATCGGCCGCGATCTCTACTCCGCCGCGCCGATCGCGACCAGATCGTATTTCGCGAGCCACAGCAGCGCGCGCCATGCCTCCGCCCGCCGCGCGGGCGGCAGGGCGGCGGCGAGGGTCGCGACCCGGCTCGGGCGTCTCGCCCGGCAGCAGCGCCAGCAAATCCTCGCGCGCCGGCAGACCGCGCTGGCCGAACGCGACCGAGGACGAGGCGAGCAGCGTGTCGATCGCCGCCGCCGGACGCGCGGTGCGGCGCACCAGCATCTCGGGGGCGAGACTCTGCGTCGGGTACGCGGCGAAGGCGCGGAACGGATCGGGCCGCGCGGGCCAGGTCGGGTCCGCCGGCGCCGCAGGCGCATCCTCGGCGCGGCGGGCGGCAAGCTCGTCCCACAGCGCCTGATATCGGGCGATCACCACCCGCCAGTCGAACTCGGCGCGGGCATGGGCGGCGGCCGCCTGTCCCATCGCCTCCCGCCGCGCGGGATCGGCGGCGAGTGCGGCGATCGCGGCAGACAGCGCCGGGACATGCACGGCGACCGTCTGGCTGACCGCGCCGATGTAGCGGTCGTAATCGTCGATGCGCGCGGCGTAGCCGGCGGCGAACTCGGCGCAGACCCCCTCGGGCGGCGCGATCGTGGGGATGCGGAAACCGTCGATGCCGTCGCGGACGGTGTCGCGGTAGCCGTCCCAGTCGCTGACCACGCACGCCAGCCCGGCGGCCATCGCCTCCACCGGCCCGAGCCCAAACGTCTCCTGGATGTTATCCACCGGCGAGACGAACAGGTCGGCGAGCGCCCAGGCGGCCCGGCGCTGCTCGGGCCGCGTCGCGTCGAGCACGATCACCGGCACGTCGGGGCAGAACGCGCTGGCGGCGGCGCGGTAGGCGGCCTCGATCTCGGCGTTGAAGAACCACCCCGCCAGCACCAGGGCGAGGCGGCGCCGGCTGGCCGCGGCGGCGTGCTGCATCGCCTGATAGAGCGGGATCGGGTGCGCCTTGGCATGGAAGCTGAGGCGGCCGAGGAACAGCGCCGCGACGTCGCCCTCGCCGAGGCCGAGCCGCGCCCGCCACGACGCGCGCAACACCGGGTCGCGCGCGAAATCGTCGCAATGCACGCCGAGCGGGATCACCGGCAGTGACGGCGGCGCGGGTGCCGCGCCAAAGCGCTCGCGCAAATAGGCGGCCTGATCGTCGAGCACGCGCGCGACCATCCGCGCGACCGCGTGCGAGGTGCAGACCAGCGCGTCCCACGGCATGACGGGCGCGACCAGCAGGGCCGCCAGATCGTCGAGCACGCGTGCGGTCGCGGTGGTGTGGGTGACGCCGCACAGGCTGAACCGCGCGGTGGCACCGGCGCGGCGGCGCATCCAGGCGTATTCGCCGAGGCCCGGGCCGGGCAGCAGCAGCGTGCCTGGGTCGGCGAGCCGCTCGGGCGCCGTGGTGGGCACCCATTCGACCGGGAGAGCCGGCGCGATCGCGGCGATCCGCGCCCGCAAATCCTCGCCGTGTGCGGGCACTTCGCCGAAGCCGACCAGACGCTCGGCACCGGCGTGCAGCGCCATCGCCCGCAGCAGCCCCTCGCCCGCGGCCTGAATGCCGAGCGGGCGCGGGCCGGCGGCGGAATAGCCGCTCGGCACGTAATAGAGCGCGGCGTTGGGGCGCGGCATCGGGGCAGCATTGCGACCGGGCGAAGGCTTGGGCAAGCAGCGCATCCGCTTGAAGCGGCGCCCGCACGCTGGCAGAACGCGGGCATGGCCAAAGAGGCGACACCGATGACCGACGGCCAGCGCGCCTACGAGGCGCGCCGCGCCGTCAAGGCGGGGCTGAGCCTGGAAAAATGGCTCGAGCTCAAGCAGAAGGAGCGCGAGGCCGAAGCCCGGGAGCGCGAACGCGCGGCCGCACCACCGAAGCCCGCGAAGAAGCCCGGCCTGATCGGACGGCTGATCGAGCGCGCCCACAAGCCGCTGTGATGGGAAATCTCACCGGCCGGGTTTGCGTGGTGACGGGTGCAGGACGGGGCCTCGGGCGCGCAATCGCGCTCGCCTATGCCGAGGCCGGGGCGGATGTGGTGCTCGCGGCGCGCAGTGTCGCGGAGCTGCAGGCGGTCGCGCGCGAGGTCGAGGCGCTGGGGCGCCGCGCGCTGGTGCGACCGACCGACGTGACCGCGCTGCCGCAGGTTCGGGCGCTCGCCGAGGCAACGCTCGCCGCGTTCGGGCGGCTCGATGTGTGGGTGAACAACGCCGGCGGCTTCGCCGACGCCCCCGGTGCCGCGGCCGAGTGGCTGGACGTGACCGAGGCGGGGTGGGAGGCGATGATCCGCCTCAATCTGACGGCGCAGGTGTTCGGCGCGCAGGCGGCGGCGCGGGCGATGCGCGACGCCGGGCAATGGCGGGGCGATCATCTTCCTCAGCTCGATCGACGGCCTGTATGCGGCGCCGGGCGGCGAGGGCATCTACGGCGCGTGCAAGGCGGCGCTGAACAACATCGTGCAGACGATGGCGGTGGAGCTTGGCCAGTTCGGCATCCGCGTGAATGCGATCGCGCCGGCGGTGATCGAGACGCCGCTGACCGCGGCTTGGCTCGCGACCGAGCAGGACCGGCGCGAGCGGGCGAAATTCTATCCGCTGCGGCGTGTGGGCCAGCCGGCGGACGTGGCGGGGGCAGCGCTCTATTTCGCATCCGACGCGGCGGCGTGGGTGTCGGGGGCGGTGCTGCTGGTCTCGGGCGGGGCGGTGATGACGTCCGATCCGTACCGATACCTGATGCAGGTGAACGGGCGGCCTGATTAGCAGCGTGCGAGATCAATACCAAGGTCCCAAAGTGTTGACCGCTTTCTCGTCATGCTCGGCGAAGGCCGAGCATCCACGACATTGCCGCCGCACGAAAGACCTGGATGGTCGGCCTTCCGACCATGACGGTGGGGATCAACCGCCGCCATGAGTCGATACTCTCGGCGCCCGGCATAAGCACCCCCAGGGCAGCCGGCTCCGTCACGCGACAGCGGCGATTGTCGCGACTCCCCAGCCGGTCAGGACGCCGCCGGCGATACGGCTGGTCTGCTCGCCCCAAGGTGCTGCCTTCTCCAGCAGCACCAGCAGCGAGATGCCGGCGATCCATGCCAGGTTCATGAGCCCGCCGACGAACAGCAGCGCCATCAGCGCCCAGCAACAGCCGAGACAGAAGGCTCCGTGCCTGATCCCGCTCACAACCGCGCCCAGGCTCCCGTCGCGCCAGTGAGATAGCAAAAAATCGAGCGGGGAGCGGCAATGTCGCAGGCAAGCCCGCTTCAGCGGTGTCCACTGATTGAGCCCGACCGCCGCCAGCACCACGCCCGCGGATAGCGCGTCAATCCGTTGCATCTCCGCCGACAGCAGGCCCGACATCGTGAGGCGCCATTGCAGCGCCGTCACCGCGACGCTGAAGCCGCTCCAGACGAGCGCGTAGCCCAGCACGAAGCACGCGACGCTTGCCGATACCTGCCCGCCAACGGCCGCGCGGTGGCGCGCGATCAAGGCGACGAGCAGCACGACAGGCGCCGCTGACGGCAACATCATCGCCAGCATCATCACCGCCCACATGAACAGCACGAGGCCCGCATAGGCCGCTGTCCATTGCGTTGGCATCGCCATCGCCGCCATCGGGCCGGCGCCTGGCAGGGGCCGCGCGCCGGTCCCGGCGCCGAGCAGCAGCCACGCCCACGCGAGCAGCGCGAGCGCGCCGAGGCTCGCGAGCACGATCACACGGTCGCGGCGCAGCACCGCACGCAGCCCGTCGTCGCTCATCGGCGAATGCCGCTGCCAGTCAGGCTGCGACGCCCATCGGCGTCTGCTCCACCGTCGCGAGCGAGCCGTGCCCCTGCTTCACCTCGTAACGGATGCCACCCGTGCTGGCGATGCGCGAACTGCACACCTCCGCGGCGTGATGCTCGAAGCCCTCCGGCATCATGATCTGAATGCGGTGTTCTGCGCCGGTCACCGGGTTGCGGATCGGCTCGCTCTCGGTGTCCAGCACGCCGGGGATCGACAGCTTCGCGCGCCGTCCCGGCATGTCGAAGTCGAACGCAATCGGCGCGAAGATCGGCTCCAGCGGGTTCGACACGATCAGGCTGAAGATGTGAAAGATCGTGCCCTCGGCCGAGTTCTTCCCCGAGAGAATGGCCAGCAGTCCGTCGCGCTGCGAGGGCGAGGCGCGCTCGTCGATGATTGCCTGCAGCGTGCCGTTGCCCTCGTGGAGGGGTCCGGGGAAGTCCACGACCGCCGCAAAGTTGAGCCCGTCGAGCGAGACGTCGCCGAAGTGCCCCTCGGCGACGTGCATCGCGATTAAGCCCTTGCAGTCGCCATTCGTCGGCCGCGCGTTGAAGTCGCACGGACATCCAAATGCGCAGTTGCAGTTCTTGATCCACTCGCCCTTGAGACGCCAATCGGTGCGTTCCATCGAACACCTCCAGGTGGTTGACCCACGTGATCGTTCGGTTTGCTTGGTGCTCGGCGGCGCCGGCGCCGTGTGCCGGTCGCCCTTGTTGTTTTGGTCCGCGTGCGGGCAACCATATCACTTCCGCACCGCTGTCGGCAACCAATCGTAGCGTGCAAGGAGAGCTGGACGCCCTCACGCGCCAATAGAACAATGGTCCGAGCAATGCCACCGCAATGCCGCACTCCGGTCCCGCCTTGCCCCGAACGGCTGAGCGCGGGTGTGCCCGGGGCGCCGCCGCCCCATGTGAAGCCGAGCCCGATGGAACCGCTCGCCCTCTACATCCACTGGCCGTTCTGCCTCGCCAAGTGCCCGTACTGCGACTTCAACAGCCATGTCCGCGAGGCGATCCCGCAGGTGCGTTTCGCGGCGGCGTTGCGCGCGGAGCTGGCGTGGGAGGCGGCGCGGCTCGGGCGGCGTCCGCTCGCGTCGATCTTCTTCGGCGGCGGCACGCCGAGCCTGATGGCGCCGCAGACGGTCGCCGTTTTGATCGAGGACGCGCGGCGGCTGTTCGATCCCGCGCCCGATCTGGAGATCACGCTGGAGGCGAACCCGACCAGCGTGGAGGCGGCGCGGCTCGCGGCGTTCCGGCAGGCGGGGGTGAACCGGCTGTCGCTCGGCGTGCAGGCGCTCGATGACGCGGCGTTGCGCGCACTCGGGCGCCAGCACAGCGCGGCCGAGGCGCTGGCGGCGCTGGAGATCGCGCGGGGCATCTTCCCGCGGCTCTCGTTCGACCTGATCTATGCGCGGCCCGGTCAGACGCTCGCGGCGTGGCGTCGCGAATTGCGGACGGCGCTCGGCGTATGCCGCCGACCATCTCTCGCTCTACCAGCTCACGATCGAGCCCGGCACGGCGTTCGAGGCGCGCGCCCGGCGCGGCGAACTGGTGCTGCCGGACGGGGACGCGGCGGCCGAGCTGTACCTGGCGACGGCGGAGGCGGCGGCGCGGTTCGGCCTGGCCGCCTACGAGGTGTCGAACTACGCGCGTCCGGGCGCGGAGAGCCGGCACAACCTCGCCTACTGGCGCTATGGCGACTATGCGGGGATCGGCCCCGGCGCGCATGGGCGGCTGACGCTCGGGGCTGCGGTGGTGGCGACGCGCCGGCACCGCGCGCCGGAGCCGTGGGCCGAGCGGGTCGAGCGGGAGGGGCACGGCACGGCGCAGGAGGAGGCGCTGGCGCCGCAAGAGCGCGCGCGAGAGATGCTGCTGATGGGGTTGCGGCTGGCCGAGGGGATCGAGCCGGCCCGCTTCGCCGCCCGCACCGGGATCGCCCTCGCCGACGCGCTGGATGCCGGGACGCTCGCGCGGGCCGAGGCGGAGGGCTATCTCGGCTGGCGCGACGGGCGGCTGGCGGCGACCGCGCGAGGGCCGGCTGCGGCTGGACGCGCTGCTGCCGGCCTTGGTGAACTGACGGCTTATATTGGAGCCGGTCGCGAAACTCGGACGAAACGGATCCCCTACTCCAACGCCGCTCAGGGATGCGGCGAACATGCACGGTGGGCGAACGCCGTTGACAGCCATCAAACGGATCGGAACGAAAGGCCAGGGACGCATGGCGCGCACGGAAAAGGACAAGATGCTGGCCGGGGAACTCTACGATGCCAGCGCGCCCGAAATCCAAGCGGACTTGGCAGCGACTCAAAAATGGCTTGCGCGCTACAATGCCGCGCTTGACATGGCACCCTCCGCACGACGCGAACTGCTCGTGGAACGCCTCGCTGCTGTCGGCGAGGGCGCTGTGATCCGGCCGCCTTTCCATTGCGACTACGGCTCGAACATCAGCCTTGGCGCGGACGTGTTCCTGAATTTCAACTGCGTCATTCTCGACGTCGTGGAGGTCACGATTGGCGATCGAACCCAGATCGGGCCGGGGGTGCAGATCCTTGCCGCCGACCACCCGCGCGACGGCGAAGGGCGAGCCTCCGGCTCAGAGTTCGGCCGTCCGATACGCATCGGGCGCAACGTCTGGATCGGGGGCGGAGCAATCATCTTGCCGGGCGTTTCCATTGGCGACAACGCGCTGATCGGCGCAGGCAGCGTGGTCACGCGTGATGTGCCCGCCGGAGCTACGGCCTTCGGCAATCCAGCACGCGTTCGGGCCTGAAAAGAAAACGCCACGTTCAAGACCTGCCTTACCCCGTCGCTGCGAGGAGCAACGCGACGAAGCAGGCCATGCATGCCCCACGGTGCTGCGAGCCTGGGTCATCCGTGGCCCTCCTTGGGGGCCGGCCCGGTGTTTCCCTCGTCATCGGTTCGCGCCCGGGCACCCACAGCACGTCGCCGCCCGCCTCCGCGTTCAGCCGGCGCGCCAGCACGAACAGATGGTCCGACAGGCGGTTGAGGAAGCGCCGCACCGGCGCGCCGACCGGCTCCTCGGCGCCGAGCTGCACCACCGCCCGCTCCGCCCGCCGCGCCAGCGCTCGCGCCAGATGCGCCGCGGCCGCCCCCGGGCAGCCGCCGGGCAGCACGAAGCTGGTCAGCTTCGGCAGGCCGGCGTTCATCGCCGCCACCTCCGCTTCCAGCCGCACCGAGGGCGCGTCGGTCAGCCGCAGGCGGCCACCTCCCTCACCCGGCACGCAGAGGTCGGCGCCGAGGTCGAACAGATCGTTCTGGATGCGGGCGAGCATGGCATCGGTCTCGCCGGAGGCGTGCAGGCGCAGCAGGCCGATCGCGGAGTTCGCCTCGTCCACCGCGCCGATCGCCTCGATGCGGGCCGCATCCTTGCGCACGCGGCTGCCGTCGCCGAGCGAGGTTTCCCCGCCATCGCCGCCCCGCGTCACCACCCGATCGATCCGCACCATCAGCGCCTCCCGCGCTCGAACACCACCCGGAACGGCAGCTCGGAGGCGACCGGGACGCCGTCGCGCCGGCCGGGGCGGAAGCGCCACATCCGCACCGCCTCCAGCACCGCACGGTCCAGGATCGGCCAGCCGGAGCTCTCTACCATGTCCGCGCCCGACGCGCGGCCGTCAGGGGCGACGTGGATCAGCACCACGACGGTGCCGTGCTCGCCGCGCAACTGCGCCTCGCGGGGGAAATCCGGCGGCTGGTTGTGCCAGGTCGCGTCCGGCCCAGGCGGGACGATGCCGTGTCCTTCCACGGCGCCGAGGCCGGGCAGGTCGAGCGCGCCGAGGTTGATTTCGGTGGGCGGCGGCGGGGCCGGGGCGGGGATCGCGAGCGCCACGGTATCCGGCGACAGGCGGCGCGGCAGGCGGCCGGGACGGCGTGGGCGGCGGGGCAGGCCGGATCGGGGCGGGCGGCGGGGGCGCCGGCTTCGGCGGCGGGTCGCAGGGCGGCGGTGCCCGGCGGCTTCGTTCCGGTGCCGGTCGCGTGCCGCACCACCACCATCTCGAACGTGGCGAGCGGCGGCGGCGGCGCGGGGCGGGCACGGCGTGGCGCACGCTCCAGACAAGCAGCGCCGCCGTCGGCCGCGTGCGCCGCAAGCGAGGCGGCGAGAGGGCCGCGCGGCAGGCGGCGCGCGGACGCGCGGGGTCGCAGGGCGGCAATGGCGGCGAGCGGCAGGGGAGCACCTCCGCCACGGGTATAGAACACGGCGCGCGGCCGAGGCACATCCTCCCATGCCCGACCACGCCGCTTCTGGGCGCTTGACAGGGCGGGGCCGGCAAGCCCTTTGCCGCCGCCCAATCGCCGGACCGGAGCATGAGCGGCGCCCAGACCTTCTCCTCCGCACTTCTCCTCGACCGCCTGCGCAGCCGGCCCGTGACCCGGACCGAGAAGCTGGTGCTGCTGCTCGGCTATGCGGTGCTGGTGCTGGCGCGGATGCCGCACGTCGCGATCGCCGGCCGGCTGTGGGCCGAGGAGGGCAACGTCTATCTCGCCAACGCCTGGAATCATGGCTGGTGGGGAGCGATCGCGACGATCCATGAGGACTACCTCAATCTCGCCGCGACGCTGGCGACGCTGCTCGCCGTGCATCTGGAACCGCTGCGCGACGCGCCGCACGTCACGGTGGCGGTGGCCTTCGGCATTCAGCTCCTGCCGCCGCTGCTGCTGCTGACCAGCGGCTTCGTCTGGCTGCGCGATCGGCTGCCGCTGGTCGCGGCCCTGCTGCTGGTGCTGACGCCGCCGCTGTCGTCCGAGGTGTGGCTCAATTCGATCACCAGCCAGTTCCACATGATGGTGGCGGTCGGGATCGTCCTCGCGGCCCCCGTGCGCGGCGGTGCCGTGGGCGTGCTGCGGGGGGCCGTGCTGCTGGCCGCCCCGCTGTGCGGGCCGGGGTCGATCTTCGCGGCACCCCTGTTCGTGCTGCGCGCGCTGCGCGACCGCTCCTGGGGGCGGGCGGGACAGGCGGCGCTGATCTGCGCCGCGTCCCTGGTGCAGATGGCGATCTACGCGACCCATCAGGCGCCCGGGCGGCATCTGGCGCTCAGCCTGCCGCTGCTGCTGATCGTGCTGTTCGTGAAGAACCTGATGGTGCCGCTGTTCGGGCCGCATCTCGCCCGCATCGCCGACGGCCATTTCATCCTGCCGGTGGTGCTCGGGCATCACTGGCCGCTGCTGCCGATCGCCGGCAGCGTGCTGGGCTTCGGGTTGCTCGGAGCGGCGATCCTGTGGCGCGCGCGCGAGGAAGTGGCGTGGCTCTATGCCTGCGCGCTGGTGATGGCGCTGCTCTCCTACATGGGGGCGATGCTGGGCGGGTCCGACATGGTCAGCGTCGATTTCGGAATGCGCTACGCCTATGCGCCGATGGTGCTGATCGGGCTTTCGGTGCTCGGGCTGGCCGCGACCGCGCGCGGGATGACCCGCCTGGTTGCCGGCAGCACTGGTCGCGTGGCTGATCGTGATCGGGGGGTCGGAGTATTTCCACGTGCCGCGCGAGATGGCGAACGGCCCCGACTGGCGGGCCGAGGTCGCCGCCTGGCGCATCAACCCCGCGCACCGCCTGAAGGTGTGGCCGGGCGGCGGCTGGGTGTTCGCGCTGGACCCGGCGAAGCAGCCGCGCTGACGCCGGCACGTCATGCCCGGCGAAGGCCGGGTATCCACGACTTTGCCGCGCGCCACCAAAGTCGTGGATGGTCGGCCTTCGCCGACCATGACGGTAGGGTTTACGCCGCCAGCAGGTTCTCGATCCTGATCGGCAGCGACCGCACCCGGACGCCGGTTGCGTGCCAGACGGCGTTGGCGATCGCGGCGGCAGCGCCCACCATCGGCAGCTCGCCGATCCCCTTGGCGCCGAGCGGGTTGCTGATCCCATCGTCGCCGCCGACCATGATCACGTCGATCTCGGGCACATCGGCATTCACCGGCACGAGGTAGTCGGTGAGGTTGCTGTTGGCGATGCGGCCGCTCTCCACATCCACCCGTGTCTCCTCGAACAGCGCCATGCCGATGCCGTACACGATCCCGCCGAGTAGCTGGCTCCGCGCGGTCTTGGCGTTCAGGACGCGGCCGGTGTCGAACGCGGCCACCAGTCGCGAGAGCCGCATCTCGCCGGTGTCCTCGTCGATGCGGATTTCGGCGAACTGCGCGCCGAAGGCGTGCATGGAATACTGCTGCTTCTCCGCACCCGGCCGGCGTCTCAGCAACTGCGTCCAGCGACGGCATGTTGCGATGCGCCAGCAGCTCGGCGATGTGGACGCGCGCGCCGGGGCCGGTCACGACGCCGTCCCTGAAGCGGAGCAGCGACCGATCGACGCCGCGGAACCGCGCTCGCGGATCGGCAAGCGCCAGCGTGAACACCTTCTCCCGCGCCGCGCGGGCCGCCGCCTGCACCGCCGGCGCGACACTCGCGACCGTCTGCGATCCGCCCGAGACGGGCGCCTTCGGCAGGCGGCTGTCACCGAGCTGGAAGCGCACGCGGGCCGCCGGCAGACCAAGTTCCTCCGCCGCAACCTGCGTCATCACCGTGTAGGTCCCGGTGCCCAAATCCTGCGTGCCCGACATCGCGAGCGCGGTGCCATCGGCGAACAGGCGGACCCGCGCCGACGGCCGGCTGCCGGTTGGTGGGATAGGTCGAGGTCGCCATGCCCATTCCCGAGCAGGAAGCGTCCGTCACGCATGGAGCGTGGCTGCGGCGTGCGGCGCGGCCACCCGAACGCCTCGGCGCCGCGGGCGTAGCAGGCGCGCAGCAGCTTGCTGGCGAACGGCTTCTTCTCGTGCCCGTCCTGCTCGGCGTAGTTGCGAAGCCGAAACTCCAGCGGGTCCATTTGCAGCGCCGCTGCGAGCTCGTCCATCGCCGATTCCAGCGCGAAATTGCCGCTCGCTTCTCCCGGTGCGCGCATGTAGGTCGGCAGGCTCGCATTGACCGCGACGATCCGGTGACTGACCGCGACGTTCGGGCAGGAATACAGCATCTCGGTGGAGAGCGCGACCGGCTCGGTGAACTCGCCCAGCGCCTCGGGCGAGGTCTGGGAAATCGCGTCGTGCCGCATCGACAGCAGCTTGCCGTCCTGGCTCGGCGGCAAGCCGCAGCTTCTGGATCGTGCGCGGGCGATAGCCGTTCGAGGTGTACATCTGCCGCCGCGTCAGCACGAGCTTCACCGGCCGGCCGACGATCCGCGCGGCCATCGCGGCGAGCGTCGCCGGCGGCCAGGTGTTGCCCTTGCAGCCGAACCCGCCGCCGACGAAGGGGCAGAGGATGGTCACGTTCTCAGGCGGGATGCCGAACAGCATCGCCATCGAGTTCTGCGCGCCGCTGATCCCTTGCGTCGCCGTCCAGACGGTGAGGCGATCGCCCTCCCATGCCGCGACCGTGGCGTGCGGCTCCATCGGGTTGTGGTGCTCGATCGGGGTCGAATAGGTCGCTTCCAGCTTGACCGGCGCACCGGCGAAAGCGCCGTCGGGATCGCCGCGCAGGCTATCCGGCGGGCGGGCGCCGTCGCGGAAATGCTTTGGTGGATAGGCCTGGTTGAGCGCCGAGGCCATGTCGGTCAGCGCCTCGCTCTGGCGATAGCGCGGCTTTACTGCCTCGGCTGCGGCCAAAGCGCGATCGAGCGTGTCGGCGACCGCGATGGCGACGTGCTGGCCGTTGTACAGCACGTCTCCGTTTTGCAGCAGCGGCGCCACGACGATGTGCGAGCCCTTCGGCCGCTTCGCCAAACCGGGCAGCTTGAGGGCGTTCTCGGTCGTGATGATCGCAAGCACGCCGGGCATGCCTTGCGCCGCATCGAGATCGAAGCCGATCACGCTGCCGGCGGCGATCGTGCTCTGCACCAGCACGGCATGGACCAGGCCGCGGGGCGAGAACTCCGCGGCGTAGCGCGCGGCCCCGGTGACTTTCTGGCGGCCGTCGCGGCGATTGATTGGCTGTCCGATCAGCATGGCCGTCTTCCTCACGCCGCCGCGCTCTGCATCGCGCGCAGCAGCACGCGCGGCATCAGCGTCAGCTTGAACGCGTTCTGGGATGCCGGCTGCGCGCCCTCCGTGGCGCGTGCCGCGGCGGTGCGGAAGGTTGCGTCGGTCGCCTGCTGTCCGCGCAGCGCATCCTCCACCTGCGGCATGGGCCACGGCTTGGTGCCGACGCCGCCCATCGCGACCTTCGCGTCCCGAATGGTGCCGCCCGCAATCTCGAGTCCGACCGCGGCCGAGACCAGCGCGAACTCGAAGCTCGCCCGGTCGCGCAGCTTGACATAGGCCGAGCGGCGCGCCGCCTCGCTTGCGGGAATGAAGATCGCCTCGATCAGTTCGCCTGGCTGCAGCACGGTTTCGATATTCGGCGTGCTGCCGGGCGTGCGGTGCAGGTCGGCGACCGGGATGCGCCGCTGCTGCCCGTTCGGCCCCCGCAACTGCACCAAAGCGCCGACCGCGACCAGCGCCACCGCGAGGTCTGACGCGTGGGCTGGCGATGCAGTCCGCGCTGACGCCGAGCACGGCGAGATTGCGGTTCTCGCCGCGGATCGCCGGACAGCCGGAGCCCGGCGCCCGCTTGTTGCAGGCGAAGCCGGTGTCGCGGAAATAGACGCAGCGCGTGCGCTGCAGCAGGTTGCCGCCCATCGTCCCCATGTTGCGCACCTGCGGCGAGGCAGAGGCGAGCAGCGCCTGCGAGACGACCGGGTAATCCCGGATCACGACAGGATGGGACGCAAAATCGGCCATGCGCACCAGGGCGCCGGCGGTGATGCCGTCGGCGCCGGCCGTGATCGTGGCGAGCGGCAACGCTTCCAGATCGACGAGGTGCGCCGGGTTCTCCACCCGATCCTTCATCAACTGCATCAGGTCGCTGCCCCCGGCGATGAAGGCGGCGTCCGGCGCCTGTGCGGCACGGATCGCCGCATCCATCCCGGCGGGCCGGGAGATCGTCAGTTCGCGCATGTCACGCGCCCCTTCCGGCGGCATCGCGCACCGCCGCGACGATGTTCGGATAGGCGCCGCAGCGGCAGATGTTGCCGCTCATCCATTCGCGGATCTCCGCGTCCGACCCGGCATGTCCTTCCTCGATCAGTGCCGCGGCGGACATGATCTGGCCGGGCGTGCAGTAGCCGCACTGGAAGCCGTCATGCTCCAGGAAGGCCGCCTGCACCGGATGCAGTTCGCCCGCGGGGGCGAGGCCCTCGATCGTGGTGATCGCGTGACCTTGCGCCCGCACCGCGAGGGTGAGGCAGGAGACCACACGGCGGCCGTCGATATGCACCGTGCAGGCGCCGCACGCGCCGCGGTCGCAGCCCTTCTTGGTGCCGATCAGCCCGGCCTGTTCGCGCAATGCGTCCAGAAGCGAGGTACGCGGTTCGACCGAGAGTGCGACACGACGGCCGTTGACCTGCAGCACGATGTCTTGCAGGTGCGAGGGTGCCGAGGGCGTCGGCGCGGGCGTGGCACTCGCTGCCGCCGCAGCGGGCCGAACCGCGGGAAGGGTGGCGACACCTGCGGCCGTTCCGGCCAGCAAGCCGCGTCGCGTCAGTTTGGGATCGGACATTCGTGGCCCCTCCGCCCGCGTAACAGCCCCGCGTAACAGCACCGTCATGGCGCCTCAGAACGGAAATTCCAGCCTGCCGTTCTCCGATACCATGCGGTCGAGTGCCGTGGAGAGCCGTTGCTCAAACACGTTGTCGAGATCGCGGTCGTTTGTAACCGATTGTCACTCGATGATCCGATCGACCGACGCCGGCACGGCGATCCACACCCACACCAGGTTCGCCAGCAGCGCCGCCGCCGTGACCAGGAACACCCAGCGCAGCCCCATCGTCGCCGCGACGATGCCCCCGGTCAGCGGCCCCAGCGAGTTGCCGAGAAAGGTCGCCGATGCCGTCAATCCATACACCAGCCCGCGATCGGCGTCCGGCACCAGCCGGCCCACCAGGGCGTTCGCGGTCGGCAGGATGCCGCCGATGAACATTCCGACGCCGAACCGCTCCGCGACAAAGGCCCAGTAGCTGCCGGCGAAGGCTTGCGGCACGCTGAACATGGCGGCCCCGAACAGGCTGATCAGCAGTACGCGGCGATAGCCGAGGACGTCGCTGCGTTTGCCCAAAAACGGCGAGGCGATCACGTCGGCAAGCCCGGTGACCGAAAAGGCGATACCCCCGAGCGTTGCAAGGTTCGGCACATTGCCGACCAGCGCCTGCACATAGAGCGTGACCACCGGCTGCACGGTGCGGACGCCGAACTGCGCGATGAGCAGCACGACGAACAACGGCAGCAGCCCCGCCGAGCCGGCGAGCATCTGAAACCCGCTCAAGCGCCGAGCGGCGCCGCTGGCCGGAGCGGGGCGGCGTGAAACGCTCCCGCACCAGCACCCAGGCCAGCACCATGGTCAGCGCGGAGAGGAACGCGGTGAAAAAGAACGGCACCCGGTAGCTGCCGGTCGCATCCGCGATCAATCCGCCCACGATCGGGCCGGCGAATCCTCCCACGAGCTGGCCGGTGCTGAGCCAGCCAAGGGCGAAGCCGAGCCGGCGCCCCGGTGCCTGGCTCGCGACCAGCGTGATCGACGCGGCCGAGAACCCGGCGAAGGCGCCCATCAGGGCGCGAAAGGCAAGAAACTGCCAGACGTTCTGCGACACGCCCATCAGGGCGGTAAACAGCGCGATCGCGAAGCTGGAGCGGAGCAGCATCAGCTTCCGCCCATGCCGGTCCGCGAGCCGCCCCCAGAGCGGCGAGACGAACGCCGCGACCAGCGACGTGACCGAGTTGAGGATGCCGGTCCAGAGGTCGATCGCGGACGGGTCGTGGACGCCGAGTTGCGGCAGGAACAGCGGCAGGACCGGGCTCAGCACCGTGAACGACAGCGTCATGATGACCTGGATGCCGACCATGACCCAGAGCGTGTGGGCCCAGTCATCGCGCGCTGCGGTATCGTCGCGCGCCAGCCCGCCGGTCGGCCCGGCATCCATCACGCGGTTTCCGGAACCGCTGCCAGATTGGCGCGGATCGCCAGCAGCAGTTCCGTCAGCATTTCGACTTCTGCGGGTGCCAGACCGGCGACCGCCTCGCGCCGGACAGCACCGGTGATCGCGCGGACATGACGCAGGACCGGCTCGGCGCGCGGCGTGAGCCAGACGGTGCGCACGCGCCGGTCGGTCGGGTGCAGGCGGCGTTCGACCAGGCTGCTCTGCTGCAAGCCGTCCAGCAGCCGCACCAGGGCGATCGGCTCGATGTCCAGGCGCGTCGCCAGCGTTGCCTGGCTGATCCCCTGCTCATGGGCGACTTGCAGCAGGACCGATGCTTCGGACCGGCTGAGCGGCAGCCCCTCCTCGCGGGCGCGCTGCACGAAGCGGCGACGCATCATTCGCGACGTGTCGTGCAGCAGGAACCCCAGCGTGCGGCGCACCGGCGCCGGTTCAACCATCGTCGGACCTCTCTCCAGGAGGAGAGAGGAAGCTAATAGAAATCTATGATAGACGTTATCTGTTGTCGCGCATCGCAGGCATGACGGGGCCGCTGATTTTAGGAAGGTTGATTTACGGCCCGGAGCTGCGAGGCCTTGGACGTGGCTGCTGGGGACGTGGCTGCCGGCAGCGGCAGGCCGCGCGGCGGCACTGGGGTGGATTGCACCAGGCTGGTCGTGGTCTGGCCGTAGGCGAGGAACTGGTCGAGCACCCGGTCCAGCGTCTCCACCGCTGTGACATGAACCTTGAGGATGAAGCAGTCCTCGCCGGTGACGCGGTGGCACTCGACCACTTCGGGCACGCGGCGCGCCAGCTCGGCCAGCTTCGCGAGTGCGCCCGGCATCGGCCGGATGCGAACGAACGCGCAGACCGGATAGCCGAGCGCACGCGGATCGATGTCCAGCCGGTGCCGGCGATCACGCCGGCCTCCTCAAGCCGAATGAGGCGCTCTTTGACGGTGGGCGCGGACAGGCCGATCGCGCGGGCAAGCTCCGAGACGGGGATGCGCGGATCAGCCTGCAGCGCGCGGAGCAGGGCGACGTTGCGCTCATCGAGCAGCAATTTTGAGAGTTGCAGGGTAGTGGTGGTGTCTGCCTTCATTATAGCAGGTTTCCGAGCTTGTTTCCTTGGTCTCCGTATAGATCAGGCGCGTCCTCCCTGTAAAATGCCGACATGGAAGCCGCCGGGTCCTCCGTCGTGCCCGATGCCCGCGCAACTGGCGGCAGCTGGGCGGGGCGCGTGCCGCCGCACCTCTATTTCGTCACCAGCGCCGTCTTCCACTATCTCGGCCCATCCTTCGCGGTGCTGCTGTTCGCCGACATCGCACCACTCGGCGTCGCCTGGCTGCGCATCGCGAGCGCGGGGGCGGTGTTTGCGCTCTGGCGCCGGCCCTGGCGCTTCGTGGCTGCCCTGCCTCGCCGGGAACGCGGCGTTGTCGTGGCCCTCGGCGTCGTGCTCGCGGCGATGAATTCGGTGTTCTACGAGGCAATCGCCCGCCTGCCGCTCGCGACCGTCGGCGCCATCGAGTTTCTCGGCCCCATTGCCATCGCCGCCTTCGGCCTGCGCACCCGCCGCAACCTCGCCGCCCTCGTCCTCGCGGTCGCCGGGGTCGCCACGCTCACCGAAATCCGGATCGCGGGCGAGATGCTCGGCATCGTCTTCGCTTTCGCCAACTGTCTTCTGTTCGCCCTCTACATCCTGCTCGGCCACCGGATCGCAACGGCAGGAGGCACCAGCGGCATCGACCGGCTGGGGGCGGCGATGCTGATCGCGACCATCGCCGCCCTGCCGCTCGGCATCGGCGCCGCGGCGCCCGCCTTCACGAGCCCGCTGCTGCTGGGCGCCGGCATCGGCGTGGGCGTCTCCTCCTCCGTCATCCCGTACGTCTGCGACCAGCTCGCGATGGCGCGGCTGCCGCGCGCGACCTTTGCCCTGCTGCTCTCGCTGCTGCCGGCCACCGCGACGGTGATCGGCTTGCTGGTGCTGCGCCAGGTTCCCAGCCCCGCGGAGCTGCTGGGCGTGGCACTCGTCATCGGCGGGGTCGCGCTGCACCGGGCGGAGGCGTAGCGCCCGGCGCATGGTCTCCGGCGCATAGGTGTGGGACGCCAGTGTAGCGCCAATGGCACACATCGACGAGTCAAGCTCGCGCCGTCTTGACCGTTGTTGCAAGGTCGTGCCAAGACGCATTGGAAAAGGCGCGATGGTCGTGCCCGCACTTGTATTCAACCGATGGTGAGTCTTCGACAACCGTTCCCAGGGGAACCCTTCGACATGAACGCTCGGATGATCGGCGCCCTCGCCGCTGCCAGCCTGCTCGCCGCCTGCGCGCACAAGCCGCCCGCCACCACCGCCGTCACCGCCGGCACCGGCAACCAGGTGGCCACCAACGGCCCGGCACCGGGCAGCGAAGAGGACCTGGTCCAGAACGTCGGCGACCGGGTGTTCTTCGCCTTCGACCGTTCGAACCTGAGCAGCGACGCACAGTCCACGCTGTCGCGGCAGGCCGCGTGGCTCGGCCGCTATCCGCAGGTCCAGGTGCAGGTCGCCGGCAATTGCGACGAGCGCGGCACCGAGGAATACAACCTCGCGCTCGGCCAGCGCCGCGCCAACTCCGCGCGCGACTTCCTGGTGGCGCAGGGCACGTCGGGCGCGCGGATCACCACGATCAGCTACGGCAAGGATCGCCCGACCGCGCTCGGTCACGACGAGGAGGCCTGGGCGCAGAACCGCAACGCCATCACCTCGGTGCGCTGAACCGGGGGTGCGTCGAGCCGGGCCTGCCCGATGCGCTGAGACGGCCGCGCTTCACGCCGGTGCGCCGCCCGCCTAAAAGGCAGCGAACCGTGGAGCCTGCCGGATGAGGATCGCGCTCGCCGCTGCCCTGCTGCTGACCGCCGCGCCGCTGTTCGCCCCGCCGGCGAGGGCGCAGGCGGAAAGCCGCGAGATGATCGCGTTGCAGAACCAGGTGCTGGAGCTGCGCGCGCAGGTCCAGTCCCTGCAATCGCAGCTCGCGGCCGGCGGCCGCGGCGCGGTGGCGCCGCCGACGCCGTATCGACGCCGTACCAGGCCGCGCCGCCCGCAGTTGCCGGCGGCGAACAGAGCGGGCTGGTGGCCCAGTTGCTCGACCGGGTCTCCCGGCTCGAGGACCAGTCGCGCGAGATGCGCGGGCGCATCGACGAACTGCAGAACGAGCTGCAAACCCAGACCGCCGATCTCAAGAAGCAGATCGGCGATCTGGGCTTCCGGATGCAGCAGCCGGGTGCCGGCGGGGTCGCGGCCCCCGCCCCTGCCCCCGCCTCGCCGGCGGCGACCGGGGCGCTCGGCACGCTGCCGCAGTATGCGGGATCGGCGGCACTGCCGCTGCTGCCCCCGGTCGCCGGGGCTGCCCCCACGCCCGCCGCTCCCCGCACGCCCGAGCTCGCGATCCGCGCCGGATACGCCGCCCTGGCCCGCGGCGACTATCCGACCGCGGAGTCCGACGCCCGCGAGGTTCTGGCCCGCGGCACCGGTCCGCGCACCAATGACGCGCAGTACCTGCTCGCCCGCTCGCTCTATGCCCAGCGCAACTGGCGCGCCGCCGCCGTCGCCTATGACGACGCCTACAACGACGCCCGCACCGGTCCCCATGCGCAGGACAGCCTGGTGGGACTGGCCAACGCATTGGTGGCGATGGGCGACAAATCCGCCGCCTGCGGCGCGATCCAGCGGCTGCGCAGCCAGTTCCAGACGCCGCGCGCCGATCTGCAGCGCGCCGTCGTCAATGCCAGCAGCCGCGCCGGCTGCCGCTGACCCTGTCTCCAGCGCCGAGTTTGCGGCCATCATGGCCGGCCTCGGCCCTTGGCCGGAGAACCGCCGCGTCGCCGTCGCGGTCTCCGGCGGCGCCGACAGCAGCGCGCTCGCGCTGCTCGCCGCCGGCTGGGGCCAGCCGCTCGCGCTGATCGTCGATCACCGGCTGCGGCCTGGCTCCGGCGCCGAGGCGGCCCTGACGGCCGGGCGTCTCGCCGGGCGGGGCATCCCCGCGCGCGTGCTGCGCCTCGATGGGCTGGTCCCCGGGCCCGCCCTGCCCGAACGCGCCCGGCACGCGCGGTATGCGGCGCTCGGGGAGGCGTGTCGGGCGGCCGGGCTCGGCCACCTTCTGCTCGGCCATCATGCGGGCGATCAGGCCGAGACGGTCCTGATGCGATCCCGGCGTGGCAGCGGAATGCGGGGCCGCGCCGGGATGGCCGCCATCCACGCCACGCGCGACGTCTGCCTGATCCGGCCGCTGCTCGGCGTGGCGCCGGCGCGGCTGCGCGCCACCCTGCGCGCGGCGCGGCTCGACTGGGTGGAGGATCCGACCAACCGCGACTGGCGCTTTCTGCGCCCGCGCCTGCGCGCCGAGTTGGCGGCGGCCGATCCGGCAGTCCTGCTGGACGGGGCGGCCGAAGCCGGTCGCGCGCGGGCCGTGCAGGATCAGGCGATCGCCGCGGAGCTTGCGTCTCGCGCCACCATCCGGCCGGAGGGTTTTGTCCTCGTCACGCCGGGGCCGCTCTCGGCCGCCGCCTTCGCGGCGCTGGTGCAATCGGTTTCGGGGTCTGCCTACCCGCCGCGCCCTGCTGCCGTCGCCGCCTGCGCGGCGGCACCCCACGCCGCGACGCTCGCCGGCACGCGGCTGCTGCCGGCCGGCCGCCTCGGCGCCGGCTGGCTGCTGGTTCGCGAGGCTGCGGCGATGGCGCCGCCGGTTGCGGCTGAACCGGGTGCGGTCTGGGACGGACGCTTCGCGCTCGGCGCCGATGCGCAGTCACCCGCCGGCAGCAGGCTCGGCGCCGTCGGCGCGGCCGCCGCCGGATTGCGCGCGGCGAGCCGGCTGCCCGCCGCCGTGCTCGCAACCTTGCCCGCGCTCTGGCAGGATGGACGCTTGATCGCGGTGCCGCACCTCCTCTGGCCCGACGCAGCCGCTTGCGCGCATGCGCCGCTTGCGTGGCTGCCGGCGCGGCCTGCTTGCGGCAATGTGTTCCTGCCGTCGTCGCGGGGATGCGCAACGATGGCGCACACCCTATGTTGAGTGTCAGGGCGTCGGCCCCCATCCGCCGGGTCGGGGAGGAAGACGCGCAGATCGGGCCGATCGGGCGCGCCTCCGGCGCCGAAGCGGCACCGTGGGACCGGGGCGAATAGGACTGGGGCGAATGAGCAATTTCGGCCGCAATCTGGCGCTCTGGGTGATCATCGCCCTGCTGCTCGTGGTGCTGTTCAACCTGTTCCAGCCGAGCACCACCCAGCACTCCTCGGCACAGGTCGCCTATTCCGATTTCCTGAGCCAGGTCGATCACGGCCAGGTTCGCGACGTGGTGATCCAGGGCCAGACCGTGACCGGGCAGCTCGCCGACGGGCGGGCGTTCGAGACCTATGTGCCCGACGACCCGACCCTGGTGCGGCGCCTGACCGACAAGGGCGTGCGCGTGATCGCCAAGCCGCCGTCCACCGACGTGAACCCGCTGCTGCACTATTTGCTGAGCTGGTTCCCGATGCTGCTGCTGATCGGCGTCTGGGTGTTCTTCATGCGGCAGATGCAGGCCGGCGGCGGCCGCGCGATGGGCTTCGGCAAGTCGCGCGCGCGGATGCTGACCGAGAAGCAGGGCCGGGTGACGTTCGATGACGTGGCCGGCATCGACGAGGCGAAATCCGAGCTGCAGGAGATCGTCGAGTTCCTGAAGGACCCGCAGAAATTCCAGCGCCTGGGCGGCAAGATCCCGAAAGGCGTGCTGCTGGTCGGCCCCCCCGGCACCGGCAAGACGCTGCTGGCACGCGCCATCGCCGGCGAGGCCAACGTGCCGTTCTTCACCATCTCGGGCTCGGATTTCGTCGAGATGTTCGTGGGCGTCGGCGCGAGCCGGGTGCGCGACATGTTCGAGCAGGGCAAGAAGAACGCACCCTGCATCATCTTCATCGACGAGATCGATGCCGTCGGCCGCCATCGCGGCGCGGGCTTAGGCGGCGGCAACGACGAGCGCGAGCAGACGCTCAACCAGATGCTGGTCGAGATGGACGGCTTCGAGAGCAACGAGGGCGTCATCCTGATCGCGGCCACCAACCGCCCCGACGTGCTCGACCCGGCCCTGCTGCGCCCCGGCCGCTTCGACCGGCAGGTGGTGGTGCCCAACCCGGACGTGAACGGACGCGAGAAGATCCTGCGGGTCCACATGCGCAAGGTGCCGCTGGCGTCCGATGTCGATCCCAAGGTGATCGCGCGCGGCACGCCCGGCTTCTCCGGCGCCGATCTGGCGAACCTCGTCAACGAGGCGGCCTTGCTCGCGGCGCGGCTCGGCAAGCGCGTCGTCGCGATGGCCGAGTTCGAGAACGCCAAGGACAAGGTGCTGATGGGCGCCGAGCGCCGCAGCCTGGTGATGAGCGAGGCGGAGAAGCGCATGACCGCCTATCACGAGGGCGGCCACGCGCTCTGCGCCATGCACGAACCGGAATGCGACCCGGTCCACAAGGCGACGATCATCCCGCGCGGCCGCGCGCTCGGCCTGGTGATGAGCCTGCCGGAGGGCGACCGCTACTCCAAGAGCAAGTCCAAGCTGCTCGCGGAGCTAACGATGGCGATGGGCGGGCGCGCCGCGGAAGAAATCATCTTCGGCGCCGACAAGGTCTCCAACGGCGCCGCCGGCGACATCAAGATGGCGACCGACCAGGCGCGCCGGATGATCACCGAGTGGGGCATGAGCGACAAGCTCGGCATGATCGCCTATGGCGACAACAGCCAGGAACTGTTCCTCGGCCACTCGGTGACGCAGCACAAGAACGTCTCCGAGGCGACGGCGCGGGAGATCGACTCCGCGATCAAGGAAGTCATCGACAGCGCCTACAGCAAGGCGCGGCACATCCTGACCGAGAATATCGAGGAGCTGCATCGCCTGGCGCGTGGCCTGCTGGAGCACGAGACGCTGTCGGGCGAGGAGATTCGCACGGTGCTGCGCGGCGAGCCGGTGATCCGCAAGGTGGTGGACGAGCCGGCACCCGAGAGCCGCCGCGCCTCGGTGCCGACGGCAGGGCGCCCCGCGCCGACGCCGCCCGCGACCGGCGGGCTGGGTCCGGCGCCGCAGCCGGGCTGAGCCGGGAGCCTCGCACTGCGCCTGATCGAGCCGGTGCGGCCTGCTGCATGGCGCGGCAGCCGCGGAGGCGGTCGCGGCGGGACTGGCGCGCCCGCTCGCCGCGAGCCTCGCCTACACCCTGGCCCGCGTGCATGACGGCGAGCGCACCGTCCTGGCCGCTGCGTCGGACGCACCGCCCCTGCCGCCAATTCCCGTCACCTGGGCCGGGATCGGGCCGGAGCCGGCGGTGATGGGCGTCCTCAACGTGACCCCCGACAGTTTCAGCGACGGTGGCGACCATTTCGATCCTGGCCGCGCCATTGCCGCCGGGCTGCGCATGGTCGCCGATGGCGCGGCACTGCTCGACATCGGCGGCGAGAGCACGCGCCCGCACGCCGCCCCAGTCTCGCCCGAGGAGGAATGCCGCCGCGTGCTGCCCGTGCTGCGCGGGCTGACCGCAAGCCGGCGTGCCGCTCTCGATCGACACCCGCAACGCAGCCACGATGGCCGCCGCCCTCGATGCCGGGGCGACGATCGTGAACGACGTCTCGGCACTCGCCCACGATCCGGCCGCCGCGCCGTTGCTCGCCAAGCGCGGCTGCCCGGTGGTGCTGATGCACATGCGCGGCACGCCCGCGACGATGGCCTCGCTCGCCTCCTATGCGGATGTGGGAATCGAGGTGACGTCCGAACTCGCCGCCCGCATCGCCGCCGCCGAAGCGGCCGGCATCGCCCGCACGGAGATTGCGGTCGATCCCGGCATCGGCTTCGCCAAGCGCGTCCGCCACAGCCTGGAGGCGCTGCGGCGCCTGCCGCTGCTGCTGAACCTCGGCTGCCGCATCCTGGTCGGGGTGTCGCGAAAGTCGTTCATCTCGGGTGTTGCCGACGTGTCCGACCCGAAGGACCGCCTTCCCGGGTCGCTGGCCGCGGCCCTGTCCGCGCTCTGCCGCGGCGCCGCCATCTTGCGCGCGCATGACGTGGCAGAGACCGTGCAGGCGGTACGCATCTGGCAGGCGATTGCGAGGCAGGATAAGGAGACCGTAGGTTGACGACACCGTACGTTGAGGACGTGGCATGACCGAGCGACGGCTGTTCGGCACCGATGGCATCCGCGGGACCGCCAATTCGGAGCCGATGACGGCCGAAATGGCGCTCCGCCTCGGGCAGGCCGCCGGGTTGCGCTTCGTCCGCGGCGACCACCGGCACCGGGTGGTGATCGGCAAGGACACGCGGCTCTCCGGCTACATGATCGAGCCGGCGCTGGTGGCGGGGTTCATCGGCGCCGGGATGGACGTCACCCTGGTCGGTCCGCTGCCGACGCCCGCGATCGCGATGCTCACCCGCTCGCTGCGCGCCGATCTCGGGGTGATGATCTCCGCTTCCCACAACGCCTATCAGGACAACGGCATCAAGCTGTTCGGCCCGGACGGCTTCAAGCTGTCGGATGCCGACGAGGCGGAGATCGAGGCGCTGATGCGTGCCGACCTCTCGGCGCGGCTCGCCGCCCCCGAACATTTGGGGCGTGCGGCACGCCTGGAGGACGCGGCCGGCCGCTACATCGAAGCCGCCAAAGCCACCTTCCCGCGGCGCCTGCGGCTCGACGGGCTGAAGATCGTCGTCGATTGCGCCAACGGGGCCGCGTATCGCGTGGCCCCCACCGTGCTGTGGGAATTGGGCGCCAACGTGATCCCGCTCGGGGTCTCGCCCGACGGGTTCAACATCAACCGCGGCTGCGGCTCGACGGTGCCGGAGCGGTTCTGCCAGACGGTGCTGGACAGCGGCGCCGATCTGGGCCTCGCCCTCGACGGCGACGCCGACCGCCTGCTGCTGGCCGATGCCCAAGGGCGGCTGGTGGATGGCGACCAGATCCTGGCCGTGATGGCGCGATCCTGGAGCCGCGCCGGGCGCCTGCGCGGCGGCGGCGTGGTCGCCACCGTGATGTCCAATCTGGGGCTGGAACGCTACCTCGCCGGCGAGGGCATCGCGCTGCACCGGACCCGGGTGGGCGACCGCTATGTGGCCGAGCGGATGCGCTCGGCCGGGTTCAATCTGGGCGGCGAGCAGTCCGGCCACATGATCCTGTCGGACTTCGCCACCACCGGCGACGGGCTGGTGGCGGCCTTGCAGGTGCTGGCGGTGATCGTCGAGGAGCAGCGGCCGGCGAGCGAAGTGTGCCGCGCCTTCGCGCCGCTGCCGCAGCGGCTGCGCAATGTGCGCTTCGATGGCCCCTCCCCGCTCGGCAGCCCAGCGGTTGCCGCCGCGATCGCCGAGGCGGAGGCGCGGCTGGCCGCCGGCGGCCGGCTGCTGATCCGCGAGAGCGGCACCGAACCGCTGGTGCGGGTGATGGCCGAGGGCGAGGACGACGCGCTGGTCGCGGCGACCGTGGCCCGGGTCTGCGAGGCGATCTCGGCCGTGGTGGCCCAGGCCGCCGAGTGATGCCGGCAGTGCTGCGCGATCGCGGGGACACCCCTCCCCCAACCCCCTCCCACAAGGGGAGGGGGCTTTGGCGCGCCGCTCCCCCTCCCCTTGCGGGAGGGGGTCGGGGGGAGGGGGCGAGCAGTCGATCAGTTCGGCGCTCGGCGTGATCCCGCCGCCGCGCGGGCGGGTGCTGGCGATCGGCGGCTCCGATTCCGGTGGCGGCGCCGGCATCCAGGCCGACATCAAGACGATCACGGCGCTCGGCGGCTATGCCGCAACCGCGATCACCGCGATCACCGCGCAGGACACGCGTGGCGTCCATGCGATCCACAGCGTCCCGCCGGCGATGGTCGCGCGCCAGATCGCCGCTGTGCTGGACGACATCGGCGCCGACGCGATCAAGACCGGAATGCTCGGCGATGCGGCGACCATCGCGGCGGTCTGCGACGCACTCGCGGGCCATCCCGCCGTGCCGCTGGTGCTTGATCCGGTGATGGTGGCCAAGGGCGGCGTCGCCCTGCTCGACCCCGCGGCACTCGGCGTGCTTAAGCGGCGGCTGCTGCCGCTCGCGACCCTGATCACGCCGAACCTGCCGGAAGCCGAGGCGCTGACCGGGAGGCGGGTGCGCGACGCGGACGAAATGCCGCACGCGGCCGCGGCGCTGCTGGCGCTCGGCGCGGCGGCGGTGCTGCTCACAGGCGGACACCTGCCCGGCGAGACCGTCATCGACCTGCTGGCAACGCCGGATGCGGGGACAGTGCGGCTGACGGCGCCGCGGATCGCGACCCGCCACACCCACGGCACCGGCTGCACGCTGGCGAGCGCGATCGCGACCGGGCTGGCGCAGGGCATGGCGCTGGCCGATGCGGTGCGGCGCGGGCACGCCTATGTGCGCGCGGCGATCGCGGCAGCACCGGGGTTCGGCGCCGGCCACGGGCCGCTCGGTCACAACGCGGCGGTGCAAGAGACGCTATAAGGCACGCGAGGCATTCGGACGGACGGGATGGGCGATCGCAATCCAGAGAGCGGCGTGCAGTGGCTCGACCGGGGGTTCACCCTGCCGGTCGGCGTGCCGTGGCAGGCGGACACGCCCGCCACCGGGCCGCGCACGGACATCACCGACGATCCCGACCTGCACGTGCTGGTCGCCGGGCTGACCCCGCAGCGGCTGAAGGCAAACTTCGAGGAGCTGGTCTGTCGCATCCCGCTGCCCGAGGATGCCGGGCTGGTCTGGCTGCTCTCGCGCAGCTACGTGCCGCGCGAGATCACCGGGTGGCCTGACTCGCGAAGCCTCGGCCTGCCGATCTCGCGCGTGACCGTCGATGGCTGGGACCTGCCGCTCGACGACGATGCGTTTCGCGAGGGCTGGCACGCGGTGGAGAGCGGCTTTCGCTGGACCAACGGGCGCGCGGCGCTGATGCTCAAGGCCGGCGCACGCCGGTTGGAGCTGACGCTCAATCCGTACTGCCCGCTGACCTATCCGCGACAGTCCGAGGCCGCGGCGGAGCCGCCGGGGCGCGCCGTCGCGAGCCGCACGATTTCGCCGCGCACGCTCGCGGTCGTGACCATGACCTACAACGAGCGCGACATGCTGCCGCTGTGGCTGCGCCATTACGGCGCGCAGGTGGGGCTCGAGCATTGCTACGTGATCGACGACGGCTCCGATGACGGCAGCACCGAGGGCATCGCGCCGGCCAACCTGATGCGGATGCCGCGCCAGCCGTTTGACGACGAGAAGCGCGGCGCGTTCGTCTCGGAGTTTTGCAGCTCGCTGCTGAAATACTACGACCACGTCGCCTACGCCGATACCGACGAGATCATCCTCGCCGACCCGCGCCACCACGTTTCGCTGCCGGCCTTTTGTGTCGCGACGGAGCATGACGTGGTGACCGCGATCGGGCTCAATGTTCAGCACATCGCCGGCGACGAGCCGCCGCTCGATCCCCACCGCTCGATCAGCGAGCAGCGGCGCTGGGTGCAGCCGCTCTCTTCGATGTGCAAGCCGATGATCACGCGACGGCCGATCCGCTGGACCGCCGGCTTCCACGGCGCCAACGCTCCCCCCGCCTTCGATCATCTGTTCAACTTTCATCTCGGCTATTGCGACCGGGACCTGGCGCTGCGCCGGCAGGCCAAGCGCCGGGACACCTTGTTCGCGACCGAGAATGCCCGTCATCATCACCGCTTCGACGACGCGCAGCTCGTGCAGATGCTGGATAGCTGGGCGGCCCTGCCGCCGGTCGCGACCGTCGATCTCGACACCGACTGCAGCGACACGCGGCGCTTCGTGCGCGACGTGCTGGGCAAGTCGCGCCGCGAAGGCGAGATGTATCACACCGACCTCGGCATCTGGGTGCCGCAGCTCTGGCGCCTCCCCAACCGCTTCGTCGGCGTGTTCTGAACACGGTTCTGGACAGGCGCCTGCGAATCGAATAAGAATCGTTGCGGGTCACGCCCCCCCACCGGGGCGCTCCTCTTCTGAAAGGGAGAGCAGATGGCACGCACGCCGATGCCGGAGCTGCGTCCGGCAAACCCCCACTTCTCATCCGGCCCCTGCGCCAAGCGTCCCGGCTGGTCGCTGGACGCGCTCTCGGGCGCGCTGCTCGGCCGCAGCCATCGCGCGGCGGCCCCGAAGGCGCGCATCGCCGAGGTGATCGCGCGGTCACGCACGATACTCGGCCTGCCCGACGACTGGCGGCTCGGCATCGTGCCGGCCTCCGATACCGGCGCGGTCGAGATGGCACTGTGGTCGCTGCTCGGTGCGCGCGGCGTCGATGTGCTGGCGTTCGAGAGCTTTTCCGAGGGCTGGGCGAACGATGTGCTCAAGCATCTCCGGCTTGCGGAAGCGCGCGTGCTGTCGGCGCCGTACGGACGCCTGCCCGATCTGGCGGCGGTGGATTTCTCGCGCGACGTAGTGCTGACCTGGAACGGCACCACCTCGGGCGCGCGCATCCCTGACGGCGACTGGATCGCCGCCGATCGCGCCGGGCTGGTGATCTGCGACGCGACCTCGGCCGCGTTTGCGATGGAATTGCCGTGGCCGAAGCTGGATGTGGTGACGTGGTCCTGGCAGAAGGCGCTCGGCGGCGAGGCGGCGCACGGGATGCTGGCACTCTCGCCGCGCGCGGTCGAGCGGCTGGAGACTTACGAACCTTCCTGGCCGCTGCCAAAAGTCTTCCGTCTCGCCAAGGGCGGCAAGCTCATCGAGGGAATATTCGCCGGCGAGACGATCAACACGCCGAGCCTGCTTTGCGTCGAGGATGCGCTCGATGGCCTGCGCTGGGCCGAGAGCGTCGGCGGCCTGCCGGGGCTGATCGCGCGGGCACAGGCAAATCTCGCCACGATCGCCGCATGGGTCGCCCGCTCCGATTGGGCTGCGTTCCTAGCGGAAAGGCCGGCTACGCGTTCACCGACCTCGATTTGCCTGCGCATCGCCGCACCGTGGTTTGCGGCTGTGCCCCCCGACGCGCAGGCGAAGGCAGCCAAGCGGATCGCGTCGCTGCTGGAGAAGGAAGGCGTCGCGTACGACATCGCCGCGTATCGCGAGGCGCCGCCGGGTTTGCGCATCTGGGGCGGCGCCACGGTCGAGCGCACCGACATCGCCACCCTGCTGCCGTGGCTCGACTGGGCAGCGGCAGAAGTGGGCGCCGAGTTCGCGCCGCTCGCCGCCTAACTCGCAACATCCCCTCCCCCCGGCCCCCTCCCACAAGGGGAGGGGGAGCAGAAAGCCCCCTCCCCTTGTGGGAGGGGGTTGGGGGAGGGGTAAAGCCGCGCAAAAGGACCGTTTTTCCCATGCCCAAAGTCCTGATCTCCGACAAGCTCTCCGCCGCTGCCGTCGAAATCTTCCGCAATCGCGGCATCGAGGTCGATGTGAAACCCGGCCTCGCGCCTGCCGAGCTGCGCGCCATCATCGCCGAGTATGACGGCCTCGCGGTGCGCTCGGCCACCAAGGTCACGCGCGAGTTGCTCGACGTGGCGACCAACCTGAAGGTCGTCGGTCGCGCCGGCATCGGCGTGGACAATGTCGATGTGAAGTCGGCGACCGCGCGCGGCGTGGTTGTGATGAACACGCCGCACGGCAACGCGATCACCACCGCCGAGCACGCGATCGCGCTGATGTTCGCCCTGGCGCGGCAGGTGCCGGAGGCGTCGGCATCGACCAAGACGGGCAAGTGGGAAAAGAACCGCTTCATGGGCGTCGAGCTCACCGCCAAGACACTCGGCGTGATCGGCTGCGGCAATATCGGCGCGATCGTCGCCGACCGCGCGCAGGGCCTGCACATGAAGGTGCTCGCCTACGACCCGTTCCTGACCGAGCCGCGCGCGCTCGATCTCGGCGTCGAGAAGGTGGAGCTCGACGCGCTGCTCGCGCGCGCCGACATCGTCACGCTGCACGTGCCGCTCACCGAGGCCACGCGCAACATCCTCTCGCGCGAGGCGATCGCGAAGCTCAGGCCGGGTGCCCGCGTGATCAACTGCGCGCGCGGCGGGCTGATCGACGAGGGGGCGCTGGCGGAGGCGATCATCGCCGGCCACGTCGCGGGTGCCGCTCTCGACGTGTTCGAGATCGAGCCGGCGACGGATAATCCGCTGTTCGCGCTGGAGCAGGTGGTCTGCACGCCGCATCTGGGCGCGGCGACCGCCGAGGCGCAGGAGAATGTCGCGTTGCAGGTGGCCGAGCAGATGAGCGATTTCCTGCTCACCGGCGCGGTCGCCAACGCGATCAACATGCCCTCGATCTCGGCCGAGGACGCACCACGGCTGCGGCCCTACATGGAACTCTGCCGCCTGCTCGGCGCCTTCGCCGGGCAGCTTACGCGGGCGCAGGAAGGCGTGATCCGGCGTGTCATCATCGAATACGAGGGGGCCGCGGCACCACTCAATCACCGGCCGCTGACCGCGGCGGCGCTGGCCGGCCTGCTCTCGCCGATGCTGGAGGGCGTGAACATGGTGAACGCGCCGGTGGTGGCGCGCGAGCGCGGCGTCGAGGTCGCCGAGACCGTGCACGAGCGCGACAGCGAGTACCAGACGCGCGTTGCGATCTCGGTTGCGACCGACCACGGCACCCGTGCCGTCGCCGGCACGCTGTTCGGGGCCGCGCGCCCGCGGATCGTGGAAATCAAGGGCATCCGGGTGGAGGCCGATTTTGCGCGACACATGCTGTACGTGACCAACCACGACAAGCCGGGCTTCATCGGCCGCTTCGGCGCGACGCTGGCGGGCGCGGGCATCAATATCGCGACCTTCCATCTCGGCCGCGCCGCACCGGGCGGCGATGCGATCTGCCTCGTCTCCGTGGACGAAGCGGTGCCGGAAGCCGTGCTGGCAATGGTGCGCACGCTGCCGCTGGTGGTGCAGGCGACCAGCCTGGGGTTCTGATCTCCGCCCGCCGCGTGCGCCGGGCGGAGCGGGTGCCTATAGTCGGCCATGTCCAACGCCGCCCCGGTGTTCCTGTTCGGCGCCCGATACAGCGTCTATACCCGGATCGCGCGGCTGGCGCTGGAGGAGAAGGGCGTCGGATACGAGCTGGTCGAAGTGGACGTGTTCGCCCCGGGCGGGCCGCCGCCCGAGCATCTCGCCCGCCATCCGTTCGGCCGCATCCCCGCCCTCCGCCACGACGGCGTCACGCTCTACGAGGCTGGCGCCATCGCCCGCTACGTGGACGAGGTTTTTGCCGGTCCCGCGCTGCAACCGTCGCTGCCATTGGCGCGCGCGCGGATGGCGCAGATAATTTCTATTCTCGACTCCTACGCGTTCCGGCCGCTGGTGCTGACGATCTATGTCGAGCGCGTGAGCCGCGGGGAGGCGGCGGACGAGGCCGCCATCACGGCGGCACGGCCGCAGGCCGAGCGGGTGCTCGGATGCGCTGGAATCGCTGATGGCAGGCCAGCCATTCCTGGCCGGGCCGTCGTTGAGCCTCGCCGACCTGCACGCCGCACCGATGATCGCCTATTTCCGGCTGGCACCGGAGGGCGCCGTGATGCTGGCGCGGCGACCGGCGCTGACGCGATGGTGGCAGGCGATGGCAGAGCGTGCGTCGATGGCGGCCACCCGCTTCCCGGCGGAAGCAACCCGGCCACCGTGAGCGCGCTGCCCGAGACGCCCGCGGTCGTGGCGGGCCACGGCAGGGCGGCGGTGCTCAGCCCCGATGGCGAGCTGATGACGCTTTCGGCGGCCGAAGCGGCGGCGATGCTGCGCGCCGGGCCGCCGCCGCTGCTGGTCCATGCGCCGGCCACGCTGCGCCGGCTCGGCCTGCCCGCGATGCCGGCCTATGATTTGCTCGAACTCTTTGCCTTCGTGCTGCCGGCCCATCCGGCCGCGCCGACGCCGCGCGGACTGGCGCTGGCGCTCGACCTGCGGCCGCCGCGCACGCTGGAGGAAGCCGCGGCCCTGCTGCCCGACCTGGCGCAGGCGCTGCTCCGCCGGCTCGCGGCCGGGCGCGGGCTGCCGCTGAACCGCGACGCCGCCGCACTCGCCGCGCGGATGACGCGCGCCGGCTGGGGCTGGGGGCCGCTCGCTACCGCGGCACTCGGTGCGCCGGAGATCACCCGCAGCGCCGAGCCGCTGCGAGTGTGGAAGCGGCTGCCGGAATGGGACGACACCGCCCTGCCGCCGCCGGCCTCTGCGCATCCGGTCGCCCCCGCGGAGGCGCGCCGGCGGCTCGCCAAGATTCTCGGGCCAGAGGCGGAGCAGCGGCCGGGGCAGGCGGACTACGCCGACGCCGCCTGCACCGCCTTCGCGGCGCGCGAGAGCCGGGGTGCGCCGCATCTCGTGCTGGCCGAGGCCGGCACCGGCACCGGCAAGACGCTGGGCTACGTGGCACCGGCGAGCCTCTGGGCCGAGCGCAATCAGGGTTCGGTCTGGATCAGCACCTTCACCCGCCACCTGCAACGCCAGATCGAGGCCGAGCTTGCCCGCCTCCATCCCGACCCGGCCGCTCGCCGCGCCCGCGTGGTGCTGCGCAAGGGGCGGGAGAACTATCTCTGTCTGCTGAACTACGAGGACGCGACCCATTCGGCGGGCAACGGGCCGTCGCTGATCCCGCTCGGGCTGATCGCGCGCTGGGTGCTGGCGACGGCGGACGGCGACATCATGGGCGGCGACCTGCCCGGCTGGTTCGCCGAGCTGTTCGGCGCCGGCGTCACCGCCGGCCTCGCCGACCGCCGGGGCGAGTGCATCCACTCCGCCTGCGGCCACTGGAAGCGCTGCTTCGTCGAGCACACGATCCGCCGCGCCCGCACCGCCGAGCTGGTGGTCGCGAACCACGCGCTGGTGATGGCGCAGGCGGCCTGGGGCGGACTCGACGATGCGACCGTGCCGACCCGCTACGTGTTCGACGAGGGGCATCATCTGTTCGATGCCGCCGACAGCGCCTTCGCGGCCGCGCTGTCGGGGCTGGAGACGGCGGAACTGCGCCGCTGGCTGCTCGGCGCCGAGGGCGGCCGGTCGCGGGCGCGCGGCCTGCGGCGGCGGATCGAGGAGCTGGTTGCCGGCCGCCCGGCGCTGGAGGCGCCGCTGGATGCGGCGTTGGCCGCGGCCCGGGCGCTCCCCGGCCCGGGCTGGCCGCTGCGGCTGGGTGACGACGACGCCGCGCCGCGTGGGCTCGACCCCGGCCGCGCCAATCCCGCCGAGGCGTTCCTGCGGCTCGTGCGCCAGCAGGTGCTCGCGCGCCTGCCGGGCGCCGATGAGCCGCCGCGCCGGGGCGGGCTGGAATGCGACCTGTTCCCGCTGGCGCCGGACATGGCGGAGGCGGCTTCGGTGCTGGAACGCGCCCTCGGCCGGCTCGCGGCCCCGCTGCGCACGCTCTCCGAACGGCTCGCGTCGCGGCTGGAGGACGAGGCGGAGGAACTCGACAGCGCGACGCGCGGCCGGATCGAGACCACCTGCCGCTCGCTCGAACGCCGCGCGCTCGGCCGGCTGCGCGCGTGGCAGGCGATGCTGCGGGTGCTCGCCACGCCGCCGCCCGAACCCGGCGAGCGGCCGCAATACGTGCTGTTCCTGCGCCTGGAACGCAACGAGCTGGGCGACCGCGACATGGGGCTGCACCGGCACTGGCTCGACCCCACCGTGCCGTTCGCGACCACCCTCGCCGCCCCCGCGCACGGCGTGCTGGTGACGTCCGCGACGCTGCGCGACACCGGCGAGGCCGACGCGGAGGCGGCGTGGCACGCGGCCGAGGCGCGCGTGGGGGCGGGCCACCTGCCGCTGCCGGCGGTGCGCACCGCGGTCGCCAGCCCGTTCGACTATGCCGCCCAGACCCGCGCCTTCGTCATCACCGACGTGATGGGCCACGAGCTGGGCCAGCTCGCCAGCGCCTATCGCGCGCTGTTCGTGGCGGCGGGCGGCGGCGGGCTTGGCCTGTTCACCGCGATCAGCCGGCTGCGCGCGGTGCACGAGCGGATCGCGGCACCGCTGGAGGAGGCCGGCATCCCGCTCTATGCGCAGCACGTCGATGCGATGGACAACGCGACGCTCGTGGACATCTTCCGCGCCGAGGAGGAGAGCTGCCTGCTCGGCACCGACGCCATGCGCGACGGCGTCGATGTCCCCGGCCGGGCGCTGCGGCTGGTGGTGTTCGAGCGCGTGCCCTGGCCGCGCCCCGACATCCTGCACCGCGAGCGGCGGACGCACCTCTCGGACGGCGCGCCGGGCGCGTGGGACGACCGCATCGCGCGGCTGCGGCTGCGGCAGGCGTTCGGGCGGCTGATCCGCACCGCGACCGACCGCGGCGTGTTCGCGCTGCTCGACCGGCGCACGCCGGGGCGGCTGCTGTCGGCGTTCCCGGCGGGGGTGAAGGTGCGGCGGGTGGGGCTGGCGGAGGCGGTGGCGGAGACGCGGGCGTTTCTGGGGGCGGGTGCAGCCGGGTGATCGAGAGGGGGAGCAGTTCAGCCCTTGCGAAAGAACGATTCCGCGGCGCTGCGGTGCCCCTGCTTGTGGCCGATCTCGGCCTCGACCCGCGCGATCTCGGCCCGGAGCTCGGCGATATAGGCGTGCAGTTCCTCGACCCCGAGCGGATCGAGCAGCAGCGGCTGGAGTCGCTGGCGCGGCGGGCGGGGTTCGTCGTCCGGGTCGAGCGCCATGCCGCTGCCTCCGCTTCGCGCGATCCCGCCGCCATCCTTGACCGTAGCGGGGCCGAACCTCCATATCCCGTGTGTGCCCCGGATTTCCAGCCCGCTCGCCGCGGAGGCGATGCCGCCCGGGGCGAAAGGTGAACCGCCATGACCATGCCGTTGATGCCCAAGGCCACCGCCGTGTGGCTGATCGAGAAGACCGCCCTGACCTTCACGCAGATCGCCGATTTCTGCGGGATGCACCCGCTTGAGGTGCAAACCATCGCCGACGGCGAGGTGGCGGCCGGCATCGTCGGCTACGATCCGGTGGCCAACGGCCAGTTGACCGCCGATGAGATCCGCCGCTGCGAGGCCGACCCGGAGGCCCGGCTGCACATCGCGCCGCACGCGACCCTGGTGCCCCGCCGCGCCAAGGGCGCGCGCTACACCCCGGTTGCCAAGCGCAATGACCGCCCGAACGCGATCGTTTTCCTGCTGCGCAACTACCCGCAGCTTTCGGACTCGCAGATCGTCAAGCTGCTCGGCACCACCAAGGACACGATCCAGAAGGTCCGCGACCGCAGCCACTGGAACAGCGCCAATATCAAGCCCGCCGACCCGGTGACGATCGGCCTGTGCAGCCAGACCGACCTCAACGCGATGGTCGCCGCGGCCAACGAGCGTCTGGCGCGCGAGGGCCAAGCGGTGCCGGCACCCGCGGCGGCCGGGTCGGAGACCACCGAGGTGGCCTGAACCCGGACGGTCGGGGCCGGCTCAGCCTGTCCTGGTCAGGCTTCCTGGCTTCGCAGGCGCTCGAGTTCCTCCTTCAGGCGCAGCTTTTCGACTTTCAGCCGCATGATCACGTCGCTGTCGGGGCGGGGCCGCTGGTCCTCGTCGGCGATGCGGCTCTCGAGCATCGCGTGGCGCTCCTTCAGGCTCTCGATGCGGGTCTGCGCGGTCAAATGATGCCTCCATCATTGGTGGGCGGGCGCGGCGCCCCCCTGTCGGGCGCCGCACAGAGGGAATTTAGGACGGGCGCGCGCCGAGTGCCAAACGAATCAGCGTGCGCACCCGAGGCCGCTTCCGTGCTAATCTCGCTCGATGCTCACCGACCGAGACTTGCTGCTGCGGCGTCTGCATGAGCTGCGCAGCGAGCACCGTGACCTCGATACCGTGATCGCCCGGCTCGCCAGCGCCGGCACCGACCAGCTCCATCTGCAACGCCTCAAGAAGCGCAAGCTGCTGCTCAAGGACGAGATCTCCTGGCTGGAGAGCCGGCTGATCCCCGACAGCATCGCGTGACGGAGGCGGCCGCTCCGCTGGTTGGCGTGCTGATGGGCAGCCGCTCGGACTGGCCGACGCTGCGCCATGCCGCCGAGACGCTGGCAGCCCTCGGCATCATCTGCGAGGCGCGCGTGGTCTCCGCCCACCGCACGCCCGACCGGCTCGCCGAGTACGCACGCGCGGCGCGCGGGCGCGGCCTGCGGGTGCTGATAGCCGGCGCCGGGGGGGCCGCGCATCTGCCTGGAATGCTGGCCGCGTGGACGCCGCTGCCGGTGCTGGGCGTGCCGGTAGAATCTCACATGCTCAAGGGCTTGGACAGCCTGCTTTCGATCGTGCAGATGCCGGCGGGCATCCCCGTGGGCACGCTCGCGATCGGCCGCGCCGGCGCCATCAACGCCGCCCTGCTCGCCGCCGCCATCCTCGCCGCGACCGATCCGGAATTGGCGGGTCGGCTGGACGCCTGGCGGGCGCGCCAGACGGCGGAGGTCCCGGACCTTCCCGACGCGAGACGCCGGAGTGACCGGCTCGCTATCGGGCGCGCTGCCGCCCAACGCCACGATCGGCATCGTCGGCGGCGGCCAGCTCGGCCGGATGTCGGCACTGGCCGCCGCCCGGCTCGGCTATCGCTGCCACATCCTCACCCCCGAGCACGCCTCCCCGGCTTCCCTCGTCTCGGCCGGGACCACGATCGGCGACTACGAGGACGCCCATACGTTGCGTGCCTTTGCCGAGGCGGTGGACGTCGTCACCTTCGAGTTCGAAAACGTCAGCGCGATGGGTCTCGACCTGCTCGCCTCGCTGCGCCCGGTTCGTCCGGCGCCCGCGGTGCTGCGGATCAGCCAGGACCGGGTGGCGGAGAAGAGCTTTCTCAATGGCGCCGGCGTGCCGACCGCGCCCTGGGCGCCGGTGGGCAGCCGGGCGGAGCTGGAGGCGGCGGTGCGCCGGATCGGCCTGCCGGCGGTGCTGAAGACCACCCGGTTCGGCTACGACGGCAAGGGCCAGGCGACGCTGCGCTCGTCCGAGGACCTCGACGCGTGGGAGGAGTTACACCCCAAGCCACTGATCCTGGAAGGTTTCGTGGACTACGCCTGCGAGATCAGCGTGGTTATCGCGCGCGGTGCGGGCGGCGCGATGGCCGCGTTCGACGTGGTGGAGAACCGGCATCGCGACCACATTCTTGATCTCACGTTTGCGCCCGCGCGGATCGCGACGGCCGTGGCAGCGGCGGCGGACGCGATCGCGCGGCGGGTGGCGACGGCGCTCGACCTTGTGGGTCTGCTGTGCGTCGAGATGTTCGTGGATCGCGACGGGCGGGTGTTGGCCAACGAGATCGCGCCGCGGCCGCACAATTCCGGCCACTGGACCGTCGATGCCTGCCCGGCCAGCCAGTTCGAGCTGCACATCCGCGCCATCGCCGGCCTGCCGCTGCCCGCGGCCGGGCGCCATTCCGACGCCGTGATGAAGAACCTGGTCGGTCCGGAGGAGGCGGCGCTGTGGCCCACGATCCTGGCCACCCCGGGCCTGATCCCGCACCTCTACGGCAAGACCGAGGCGCGGCCCGGCCGCAAGATGGGCCACGTCACGACGCTGTTTCCCCGCGGCTCGCTGCCCGGACCCTTCGGGGTGGCGGCGGCGCTGGGGCCGCTCGCGCCGCCGCTCGACTGATCCCCCGACTTCAGCCTATCGGCGTCAGCCCGTCTTGATCCAGACTGCCTTGACGTTGAGGTATTCCTCGACGTGCTGCTTGCCGCCCTCGCGCCCGTAGCCGCTCATCTTGTAGCCGCCGAACGGCATCGCGGGGTCCATCGCCTGATAGCAGTTGATCCAGACCGTGCCGGCCCGGATGCCACGCGCAAGTCTGTGGGCTTTGCCGACGTCGCGGGTCCACAGCCCGCTGCCAAGGCCGAAATTGGTGCGGTTCGCGCGCTCGATCACCTCCTCGATGTCGGTGAAGGGGATCGCCGAGATCACCGGGCCGAAAATCTCCTCCTGCGCGATCCGCATCTCGTCGCGCACGTCGGCGAACACGGTCGGCGGCACGAAATAACCGCGCGCCATATCGCCGTCGGTCAGCCGCTCGCCGCCCGAGAGCGGGCGGGCGCCTTCCTGCCGGCCGATCGCCAGGTAGCCCGTGACCTTGTCGAGCGCTTCGGTCGAGATCAGCGGCCCCACCTGCGTCTCCGGGTCACTGCTGTTGCCGACCCGGAGTGAGCTGCCGTACGCGGCCACGCGCGCGGTGAACTCGTCGTAGATGCGGCGCTCCACGAACAGGCGCGTCCCGGCGCTGCAGATCTGCCCCGAGTTGGCAAACACCGCCATCCCGGCGCCCGGAACCGCGGCGTCGAGGTCGGCATCGGCGAACACCACGTCGGGGGACTTGCCGCCCAATTCCAGCGACACGCGCTTGAGATTGCCGGCCGAGGCCTGGACGATCTTCTGGCCCGTGAGGTGGGAGCCGGTGAAGGCCACCTTGTCCACGTCCGGATGGCCGGCGAGCGCCGCACCGGCGGTCTCGCCATAGCCGGGGACCACGTTGACGACGCCGGGCGGAACGCCCGCTTCCTGGCACAGCTCCGCGAACCGCAGCGGCGTCAGCGGCGCCTCCTCGGCGGGCTTGAGCACCACGGTGCAGCCGGTCGCCAGCGCTGGGCCGATCTTCCAGATGGTCGAGGACAGCGGCGCGTTCCACGGGATGATCGCGCCGACCACGCCGACCGGCTCCTTCAGCGTGAACGAGACGTACTCGCCCGGCAGCGAGTTCTCGATCGTCTCGCCGTGGATCGCCGTCGCCTGGCCCGCGTAGTAGCGCAGCGTCCCGAGCGCACGCCGCCGATTGCTTCTCGTGCGGCTGATCGGCGCCCCCATGTCGAGCGTGTCGAGCGCCGCCAGCTCGTCGAAATGCCGCTCCACCAGATCGGCGAGTTTCAGCAGCAGGTTCTGCCGCTCGAATGGCTTGACCTTGCTCCACGGCCCATTGAAGGCCCGCCGAGCCGCGGCAACCGCGCGGTCGATGTCTTCGCTGTCGCCCTCGGCGACGACCGCAAGCACCTCGCCGGTGGACGGATTGATGGCGTCGAACGTCTTGCCCGAAGCAGCCTCGACCCACTTGCCGTCGATCAGCATGCGCTTGGGTTTCCCGTCGAGAAACGGGTGGCGCGTCGTCAGAGCATCCACGGTCATGCGATGAACTCCTTCGATCAGTAGAGAGGTTAGACCGCAACTACGTGGGCGGGGACAGGAATGGTGTCCAGGGAAGGAATCACACTATGGGACCGGATTACCGTATTTGTCTGATTGCGCGCCGCGTGCCGTGCCCGACGCATACGCTCATCGGCGCACACCCCCCCACTCCGTCCTTGCTCGTACAACTCCAGGAACTTGGCTTTCGTGTGAGCGAAAAGACCGGGCGGAATGAAGCCGTAGCTGAAGACGCCCGATCGGCCCGGCAGCGGCGCCAAGCCGCCGTTCGGCCATTCATCGACATTGTGCTCCGAGACAATCACCCAGCTCGGCGCGTCATCCAGCCCCAGCGCTTCCCGGACCTTCGCCGGAATCTCCACGCCAACCGTGTCCTTGTCCGGCCGCGTGTGTGATAGGGAGAATGACGACAAAGCGCGGCGACACGGCTGAATCCGTGGCGGCGACCAAACAGGCTGGCCGGTCCTTCCCCTGATCGCGGCCAGCGGCAGCCTGCCGGGCCCAGAGATAGTCGTAACGAATGACCAGACCCGGTCTGGGCTCTGGAAGAGGCACGGTCGGCTCACTTCAGCAGGTCGTCGAGCCCTGCGTGCTGCGGGTCCATGTCCGCGCGTCGCACGGTGTCCACGACGACTGAGGCTGCATCCACCGTTCGATGCGTCCGCCGTGCGGCAGCGATGAGCCAGTCATAATGATCGGCTGACATCAGCACCAGTTCACGACGGCCGTGCCGGGTAATCTCCACCGGCTCCCGTTGCGCCTGATGCTGGAACTCACCGAACTTGCGCTGAAACTCCACCGCGGTCGTCTGAGCCATAGCTTCCTCGATAGCATAAAAAACGGATCATCTGTATTGTAAGAGTGTACTGCAAGGCAGGGAGGGTCGAGAGCCAGCCTCGGGAACTCGTGCATAAATTGTCGATTTAATGACCGTTTTACAATGGTGCCCAGGGGCGGAATTCGAACCACCGACACTGCGATTTTCAGTCGCATGCTCTACCAACTGAGCTACCTGGGCGCAGCCGCGAGGGTTAGCCCACGCCCGGTCCCCGATCAAGCGTCGGCTCGGGGAACTCCTCATCCTCCTCCGGCGGCGCTCCCGGCAGCCGATACTGCTCGGTGAACCAGCGGCCGAGGTCGATCTGGGCGCAGCGCGCCGAGCAGAACGGATGGCTTTCGCGAACGGCAGGCTTGCCGCAGACGGGGCACCGGATCGGGTTGGGCACGGTCACTCCTCGATAACGCAGCCTCGCGGGGCGAGGGTCGGGTCGGAGCAGAGGATCAGGGGTCGGCCGGTCCGCCGTGCAAGGTCGGCGAGTGCGGCGCCGTCTTCGTGCAGCGCCGCCACCACTGCGGGCGCCGCCCGCAGTGCCGGCGCCCAGGCGGGACGGGAAGCGGCCTCCCGTGCCACGCGGCGCAGCGCCGCGAGGCCGGAGGCGAGCGGGCCGGCCAGCAGCTCGTGCAGCGGCGGATGGACGCGTGGACGGACGATCTCGGCCAGCCCCAGGGCGGTGAAACCCAGCAACCGCGGCCGCAGCGGGTCAGCCGCGAGGGCCGCCGCGAGATCGGGGCCGAGTCTCGCGCGGCGTTTCGCCGAAAGCCCGGCGAAATCAAGCAGGATCGCGCCCGAGAGATTGCGCAGCCGGATCTGCCGCGCCAAGGCCGGCAGCACCGCACGGTTCAGCGCCGGCAGCGCGCCCGCGCCACCGCCGCTGTCGAGGTCGATCGCGGTCAAGGCCGGCGTCGGATGAAAGCTCGCCCGCACGCCGCCGGGAAGCACGGCCACCGGGTCCGAGAGCCCTTCGATTTCGGCGTCGAGTTCCTGGTCCCACGCGGATGCCACGCGCTCTGCCCGTTCGCCGAGCACGGGCCGAAGCGACGCCGCGAGCGCCGCGTCGTCCACCTGCACCCGGGCGGCGGGATAGAGGGCAGCGAGTTCGAGCAATCCACCGGGACCGCGCCGGATCAGGCGCACCCCACCCTCGGACGAGGTGGTGCGTTCGCTCTCGTCCAGCCGCGCCGTAAGCCGTGGCCCCTTGCCGCCTTGCGCCGCGCGGGTGATGCGCACGCCCAGCAGGGTGCCCGCGGAGAGGCCGGCAGCCCCCGCGCTGTCGGGCAGGAAGCCATCGCCACCGGCGAGAGCGACGAAGGCGCCCGCCAACGCCGATAGGCGCGCGACGACGCGGCCGCGATGCAGGTCGCCCACGCCGTCGGGGGAGCCGGGCCGCCAGATGCGCAGCTCGCACAGCACCCCATCTTCCAGCAGCGCCGCGCGCACCTCGCCGGGCGAGCACGCGGCGAGGATCGCCGTGCTCACGCCAGCAGGCCGCTGCCGCGCAGGAGTTGGGCGGTCTCGAACAGTGGCAGGCCGACCACGTTGGAATGGCTGCCGGAGAGGAAGCGCACGAACGCCGCCGCGCGCCCCTGGATCGCGTAGCCGCCGGCCTTGCCGCGCCACTCGTCGTTCGCGAGATAGAGACGTTTCTGCGCCTCGGTCAGCCGCGCGAACGCAACGACGCTCAGGCACACGCGCTCCGATCGCCCGCCATCGGGGCGCGTCAGTACCACGGCCGTAATCACTCGATGGCGCCGGCCGGACAGCAGGTCGAGGCAGGCGCGGGCCTCGCTTTCGGTCTCGGCCCGCGGCAGCACGCGGCGCCCGGCCGCGACCACGGTATCGGCGGCAAGCACGTATGCGCCTTCTGCCGCAAGGGCAGCGGCTTTGGCGCGCGCGAGGCGCTGAACGAGCGCGCGCGGCAGCTCGCCACGATGCTGGGTCTCGTCGATGGCGGGGGAGACGACCTGGTCGGGAACAACGCCGATCTGCGCCAGCAGCGCGAGCCGCCGCGGGCTCGCCGAGGCCAGGATCAGCATGACCTCGGGCTATTTGAAGCGGAAGGTGATCCGGCCCTTGGTCAGATCGTAGGGCGTCATCTCGACATTGACGCGGTCGCCGGCCAGGACGCGGATGCGGTTCTTGCGCATCTTGCCGCTGGTATGAGCGAGAATCGTATGTTCGTTGTCGAGTTTCACGCGGAACATGGCGTTCGGAAGCAGCTCCGTCACCATCCCGCTGAACTCGATCATGTCCTCTTTCGACATCAGCCCTCATGGGTTTCTTGTGCGGGCGGGAACATGATCCGCGGGGTTCCTGAAATCAAGCCGCACGATCCCCCTCTGCGCCGCCCTCCTCTGCGCCACCCTCCTCTGCGCCACCCTGGCCGAGCCGGAGTGCCACGCTCCTGGCGTGCGCGCCCAGGCCCTCGGCCTCGGCGAGTGCCACCGCGGCCGGGCCGATCGCGTCCAGCGCCGCAGCACCCGCCTCGATCCAGGTGGTGCGCTTGAGGAAGTCGAACACGGAGAGGCCGGAGGCGAAGCGGGCAGTGCGGCCGGTCGGCAGCACGTGATTGGGTCCGGCCACGTAGTCGCCCAGCGCCTCGGGGCAAGCGCGGCCGAGGAACGCGGCCCCGGCGTGGCGGATGCGCGCGAACAAAGCAGAGGGATCGGCGGTCATGATCTGCAAATGCTCGGGTGCGAGGCGATCGACCAGGGCCGCCGCCTCGTCCCAGTTGCCCACCAGGATGATTGCGCCGTGCTCCCGCCAGCTCGCCTCGACGATCGCGGCACGCGCGAGCGTGGGCAGTTCGGCCGCCAGCGCGTGTGCGACCGCGTCGGCGAAGCCGGCATCGTCGGTGATCAGGATCGCCTGCGCCGCCTCGTCATGCTCGGCCTGGGCGAGCAGATCGACCGCGACGTGGCGCGGATCGTTCGCCGCATCGGCCAGCACCACCACCTCGGACGGCCCGGCGATGCTGTCGATGCCGACCCGCCCGAACACCTGCCGCTTCGCCTCCGCGACATAGGCGTTGCCGGGACCGACGATGCGATCGACCGGGGCAATGCTTGCGGTGCCATAGGCGAGGGCCGCGATCGCCTGCGCGCCGCCCACGCGATAGATTTCGTCCACCCCCGCGCGCCGTGCGGCGGCGAGCACCAGTGGATTGAGCGCGCCGCCGGGACAGGGGACGCACATCGCGACCCGGCGCACGCCGGCGACGCGGGCCGGGATTGCATTCATCAGCACGGAGGATGGATACGCCGCCTTGCCGCCGGGAACATAAAGCCCGGCCGCGTCGAGCGGCGTCCAGCGCATCCCGAGTGCGAGGCCCGCCGGATCGTCGAGCCGCAGATCGGCCGGCATCTGGGCGCGATGGAACGCCTCGATCCGGGTCGCCGCGAGATCGAGGGCGGCGGCGAGCGCGGGCGGGATCGCGGCGGTGGCGGCGTCGATCTCGGCGCCGCCGATGCGGATGCGGTCGGGTGCGATGCTCGCCTGGTCGAAGCGGGCGGTCAGCTCCACCAGCGCCGCATCGCCGCCCTCGCGCACCGCGGCGATGATTTCAGCAACCACCGCATCGACGCGTTCGGTCGTCTCACGCGCGGTCGCGAGCAGGGCGGTGAAGCCGGCCTCGAAATCCGGCGCTGCCGTATCGAGCCGCTTCATTCCAGCGATGCTTCCCGATGAAGCGCTTCGGTGCCGTAACACCCCTCCCCCAACCCCCTCCCCCAAGGAGAGGGGGCTTTGGTGCTCGACTCCCCCTCCCCCTGCGGGAGGGGGTTGGGGGGAGGGGTCGGGAGGTCGATCTGTTGAGCGGTCCGCATCACGCCACGAGGGCGGCGCGGAAGCGGGCGATCCAGGCGCCGATCTGCTCGGGGCGGGTCTTCAGCGCGGTGCGGTTGACGATCAGGCGGCTGGTCACTGCGGCGATCACCTCGGTCTCGACCAGACCGTTCGCGGCCAAGGTCGCGCCGGTCTGGACCAGATCGACGATCAGGCGGGCAAGCCCGAGGCTGGGCGCCAGCTCCATCGCACCCCCGAGGGCCACCACCTCGGCGTTGATCCCGCGCGCGGCGAAATGACGGCGGGCGATGCGCGGATACTTGCTGGCGACGCGCACGGCGGACCAGCGGTGCCAATCGTCGCCGCCCGCGGTCGCGGCCGGCTCGGCGACCGAGACCCGACAGCGGCCGATGCCGAGGTCGAGCGGGGCGTAGATTTCGGGATAGTCGAACTCCATCAGCACGTCGGCGCCGCAGATGCCGATCTGCGCGGCGCCGAAGGCCACGAACGTCGCCACGTCGAACGGGCGCACGCGGATCACCTCGATCGCCGGATCGCCGGTCGGAAACCGCAGCCGGCGGCTCTCTTCGTCGGCGTAATCGGGCGCCGGATTGATGCCGGCGCGCCCCAGCAGCGGCGCGCACTCGCCAAGGATGCGGCCCTTCGGCAGCGCCAGCAGCAGCGGCGCTTGCGCCTCCGGGGCCAGGGCGGCGAGCGGAAAGGGGGCGGTCATGCAGGCTCCTGGACGGCGGGATCGGTCCGCTCGCAACGGCACGAATGCCGTCGGGTTGCCGGCATCTACACGCCGGCCGGTCCTGCGTCCACGCGCGGCTCCGGGCGGTCGGCCTCGATGTCCACGATCAGCTCGTTCGCCAGGTGCTCCAGCGCCGCCCGCAGCGCCGCGTCGGACAGCGCGGCCGGCGCCAGCACCCGGCAGGAGGCGCGAAACAGCGTCTCGCCCGAAAACGAGCCGCTCGCCACCTCGGTCGAGAGCTCGTCGATCGTGACCCCCTGACGGGCAAGGACCACGGTGACGTCGCGCAGGATGCCGGGGCGGTCCTGGCCGACGATGCCGAGCTTGAGCCTCCGCCCACCATCGTGCTGGGCGGGCAGTGCCGCGGGGCTGGCGGTGACGCGCAGCCCGGCGGCCCCGAGGCCGTGCAACGCCGCGGTCAGTGATGCCACCTGCTCGTCGGGCACCATCACCAGGGCCGCGCCGGCGAACTGGCCGGCAAGCTGCACCATCCGGCTCTCCAGCCAGTTGCCGCCGTGCCCTGCCACCAGCGCGGAGAGCTCGCTCACCAGCCCCGGACGGTCGGGGCCGAGCACGCTCAGCACGAGCGGCGTCGGCACGTCAGCTACCCCTCGATCCGCTCGATGTCGGCACCGCACGCGGCGAGCTTTTGTTCCACCGCTTCGTAGCCGCGGTCGAGGTGATAGACGCGGTTGACGATCGTTTCCCCCCGCGCTGCCAGTCCGGCGAGCACCAGGCTGACCGAGGCGCGCAGGTCGGTCGCCATCACCGGCGCACCCGACAGCGCCGGCACGCCGCGCACGATCGCCGAGGCGCCGTGGACGTTGATGCGCGCACCCATGCGGTTCAGCTCGGGGACGTGCATGAAGCGGTTTTCGAAGATCGATTCCGTCACCATCGCCGCCCCCTCGGCGACCGACATCAGGGCCATGAACTGCGCCTGCATGTCGGTGGGAAAGCCGGGATAGGGTTCGGTCATCACGTCCGCGCCGCACAGGCCGTTGAGCCGGCGAACGTTGAGCGCGCCAGGCTCCTCGGCGACCTCGACGCCCGCCTCGCGCATGATGCGCGCGACCGCGCCCAGATGCTCGAGCCGCGCACCGCAGAGCCGTACCTGACCGCCGGTGATCGCCGCGGCGCAGGCGTAGGTGCCGGTCTCGATCCGGTCGGGGATGATCGCGTGTTGCGCGCCGTGCAGCGACGCGACCCCGTCGATCGTCAGGCGGTCGGTGCCGATGCCCTCGATATGCGCGCCCATCGCGACCAGGCAGGCGCCGAGGTCGCCGATCTCGGGCTCGCGCGCGGCGTTGGCGATGACGGTGCGGCCGTTGGCGAGGGCCGCGGCCATCAGCAGGTTCTCGGTCGCACCCACCGAGACGAACGGCATCACGATCGTGGCGCCGCGCAGCCCGCCGGGTGCGGCGGCATGGACGTATCCCGCGTCGAGCCGGATCGTGGCCCCCATCTGCTCCAGGCCCTTGAGGTGCAGGTCGATCGGCCGGGTTCCGATCGCGCAGCCGCCGGGCAGCGAGACGCGCGCCTCGCCCGCGCGCGCCACCAGCGGACCGAGCACCAGGACCGAGGCGCGCATCTTGCGCACGATGTCGTACGGCGCCTCGGTGCTGGTGATGGCGCCGCCGATCGAGAGTGTGCGCCCGTCATTGGTGGCCGGCTCGACGGCGATGCCGTGCTGGGAGAGCAGCGCCGTCATGGTCGCGATGTCGGCGAGCTGCGGCACGTTGGCGAGCACCAGCCGCTCGGCGGTGAGCAGGCCGGCGGCCATCAGTGGCAGGGCCGCGTTCTTGGCGCCGCCGATCGCGATCTCGCCATCGAGCGGGCGGCCGCCGCGGATGCGGATGCGGTCCATCGCCATCAGAGTTTTGGCAGCGCGACGCCGCGCTGGCGCATGTATTTGCCGGCCTTGTCGGCATAGGAAACCTCGCACGGCGAGGCGCCTTGGAGAAACAGGAACTGGCTGATGCCCTCGTTCGCCCAGAGGCGCGCCGGCAGCGGCGTGGTGTTGCTGATCTCGATCGTCACCTGTCCCTCCCACTCGGGTTCCAGCGGTGTCACGTTCACGATGATGCCGCAGCGGGCGTAGGTCGATTTGCCCAGGCACACCACCAGCACGTCGCGCGGAATGCGGAAATACTCGACCGTGTGGCCGAGCGCGAAGCTGTTCGGCGGAATGATGCAGGACGGGCCGCGCCTCGTCACGAAGCTCGCCTCGCTGAACGCCTTCGGATCGACGATCGCGCTGTCGACGTTGGTGAAGATGCGGAACTCGTCGGCGACGCGGGCATCGTAGCCGTAGCTGGAGAGGCCGTAGGAGATCACGCCCTCGCGCTTCTGCGTCTCCACGAAGGGTTCGATCATGGCGTGCTCGGTCGCCATGCGGCGGATCCAGTGATCCGGCATCACGGGCATGGCGACTCGATGCTCCCCCGGCCGTTGTCGGCGGCGGGTCTAGCGCAGGCGGGACGGCGGCGCCATGCCCGCGATGTAAGGCAACCTCGGAACGGCGCGGCGGGAAACTCACCTCCGCTCTCACGCCCCGAGCTTTTGGGGTTTGGAGGCAGTCCTTCTAACATCATCGTGGCGTGTTGTCAAGAAAACCGACCACCCCGGCCATGCGCTCGATAGACGCCGCGCTCTGCTCCACTAGCCGGGCCGAGACGTCCGGCCTGCAAACGCGCGAGCGTGTGTGCTATACTCTCCTCACTGTAGAGCGAGGATCGCATGACGAAGCTGGCAGAGCCGCAGTTCATCGAAAGCACCGCCGGACAAGTGGCGGCCGAACTGGCGCGCCGTGGCATTGCCCCAGATCGGCATGTGTTGATCACCATTGAGCCGGATGACTGGCTGGCCGAAGTGCGCCGCTACTCGCGGCCGAAGGTGATCGAGGCCGGCTGGTCCGATGACGATATCGACCGGCTCATCAAGCAGGCCCAGAAGGAAGTCGAGCCCGGCCTTGGATGAGGGTCGTTGTCGATACCAACGTCTTTGTCAGCGCGGCGCTCAAGGAATCGTCGTGGCCGGGTATGGTCATCCGATGGCTTGACGAGTCCGGCCCGCTTCTCAAGACCGCCGTAATCGAAGCGCAGGTGATCGAGGTCTTGCAGCGGCCTTATTTCGCGCCGAAGTTGCCGGCAGCCTACCTCGATAAGGTGCGGCGGATATTCTCCAAGGCGGAGTTGGTGACGGTTGTCGAGCGCATCGCCGCATGCCGCGACCCCACCGACGACAAATTTCTTGAGCTGGCAGTTAATGGCCACGCAGATATCATCGTGACCGGCGATCTCGATCTGTTGGTATTAAATCCCTTTCGGGGTATCCCGATCATTACGCCCATTGCCTTCAGTCATGCACAAGCTCTGTGATCGCCACGGCCTATTGCACAATCCCCCAGCCTACAGGAACGCGATCATCGAGGGGCTGGGCACCGGGACGTAGCGGTTCGTGAACGGCAGCCCGCCGGTCGCGGGATCGACCAGGAACACCGTCGTCTGGTCGCTGCGGTGATTGCAGGCGACCATGAAGCGGCCGCTGGGATCGAGGCCGAAACTGCGCGTGTAGTCGCCGCGCGTCCATTGGTCTCCGATCCAGCGCACGGTCCCGTCGAGTGCCACCGCAAAGATGCCGAAGCTGTTGTGCAGCCGGTTGCCGGCATAGATGAAGCGCCCGTTCGGCGTGATGACCAGCTCGGAGGCATAGTTGGTGCCGGCATAGCCGGGCGGCAGGGTCGAGACTTTCTGCTTGAGCTGCAACGCCGCCGTGCGCGGGTCCCAGTCATAGACCGCCAGTTCCGATGCCTCTTCGTAGAGGTTGTAAAAAACGCGGCCGTTCGGGTGCCAGCCGAAATGCCGCGGCCCGGCGCCGGCGGAGGCCGCCGGAACGTACGCCGGGCTACCGGCCGTGAGCTTGCCGCTCTGCTGATCGAGCCGCCAGATGAAGGTGCGATCGAGGCCGAGATCGTTGACCAGCACCCATCGTCCGGTCGGGTCGGCCGAGATCATATGTGCGTGCGGCCCATCATGGTCGCTGATCGAGAAGTTGCCGGGTGCGCCGTCGGCTGGGCGGCCCGCCCCCGGCGGCCCCTGATCGGCCTGCACGTCCACGGCATCGCCGAGGCCGCCGTCGGGCTTGACCGGAAGCACCGCGACGTTGCCGCCGCCGTAATTGGCGACGAACACGAATTTTCCCGACGGATGCACGCTGCCGTGCGCCGGCCCCGCGCCCTGCGAGCTGACGGCGTTGATCTGGGTCAGCTCCCCGGTGCCGGGCGCGATCTTGTAGGCGGTGACGGAGCCGTGCTTGGCGCCGCCGAAATCCTCGATCTCGTTGACCGCGTAGAGGAACCGCCGGTCCGGCGCGAGCGCGATCCAGGACGGACTTGGCGCGGGGTAGGTCTTCACCGGCTCCAGCGCGCCGGTCGCGCGGTCGAGCCGCATCAGATAGATGCCCTCGCCGTGTCCCGCCGCCCCATGCACGGCGTGCGAGGTGTAGGTGCCGATATAGGCCAGGGCGAAGCGGCGCGAATTCGCCGGCCCCGGTTGCTGCGCCGCCGCGGGCATGGTTGCCAGTGCAGCCAGGCTGGCACCGCCGGCCAGCAGCCCTCGGCGCGTGACCCCAAAGCGTTCGCGTTCGGTCGGCATTTGGACATCCCCCCGTTCATCATCCGCGTTCGTCGTCTGCGACGTCAGCGGACGCCACGCCCGCCATCGGCGTCAAGAGGCGTTCCTGGCCATGGTGCGCCCGCTCGGTAGCGTGGCGCCATGCGCATCCTGCTCACCGGCTTCGAGCCGTTCGGCGGTGATTTGGTCAATGCATCGGAGGAGGCGGTGCGGGCGCTGGCCGGGTGGCGGCCGGAGGGCGTGGCCCTGGGCATTGCGGTGCTGCCGGTCTCGGCCGCGCGGCTGGAGGGCGCGGTGCGCGCCGCAATCGCCGGGCACCGGGCCGATGCGGTGCTGCTGGCCGGCGAGGCGGGGTCACGCGCGGAGATGTCGGTCGAGCGGGTTGCGATCAACGTGATCGACGCGCGCATCCCCGACAATGACGGGGCGCAGCCGATCGACGTGCCGGTGGTGGCGGGCGGCCCCGCGGCCTATCTCGCCTCGGCGCCGATCAAGGCGATCGCCGCGGCCGCGCGCGCGGGCGGCATCCCGGCCGCCATCTCGAACACGGCGGGCACGTTCCTCTGCAACGCGGCCCTCTATCTCGCCTGCCACCTCGCGGCGACCGAGTTTCCCGGCATTCGCGCCGGCTTCATCCATGTGCCGCTTCTGCCCGAGCAGGCCGCACGGCGTCCGGGCGCGTCTAGCATGGGATTGGCCACGATCATTGCCGGGCTGCGGATCGCGGTGGAGACGCTGCGCGACGTGCCCTGCGACGTCGCCGTGGGCGAGGGCCGGATCGACTGAAAGGACCCGTCAGGTTTTTTGCACCGGCGTCATCAGGCCGAGGGCCGCACCGGTGCTGTCCATGGCGAAGCCGAGCCGGCCGACCTCGGGCACATCGAAGGACGGGCGCATGATCTTGCCGCCGTGCTCGGTCGCCCGGTTGAGGCGTGCATCCACGTCGTCCACTTCCAGGTACTCGAACCAGTGCGGCGGCACCGTTGCCGGCATGTCCTGCGGCATCGCCATGATGCCGCCGACCGGCTTTCCGTCCATCTCGGCGATCCAGTAGGTGCCGTTTTCCATGGGCATCGGCTTGAAGGTCCAGCCGACGACGCCGGCATAGAACTTCTTGGCAGCTTCGACATCGCGCGTCAGCAGTTCGTTCCAGACGAAATTTCCGTGGCCCATCGGCCCGCTCCTTCCGCTGTGACCAAGTTGACGGCAGTCAACGTAGGCGAGCGCCGGGCGATGGCAATGCCGCGGCGATCGCGAGGCCGCCGGCGCGCAGCGGCTCGGGCGGGAGGTCGGGCGGGATCGGGATCGGCGACGGCGGCTCCTCGACGGGCGGCGGCTCGTCCGGGTCGTGCTCGGGCGGCTGCCGGCCGGGGCTGGGCGGCGGACGATCGGAGGCATGGACGGGCAGCACGGGGCGCTCGGGCGGCATAGGAGGCGAACACCAGCGCACGCGTCGGGTTCCTCAGAGAAAGCCGATCGAGAGCCACGGCACTGCCGCGACAACGATCACCGCCAGCAGCAGCGCGCCGAGATACGGCCACACCAGCCGCATCGCCTCGTCCGGCGAGGCGCCGCCGATCGCGCAGGAGAGATAGAAGCCGACGCCGAACGGCGGCGCGAACAGGCCGAGCCCCATCGAGAGCACCGCCGTGATCGCGTAATGCACGTCGTTGATCCCGATCGCGCGCGCCGCCGGGAACAGCAGCGGGCCGAACAGCACGATCGCCGGGATGCCCTCCAGCAGCGAGCCGAGCACCGCGAATACCGCGACCGAGACGGCGAGGAAGCCGGCCTTGCCGCCCGGCATCCGGATCATCGCCGCGACGAGCTGCTGGCTGAACCCCGATTGCGTCAGCGCCCAGGCCATCGCCGTCGCCATGCCGATGATGAGCAGGATCGCCCCGGACAGCGCCGCCGTGTCCACCAGCATCGGCCACAGCCGGCGCAGATCGTAGCTGCGGTAGATCAGCAGCCCGACCAGGAACGTGTAGGCGATGCCGACGGTGGAGACCTCGGTCGCGGTGGCGATCCCTTCGACGACCGCGGCGCGGATCAGGAACGGCAGCACCAGCGCCGGCACCGCGATCACGCCGGTGCGCAGCATGGCGCGCAGGCTCGCGCGCCGCTGCCCGGCTGCCTCGTCGGCGGACGACCGCCAGCGGCACACCGCGACCAGCGCGAGCGCGCCGACCGCGGCCGGCAGCATGCCCCCGGTGAACAGCCCGGCGATCGAGACGCCGCAGACCGAGCCGATGGTGATGAGCACGAGGCTCGGCGGGATCGTCTCCGACATCGCCCCCGAGGAGGCGAGCAGGGCCACCAGCTCGCCGGGTGCCGCTCCCCGCCGCTTCATCTCGGGAAACAGGCAGGGTGCGACCGCCGCCATGTCCGCGGCCTTCGACCCGGAGATGCCCGAGACGAGATACATCGCCGCCAGCAGCACGTACGAAAGGCCGCCGCGGACGTGGCCGAGCAGGGCCACCATGAAATCGACCAGCGCGCGCGCCAGCCCCATCATCTCGATCAGCACGCCGAGAAACACGAACAGCGGCACCGCCAGCAGCACGATCGAGGACATGCCCTCGTCGATGCGGTTGACCACGATGCTGAGCGGGATCGTGGTGGTGAAGGTGAGATAGGCGAGCGTCGCGCCGCCGAAGGCGAACGCGATCGGCGTGCCGGCCAGCACGCACAGACCGACGCCGATGACGAAGAAAACAACCAGGTCGAGATTGCCGATCGCGGCAAGCGATGGCTGCGCCAGCCAGAGACAAACGAGCACGGCGGCGATCAGGGCCACCGCGCCCGTCGCACGCGGCACCGTGGCGACCCGGAACAGCCGCACCAGGGCGGCGAGCGTCATCATCGCGGCACCCACCAGGATCGCCGCCACACGGCCGGAATCGTGCAGGCCGAGTGCCGGCGTGATTACCGCCCACTGGTCGGTCATGTACTGGGCGGCCGGCACCATCAGGCCGAGCAGGCAGGCGGCGGTGACGGCGGCGGCGATCGCCTCCAGCCAGGCGCGGGCGGCGGGGCGCGCGCGGTTGACGAACACGGTCAGCCGCATGTGCTCGCCGCGGCGCAGTGCGATCACGGCGCCCAGCATCGCGAGCCAGAGGAACAGGGCGGAGGCGAGCTCGTCGGACCAGGTGAGCGGGCTCTGAAACACGTAGCGCGACACCACGCCGGCCGAGAGCAGCACGATCTCGGCGACCACGAGCACGGCTGCCGGCACTTCGGCGGCGAGGCCGAGCGCGCGGTCGATCCGGCGGAGCGCCGCGCGCTGGCCCGTGTCGGGCCGGGCAATGGTCGCGAGCGTCATCCGCCGTAGAGCCGCATGACCGCCGCACTGTCCTGCATCGCACCGCCGCCCGCGACGAACGCCGCGTAGCGCTGCCGCGCCGCCTCGGCGAGCGGCAGGTCGAGGGCAAGCGACTGCCGAAACGCCGCAACCGCGTCCAGGTCCTTCAGCAACTGGCGCGCGTAGCTCGACGGCGGCTCGAATGCGCGCGCCTGCATCTGCGCGTAGATGCGCGCGAGCAGCGGGCCGTCGGCAAGGCCGCCCGCCAGCGCTGCGGGGAGGCGGGCCGCATCCAGCCCGGCCGCCTCGGCCAGCACCAGCGCCTCGGCCATCGCGACGAAGCCCGCGCCGACGATCGCCTGGTTGACCAGCTTGGTCGTCTGCCCCGCGCCGACCCCGCCCATGCGGGTGACGTTGGCCCCGAGTTCGCCGAGCACGGGCGCCGCGCGCCGCATCGCCTCCGCCTCGCCGCCCGCCATGATCGTGAGCGTGCCGGCGCGCGCCTGGCTCGGGCCGCCCGAGACCGGCGCGTCGATCCAGTCCGCCCCGGTCGCCGCGTGCAGCCGTGCGGCGAAGTCGCGCGTCGCCGCCGGGTCGATGGTCGAGTGGTCGATCACCAGCCGCGCCCCGCCGGGTGCGGCGGCGATGCCGTCATCGCCGAACACGCAGGCGCGCACCGCCTCGGTGTGCAGCACGCACAGCAGCACGATGTCGGAGCCAGCGGCGACTGCGCGCGGCGAGGCGGCAGTCGCGGCGCCGGCATCGCGCACCGCCCCCAGCCGCTCCGGCTCGCGGTTCCAGGCGGTCACGTGCCAGCCGCGCTCCAGCAGGTGCAGCACCATTTCGCGGCCCATGATGCCGATGCCGACGAAGCCGAGCCGCGGCCGGTCCGCCTGCGTCATGGCCGCATTCCTCCCGCGCGATGGCCGCGAATGCAGACCGCACGCCGCACCGCGTCAAGCGGGCCGGGGCCCGTACTGCACGACGTCGAAAGGACCATCGCGAATGACAGCTCGTCTTACTGCGCCGGCTCGCCCGGCTCGGGCATCCCGCCCAGTTCGCGCATCACCACCGTCACCTCCGCGATTGCCGCGTTCGCGGCCTCGGCGTTGGTGCCTTTGGCCACGATCGCGACGCCGTTTCCGGTCGCGCGATAATAAGGATAGCTGCCGATGTCGAGTGCGGGATAGCGCCGCTGGATCTCGCCCAGGCGCTCGGCGATCGCGCCTTCCGGCACGCCCTTGCTGTGCACCGCGCGCGAGAGCACCGGCGGCCCGCCACGCAGGCGCGGTGCCAGCGTCTCGAACATCGCCTGCATGACGCGCGGCACGCCGGCCATGACATGCACGTTGCCGATGCTGAAGCCGGGAGCGATGGAAATCGGATTGTCGATCAGGCGCGCCCCGCGCGGCATCGTCGCCATCCGCTGCCGCGCCGCGTTGAACTCGCCCGGCTTGTAGTGCCGCTCCATCCGCGCCCACGCCTCGGCGTGCGTCTCCCACGGCACGCCGAAGGCGGCCGCGATGCATTCGCTGGTGATGTCGTCATGCGTCGGGCCGATCCCGCCGGTCGTGAACACGTGGTCGAACCGCGCCCGCACCTCGTTGACCGTGCCCACGATCGTCTCGGCGACGTCGGGGATCACCCGCACCTCGCGCAGCGGGATGCCGAGTTCCGAAAGCCGGCCCGCGAGAAACCGGATGTTGCTATCCTGCGTGCGGCCGGAGAGGATCTCGTTGCCGATCACCAGCAGGCAGGCGGTCGGGTTCTCGGCCATCGGCGGCTCCGGCATCGTCAGAACTCCGGCATGGTCAGAGGAAATCGCGCAGCAGCGGGATCAGCGGGCGGTCGGCGGGCGGGACGGGATATTCCATCAGCTTCTGCGGCCGCACCCAGGCGAGGGTCTGGCCCTCGAGCGGTTCGATGCGGCCCTGCCAGCGGCGGCACAGGAACAGCGGCATCAGCAGGTGGAAGCGCGGATAGGCGTGGGACGCGAAGGCGAACGGCGCGAGGCAGGCCTCGGTCACGTCGATGCCCAGCTCCTCCTTCAGCTCGCGGATCAGCGCCGCCTCGGGCGTCTCGCCGGATTCGAGCTTGCCGCCGGGAAACTCCCATAGCCCGGCGAGCTTCTTGCCCTCCGGCCGTCGCGCGAGCAGCACGCGGCCGTCACTGTCGATCAGCCCGCACGCGGCGACCAGCAGCAGCGGCGTGGTGCCCTCGGGTGCCGCGGCGGCATCGCCCTCGACGGCGCCGAACAGATCCTCGCGCGTGGCCTCGAAGCGGCGCACCTCCTGCTCGCCGCCGCGGGCGAGGAACGGCTCGTGGCCGGTGCCGGTCTCGCGAAAGCCGATCCGGGCGAGCACCGCGGCCGAGGCGGGGTTGTCGATCGAGACGCCGGCGGTCAGGCGTTCGAGGTCGAGATTGGCGAGCGCCCAGCGCGCGAGCCGGCCCGCCGCCTCGCTGGCGACGCCGTGCCCCCAGAAGCGGCGGCCGATCCAGTAGCCGAGGGCGGCCGTTCGCCCGCCGCGATCGAGCCGCAGCCCGACGGCGCCGACCAGCACCTCGCGCTCCTCCTCATGGCCGGTGATGGCGAGGTGGTAGGCGGCGCCGGCGGCGAGGCCGGCGGCAGCGGCGGCGATGAACTCATCGGCAAGCCGGCGCGGATAGGGGAACGGCAGGTGCGACAGCATCCGCACCACCTCCCAGTCGTTCACCAGCCGGTGCAGCGCCTCGGCGTCGGCGGCGCGCAGCGGGCGGAGCGTCAGGCGCTCGGTCGCGAGCGGCGCGAACCCGGCGGCGACCGGAGCGCCGGCCGGGTCGAGACGAGTTTTGGGGCGCGGCATCGCGGGCGAAGGTGGCGCAGGCCACCGTGCCCGCGCAAGGTCGGGTGACTATGCCGCCGCGGTCAGCCCAATTGGGCAGCGCAACTCCGGTGCCGCCGATGCCGCAATAGCCGGCCGGGTTCTTGGCGAGGTACTGCTGGTGATAGTCCTCGGCATAATAGAACGCGGGCGCATCGGCGATCTCGGTGGTGATGGCGCCGTGGCCGGCGCGCTTCAGCGCCGGAGCATAGGCGTCGCGCGAGGCTTCCGCCTGGCGGCGCTGCTCGGGCGTCGATGCGTAGATCGCCGAGCGGTACTGGGTGCCGACATCGTTGCCCTGGCGCATCCCCTGGGTCGGGTCGTGGCTCTCCCAGAACACGCGCAGCAGGTCAGCGTAGCTGACCACCGCCGGGTCGAACACCACCAGCACCACCTCGGCATGACCGGTGCGCCCGGAGCACACCTCCTCATAGGTCGGATTCGGCGTGACCCCGCCGGCATAGCCGGCCGCGGTGGAATAGACGCCCGGGGTCTGCCAGAACTTGCGCTCCGCCCCCCAGAAGCAGCCGAGGCCGAAAATCGCCTGCTGCATCCCGGCTGGGAACGGTGCGGCGAGCGGATGGCCGTTGACGAAGTGCCGCGCCGGAACCGGCATCGGCACGTCGCGGCCGGGCAGCGCCTCGGCCGGCGTCGGCAGGTCCAGCTTCTTGCGGGCGAATGCGAACATCGGCGGCCTCCTTGCGGCTGGCCCAGATATGGGATGCGGGCGGTCGCCGGCCAGACCGGCGCCGCGTGGAGGTGATGCTTTGGCGCCACAAACACAGGCAATCGCCGCGCCGCCCACCTTTTCATTGCATCACGCATCGATTCGGCGAGCGCAGCATTTTCGTTGCGACCGAGGCTGCAAGCTGCCGCAACCCGGCGGAACCCGCGCCCGAGCGGGGGCGTTCCCCCGATCAGCCGGAGCCGCCGGGTCCGGACCAGGGCAGCGGGCGAGTTGTCGATCTGATGTGTGGGAATGCGGCGCACCCGGCAGCGATGGCAGCAGTCGCCTCAGGTGCTCAGCCGGCCCCGGCACCCGGAGGGAGGGCGATGCAGGTGCTTGACAGCACACGAGCGGATCGGGAATGCACGCGACGAGAGCAGATGCGTTGCGACCTGCGGACAGCCGGAGCGCCGATTCTTCCGAAAGCCGTCATCCATGTCGATGCTCGAATCCTTGCCGCCGGTAGCGGGAACGACTGAGCCGCCCGCTTCTGTCCGCACCGGCGGAGCGATGGGTTTCCTGCGAAATTTCGTCCCGGAAAGCGCGGGAAGCGGGCGCGCCGGCTTTTGGCGCGCCGCTCGGACGGCCGCCCCGATCGGCGAGGGGGAGCGGTGGAACGACACGCTCTGGGCGACGGTGGTCGGCAGCGCCGATGCCGTGCTGCGGCGCTATTACGGCGTGCGGGAGTTCACCACGGATCCGAACTGCGTGCTGCGCATCGCGATGACCGAGGCGCGTGCCGATCTGCGGCTCGCCGACGCGACCCAAATCCACCAGGGCGAAGCGGTCGGGGTGGTCCATCTCTGGAACGAACACCTGCCCCGCTTTCCCTCGGGCGGCCCGGACCTGCACTGGGCCAACGCGATGCGCCATCGCATCCAGCGCTCCCTCGTCGCCCTCGCCGCCCATGTGGAAAGCGACCCGGAATGGCTCGACGTGCGGGCGTTCTGCGCCTGCGCGGCACTGTCCGGCGGACTGCGCCCCGGCCGGGTCCAGCGGGTCGTCCGCCGTTACGGCTTCGACCTGATCGAGACCGGGGAGTGCAGTGCCTCCAGCCTGCGTGCGATCGGCGAGGACATCGTGATCTGGGCGCTCACCCGCGCCTTCAACCCGGTCGCGGTACGCCGGCAGCCGTTTCTGCGTCCCCGTCATGAGCTGTGGACGTCCAGGCAGACGTTGTTGGCGCGCTACGGACGGGATCAGGCCGCAACCGGCGTGACGTCCCCCGTCCGCAACTGATGGTCCTTCTGCTCGCTGGCGTGGGATGGCTCGCGCTGATGGTGTGGCTGCTGGCGCGGGTGCTGCGCCAGCTCCGCGCCCACCGGGCGGCCCCGGTCACGGTGCAGACGCGGGCAAAGCCATTGCCGCCGGTCTCGGTCATCATCCCGGTCCGCAACGAGGCCGAGAACATCCGCCCGTGTCTGACCCGGCTGTTGCAGCAGAGCGGCACGGCGGCGGAGTACGCGGTCCTGGCGGTCGATGACGACTCGCAGGACAACACGGCGGCGGTGGTGCAAGCCAGCTTCGCCGCCGAACCCCGGCTCGCGCTGCTCACCGCCGGCCCGCTGCCGGAGGGCTGGATGGGCAAGCCCCATGCCTGCTGGCGCGGCGCCGTGTCGAGCCGCGGCGAATGGCTCTGCTTCGTCGACGCCGATGTGCGCGCAGCCCCCGACCTCATCGCGGCGGCGGTGCAGACGGCGCAAGCGCACGGCATCGACATGCTCTCGCTGCACCCGTTCCAGGAGCTGGGCAGCTTCTGGGAACGGCTGATCGTGCCACCGGCCGCGCTGATGATCGCCTGCGCCACAAATCTGCGCCAGGTGGACGATCCGGAATCGTCGGAGGTCACCGCCAACGGGCAGTTCATCCTGATCCGGCGCGACGTCTATTTCGCCGTCGGCGGGCACGCCGCCGTCCGCGACGCGATCTGCGAGGACAAGGCGCTGGCCGGGCGCGTCAAGCGCGGCGGCTGGCGGTTCCGCGTTCTCGGGGCCGAGCATCTCGCGCGCACGCGGATGTACACCGGCCTGGCCTCGCTCTGGGAAGGGTTCTCGAAGAACGCGATCGAGATCATGGGCGACGCGGCCGGCACCATCGCGGCAGCACTTGGCGGCGTGATCGTCGCCTGGGGCGTGCCGGCGATCCCGATCGCGATCGGGATCGCCGCCCTGGTCCGGCCCACGGAGGCGGGTTGGCTCGGGCTCGCTCTCGCCCTCGCCGGCTCGGCCATCGTGCTGGGAGTGCAGGCGGGCACCGCGCGCCACTTCCGCGTGCCGATCGTCTATGTTCTGCTGTTCCCGATCGGCGTCACCCTGGCCGCGATGATCGGGTTTCACAGCGTCCTGCTTCACGCCACCGGCCGCGTCACCTGGAAGGGCCGCGCCTGCGGACGCGGCCGGCCGGCATCTGCCGACCGACCATCTCCGGTCGAAGTTCCGTGACCGAACGCCGCTCCCTCGTTGGCGGATGGCAGATCTTCGCGACGCTCCTTGTCACCGCGCTGGTGCTCTGGGTCGTGCGCTATGCGATCGTGCCCTTCATCATCGCCGCGGTGATCGGCTTCGTCACGCAGCCGGTGCTCGAATGGGCGCAGCGACGCATGGGCGGCAGGCGCTGGCCCGGCGTGGTGCTGCTTTACCTCGTTGTCGTCGGTTTCTTCGGCTTCGTGGGCTACTGGATCGCCAGCACCGCCGTGCGAGACCTGATGAGCATCGCCAGCCGGCTGCCGCAGATCGCACGCGAACTGATCACGGCGACCATCGGCCCGCACGGGATCGAGCTGTTCGGAACCACCTACACGCCGGAGGCGATCACCGCCGCCGCCTTTCAAGCCCTCCACAACCTGATCGGTCCGCCGCAACTGGCCACCCTTGCCACGGTCGGCATCGGCTTGATCGTCGGCGGCTTCCTTACCCTGGTGCTCATCCCCTATTTCATGGCGTCCGGCCCGCAGCTCGCGGCGGGGGCGATCTGGCTGGTGCCGCCCGAGCGCCGGCACTCCGTGATCGAATTGCTGCCGAAGCTCATCCCGATGCTGCGGCGCTACATCGTCGGCATCTGCGCGGTGGTGCTGTACACCGCCTTCGTCGGCTGGCTCGGCTTCGGGCTGCTGTTCCATCTTCCGCACTCGGTGCTGCTGTCGGTCGCGGTGGGACTGCTCGAGCTGATCCCGGCGGTCGGGCCGATGACATCGATGGTGCTGGTGGGACTGACGGGCCTGCAGCAGACCAGTACGCTCGGACTCATCTTCCTGATGGGATACGCGATCGCGCTGCGCCTCTCGATCGACAATCTGGTCGGCCCGTTGGTGCTCGGCCGCTCGGTGAAGGTGCATCCGGTGGTCATCATGTTCGCCTTCGTCTGCGGCGCGATGCTGTTCGGCGTGATCGGGCTGCTGTTCGCCGTGCCCGTCGCCGCCTGCATCCGGCTGATCCTCGACCACTACTACGCCGAGCCGATCGCGCCCGGCGGCGATGCCGAGCCGGAGGCGGTTCAGATATCGCCCCAGTCGAGCGTCCCGGTCAGCGGCACCGCGGCGCCCGACACGTACTGATAGGCGCGCGTCCACGGCCGCGGCGCCATGCCCGCCCGGGTCGGCTTGACCGCGAGCACCTGTGCCACCGACAGCAGGCCGCGGTCGAACGCGTAGGCCATGCCGGCCATGTACATGCGCCAGATGCGGAACCGCTTCTCGCCGGCGGCTTCGATCGCCCGCTCCTTCTGCGCTTCCAGCCGGCGCACCCAGGCGAGCAAGGTCGGCGGATAGTGCGACCGGAGATCCTCCATGTCGGTGACTTCCAGCCCCGCGCCCGCGATCTCGTACAGCACGCGCGAGATGTGCGGCAGCTCGCCCCCGGGAAACACGTAGCGGCCGATGAACTCGCCGCCGGGCGGCCCCTTGGCGTGGCCGTCACGATCGGCGACCGTGATACCGTGGTTCAGCAACGTGCCGCCTTCCTTCAGCAGCCGGGAGACGATGGCGAAATACCGCGGCAGGTTGGCGATGCCGACATGCTCGTACATCCCGACCGAGACGATTTTCTCGAACTGCGGCTGGTCCGGGATTTCACGATAGTCCTGCAGCCGGATTTCGACGCGTTCGGCCAGCCCGGCCTCTGCCACCGCCTGCCGCGCATACTCGTATTGCTCGCGGCTGAGCGTGACGCCGACCCCGCTGATGCCGTAGTGCTGCGCCGCCCATCGCAGCAGCCCGCCCCAGCCGCAGCCGATATCGAGCAATCTCTCGCCCGGCTGAAGGTTCAGCTTGCGGCAGATATGATCGAGCTTCTGCTCCTGCGCGGTGTCCAGATCCTCCTGGCCGGTGCGATAGTACGCGCAGGAATAGATCATCTGGCGATCGAGCCAGAGCGCGTAGAAGCGGTTCGAGACGTCGTAGTGGTAGCTGATCGCCTCGGCATCGCGCCGCTTGCTGTGCCGGCGCGGAAGGCGCGCCAGCAACGGCGCGATCCTGCGGACCAGCGGCGACTGGCCGATCCGCTCGGCGATGGTGATGCCGATGCGCAGCACGTCCTGCAACCGGCCCTCCACCACGATGTCGCCCTCGACATAGGCTTCTCCGAGCCGGCCCATGTTCCCGGTCAGGAACAGGCGCATCACCCGCGGCGAGCGCATCCTGATGGTGACGACGGGTGCAGGCGCGAAGTCGAACACGCCGCCGTCCCAGAACGCCAGCCGCAGCGGCAGCGCGGTGCCGGCAAGACGCCGGCGCAGATGAGTCAGAAAGCGATCGCGGAGCGGCATGGCGGCGAGGTCGGCTCCAACGCGGAGTTTCACGGCCTCGCGACTGTCGCGGGTAACGCGGCCGGCGACGTGCAGTTTTGCACACTCCGCATCACCGGCCTAGCCGGACCAGCGCCCGAACCTCGGCGGCCTCGACGCGTTGCGGCTCCTGCACGCAAGCGTGCAATTTCCCATTGGAGGAATGTCGTGGCAACCATCAACAATCCTGAAGACACCGGCGGCCGGCTGATCGCGGCCAGCAAGGTGAACGGCACCAACGTCTATAACACCGCCGGCGAAAAGCTCGGCACCGTGTACGACGTGATGCTCGACAAGATTTCCGGCAAGGCCCAGTACGCCGTGATGAGCTTCGGGGGCTTTCTCGGGATCGGCGACAAATACACCCCGCTGCCCTGGAATCAGCTGAAATACGACACTCGCCAAGGCGGCTATGTCGTCGGCATCGAGCGGGTCAGGCTGGAAAAGGCGCCGGCCTATGGGGCGAGCGAGATGGCGCTCTGGGATGACCGGCGCGACCGTGACATCGACGCCTACTACGGCGTTTGACTTCGGTGGTGGTTGCCCGACGCGGCGCGTGCTGGCAAGCTCGGCGCGGTCAACCGACGGAGACAGCGATGCAGGTGGAGATCGAATACTGCGGCATGTGAGGCTATGAGCCGCGCGCCAGGCAGGTGCGGGACATGATCCTCGAACGCGCGCCGGGCGCTGAGGTCCGTCTGCGCGAAAGCCGCGGCGGCGTGTTCGAGATCACGGTGGACGGGCGGCTGCGCTACTCCAAGCGCGCAACCGGCCGGTTCCCGGGCAGCGAGGAAGTTCTGGCCACCCTCGGCTGACGTCCCGCCTGCACTCCGCCGCTGGTGGAGGGAGTGCGGCGCCCGCCGCGTGCCGGTGGGCTGGGAGACGAGGAGCCGGCGCGGCGGAAACCCGCGCCGGCTTCTCGCATTTGGGGCGCATGACACGCACCCCGTTCTTTCCCCTCCTCGGCGCCGCCTTCGCGGTCGCCGGCATCGACAAGCTGTTCGCGATCCGAGGCTACCGGCGGATGTTCCGGCATTGGGGATGGTCGAAGCCGGCGATGCGGCTGGTCGGCGGCGGCGAGGTCGCGGGCGGGCTGCTGGTGGCGTGCGGGCAGACGCGGGCGCTGGGCGGCGCGGTGCTGGCGGCGGCCTCGGCCCCGGTGCTGGCGGCGGAGTTGCGGCGCGGCGAGCCGGCGCGCGCGCTGCCCCGGTTGGCACTGCTGGTTGCGGCGCTGGCGGCGATTTGCTCCGGCCGCGCGGCGTGTCTGAGCGTCAGGCGGGCGGCGCGATCCAGTAGCGCCGCACCCGGATGCCCGGCGTCAGCGGATGGGGCGCGATATTCTCCAGCACCCCGCCATGCGCCTCGATGATCCGTGCCGAGCCGAGATTGTCCTCGGCACAGGTCAGCAGCAGCCGGCCGATGCCGTGCGCGCGGGCGTGCGCGATCGCGAGCGTGCAGGCGCGCATCCCGAAGCCGCGGCGGCGCAGCGAGGGGCGGATTTCGTAGCCGACATGCCCGCCCCAGGCGAGCAGCAGCTCGTTCAGCGCGTAGCGGATGCTGGCGCGGCCGATGAAGGTGTCGCCGCACACGAGCCAGAGTTGCGCGAACGGCGCATAGGGGATCACGCGCCCGTCGGGAAGCGTGGTGCGGCCGTCCTGGTCGTTGAGGCGGGCGAGGTGGCCGGAAGATCGGCCTCGATCGCGCCAAGGTCCGGCGCGCTCCCGCCGCGATCGCGAAAGCCCTCGCGCAGCGCGTCGAGATAGCTCGCGGCATACGCCGGATCGGGTGCCACGAGGATCGCGTCCTCCGGGTGCGGCTCAGTGCCCGCTTCCACCGGCAAACCCCAGGATGCGCGCGAGGGCGAGGTCTACCGCACGCATCGTCGCCGCGTCCAGGCGTCCGATGCGCTCGCCAATCTTCGTGCGCGGCAGGGTCAACAGCTTGTCGATCATGATGTCGGAAGGCCTGTGCAAGCCGCTCTCCCCATTTCCAGGCACGGTGATCCGTAGCAGCTCCCGGCCCGTGATCCTGCTGGTCAGCAGGAGCACGATCACCGAAGGCAGCAGGATGAAAGCGTCTGCTTGCACGACCAGAGCGGGGCGCGGCTTGCCGTAATCCCCGGGCGCCACGATTGTTACAAGATCGCCACGCTGCACGCTCACTCGTCGTTCTGGTACAGGGCGTCGAACGCGGCGTCCAGTTCACGCAGCACTTGCGCCTCGTCGCTGTTCGGATCGGCGGCGAGCTGGGCGATCGCACGCGACTGGCGCTCCGCCTCCGCCAGGAAATCACGGCGCCTCTGGCGCTGCACGTAGTCGCGCATGAAATCGCGGATCACCTGGGCTGCCGGCCTGTGCTGCGCTCGCGCGGCGGCCTGGAAGTCCGCCTTCAGGGTCGGATCGACGCGGAAGTTGAACGTTTCGTCCCTCGCTTGGCTCCTTGCTCTCGACATCACAGCCATCCATGCACGTGCTACACTGCAATTACATAATACCTGCATATCGTGTGTCGAGGGGGTCGCAAGATGGCCTCACTCCCCTTTTGACGCGTCGAGGGCCGCCTGCAGCATCCAGGCGGCGGCCATCTTGTCCACCGTCGCGGCACGGCGCGCACGCGACAGGTCGGCCTCGCCGATCAGGACGCGCTGCACCGCCGCGGTCGAGAGCCGCTCGTCCCACAGCGCCGCGGGCAGCGCGGTCGCGTCCGACAGTGCCAGCGTCCAGTCGCGCGCCGCCTGCGCCGCCGGGCCGGCGGTGCCGTCCATCGACAGCGGCAGGCCGACCACCAGCCCGCCCGCGCCCTCGCGCGCCGCGATCGCGGCGATCTCGGCGGCATTCGCCCGCAGCCGGGCGCGGCGCAGGCTGCCGTAGGGCGAGGCGAGCAGCAGCGACACGTCCGACAGCGCCAGCCCGATCGTGCGCGCGCCGGGATCGATCCCGAGCAGCCGCCGCCCGCGCGGCAAGGCCGCGCGCAGCTCCGCCATGTTGAACAGCGCCATGCGCGCCGTTATGGTCCGCGGCTTCCACGAGAGCCAGGGACCACCATGTCGCTCGATCCCGCGACGATCCGCCGCATCGCCCGTCTCGCCCGCATCCGCGTGGAGGAGGACGATCTCGCGCGCCTGCAAGCGGAGCTGAACGGCATTCTCGGCTGGATCGAGCAACTGAACGAGGTGGACATCGAGGGCGTGGCACCGCTGACCGGCGCCGCGCAGATGGCGCTGAAGATGCGCGACGATGTGGTGACCGACGGCGGCGATGCCGAGCGCGTGCTGGCGAACGCGCCCGCGCGCAGCGGCGACTATTTCACCGTGCCGAAAGTCGTCGAATGAGCCTGCTCGACCTCACGATCGCCGATGCCGCCGCGGGGCTGCGCCGCCGCGCGTTCTCGGCCGTGGAACTCACGGCCGCGCATCTCGACGCGATCGAGGCGCTGAACCCGCGGCTGAACGCGCTGATCACGGTCACACCCGAGCTGGCGCGCGCGCAGGCGGAGGCGGCGGATGCGGCGCTCGCGCGCGGCGATGCCGGGCCGCTCGCCGGCATCCCGCTCGCGATCAAGGACCTCTATTGCACCGAGGGCGTGCGCACCACCGCCGGCAGCCGCATCCTCGGGCCGTTCGTGCCGCGGTACGAAAGCACGGTGACCGCCAATCTGCGGCGCGACGGCGCGGTGTTCCTGGGCAAGGCGAACATGGACGAGTTCGCGATGGGCTCGTCGAACATGACGTCCGCCTACGGTGCGGTCGCGAACCCGTGGCGGCGGCGGCAGGACCGCCGACGCGGCACTGGTGCCCGGCGGATCGTCCGGCGGCTCGGCGGCGGCGGTCGCGGCGCGGCTGGCACTCGGGGCGATCGGCACCGATACCGGCGGCTCGATCCGCCAGCCGGCGAGTTTCTGCGGCATCGCGGGAATGAAGCCGACCTATGGACGGTGCAGCCGCTGGGGAGTGGTCGCGTTCGCATCCTCGCTGGACCATCCGGGGCCGTTCGGGCGCAGCGTCGCCGACTGCGCGCTGCTGCTGCGCTCGATGGCCGGGCACGACCCGAAGGACAGCACCAGCGCCGACCGTCCGGTGCCCGACTTCGCCGCCGCCTGCGAGCGCGGCGTGCGGGGATTGCGCATCGGCGTGCCGCGCGAATACCGCGCCGACGGGATGGCGGCCGAGATCGAGGCGCTATGGCGGCAGGGCGCCGAATGGCTGCGCGACGCCGGCGCCGAGATCGTGGACGTGTCGCTGCCGCACACGAAGTACGCGCTGGCCGCGTATTACATCGTGGCTCCCGCCGAGGCGTCGTCGAACCTCGCGCGCTATGACGGCGTCCGGTTCGGGATGCGGGAAGAAGGCGACGATCTCACGGAACTCTACGAGCGCACCCGTGCCGAGGGGTTCGGTGCGGAGGTGAAGCGCCGCGTGCTGATCGGGACGTATGTGCTGTCGGCGGGCTATTACGACGCCTATTACCTGCGGGCGCAGAAAGTGCGGGCGCTTATTCTTCGGGACTTCACCGATGCCTTCGGGCACGTGGATGCGCTGCTGACGCCGACCACGCCCACGGCGGCGTTCGCGCAGGGCGAGCGGATGGACGATCCGGTGGCGATGTACCTCAACGACGTGTTCACCGTGCCCGCCAACATGGCCGGCATTCCGGGCATCTCGGTCCCGGCGGGGCTGGACGCGCAAGGTTTGCCGCTCGGCTTGCAGGTGCTCGGACGCCCGTTCGACGAGGAGAGCGTGTTCGCCGTCGCCGCCGCGATCGAGCGCGCGGCCGGCTTCGACGCGCGGCCGACGGAGATCGCGGCATGAGCTATGCGATCGAAGGCGAGAGCGGCGCGTGGGAGATCGTGGTCGGACTCGAAGTCCACGCGCAGGTGGTCAGCGCCGCAAAGCTGTTCAGCGGCGCCGCGACCGGGTTCGGCGCCGCCCCCAATTCGCAGGTGAGCTTCGTCGATGCGGCGTTCCCGGGAATGCTGCCGGTCATCAACCGCGAATGCGTGGCGCAGGCCGTTCGCACCGGGCTGGGGCTTGCCGCGCACATCAACCTGGTGAGCCGGTTCGACCGCAAGAATTATTTTTATCCCGATCTGCCGGCGGGCTATCAGATCAGCCAGTACGAGCACCCGATCGTCGGCGCCGGCGCCGTGTCCATCGAGCTCGCCGACGGCAGCACGAAAGTCGATCGGCGTCACCCGCCTGCATCTGGAGCAGGACGCCGGCAAGTCGCTGCACGACCAGCACCCGACGCTGTCGTTCATCGACCTCAACCGCTCCGGGGTCGCGCTGATGGAGATCGTGAGCGAGCCGGACATCCGCAGCCCTGAAGAAGCCGGCGCCTATTTGCGAAAGCTGCGCAGCATCATGCGCTATCTCGGAACCTGCGACGGCAACATGGAGGAAGGCTCGCTGCGCGCCGACGTGAACGTGAGCGTCCGCCGCCACGGCGAGCCGTTCCGCACCCGCTGCGAGGTGAAGAACGTCAACTCGATCCGGTTCGTGATGCAGGCGATCGAGGCGGAGGCGCGGCGGCAGGTGGGCGTGTGGGAAGGGGGCGGCCTCGTCGAACAGGAGACGCGGCTCTATGACCCGTCGCGCGGCGAGACCCGCTCGATGCGCAGCAAGGAGGACGCGCACGACTACCGCTATTTCCCCGACCCCGATCTGCTGCCGCTGGTGCTGGACGAGGCGTGGGTGGCCGGGCTGGGTGCGGCGCTGCCCGAGCTGCCGGATGCCAAGCGCGCCCGGTTCATGCGCGACTATGGCCTGCCCGCCTACGATGCGGGCGTGCTGGTGGCCGAGCAGGCAACCGCGGATTTTTATGAGAGCGTGGCGCGCGGGCGGGATGCGAAGCTGGCGGCGAACTGGGTGCTGGGCGACTTCTTCGCGGCGTTGAACCGCACCGGCACGACGATCGAGACCAGCCCGGTGTCGGCCGCACGGCTCGGTGCGCTGCTCGACCTGATGGCGGACGGCACGATTAACGGCCGCATCGCCAAGGAAGTGTTCGAGGCGATGGTCGAGACCGGCGAGGCGCCGGGCACGATCGTCGAGCACCGGGGCTTGCGCCAGGTGACGGATACCGGCGCGATCGACGACGCGGTGGCCTCGGTGCTGGCGGCGAACCCCGACAAGCTCGCCGAATACCGGGCGGGAAAGGAAAAGCTGTTCGGCTTCTTCGTCGGCCAGGTGATGAAGGCCATGGCCGGACGCGGCAACCCGGCCTTGGTGAACGAGGCGCTGCGGCGGGCGCTGTCCTAGCGGGCGATCTCGTCCACCAGCCGGTTGTTGTAGTGCCGCGCCATCCCGGGGATGAGGATGGCGTCGATCAGCCACCAGAGCGCGATGATCGCCAGGCCGACATAGCCGATCAGAACGACGGTCAGCGCCGCGGAGATCAGGCCGAGCAGCAGCATCGTCAGCCCCGACGCCACCCGGCCGAGATAGAACCGGTGAACGCCGAGATAGCCGAGGAAGAACCACAGCACGTAGGCGACCAGCGCCGATTTCCGGTTCGCGTCGTAGCGCATCATCGCCCGTGCGTCGGGACCGTATGGCTCGCTCCGATAGGACACGGAACCCTCCTGTTTGTCGCGGCCAATGTGGCGATCCGCGAACGGCATTCAAGCGGACACCCACGCCCCGTGCTATGATCCGGTCAGTGCTGCCCGCCGGAGGACCGCCCCATGCGCGCCCCACGCCGTGCTCTGCTCGCTGGCCTGCCGCTCGCCGCCGCCCTGCCCGCAGCGGCTCGTGCGCAGGACAGCATCCCCGAACTGCCAGCGCTGGTGGCCGAGGTGATGCCCTCGGTCGTCTCGGTGCTGGCGAGCGGCATCGTGCAGCTTCGCGCCAACGCCGCCGTCACCCAGCCGACCGTGGCCAACGGAATGCCGGCGCCGGCGCCCGTCACCACCGAGCGCACGCGCAGCATCGGTTCGGGCTTCATCGTCGACCCGAAAGGACTGGTCGTCACCAACAATCACGTCATCGACGGCGCCGATGCGATCGGCGTCACCTTGCAGGACGGCTCGTTCCTGATCGCGCACCTGGTCGGGCAGGACGTGCCGACCGACCTGGCGCTGCTGAAGGTGGACATAACGCAGCCGCTGCCAGCCGTGGCGTTGGGCGACAGCGCCAACGTCGAGCTCGGTGCGGCGGTGTTCGCGATCGGCAACCCGTTCGGGATCGGCAGCTCGGTCACCTCGGGCATCGTCAGCGCCCTCGGCCGCGACATCCAGGAAGGCCCCTACGACAGCTTCATCCAGACCGACGCGCCAATCAACCGCGGCAATTCCGGCGGACCGCTGTTCGACATGGCCGGGAGCGTGATCGGCATCAACTCGGCGATCTACACGCCCTCGGGCGGCTCGGTCGGCATCAGTTTCGCGATCCCGGCCAATATCGCGCGCGGCGTGATCGAGGAGCTCGACCAGCACGGCTACGTGCCGCGCGCCTGGCTCGGCGCCGGCGTGCAGCAGATGACGGCACCCTTCGCCGAGAGCCTCGGCCTCGATGCCGACACGCAGGGCGCGATCGTCGCCGGCGTTGTGCCAAACAGCCCGGCGGCACGGGCGGGATTGCGTAATGGCGACGTGATCCTGCGCGACAACGGCATCGTCGTGCATGACGCGCCGCAGCTTTCGCGCTCGGTCGCGATGGCGGCGCCGGGCAGCGTGCGGCCGCTCACGATCTGGCGTCACGGCCAGCAGATCACCGTGCCGGTCAAGGTCGCGGCGCAGCCACGGCAGGGGCCGGCGCCGCGCGTCGTGGCGATGCAGATGGCGCCGATGCACGCCTATGCCGACCTCGGACTGAAACTCGCCCCGCTTGCCCCGCAAGCGTTGCAGGCACGCGGCCTGGCCCCGGGAGACGGTGGCGTACTGGTCGCCTCGGTCGCTCCCGACAGCTTCGCCGCCGAGCAGGGTGTGCGCGCGGGCGACGCGATCCTCAACATCGAACAGGACGTCGTGAGCACGCCGCAGCAGGTCTGGAAGAAGGTGGACGCGGCGCGACGGAACAAGCGGTTCTGGGTGCTGATGCTGCTCCAGAACCCGGCGGGGCTGCGCTGGGTCGGCATCCCCGTGGTGGCGCCCCATTCACCGTGACGTGGCGCGTCAGGCGGTTGGGGACGTGCGAGCGCCAGGCCGCGCCCGTGCGGCGCCGCGCGGCAGGCAAGTGCCAGGCCCAGCATCGCCAGCGCCCGGCGTGCGGATGGCAAGCCGGGGCCCACGCGGAACTTGTCTCGCGCCCGATCATTGTAGGCCGGTGACAAGACCCCGGCAGAGCGAGCAGGAGGCCGAGATGGCGAAGCAGGAAAACCAGAAAACGGGTGGTGAGGAGCGGCAGAAGGAAGCGCGCAACCTTGCCCGCGAGGCGGCCGACGAGAGCAAGGCGGGTCACAAGGAAGAAGCCCGGTTCGTCCTCGACGAGGCAAAGAAGCTCGACCCCGGCGCGGTCAAGGAGGCGTTGCACGAGGACCACCCGAAACCGGCCGCCAAGCCCGGCAAGCCCTGACCGCACGAAGGGGGCGCCGCCTTGCCCGCCATCAGGGTCGCCCTGGCCGGGATCGGCAACTGCGCCGCCTCATTGGTGCAGGGCGTTCGGTTCTATCGCAATGCGGCCGAAGGCGAGGCGGTCCCCGGGCTGATGCACGTCTCGCTCGGCGGCTATCGGCCGTGCGACCTCGTGTTCTCGGCCGCGTTCGACATTGCCGCCGAGAAGGTCGGCCGTGACCTCGCCGAAGCGATCGGTGCGCCCCCCAACAACACCCACGTCTTCGCCGAGGTGCCGGCGACCGGCGTTCTCGTTCGGCGCGGGCCGACCCTCGACGGCCTGGGTGAATATCTGCGCGACGTGATTGAGGAATCGCGCGCGCCGGTCGCCGACGTGGTGGAGATTTTGCGCCGCACCGCGACGGAAATCGTGGTCTGCTATCTGCCGGTCGGATCGGAACGCGCGGCGCGCTTCTATGCCGAGGCGGCGCTGGCCGCCGGCTGCGGGTTCGTCAACTGCATCCCCGTCTTCATCGCCTCCGACCCCGCCTGGGCCGCCCGCTTCGCCGAGCGCCGGCTGCCGATCGTGGGCGACGACATCAAGAGCCAGGTGGGGGCCACCATCGTCCATCGCGTGCTGACCAACCTGTTCCGCGAGCGCGGCGTGCGGATCGACCGCACCTACCAGCTCAATTTCGGCGGCAACACCGATTTCCTGAACATGCTGGAGCGGTCGCGGCTGGTCTCGAAGAAGCTCTCCAAGACGCGCGCCGTCACCAGCCAGCTCGCTGAGGCGCTGCCGGAGGGGCATGTGCATGTCGGCCCCAGCGATCACGTCCCCTGGCTCGCCGACCGCAAATTCTGCCATATCCGCATGGAGGGCACCGGCTTCGGCGAAGTGCCGCTCAGCCTGGAGCTGAAGCTGGAGGTGTGGGATTCGCCCAACTCGGCGGGGGTGGTGATCGACGCCGTGCGCTGTGTGCGGCTCGCACTCGACCGCGGGGTGGGCGGCGCGCTGGTCGGGCCGTCGAGCTATTTCATGAAGAGCCCGCCCCGGCAGTTCACCGACGAAGCGGCGCGCGTCCGCACCGAGGCGTTCATCGCGGGCGAGGCAATGGACCGGTGAGGCGGGGGGCGGTATAGCGGCCTGATGAGGAGGGATGGCCGAGCGGCTTAAGGCGCACGCTTGGAGAGCGTGAGTGCGCGAACAGCGTACCGTGGGTTCGAATCCCACTCCCTCCGCCACTTCAGAACAGAACTGCGAACGCCGGGCGTAGGCGGCGTTACGCCTCCTGCCTGTTCTTTGGCGAGATTGCCAATCCGAGGAACACGAGCACGGCCTTCGTCCGTGGTGAAGACGCCGATGGTGATGAAGTCCGTCGCGTCGAAGCTATCGTCCTGGACGATAACCACGGGTCGCGGCTTGCCTGCGTAGTCCTTGCCGCCGGCGACGCTCCAGATGTCGCCTCGCTTCATTCGCCCCAGTCCGAGATCGCGTCGATGAACGCTTGATCCTCCCTCGCATGGGCGCTGGCTGCGATGGCAGCGGACTGGCGATGCGCCTCGGAACGGAAAGACGGCGAGTGTACGTCCGGTACCCAAATCTGGATCGGGCGAAGACCTTGTGCACGCAGCCACTCGCGATGTTCCCGCACCTTTGTGCGGGAGGGCTTTGGGTTCGAAGCCGAGGTCATGACTAGCCCCGAATAGGTTACATGTAACCTATCACGCGCCGCCGGGTTTCGCCGGTCCCTTTCGCCGCGCCGTCGCCACCCGGCCGCATCAACCCACTTGCCGGCCCTAACGGGCGCCAGCAGTCCACGCGGAACGCGTCAGCCTTGTCGGACGGGCGACCTCGCCGCCAAGCGATCGTACTCAGCTCGCCTTTCGCGACCAGGTGAGCGGCAGGTCGAGTTCTATCCGGTCAAAAATGACCCTCGGCGTGATCCGGCCCCGCTCGCCCCGTTCCAGACGCACCAGGCTGTAGCCCGCCATCGTCGTCAGCGTCCACGACAGGTTTGACTTCGCCTTGCCGGTGATCCGTGCCAACTCGTCGAGCGAGCCGGGCGCCTGTTCACACAATCAAGCCGGCGGGCACACGAGGCCGTGTAAGCACCGCCGCTGCCGAGCGTCCAGTCCACCAGATAAGGCACAGCGCGGAGAGACGCTCATGGACCAGGACTTTGCCGCCGACACCAGCGGCCTGCATCACGCGGTGGATTTGCTCGCCGCGGCGACGCAAGGCCAACCGCTCGCCGCGCTGCCCGAAGCGATGCCGGAACGCGGCATCGGCGCATCCGCCGCAATTGACCTGCTGGCGCCGTTGATCCTTGGCGGCGCCGCGCCGCTCGGCGCCCCCACCGCGTTCGCCCACATGGACCCGCCGACCCCATGGATCACCTGGGCGATCTCGCTATGGAACGCGGCGCTGAACCAGAATTTGCTGCATCCGGCCACCGCGCCCGTCGCACGCAAAATCGAGGAAGTGGTGATCGCGTGGCTCGCTCCCTATTTCGGAATGCAGGGCGGCCACATGACCCCGGGCTCGACGGTCGCAAACCTCACCGCGCTCTGGGCGGGGCGGGAGTGTGCCGGCGTCGCCGAGGTGGTGGCCGGCGAAGGCGCGCACCTGTCGATCGCGAAATCCGCGCACCTGCTCGGGCTGCGATACCGATCGGCCCCGTCGAACGCCTTGGGCGCGCTGCGGCCCGAGGCGCTGGATGGCGATATGAGCCGCACCGCCCTGGTGCTCACCGCCGGGGGCACCAGCACGGGTGCCATCGATCCGCTTGCGCTCGCCGGGCGCGCGGCCTGGACGCATATCGACGCTGCATGGGCGGGTCCGTTGCGTTTGTCGCCGCAGCACGCGGCCAAACTGGACGGGATCGAGCGAGCGGACTCGGTCTGTCTCTCGGCCCACAAATGGCTCTTTCAACCCAAGGAATCCGGCATCGTCCTGTTTCGCGACGTGAGGGCCGCCCACGCTGCCGTCAGCTTCGGTGGCGCCTACCTCGCGGCGCCCAACGTCGGCGTGCTCGGATCGCACGGCGCGGTCGCGGCCCCGCTCCTCGCCACGCTGATCGCGTGGGGCCGCGCCGGTGTCGCGTCCCGCATCGAGCATTGCATGAAGCTGGCAGACCGGTTCGCCGCCTTCGTCGGCAATGACCCGCGATTGCAGCTCCTGGCGCCACCCGCGACGGGGATCATCGTCTGGCGTCCTCGCGACGGTGCGCCCGTGCAGGCCCTGCACGATCGGCTGCCCCCGGGATCAGCTTCGTTGACGGCCATCGCCGGCGAACACTGGCTGCGCAACGTCGCCGCCAACCCGAACGCCGATGTCGATGCCCTCATCGCATCGGTGCAACACGCGCTTCACGCACCGATCACGGTCTGATGTCCACGATTGCCGAGGGTTGCGTTACGCGCCATGGTGGCGCTGCTCGGCCGCTCATTCGTCGGGCGATTCGGTGGGCCTCGCCTCGACGAAAGGAGCATCTTGATGGGTACGGTACCGTTTCCGCCCGAGGTCGATCCCGGCGTCTATACGATGCAGGGCATCTCGGTCATCCAGCAAACCCTGCAGAATCTCGCGGCGCCCTACGGCGGCGCCTATGTCTTCCAGCACGGCCATTTCGGCGTATTGCCGCCGGCAATCCCCGGCGAACTCAACATCGGGGTGTTCGGCTCCTACTCGACCAGTGACGCCCTCGCGGCCGGTTATGGCGCGGCCTTCCTCAACACCAGCATCGACAGCACGCTGACCGACGGCACCACCGGCAGCGGCGGCGCTTTGCTCGCCGGCGGCTCGGGCAACCAGCAGCTTGTGGATAACAGCCCGGCCGGCAACGACACCGTGGTCGCCGGCAGCGGCAACGAGACGCTGTTCGGCGGCACCGGGCCACAGGCGGAGCTGGTGGGCGGCTCGGGTAGCGACGTGCTGGAGGCGAGCACGCTGGGCGCGGGCGGCATCACCATGCTCGGCGGTCCGGGCAACACCACCTTCTATGACGGCCCCGGCAGCTCGACCATCATCACCGGGGATGGCGACAACACCGTCTATGCCAGCAGCGGCTCCGACCAGATCACCACCGGCACCGGCGCCAATTACGTGAGCCTCGGCGTCGGCAACGATCAGGTGCTCTCGCAGGGCAGCGCCGACACGATCGTGGGCGGCACCGGCAGCGCGACCATCTTCGCCCTCGGCCCCAACCTGACCTATGGCGGCAACGGGCCGATGTTCTTCATCAACGGCAGCCAGAGCAGCACCGTGATCGGCGGCACCGGCTATGGCAACGACGTCATCAACACCGGGGCCGGCGGCGGCCTCTATGCCGGCGGCGCCGGGGCGAACAACATCATCTTCGCCGGCAGCGGGGCCGCCACGATGTTCGGCGGCAGCGGCTCGGACGCGCTGTTCGCGGGCGGTGCCGCTTCCGACGTGCTGATCGCGGGATCGGGCAACGAGACGCTGAGCGGGCTCGGCAGCAGCGGCGGCAACACCTTCTATGCCGGCTCCGGCAGCGATCTCCTGGGCGGCGGCGCGGGGAATGAGACCTTCATCGGCGGCACCGGGATCAGCACCATGATCGGCGGCAGCGGCGCCGATCTCTACGGCTTCATCAACGGCCTCTCCTCCGGCGGGTCGGACCTGATCTACGGCTTCGATCCGTCCAAGGGCGACGCGATCTCGTTGCAGGGCTACAGCGGCGACGAGGTGCAGAACGCGCTCGCCAACGCCTCCACCACCGGCGGCAACAGCGAGCAACTGCTGCTGTCGGACAACACGCTGATCACCTTCGTCGGCGTGACCGGCCTCGGTCCGTCGAACTTCGTCTGAACGCCCCCGGTTCCCCACCCGCCCCGCCCCCGGCCCCGGCACGCCGTTCGAGGCGGCGCTCGCGCAGCATCGCGCCGGCCGGCTGGCCGAGGCAGAGGCGGCCTATCGCGCCATCCTGGCGCGCGCGCCGGACCACGCCGATGCCCTGCACCTGCTCGGCGTGATCGCGACCCAGTGCGGGCGCCCCGAGCAGGGCGCGGCGCTGATCCGGCGGGCGCTGCTGCTGCTGCCCGAATTCGCCGATGCGCACGCCAATCTCGGCAACGCGCTGCGGCTCGCCGGACGCGCGGCCGACGCGGTCGCAAGCTACGCCCGCGCGACCGAACTGCGCCCCGACGTCGCGGAGATGCACGCGAACCTCGCCCGTGCGGAGGGGGAACGCGGGCATCATGCGGCGGCGGAGGCGGCGGCGCGGCGGGCGCTGGCACTCGCGCCGAACCTCGTGGAAGGGCACGCACAGCTCGGCCTCGCCTTGCTCCATCAGCGCCGGCTCGGCCCGGCCGAGGCAAGCCTGCGCCGCGCGTTGCGGCTCGATCCCGCGCAGGCGGCGACGCTGAGCGGGCTCGGTTTGCTGCTGACCGAGCGCGAGCACTTCGCCGCCGCACTCGCCTGCCATCGGCGTGCGCTCGCGCTGCGGCCGGACGATCCCGCGGCCCTTTATGCGCTGGGTCTGACGCAGTATCGGGCGCGCGACGTCGCGGGGGCGGCGCAGAGCTTCCGCCGTGCGCTCGCCTGCGCGCCGCGCTTCGCGCAGGCGTGGAACGGGCTGGGCCGCACGCTGCGCGCCGCCGGGCAATTCCCGGCGGCGATCGGCTGCTTCCGGCGTGCCCTCGCGATCCAGCCGCGGCTCGCGGATGCGTGGCGCAACCTGGCGCTGACCGGCGGCATCGCCGTCCCGGACCAGGCGGTAGGGCAGCTCGAAACCCTGCTCGCCGATCCGGCGCTCGCCGCCGGGGACCGTGTCGCGGCCGGCTTCGCGATCGCCAAGCTGCACGACGATGCCGGCCGTCACGATGCCGCGTTCCGGCACTACGCGGCGGCGAATGCGACCTTCCGTGCCGAGCGCGCGCGTGCCGGCGAGCAATTCGATGCGTCCCTGCTCACCCGGCAGGTGGACCATCTGATCGCGACCTACACGCCGGCGTTTTTCGCGCACGCGGCGGGCTGGGGCAATCCGTCGGCGCTCCCGGTCTTCGTGGTCGGAATGCCGCGCTCCGGCTCAACCCTGGTCGAGCAGGTCATCACCAGCCACAGTGCGGCCCACGGTGCCGGCGAGCTGTCCGACATAAGGCGGATGGTGATGGCGCTGCAACGGCGCGATGTGCGCGAGATTGCCGTGCAGGACTGGGCGCGGCTCGATACGCGGCAGATGGCGGATGCGCATTTGGCACGGCTCGCGGCGCTGGGCGGCGACAGCCTCCGCGTCGTGGACAAGCTGCCCGACAACATCCTCAACCTCGGTGTGATCGCGACGCTGTTCCCCGGCGCGCGCGTGATCTTCTGCACCCGCGATGCGCGCGACACCTGCCTCTCCTGCTTCTTCCAGATGCTGCAAGACGGCAATCTCTGGTCCTACGACCTCGCCGATTGCGGCCGGCGCTGGCTCGCCGTGCAGCGACTGCAAGCGCACTGGCTCGAAAGCCTGCCGCTGCGGGTGCTGGAAGTCCGCTACGAGGAGATGGTCGCGGCATTCGAGGAACAGAGCCGCCGCCTGATCGACTTTCTCGGCCTGGATTGGGAACCCGGCTGCCTGGACTTTCACCGCACCGCGCGCGTCGTGACGACAGCGAGCGCGTGGCAGGTGCGGCAAACGCTGTACGCAGAACTCCGTCGGACGCTGGCAGCGGTACGAGGCGCATCTGTCGCCGCTGCTGGAGGTGCTGGCGGGCGGGCGGGAGCTGATGCTGACGGCCCGACACATCGTCCCCTGGACCCCTCCCCCCAGCCCCCTCCCGCAAGGGGAGGGGGAGCAACGCGCATAAGGCCCCCCTTGCGGGAGGGGGTTGGGGGAGGGGTGTCACAGGAACGACACCGGATCGACGTCCACATCCACCCGCGCCCGCGCCGAGACCGCAGCGCGCGCCAGCCACGCGCGCAGCAGCGGCTGCACCGCGATGTCGCGGCGGGTCTTGAGCAGCAGCCGGCGCCGGTGCCGGCCGCGCAGGATCGCGAGCGGCGCCGGCGCCGGGCCGAGCACGACCACGCCCGGCCCGTGCGGCGCCGCGCGGCCCAGGGCGGCGGCGGCGGCATCGGCCTCGGCCGGCGCGGCGGCACTCACGATCAGCGCCGCGAGCCGCCCGAACGGCGGCCAGTGGCCGGGGCGCCGCATCGCCGCCTCCTCGGCCATGAACGCCGCCAGATCGCCCGCGATCAGCGCCCGCATCACCGGATGGTCGGGTGCGAAGGTCTGCAGCAGCACCCGGCCCGGCGCCTCGGCCCGCCCGGCGCGGCCGCCCACCTGGTGCAGAAGCTGCACCGAGCGCTCGGCGGCGCGCAGGTCGCCACCCGCCAGGCCGAGATCGGCATCGACCCCGCCCACCAGCGTCAGATGCGGGAAGTGCCAGCCCTTGGCGACGATCTGGGTGCCGATGATGAGATCGACCTCCCGCGCCGCGATCGCGCGCGCCGCCGCTGCCGCCGCATGGGGGCCGGGCAGCGTGTCGCTCGCCATCACCAGTCGCCGCGCGTCGGGGAAGTGCCCCGCCGCCTCCTCGGTGATGCGCTCCACGCCCGGCCCGATCGGGGTTAAGCTGTGCGCCGCCCCGCAGGCGGGGCACAGCGGCGGGATCGGTTCGGCGTGGCCGCAATGGTGGCATTGCAGCACCCCGCGCCCGCGATGCTCGACCAGCCAGGCGGTGCAGTTCGGGCACTGCATCCGCGTCCCGCAGCCACGGCACAGGGTCAGCGGCGCGTAGCCGCGGCGGTTGAGGAACAGCATCGCCTGCTCGCCGCGCGCCAGCGTCTCGGCGATCGCGGCGACCAGCGGCGGGGAGAGGAACTGTCCGCGCTCGGGGGGCGTCAGGCGCAAATCGATCGCGGCGACCTCGGGCAGCCGGGCGCCGCCGTGGCGGGCGGCGAGCGTGAGGCGGCGGTAGCGGCCGGCCTCGACATTGGCGACCGTCTCCAGGCTGGGCGTCGCCGAGACCAGCACGCAAGGGGCGGCGGCCAGTTGCGCGCGCACCACCGCCATGTCGCGGGCGTGGTAGATCACCCCCTCCTCCTGCTTGAAGGCGGTCTCGTGCTCCTCGTCCACGACGATCAGGCCGAGATCGGGAAACGGCAAGAACAGCGCCGAGCGGGCGCCGACCAGCACCGGAGCGAGGCCGTCGGCAACCGCCCGCCAGGTGGTGCGGCGGGTGCGCGGCGAGAGGTCGGAGTGCCAGACCGCCGGTGCGACGCCGAAGCGCGCCGCGAACCGCTCCAGCCATTGCGACGACAGCGCGATCTCCGGCAGCAGCACCAGCGCCTGCCGCCGCTCGGCGAGGCATTGCGCGACCGCCTCCAAATAGACCTCGGTCTTGCCCGAACCGGTGACACCTTCCAGCAGGGTGGTCGAGAAGGCGCGTTCGGCGACGGCGCTGCGCAGCGCGCGGGCGGCGCGCGCCTGCTCGGGCGAGAGCGGCGGGCCGGGGCGAGCCGGATCGGGCGCCGAGAACGGGGCGGCCGGCGCCAGGGCGACCGGCTCGACCAGCCCGGCCTGCGCCATGCCGCGCACCACCCCCGCCCCTACCCCGGCCGCGCGCACGATCTCGGCGGTGGTGCGGGCGGCCCCGTCGGCGAGCAGCGCCGCGACCCGCTGCCGGGCGGCGGAGCGCGCCAGGGCGGCGGGGTCCGTGGCGGCCAGTCGCCAGCCCTGCACGGGAGCGGTGGCGTGCAGCGCGTTGACCCGCAGCGCCATCGCCAGCACCTCGCCGGGCATCGCCAGCGTGTAGGCGGCCATCCAGTCGATGAAGCGGCGCAGCGGCGCCGGCATCGGCGGCGCATCCAGCACCGCGCCGAGCGGCTTGAGCTTGCGGTCGGGCACGGCCCCGTCGGGTGCGCCGTCCCACACCACGCCCACGACCGGCCGGCGATTCAGCGGCACCAGCACGAGGTCCCCCGGCCTCGGATCCAGCTCCGGCGGCACGCTGTAGTCGAACGGGGTTTGGAACGGAAACGGAAGAAGAACGCGGAGGCGCGCTAATCGCTTCCGCGTTACATCCTGGTCATGTATGATGCCGTCGGCCACCGGATTGTCCGCTCTGCTCGATGCCTGTTCCGCCGCTCCGTCCCTTCTCCGGGAACCGCCGCATGAGACGTTCCGTCGATACCGCCGGGCCGGCCGCGAGGCCAACTGCTCCCCTCCGCCCGCGCGTGCGGGGGGAGAGGCTGGGTGAGGTAGGTGGTGAGGCCAAAATCGATGCACCGAGCTAGCCGCCAGGCCCACCTCTCCCCCGCCCCCTCCCCCGGCAAGCGCGGGCGGAGAGGGAGAATAGCAGTCACGCACGGATCATCTCGCTTCAAGCGGTTGCCCTGGGAACGCCCGGCATGAGCCGGGGCGCATCGGCGGCGATCGACGACGATCTCGCCGACGAAGTGGCGGCGTTCCTGCGCCGCCATCCGGGCTTCCTCGCCGACCGGCCGGAGCTGTATCGCACCCTGCTGCCGCCCGAGCGGGTGCATGGCGAGACGATGGCCGACCACATGGCCGCGATGCTGCGCGCCGCCCGCGCCCAGGCGGCCGAGCTCGCCGCCCGCGCCGATTGCGTGCTCGCCGCCGGCCGCGCCCGCGCCGGGCTCGCACAGCGGGTGCAGGAGGCGGTGGTCTCGCTGGTGGGCAGCGACGACCCGGCGCCGTGGGTGGAAGCGGAATTGCCGGCGCTGCTCGGCCTCGATGCCGCCTCGCTCTGCGTCGAGCACTACCGGCCCGGCACGCGGCGCCTGCCCGCGGGCACGGTGCGCCGGCTGCTGGACGGGCGCGACGTGGTGTTCCGCGACCATCCGGCCGACGCCGCCCTGCTGCACGCCGAAGCCGCCCCGCTCGCCCGCCGCGACGCGCTGGTGCGCGTGCCCGGCGGCCCGGCGCTGCTGGCACTCGCCAGCCGCGACCGTGGCGCGCTGCCCGGCGAGGCGGAAGGCGCGGCGCTCGCCTTCCTCGGCCGGGCGCTGGGTGCCGCGCTGCGGCTCGATTGACCGGCCCCGATTGACTGGTAGCGAGGCGCGCGCCGCCTTCCTCGATTGGCTGGCGCGCGAGAGGCAGGCGAGCCCGCTCACCGTCGCCGCCTATGCGCGCGACACCGCCGCCTTCCTGGACTTCCTCACCCACCACCTCGGCGCCGAGCCGGACTTGCCGGCGCTGGCCGCGCTGCGCCAAGCCGATCTGCGCGCATGGCTGGCCGCGGCAGCGGAAGCGGGCGCTGGCAACGCGACCCGGGCGCGCCATCTGGCGGCGGTGCGCAGCTTTTTCCGCTTCCTCGCCCGCCGGCATGGCCTGGCCAATGCCGCACCCGGCCTGCTCGCCACACCGCGCTCGCCCAAGCCGCTGCCGCGCGCGCTGCCGCCGGAGCAGGCGCTGGCGGCGGCGCGGCAGCAGGGCGCGGCACAGGACGAACCAGCCCTCGCCGCGCGCGACGTCGCCCTGTTCACCCTGCTCTACGGCGCCGGGCTACGCATCGCCGAGGCCCTGGCACTCGATGTGCGCGACGCGCCGCTGCCGGGCGGTGAGGGCGGGCTGCGCGTGCTCGGCAAGGGATCGAAGCAGCGCATCGTGCCGGTGCTGCCGGCGGCACGGCAGGCGATCGCGGCGTGGCTCGCGCTGCACCCGTGTGCCGCGCCCGGCGCGCCGCTCTTTGTGGGCGCGCGCGGCGGCCGGCTGAATGCGGCGGTCGCACAGCGCACGCTGCGGCACTACCGGCGGCTCGCCGGCCTGCCGGAGCACGCGACACCGCACGCGCTGCGGCATTCCTTCGCGACCCACCTGCTCGCCGGGGGCGCCGATTTGCGTGCGATCCAGGAATTGCTGGGCCACGCTAACCTCTCCACCACGCAGCGCTACACCGCGGTCGATGCCACCCGTCTGCTGGCGGTCTGGCGCGCCGCGCACCCGCGCGCCTGATGGCGGTCGCGGTCAAGATCTGCGGCATCAACAGCGCCGCGGCGATCGACGCGGCCGCCGCGGCGGGCGCCGATTGGGTGGGGTTCGTGTTCTTCCCCGCCTCGCCGCGCTTCGTCGCACCGGAGACCGCGGCGCGGCTGGCGGCGCGCCATCCGGACGGATTGCAGCGCGTCGGGCTGTTCGTCGATCCCGATGATGCCGCCGTCGCCGCGGCGCTCGCGGTACTGCCGCTCGATGCCCTGCAGCTCTACGCGCCACCCGCGCGCGCCGCGGCGCTGCGGCGGCGGTTCGCGGTTCCGGTCTGGCGCGCCGTCGCGGTCGGCTCCGCGGCTGACCTGCCCGCCTCGGCCGATGGTGCCAACGTGCTGTTGCTCGAGGCGCCGCCGCCCGCCGGCGCCGACCGGCCGGGCGGCAACGCGCGCCGGCTCGATTGGACGCTGCCGCGCGGCTGGGCGGCGCCGTGCCCCTGGGTGCTGGCGGGCGGCCTCGATCCGGGCAATGTCGCGGCGGCGATCCGCGCCAGCGGCGCCGCGTGCGTCGATGTGTCCTCGGGGGTCGAGCGGGCGCCGGGGCAGAAGGACCCGGCGCTGATCCGAGCCTTCATCGCGGCGGCGCGCACGGCATGAGGGTTCGCCGCCACCGGCTGGCACTGGCGCTGCTGGTGCTGGTGCCGCTGGTGCTGATCGCGGCCGACTACGCGCTCTGGCGCTGGGCGGTGTGGCGGCTCGAACTCGGCATCGGGCAATGGATGGCGCAGTCGCGCGCGGCCGGCTGGAGCGCCAGCGCCGGCACGCCGCAGCCGGGCGGCTGGCCGTTCGCCGCAGCGGTGGCCCTGCCCCATCCGTTCCTGGCGGGCGGCGCCGCCGAGCTGCCGGGCGGCCTCGCCTGGAGTGCGGATCGGGTGGTTGTCAGTCTGCACCTGCTACACCCGCTGGTGCTGCAAATCGCGCCGGGAGGCGCGCAGCACCTGCAACTCGCGGGCGGGTTCGACCTGCCGTTCACCGCCGATCGGCTGATTGCGACGCTGCCGCTCGCCGGCGCGTCGCCGACGCTGGATGCGACCGCACGGGGCCTGCGCATCGGCACCGCGGGCAGCGGGACCGTTGCGGTGCAGGCGCTCACGCTGCACGGCGTGCGGAGCACCGCCGCCCTCGGCTTCGCGCTGGGGGCGAGCGGCATCGGCCTGCCGGGGGCGCGGTCCTGGGCGCTCGGGCCGGAGATCGCGTCGGCGGCGATCACGGGTGCGATCAGCGGCACCGCCCCCGAGGCGCTGGGCGACGCCTCGCCCGACCTCGCCGCGCGGGCCGCGTCGTGGCGCGATCACGGCGGCCGGCTCGACATGCAGAGTCTGGCCCTCCACTGGGGGCCGCTCGCGGTCGCCGGGACGGCACGGCTGCGGCTCGATCGGGATCTGCAGCCGGCGGGCCACGGCGATGCGCGTTTGACCGGCTATGCGCCGGCGCTCGACCGGCTGGCGGCGCAGGGCGTGATCACGGCACCGACCGCGGCGGCGGCCAAGGCCGTGATGTCGCTGATCGCGCAGCCGGCCCCGGGCACCGGCGAGGCCGAGGTGACGGTACCGCTCACCTTGGCCGGGCGGGAACTCTCGATCGGCGCGATCCCGCTGCTGCGCCTGCCGCTGCTGGTGTGGCCGACCGGAACGCCGTGACACCCCTCCCAAGGGCAGACTAAGGACCTCACCGTCATGGTCGGGCTGGCGCTCCCACTCCGTCGTGGTCGGCGAAGGCCGACCATCCACGACTTTGGTGGCACGCGGCAAAGTCGTGGATACCCGGCCGGAGCCTGTCCTCGGGCGGGCCTTCAGCCCGACCCGGGGGCCGGGCATGACGACGAAGCAACGAATACGTTGCTACGGGCCCTCCCGCCTCCCACATTCTCCTTGACTTTCCGCCGCCGTTCGTTCATGTTCTGTTCGTGGATGTCACCCCGCCCCTCCCCCAACCCGACCCGGCACCGCCCGACCCGGCGCAGCAGCGCACCGAACGCCACCTGCGAATGCTCGCCGAACTCGGGGCAATTGGCATGGACCTCGCCCGGGCGCTGCACCGCCAGGCCATGAGCGAGGCGGCCGAGGTGCCGGCCGGGCCGCCATCGGACGCCACCCCCGAGCTCCGCGCCGAGCCCCGCGCCGACCCGGCGCTGCAATTCGCCCGCATCGCCCGCGCCGTCCGCCAGACCGTGGCCCTGGAAGCCCGGCTCGCCGAAGACCGCGACACCCAGCAGGAACGGCGCCAGGCCGAGCAGGCCCGCCAGGCCGCCGACGCCGCGCGGGAGGCCGCCGCCTGGCGCAGGAAGCAGATCAAGCGCCGCATCCTGCCCGCCATAGAAGCCAGCAAGATCGAATACTCGCTGGACGATCTTAAGGAGCAGCTCGACGACGACGCCGAGGACCCCGGCCAGCTCCCGCTCGCCGAAGCCGTCGCCCGCATCTGCCGCGCTCTCCGGATCGACCGCGACCCCATCGCCGCCCGTTTCGGCCTCGACCGGACGCAACCCGACGACACCGCCGGGCCGGACAAGAGCGCAGCGACCGGGAGCGCAGCGATCGCGGGTGCCGCGATCGGGGATGCCGCGATGCAGCCCGCCGCGACCCGGCCCAAAGGCGCTCGGGTGCCGTTTCGCCCGCCCGCCTCAATTTGCCCCCACCTCGTCGATCCCCTCCCCCCGCGCGGCGCCGTCTCGGGAGCCGGGCCGCCATAGCCGGCCACGCCTCCCGCCCGGCGCCGCAACCCTGCTAGGCTGCGCGGCCAGCCCGGACCCGGAGGCCCGCCCTGCCCTACGCCCATACGCTCGGCACCACCCGCCACGTGTTTCCCGATCTGCGCACGCTGCTCGCGCGGGCGACGCCCTCCCGCTCGGGCGACGCGCTCGCCGGCATTGCCGCAGCCTCGGCGAGCGAGCGGGTCGCCGCCCAGCTCGCACTCGCCGACCTGCCGCTGCGCGCGATCCTGGACAACCCGGTGATCCCGTACGAAAGCGACGAGGTGACGCGCCTGATCTGCGACACCCACGACGCGGCCGCCTTCGCCCCCGTCGCCGCGCTGACCGTGGGCGGGTTCCGCGACTGGCTGCTCGGCGAGGCGGCGGACGAAGCGGCGCTGACCGCGTTGCGGCCCGGCATCACCCCGGAGATGGCTGCCGCGGTCAGCAAGATCATGCGCCTGCAAGATCTGATCGCGGTCGCCCGAAAATGCCGGGTCGTCACCCGCTTCCGCAACACGATCGGCCTGCCGGGCCGGCTCTCGGTGCGGCTGCAACCCAACCACCCGGCCGACGACCCGCGCGGCATCGCGGCCAGCACCCTCGACGGCCTGCTGCTCGGCGCCGGCGATGCGGTGATCGGGGTCAATCCCGCGACCGACAGCCTGGACGCTCTCTGCACCCTGCTCGCGATGCTCGACGAGGTGCGCGCGCGCTACGCGATCCCGACCCAGACCTGCGTGCTCGCCCACGTCACCCGCACGATCGCCGCAATCGAAGGCGGCGCGCCGGTCGATCTGGTGTTCCAGTCGCTCGCCGGCACCGAGGCCGCCAACCGCGCCTTCGGCGTCTCGCTCGCCCTGCTGACGGAGGCGCAGGAGGCGGCGCTTTCGCTCGGGCGCGGCACGGTCGGGCAGGATTTGATGTATTTCGAGACCGGCCAGGGCAGCGCGCTTTCCGCCGAGGCGCATCACGGCGTCGATCAGCAGACCGTCGAAGCCCGCGCCTACGCGGTCGCGCGCGCCTACCGGCCGCTGCTCGTCAATACGGTGGTCGGCTTCATCGGCCCGGAATACCTCTACGACGGCAAGCAGATCACGCGCGCCGGGCTGGAGGATCATTTCTGCGGCAAGCTGCTCGGCTTGCCCATGGGCGTCGATGTTTGTTATACTAACCACGCCGAAGCCGACCAGGACGACATGGACGCGCTGCTGACGCTGCTCGGCGTCGCCGGAGTGACCTACGTGATGGGCGTGCCGGGGGCGGATGACGTGATGCTCTCGTATCAGAGCACGAGCTTTCACGACGCGCTTTATGTGCGCGGCGTGCTGGGGCTGCGCCCGGCGCCGGAGTTCGAGGCGTGGCTGGCCGGCATGGGGATCGACGTCCCGGGCGGCCCCGCCGCGATCCCACAAGCGCTGTCGCCGGCCCTGATCGGGCTGCTGCCGTGACACCCCTCCCCCAGCCTTGGTCCGCTTCGCGGCCCACGGCTGTGGGGAGGGGTCGAGGCGGCCCGGCACCATGATCAGCACGCCCGCCCGCTGGCTCGACCTGCGCCGCTTCACCCCGGCGCGGGTGGCGCTGGGGCGGGTGGGGAACGGCTTGCCGACCGCGGCGCACCTCGCCTTCCAGGCGGCGCACGCGGCGGCGCGCGACGCGGTGCATACCGCCCTCGACGTGCCGGCGCTGCTGGCGGATTTGGCGCGGGCGGGGATCGGTGCCCGCGTCGTGCGCAGCGCCTGCCCGGACCGGCCGACATACCTGCGGCGGCCCGATCTCGGCCGCCGGCTGGACGAGGCGGACCGCGCCGCGATCGCCGCCGCTCCCGCGCCCGGCGCGACCGTTTTTGTCCTTTGCGACGGGCTGTCGCCGGCCGCCGTGCAGCACCACGCGCTCCCCCTGCTCGCCGCGGTGCTGCCCGCGCTTCGCGAGGCGGGGGTCGTGGCAGTGGCAACCCAGGCGCGCGTGGCCCTTGGCGATGCGGTGGGCGAGGCTCTGCGCGCCGACGCGGTGGTGGTGCTGATCGGCGAGCGGCCCGGCCTGTCCGCACCCGAGAGCCTCGGCGCCTATCTCACCTGGGCGCCCCGGCGCGGGCGCACCGACGCCGAGCGCAACTGCATCTCCAACATCCGCCCCGAGGGGATGCCGGTGGCGACCGCGGCGGCCAAGCTGCTCTGGCTGCTCGGCCAGATGCGGCAGCGGCGGCTCTCCGGGGTCGGTCTGAAGGACGAGCAGCCCGCTGCCCCGGTGCTGCCATCGCATTGAGCTGACGTCGCAATGAAAGGAAAATCGACCATGCCAGCAGTGCAGCGTGCCTGTCTCGGCTTCATCGCCGGGGTGCTCGGCGTCCTGATCGTCCACCAGGGGGTCTGGGCGCTGCTGCATCTGGAGGGAATGATGCCGCCCGCCTATCCGATGCAACCCGCGGGGCCGCTGCACGTGCCGCGGGTGGCGGATTTGGCGTTCTGGGGCGGCATCTGGGGGCTGGCCTTCGGTCTCGCCCTGCCGCGCCTGCCGGCGGCACCGGCCTGGCTGCTCGGCCTCGGGCTTGGGGCGGCGGCGATCCTGGCCGGCTGGTTCGTGGTCGCCCCGCTGCACGGCGCCCCGGTCGGCAACGGCTTCCATCGCAACGGGGTCATCATCTCGCTCGCGGTCAACCTGCCCTGGGGCGTCGGCGTCGGGCTGCTGTGCGCGGTGCTGATGGGCCGCGCCTTCCCGCGCGGCCGCGGCTCAGCCCGCAAGCTCGCGTGAGCGTGCCGCGGCAGCCGCCACCGCCGCCGAGATCGCGCGCGGCCAGGCATCGTCAGCCATCAGCACCGAGAGCGCCCGCTCGGTCGTGCCTCTCGGGCTGGTGACGGCACGGCGCAGCGCCGCCGCGTCCTCCTCGCTCGCCGCCAGCAGCGCGCCCGATCCCGAGACCGTGCGCCGCGCCAGCAGCCGTGCCAGGTCGGCCGGCAGCCCCTGCTCGATCGCCGCCCGTTCCAGCAGCTCGGCCAGCAGGAACACATAGGCCGGGCCGCTGCCCGAAACCGCCGTCACCGGATCGAGCAGCGCCTCGTCCGCGACCCACGCGACCGCACCGATCGCGGCGAGCAGCCGGTCGCACAAGGCCCGCTGGCCCGCATCGACGCCCGGCCCGGCGCACGCGACCGTCACCCCCTGGCGCACCGCGGCCGGCGTGTTGGGCATCGCGCGCACGATCGCGGCCGGATCGCCAAGCAGCGCCCGCATCCCCCCGAGCGTGCGCCCGGCCATGATCGAGAGGAACACGGCACCCGGCGCGTGCCGCGCATACGCCGGCAGCACCCGTGCGGCTTCCTGCGGCTTGACGGCCAGCACCACCGCTTCCGGCGCAAACTCCCCCGGCACCGCCTCGGGCGCCGTCACCACCCGCACCGCGGCACCGGCGAGCCGGGCGGCAGCCGGGGCGGGATCGACCACAACAGACGGTGCCAGGCCCTGCTCGATCCAGCCGGCCAGCATGGCGCTGCCCATGCGGCCGCCGCCGACCAGCAGGATCGGCGGGATCATGCCTCGCCCACGCACTCCAGCATCGCCGCCTCCATCGCCTCCTTCGGCGACTTGCCGCCCCAGAGCACGAACTGGAACGCAGGGTAGAACCGCTCGCACTCGGTGATCGCGATATCGACCATGTCCTCCAGGCTCTCCGCCGAGGCGCCCGGCGCGCCGCGCAGCAGCACGGCGTGGCGGAACAGCGGCGTGCCGTCGTCGCCATCCATGCCGAAATGCCCGATCCACAGCTTCTCGTTGGCCAGCGCCAGCAGCTCGTAGAGGGCGGCACGCCGGCGCGGCGGCACCTTGAGGTCGAATGCGCAGGTGAAGTGCATGGCGCTGATCTCGTGCGACCAACTGAAATAGAGGCCGTAATCGCACCACTTGCCGGGCGCCTCCGCGGCCATCTCGGACTCGTTGCGGCGATCGAAGGCCCATTCGTTGGTGGTCGCGATCTGCTCCAGCAGATCCAGCGGGTTGGACGCGGGTTCGGGGCGGGCGGTGGAGAGGGTGGACATCGGTGGTCTCCCCTGTTGGAGGAAGGCCGGGCGCGGCCCCCGACCGGCCTGCGCCGTGCCGAGGTGCTGGCGGCCTGCCCCCGAGAAATCGGAGGCGCGCGCCCCGTCACGCCGCAAGCAATAGACTACCGGCCGACAAATGCGCGTCGCAAGCCTTATGCCCGCGGCGCCGGCCGACCCTGATATGCGGCCGCGGCGGCGGCGCAGCAAGATCAGGCGGCGGGCGGCGGCGGGCCGGGCGGCGCCGCTCGGCTCTCCAGCACGGCGATTCGCGATTCCAGGGCCGCGATCCGCGCCTCGGCCGCCTCCTGGCCGGCGCGCGCGCGGGCGGCCATCTCCTGCACCGCGTCCAGCTCCTCGCGGCGCACCAGCGACAGCCGGCGCACCATCTCGTCGAGTCGGGCGCGGAGCATCGCCTCCGTCTCCTCGCGCAGCCCGGCGAAGGCGGAGAACGCGCCCCCGGCCACGCCGGCAAGGTCATCGAAGAAACGCGGTCGTTCGGACATGACAGCCTCCTGGGCAGCCCCTTGGCAGCACGTGTGGGGCGCCGGGCCTATATCGGCCCCGGTGCCGCCCGTATAACCCCCGCCATGATCCTGGTCACGGGCGGCGCCGGCTTCATCGGCTCCAATCTTCACGCGGCGCTGGCCGGGCGCGGGCTGGAGACGGTGGTGGTCGATCGCCTGCGCGCCAATGGCAAGTGGCACAACCTCGCCAAGCACCCGCCGGCGCGAATCGTCCGCCCCGACGCGCTCGACGACTTCCTGGCCGCCAGCCCGCCGCTCGAGCTGATTTTCCACTTGGGCGCGGTCAGCGAGACCACGGCGAGCGACGGCGATCGGGTGTGGGAGACCAATGTGGAGCTGCCGCTGCGGCTCTGGCAGTGGTGCGCCACCCACGGCGCGCGGCTGATCTATGCCTCCTCGGCCGCGACCTACGGCGACGGCGCGCTCGGGTTCGACGACGACCCGGCGCTGCTGCCCCGGCTGCGCCCGCTCAACCTCTACGGCTGGACCAAGCACGCCTTCGACCTGCGCGCCCATCGGATGATCGCGCAGGGCGGGCCGCACCCGGCGCAATGGGTCGGGCTGAAGTTCTTCAACGTCTATGGCCCGAACGAATACCACAAGGGGCCGATGATCTCGGTCGCCAAGGCCAAGCACGACGAGCTGGCGGCGGGGGAGCCGGCGAGCCTGTTCCGCTCCGACCGGCCGGAGATCGCCGACGGCGCCCAGATGCGCGACTTCGTCTGGGTGGGCGATGTGGTCGATGTGCTGCTCTGGCTGCTCGACCACCCCGGCGTCAGCGGCCTCTACAACATCGGCACCGGGCAGGCCCGCAGCTACCTCGACCTGGCGCACGCGGTCTGTGATGCGATGGATGTTCCCCGGCGGGTGGCGTTCGTGCCGATGCCGGAGCGGCTGGCCGGACAATACCAGAGTTTCACCGAGGCGCGGATGGACCGGCTGCGCGCGGCGGGCTACCAGGGCCGCTTCGCCGGGCTTGAGGACGGGGTGCGCCGCTACGTGAAGACCTACCTGCAAGCGCCCGATCCGTATCGTTGATGCCCGCGCTCCGATGATCCCCGTCCTGCTGTTTCCTCAGTTCGACCCGATCGCCGTCCAGGTCGGGCCGATCGCGATCCGCTGGTACGCGCTCGCCTACATCACGGCACTGGTGGTCGGCTGGCGGCTGATGCGCCGGCTGGCGCGGCAGGCCCCGGCGGTCGCGACCGGCGAGCAGGTGGACGATTTCCTCACCTGGGCGACGCTCGGCGTGGTGCTGGGCGGACGGCTCGGCTACGTGCTGTTCTACCAGCCGGCGCTCTATTTCGCGCATCCGGCGCAGATCGTCGCGGTCTGGCAGGGCGGCATGAGCTTCCACGGCGGCGTGCTCGGCGTGGTGGTGGCGCTGCTGATCTACACGCGCCGCCACCGCATCCCGCTGCTCGGCTTCGCCGACCGGATGGCCGTGTGCGTGCCGATCGGGCTCGGGCTCGGGCGGCTCGCCAATTTCATCAACGGCGAGCTGTGGGGGCGGCCGGCGCCGGCCTGGCTGCCGTTCGCGATGATCTACCCGCGCGCCGGCCCGGTGCCGCGCTACCCGAGCGAGCTGATCCAGATGCTGCTGGAAGGCGTGATCCTGTTCATCGTGCTCTATGTGCTCTCCCGCCGGTGATGCGCTGCGGGCGCGGTTCGGCTGGCTCACCGGCGCGTTCCTGGTCGGCTACGGCATCGCCCGCATCATCGGCGAGTTCTTCCGCCAGCCCGACCCTTCCTCGGCTACCTGCTGGGCGGGGCGACGATGGGGCAGATCCTCTCGGTGCCGATGCTGGTCGCCGGCTTCTATCTGATCTGGCGCGCGCGCCCGCAGGCCGATCCCGTCGGAGAGGTCTCCGATGCAGCGGCTGGATGAGTTCATGGCCGCCGCCAATGCCGCCTATTACGCGCGGCGCGACCCGTATGCCGATTTCACCACGGCGCCGGAGATCACGCAGGCCTTCGGCGAGGTGCTGGGCGCCTGGGCGGCCGACACCTGGGCGGCGCATCGGCGCGCCCGGACCCGGTGCTGCTCGCCGAGGCCGGGCCGGGCCGCGGCACGCTGATCGCCGACGCGCTGCGCGCGGTGCGGCAGGTGGCGCCCGACGTTCGCCGCGGCGCTGCGGCTGCACCTGATCGAGCGCTCGCCGCGGCTGCGGGAGGCGCAGCGCGCGCGAGCTGCCCGACGCGACCTGGCATGACCGGCTGGAGAGCCTGCCGCCCGGACCGCTGCTGCTGATCGGCAACGAGTTCCTCGACGCCCTGCCGATCCGCCAGTTCGTCCGCCGCGACGGCGGCTGGGCCGAGCGCTTCGTGGCCGACGGGCGGCTTCGTCGAACGCCCCGCCGCCGATCCCGGCCGCGCGGCGCCCGAGGGCGCGGTGGTGGAGGTGTGCGAACCGGCGCTGGCGCTCGCGTCGTGGCTCGGCGCGCGGCTGCGGCAGCAGGGGGGGCCGCGCTGTTCCTCGATTACGGACCGGCGCGGAGCGCGCCGGGCGAGAGCTTGCAGGCGATCCGGGACGGCCGCCCGGCCGATCCGCTCGCCGAACCGGGCCAGGCCGACCTTACCGCCCATGTCGATTTCGCCGCACTCGCCGATGCGGCCCGTGCGGCCGGCGCGGCGGCGCACGGGCCGGTGCCGCAGGGCGTGTTCCTCGCCCGGATCGGCCTGTTCCAGCGCACCGACCGGCTCGCGCGCGGCCAGCCGCCGGCGCGCGCGCTGGCGCTGATCGAGGCGGCGCGGCGGCTCGCCGAGCCGGCGCAAATGGGCCGGCTGTTCCAGGCGCTGGCGATCACCGCCCCGGACGCGCCGGTGCCGGCGGGGTTCGCGCCGTGAACGACGCCGAGTTCCTGACCGCCGGCCTGCCGGTGCCGCACGGCTTCTTCACCCGCCGCGGCGGCGTCTCCGCGGGGCCGTATGCCAGCCTCAATTGCAGCCTCTCGGGCGCGGATGCGCGCGACGCGGTGCTGGAGAACCGCGCCCGCGCCGCCCGCGCGATCGGCGCCGAACCCGCCGCCCTGCTCGGGCTGACGCAGGTGCATGGCGCCGAGGTCGCGGTGGTCGCCGCCCCGTGGGCGCCCGGCGCACGGTCCGCGCGCGGATGCCGCCGTGACCGATGTCCCGGGCCTGGCGCTCGGCATCGTCACCGCCGACTGCGCCCCGGTGCTGCTGGCCGACACGCGGGCCGGCGTGATCGGCGCCGCCCATGCCGGCTGGCGCGGCGCGCTCGCCGGCGTGCTGGAGGCGACGGTCGCGGCGATGGTCCGGCTCGGCGCCGATGTCGAGCGGATCGCCGCCGCGATCGGGCCGTGCATCGCGCAAGCCTCCTACGAGGTCGCGGCCGATCTGCGCGACGCCGTGCTGGCGGGCGACGCGGCGGACGCGCGCTTTTTCGCGCCAGGCGCCCGCGACGGACGCTGGCAGTTCGACCTGGCCGGCTATCTGCGCCGCGCACCTGCGCGCGGCCGGCGTGCAGCGCGTCGCCGGCCTCGGCGCCGACACGCTGGCCGACGCGGCGCGCTTCTTCAGCCACCGCCGCCGCACGCTCGCGGGCGGCGGGCCGATCGGGCACCAGATCTCGATCGTGGCGCTGCCGCGATGAGGCTTTTCGCGCTTCGCTGCCCTCGGCCTGCTGCTGGCGCTCGCCGGCTGCGGCGACCTGCCGCGGCCGTTCGCGGGGCATCCGGGCACGCTGGGCCGCCTGCTCGCAGCACCCCCGCCGGCGCGGCTCGCGGTGCCGGCGCCGAGCACCTCGCTGCTCGCCGACGACGCCGCGCAGGCCTGGGCGCGCGCGACCGCGGCGGCCCTGGTGAGCCGCACCGTGCCGGCGGTCGCCCACCCGGCGCGACGCGGCGACTGGCGGCTGGTGCTGAGCGCGCAGGACGAGGGTGCCGACGTGGTGCCGAGCTACGCGATCGAGAACCCGGCGGGAAAGACGCAGGGCACGATCACCGGGGCGCCGGTCCCGACCGCCGCGCTGGGCCGATGGCGGGACCGGCGACGTTGCAGGAGGCGGCCGCGGTCGCGGCACCGGGGATCGCGCGATCTGCTGACCAGCATCGAGGCGGCGCGCCGCGAGAGCGACCCGAACAGCCTGATCAACCGCCCCGCCCGCATCCTGGTCCCCGAGGTGAAGGGCGCGCCGGGCGACGGCGATTTCTCGCTGGCCCGCGAGATGCGCGTGGCACTGCCGAAGAACGGCGAGGTGGTGCAGGACACCAAGCCGGGCACCGACTACACGGTGCAGGGCCTCGTCCACACCGCGCCGGGTGCGGCCGGCACCACGCGGATCGAGATCCAGTGGGTCGTCACCGACGCGCCAAGGGCACGAGGCGGGGCGTGTGGTGCAGATCAACGAGGTCAAGCCCGGCTCGCTCGACCATTACTGGGGCGACGTGGCGTTGGCGGTCGCGCACGAGGCGGCGGGCGGCATCCGGCGCGTGATCGACAACCAGGCGCATCTGCGATGAGCGTGGCCGTTCATGGACACGCGTTTGTCACGTTGCTAGAAGCCGGCACGCCCCGCCGGCCGGGGCCGCCTTCCGCACAGGACAGGACCGCATGAAGATCGTCGCCTGCAACAGCAACCGGCCGCTGGCGGAGGCGGTGGCGACGGTGCTCAACCTGCCGCTGACGCGCGCGACCGTGCGCCGCTTCGCCGACAACGAGGTGTTCGTGGAAATCCACGAGAACATCCGCGGCGAAGACGTCTTCGTGATGCAGCCGACCTCGTATCCGGCCAACGACAATCTGATGGAGCTGCTGGTCGCACTCGATGCGCTGCGGCGCAGCTCGGCGCGGCGCGTCACCGCCGTGGTGCCGTATTTCGGCTATGCCAGGCAGGATCGGAAATCCGGCCCGCGCACCCCGATCAGCGCCAAGCTGGTGGCCAACCTCATCACCGAGGCGGGTGCCAACCGGGTGCTGACGATGGATCTGCACGCCGGCCAGATCCAGGGCTTCTTCGACATCCCGGTCGATAATCTCTACGCCGCACCCCTGTTCACCCGCGACATCCAGGAGCGATTCGAGGGCCGCGACGTGATGATCGTCTCGCCCGACGTGGGCGGCGTGGTGCGCGCCCGCGACCTCGCGCGGCGGCTCAACACCGGCCTCGCGATCATCGACAAGCGTCGCGAGCGCGCCGGCGTCTCCGAGGTCATGAACGTGATCGGCGACGTGCGCCGCCGCGACTGCATCCTGGTCGACGATTTGTGCGATTCCGGCGGCACGCTGTGCAACGCCGCGATCGCGCTGATGGAGCACGGCGCCCGCTCGGCGAGCGTCTATGCCACGCACGGCGTGTTGTCGGGGGGTGCGGTCGCGCGCATCGCCTCATCGCCGATCGAGACCATGACGATCACCGACAGCATCCTCGCCAACGAGGCGGTGCGCACCGCGCCGAACATCCGGCAGGTGACGATCGCCCCCTTGCTGGCGGAGGCGATGCGCCGCATCTCCGACGAGAGCTCGGTGAGTTCGCTGTTCGACTGACACGCACACGGCAAGGAACGCGGCCATGAAACTGTATTATGCACCCGGCGCCTGCTCGCTCGGCATCCACGTGCTGCTCGAGGAGATCGGCAAGCCGTTCGAGGGCATCCGCGTCAACCTGCGCGAGGGCGAGCAGTACCAGCCCGGCTTCGTCAGCATCAACCCGAAATCCAAGGTGCCGACGCTGGTTCGCGACGACGGATCGGTGCTGACCGAGTTTCCCGCGATCGCCTATTATCTGGCGCGCAGCAATCCGGGAAAGCATCTGCTGCCCGAGGACGCCGAGACCGCCGCGCGCGCGTTCGAGGCGATGGACTATGCGGTGGCGACGCTGCACATGCAGGGCTTCGCGCGCATGTTCCGGCCGGAGAACTTCTCCCCCGACCCGAAGGACCATGACAAGGTGAAGGCGCGCGGCCGCGAAATCTTCGAGAAGGGGCTGTCGCTGCTTGATAAGGGGTTTGGCGGCCGCGAGTACATCGCCGGGCCGTTCTCGATCGCCGATGCGGCGCTGTTCTATGTCGAGTACTGGGCGGCGGGGCGCATGAACATGACGCTGCCGCCGCATTGCGCCGCGCACTACGCCCGGATGCAGGCGCGGCCGGCGGTGCAGCGCGCGATGCAGCAGGAAGGACTGGCCGCCTGAGCACCAACCCGGCCGGCGGCCTGAACGACCCTGGGCCGATCCAGCTCCGGGCCTGCGCGTTCTGGTATCTCCGCCACGGCGAGACCGACTGGAACGCGCAGAACCTGAGCCAGGGCCGCGTCGAGGTGCCGCTGAACGAACGCGGCATCGCGCAGGCGAAGGCGGCCGCCGCGAGCTTCTGCGCAACCGCGGCATCGCGAGCATCGTCTGCTCGCCGCTCGGGCGCGCGCGGGCGACCGCCGCCTTCGTCTCCGAGGCGCTCGGCCTGCCGGTGCAGATCGACGACGATTTCATCGAATGCGCCTATGGCGAGAAGGAAGGCAAGCCGATGGCCGGCTGGTTCCAGGACTGGGTGGACGGCAAGTGGACGCCCGCCGGCGCCGAGAGCTTTGCCGAGTTGCGCGACCGGGCGACGGCGGCGGTGAACCGGGCGCTCGACCTGCCGCCGCCGCTGCTGGTCATCAGCCACGGCGCGGTGTTCCGCGGCCTGCGCGCGGCGATGGGGCTGGTGGCGAACGTGCGCGCACCCAACGCGGCGCCGATGTTCTGCGCGCCCGCCCTCGGATGGGCGCGGCCCCTGGACGCTGACCGCGATCACCTGATCGTTTCCAGCCTTTTCAGCCGCCGATCCCGGCCTACAATCGCCGGCGATGCCCCGCGGCGACTTGTTCCCCGAGATCGGCCCGTTCGAGACCGGCTACCTGCCGCTCACCGACGGCCACGTGATGTACTGGGAGCAGGTGGGCAATCCGCGCGGCGCGCCGGTGCTGTTCCTGCACGGCGGGCCGGGCGCCGGCGCCGGCGCCGTGCATCGGCGGTTCTTCGATCCCGGCTTCTGGCGGGTCGCGATCTTCGACCAGCGCGGCGCCGGCCGCTCCCGCCCGCTGGGCAGCCTCGCCCACAACACCACCGCCGATCTCGTCCAGGACATCGAGCGGCTGCGGCGGCATCTCGCGATCGGGCGCTGGCTGCTGTTCGGCGGCTCCTGGGGCTCGACGCTGGCACTCGCCTACGCGCAGGCCTATCCGCAGCACGTCATCGGGCTGGTGCTGCGCGGCGTGTTCCTCGGCCGCAGGCAGGAGGTGGAGTGGTTTCTGCACGGGCTGGAGGCGGTGTTCCCCGACGCCCATGCCGCCTTCGTGGGCTTTCTGCCCGAGGCGGAGCGCGGCGACGTGCTCGGCGGCTACCTGCGCCGGCTGACCCATCCCGACCCGGCGATCCACATGCCGGCGGCGCGGGCGTGGTCGGTCTATGAAGGCTCGTGCAGCACGCTGCTGCCCAGCCCCGATACCGTTGCGAGCTTCGCGCAGGACCGCACCGCCCTCGGGCTGGCGCGGATCGAGGCGCATTATTTCGCCAACCGCCTGTTCCTGCCGCCGGGCGGGCTGCTCGCGGGCCATGGCGCGCATCGCGCGGCTGCCCGGCGAGATCGTGCAGGGCCGCTATGACATGATCTGCCCGGCACGCACCGCCTTCGAGCTGACTGCCGCATGGCCCGCGGCGCGGCTGACGCTGGTGCCGGATGCCGGGCACTCGGCGCTGGAGCCGGGCATCCGCCGCGCGCTGGTCGCGGCCGTCGAGCGTTTCCGCGCTCGCCCGCTGAGGGCGAACAACCGCCGCCGCCGCCGCGTTCTTTTCCCCGACCAGATGGATGCAAGGAGAGGCCGATGCCCGTGCTTACCCGCAGGACCGTCGCCCGTTTGGGAGTTGCCGCGAGCCTGCTGCTGCCGTTCGCCGCGTGCTCGAACGGCCGCCGCCGCCGGTGACGACCACGGCGCCGCCGCGGCCGGCCTCGCAGCTGAGCACGGCGGACCGCGACTTCCTCGATCAGGCGATTGCGGGCGGGACTGGCCGAGGTGCAGTTCGGGCACCTCGCCGTGCAGCAGGGCACGCGGCCGCAGGTGCGGCAGTTCGGGCAGGAGATGGTCGATCGCTACACCGCGGTTGACCGGCAGCTCGGGGATTTGGCGCAGCGCAACGGCATCACGCCGCCATCCGGCACGGGGCCGGCCGGACAGGACGCGATCGCGCGGCTGCGGGCGCTGCGTGGGGCCGCGTTCGACCGCGCCTATCTGCAAGGCCAGATTGCCGCCCACAAGGACGCGCTCGCGCTCTATCAGCAGGAGGCGACGCAGGGCACCGACCCGGACGTGACCGCCTTCGCGGCCCAGACCGCGCCGGTGATCCAGGATCACCTTCAAGTTGCCTCGGCCCTGCAAGGCGGCCAGCTTCTGCCCGCTATCCGCTGATTGAAGGGAGCTGCCGCCATGAAGCTCGCGGTCATCGGCCTTGGCACGATGGGGATGGGTGCGGCGCTCAACCTCGCCGCCAAGGGCCACGAGGTCGTGGGCCTCGAAACCCGGCAGGACGCGTGGGCGGAGCTGGAGCGGGCGGGCGGGCGCTGCGTCGGCACGCGCCGCGGAACTGCCGGACGGGCTGGAGGCGGCGGTGTTGTTCGTGGTGAACGCCGCCCAGGCCGAGGCGGTGCTGTTCGGGGAGGCGGGGTGTCCTTCAGCGTCTGGCGCGCCGGGCGGTGGTGATCTGCGGTGTCACGATGGCACCGCAGGCGGCGCGGCAGATGGCGGAGCGGGTGGAGGCCAGCGGGCGCCTGTTCCTGGATGCGCCGGTCTCGGGCGGGCGGGTCGCGGCGCGGGCGGGGACGATGACGGTGATGGCGTCGGGCAGTCCGGCCGCGTTCGCGCAAGCCGAGCCGGTGCTGGCCGCCTATGCCGGACAGGTATGGCGGCTCGGCGATGCCGCGGGCGCGGGCAGCACGGTGAAGATGGTCAACCAGTTGCTGGCCGGGGTGCATATCGCGGTGGCGGCCGAGGCGCTGGCGCTGGGCATTCGCGCGGGCGCCGATCCGAAGACGCTGTTCGAGGTGATCTCGTCCTCGGCAGGAAGTTCGTGGATGTGGCAGAACCGGGTGCCGCACATCCTCGAAGGCGACGACACGCCGCTCTCGGCGGTGAACATCTTCGTCAAGGATCTGGGGATCGTGCTGGATCAGGCGCGGGCGCTGACGTTTCCGCTGCCGCTGGCGGCGGCGGCGCACCAGCTTTTCCTGGCGGTCGCGGCAGCGGGGCATGGCGGGCAGGACGACGCCTTCGTGATCCGGTTCTGGGAGGCGCTGGCGGGGATTTCGCTGCCGCAAAAGGCCAGTGAATAGACCCGCTGTGCGCGATTGAGCGGGCTAGCTACCCCCAGGGTGATCGCATTTGGACGCGATGTTACCGTCATGGTCGGCGTAGGCTGCCTTCGCCGAGCATGACGGGGTTAGCTCGAGTCGATCGCCAGAATGTCCACACGTCTAGATGAGCGGGCAGATCGCAGCAAACCCTTGCGGACCCCCCTCCCCCGCGCTATCTCTGGCTCAATCACGCACCGCTCCGAAGATGGGGGGTGGCCTTCACGGGCCGCCTTTTTTGTTTGCATCGCGCCGCACCCAACTCCGCCCCGCTGGAGGACCGCATCGCCGGCCTGATCGCGCCCACGCTCGACCGCATGGGCTACGAGCTGGTCCGCGTCGCCGTGCTCGGACGCGAGCGGCCGACCGTGCAGGTGATGGCCGAGCGCGCCGACGGCACCCCGTTCGGCATCGCCGATTGCGAGGCCCTCAGCGTCGCCCTCGGCGCCGTGCTCGACGTCGAAGACCCGATGCCCGCCGCCTGGACGCTCGAAGTCAGCTCGCCGGGCATCGACCGGCCGCTGACCCGGCCCAAGGACTGGAACCGCTTCGCCGGCCACCTCGCCCGCGTCGAGCTCGCCGCCCCGCTCGACGGCCGCCGCCGCTTCGCCGGCACCGTGCTCGGGGCGGACGCGCAGCACGCACGCCTGCGGCTCGACGACGGCACCGAGGCGGCACTGCCGCTGCCCGACATCCGCCGCGCGCGGCTGGTGCTCACCGATGCGCTGATCGCCGCCGCCGCCCCACAGGAGCCCCATTGATGCCAGCCCGAATGCCTGTCCAGAAAAAAGAGGACGCCATGGATACCGCCGTCTCCCGGCCCGAACTGCTGCTGGTGGCCGACGCCGTCGCGCGGGAGAAGTCGATCGAGCGCGAAGAAGTGCTCGAGGCGATGGAGCAGGCGATCCAGAAGGCCGGCCGCGCCAAGTACGGCCACGAGAAGGACATCCGCGCCACGATTGACCGCAAGACCGGCGACGTGCGGCTGTCGCGCTGGACCGAGGCGGTGGAGACGGTGGAGAACGAGGAGACGCAGATCCCGGTCCACATCGCGCGCAAGTTCAAGCCCGAAATCAACATCGGCGAGTTCATCGTCGATCCGCTGCCGCCGATCGACTTCAACCGCATCGCGGCACAGACCGCCAAGCAGGTCATGGTGCAGCGCGTGCGCGAATACGAGCGCAAGCGGCAGTACCAACAAGTACAAGGATCGCATCGGCGAGATCGTCAACGGCATCGTCAAGCGCACCGAGTACGGGAATCTGATGGTCGATCTCGGCCGCGCCGAGGCGCTGCTGCGCCGCGACGAGCTGATCCCGCGCGAGAGTTTCCGCAATGGCGACCGCGTGCGGGCGTACATCTACGATGTGCGCGAGGAACCGCGCGGGCCGCAGATTTTCCTCTCCCGCACGCATCCCGGCTTCCTGGCGAAACTGTTCGCCCAGGAAGTCCCCGAAATCTACGACGGCATCATCGAGATCAAGGCGGTGGCGCGCGATCCCGGCAGCCGCGCCAAGATGGCGGTGATCTCGCGCGACAGCTCGATCGACCCGGTGGGCGCCTGCGTGGGAATGCGCGGCTCGCGCGTGCAGGCGGTGGTGCAGGAGTTGCAGGGCGAGAAGATCGACATCATCCCGTGGTCGGCGCAGTCGGCGACCTTCGTGGTCAACGCGCTCGCCCCAGCCGAGGTCACCAAGGTGGTGATGGACGAGGAGGCCGGGCGGGTCGAGGTGGTGGTACCGGACGACCAGCTTTCGCTCGCGATCGGGCGCCGCGGCCAGAACGTGCGGCTGGCGAGCCAGCTCACCCGATGGGATATCGACATCCTGACCGAAGCCGAGGAGAGCGAGCGCCGGCAGGAGGAGTTCCGCCGCCGCACCGGCCTGTTCGTCGAGGCGCTCGACGTCGATGACGTGATCGCAGGGCTGCTGGTGACCGAGGGGTTCAACTCGGTCGAGGAGCTGGCCTTCACGCCCGCCGAGGAGCTGGCCGAGATCGAGGGCTTCGACGAGAACGTCGCGGCCGAGCTGATCCGGCGAGCCGAGGGCTGGCTGATCCGCCGCGACGAGGCACTGGGCGAGCGCCGCCGCGAACTCGGCGTCACCGACGAGCTGGCCGCGATCGAGACGCTGACGCCGGCGATGCTGGTGGCGCTGGGCGAGAAAGAGGTCAAGACGCTGGACGATCTGGCCGACCTTGCCTCGGATGAGCTGCGCGAAATCCTTGGCGCCGACGCGCTCGATGAGGAGACGGCGAACCAGGTGATCATGGCCGCGCGGGCGCACTGGTTCGAGGACGAGGCGGCGACGCCCGAAGCCGCGCGCCAAATCGCGCCGGTGCCGGACGCGGAGGCGCGCCACGACTGACGCGCTCGTGATCCCGGCCGAGGAGCAAGACCCCGAGGACGAACCGGAGACCGGCCCGCTGCGGCGCTGCATCGTCACCCGCGAGCGGGCACCGAAGCAGGGCATGATCCGCTTCGTGATCGGCCCCGGCCGGGTGCTGGTGCCCGATCTTTCGGCCAGCCTGCCGGGGCGGGGAATGTGGTTGAGCGCGCAGGCGGATGTGCTAGAACGCGCCCGCGCCCGCGGGATCTTTGCCAAGGCCGCTCGTGGCCCGGTCGCGGTGCCTGCCGATCTCGCATCGGTGCTGTGCGCGGGCCTCGCCCGGCGGATCGTGGATCATCTTGGCTTCGCGCGGCGTGCCGGACAGGCGGTGTGCGGGTTCGACAAGGTTCGCGAGTGGCTCGCACAGGATCGTGCTTGCCTGCTGGTGCAGGCGGCGGACGGCAGCGCCGGCGAACGGGCGCGGCTGCTTGGCCACCGGACGGTGCCGGTGGTTGCACCGCTTTCCGCGGCCGTGCTCGGCACGGTATTCGGCCGTGAGCGAACGGTTCACGTGGCGGTGGCGCCGGGGCGGCTGGCGAGCGTGATCGCGGACGAGGCGGGACGGTTGGCCGGGCTTTCTGGCGGGGTTGGATGTGGTGCTGGCACCTCTGCCGGCGGCGGGTTTGACGAACGGACGGGTGCATGAGCGACAGCAACGATCAGGATACGGGCCAGGATACCGGCAAAGGGCGGCTCTCGCTGCGACCCACGGGACGCCTCGAGATCGGGCGGACCGTGGATGCCGGGTCGGTGCGGCAGAGCTTCAGCCACGGCCGCTCCAAGGTGGTGCAGGTGGAAGTGCGCAAGAAGCGTGCGGCACCCGCCGCCGGCGCGCCCGCTGCCGCCCCCGGCGCCACGCCGCTGCCCGGCCGCGCGACACCCCCCGGCACTGCCCGCACCGGCACCGGATCGGCCGGCCGCGCGTTGACCGCGACCGAGCTCGCCGCCCGCCAGCGCGCGCTGGTCGAACAGCAGCGCGAGTCGGCGCGGCGCGAGGCCGAGCGCCGCGAGCAGGAAAAGATCTCGATCCTCTCCGCCGCCGAGGAAGCCCGCCGGCGCGAGGAGGAGGCGCGTCGTGCCGCCGAGGAAGCGGCGCGGCAGGAGATCGAGGAGCAGGCGCGGCGGGCGGCCGAGGCCGCCGCCCGCCAGGCCGCCGACGCGGCCGCCACGGCGGCGCCCGCGACCGCCCGTGCGCCGGGCGAGGCGCGCCGCCCGGCGCGTCCCGCCGCCCCCGCCCCGGCGGCGCCGACCGAGACGCTGCGCCTCAAGCCGGTCCGCCCCGGCGAAGATGACGACGAGGCGCGTCCGGTCCGCCGCCCCGGCACCATGCTGCCGCCGCGCCGGCCGCAGGTCGCCGTGCCCAAGAAGGGCCTGGATGACCGCCGGCGCGCCGGCCGCATCGACGTGCAGGCGGCGATCGAGGGCGAGGACGACCGCACCCGCAGCCTGGCCTCGGTGCGCCGCCAGCGCGAGCGCGAGCGGCGCCAGGCGGAGCTCGAGCGGCTGCGCGCCGACCAGGTGCGCGTGGTGCGTGAGGTGGTGCTGCCCGAGACGATCACGGTGCAGGAACTGGCCGGCCGCATGGCGACGCGCGCGTCCGATGTCGTCAAGGCGCTGATGAAGCTCGGCGTGATGGCGACGATCACGCAGAGCCTGGATGCCGACACCGCCGAGCTGGTGGTGCAGGAGTTCGGGCACCGCGCCAAGCGGGTGTCGGAAGCCGATGTCGAGCAGGGGCTGGAGGGCGCGGTCGATACCGCCGCCGAGTTGCAGCCGCGACCGCCGGTCGTCACCGTGATGGGCCACGTCGATCACGGCAAGACCAGCCTGCTCGATGCGCTGCGTGCGACCGACGTCGCCGCCGGCGAGGCGGGCGGGATCACCCAGCACATCGGCGCCTATCAGGTGACGCTCCCCTCGGGCCAGCAGATCACCTTCATCGACACGCCGGGCCACGAGGCGTTCACCGCGATGCGCGCCCGCGGCGCCGCCGTGACCGACATCGTGGTGCTGGTGGTGGCCGCCGATGACGGGGTGATGCCGCAGACGATCGAGGCGATCCGCCACGCCCGCGCCGCCGGCGCGCCGATCGTGGTCGCGATCAACAAGATGGACAAGCCGGACGCCAACCCGCAGCGGGTGCGCACCGAACTGCTGAGCCACGAGGTCGTGGTCGAGGAGATGGGCGGCGAGACGCAGGACGTGGAGGTGTCGGCGACCGCGCGCACCGGTCTCGACAAGCTCGAAGAGGCGATCCTGCTGCAAGCCGAGCTGCTCGACCTGCGCGCCAACCCCGAGCGCAGCGCCGAGGGTGCCGTGATCGAGAGCCGGCTGGATCGCGGCCGCGGCCCGGTCGCGACCGTGCTGGTGCAGAAGGGCACGCTGCAGCAAGGCGACATCGTGGTGGCCGGTGCCGAATGGGGCCGGGTGCGCGCGATGCTCGACGATCGCGGGCGCGCGATCCGCGATGCCGGCCCATCGGCGCCGGTGGAGGTGCTCGGCCTCGGCGCGGTGCCGGGTGCGGGGGAGCCGTTCACCGTGGTCGAGAACGAGGCCCGCGCGCGCGAGGTGAGCGAGTTCCGCCAGCGCCGCCAGCGCGACAAGACCGCCGCCGGAGTGGCCGCCGGCCGCGGCACGCTCGACCAGATGCTCGCCCGCATCGTCGCCGGCGAGCAGAAGGAGGTCGCGGTCGTCGTCAAGGCCGACGTGCAGGGCAGCGCCGAGGCGATCCAGGCGACGGTGCTGAAGCAGGCGTCGGATGAGGTGAAGGTGCGGGTGCTGCTCGCGTCGGTCGGACAGATCACCGAGAGCGACATCCAGCTTGCCCGTGCGTCGGAGGCGGTAATCGTCGCGTTCAACGTGCGCGCGACCGCGCAGGCGCGCGAGCTGGCGACGCGCGAGCATGTCGAGATCCGCTACTACTCGATCATCTACGAGGTCGCCGACGACATCGAGGCGATGGTACGCGGCAAGACCGCGCCCAAGCAGCGCGAGAAGTTCCTCGGCTATGCCGAGATCCGCCGCGTGTTCGACATCACCAAGGTCGGCAAGGTCGCCGGCTGCATGGTGACCGAGGGCGTTGTCCGGCGCGGTGCGGGCGTGCGGCTGCTGCGCGAGGGCGTGGTGATCCATCAGGGCGAACTCTCGCAGCTCAAGCGCTTCAAGGAAGATGTGCGCGAGGTGGCGCGCGGCTACGAGTGCGGCCTCTCGTTTGCGAACTTCCACGATCTGCGCGAGGGCGACATCGTCGAGTGCTACGAGACCGAGCTGGTGCCGGCGTGACGACGCCGCGCCAGTTGCGGGTGGCGGAGCAGATGCGTCGCGTGCTGGCCGAAATCTTCGCGCGCGGCGCATTCCGCGATCCGGAGCTTGCCCGCGCGCGGATCACCGTGACCGAGGTACGGATGAGCCCGGATTTGCGACAGGCCACGGTGTTCGTCGCCCGGCTCGGGCGATCGGACGTGGCGGCACTGTTCCCGGCGCTCGGCCGCGCGGCGGCGTTCCTGCGCGGCGAGGTGGCGCGCGCCTTGCGGCTGCGCTTGGCGCCGGAGCTGCACTTCGCGGCCGACACCACGCTGGAGACCGCGACGCGGATCGACGCGCTGCTGCACGCGCCGGAGGTGGCGCGGGATCTGGAGGGCCGGCGATGAAGCAGGTCAGCCGCGAGGAAGCGGTCGCGACCATCGCAGAACTGCTCGACGAGGCTGCGCATGGACAGGATGTGCTGGTGACAGATCGTGGCAAGCCGGTCGTGCGACTGAGTGCTGTCGCGGGTTCGCGCGCGATGCGGACATTGACGCCGGAGGAGATCGAAGAGCTGTTCGCCCGTGTGCAGGAGAATCGGTCGGAGATGATTCGCCGCGGCGTGAAGCCGTTTTCACTAAGCGAGATACGAGCGCTCATCGACGAGGGCCGGCGCTAGCGCGTGGCACTATTCGTCATCGATGCGTCGGTTGCAATCGCCTGGCTGTTCGGAGACGAAGCCGACAGCCCGAAGGCGACCGCGATCGTCCGACGAACCCTGGTCGAAGGCGCGGCTGCGCCCTCGATCTGGCCGGCCGAAGTGCTGAATGTATTGCTGATGGGCGGCAGGCGTCGGCGGATGGCCGCTGAAACAGTGGATGCGCTGGTTTCGGATTTCGCCACCTTCGCCGCGCCGGTGGAGATCGAGACGCGATGCGACGAGGCATCGATGCGACACTGTTTGCTGCTCGCCCGCAGACGCTCCCTCTCGGCGTATGATGCGTCCTATCTGGCGCTTGCTCTGACGCGCTCGCTCCCCCTCGCGAGCTTCGACCTCCCACTGCGTCGCGCCGCCGCCGCCGAGCGCGTCGCTCTGATCGACTGAGGATTACTGGCCATGCGCCGCCGCCGCGGACGCCCGCTCGATGGGTGGCTGGTCATCGACAAGCCCGCGGGTCTCACCAGCACCGACGTGGTCAACCGCGTTCGTCGCGGCTTCGACGCGCAGAAGGCGGGGCACGGCGGCACGCTCGACCCGCTGGCGACCGGGGTGCTGCCGATCGCCTTCGGCGCCGCGACCAAGACCGTGCCCTACGTGATGGACGGCACCAAGCTCTATCGCTTCACCCTCCGCTTCGGCGAGGCACGCGACACCGACGATGCCGATGGGCAGGTGACGGAGACCACCGACGCGCGGCCCTCCGACGCGGCGCTCCGGGCGGCGTTGCCGGCCTTCCTGGGTGCCATCATGCAGATCCCGCCCGCCTTCTCGGCGGTCAAGGTCGCGGGCGAGCGCGCCTACGACCTCGCCCGCGAGGGGCGGCCGGCGACGCTGGAGCCACGCCCGGCGCGGATCGACCGGTTCGAGCTGATCGCGCGCGGCGACGCCGATAGCGCCGTCTTCGAGGTCGAATCCGGGAAGGGCGTCTATATGCGCAGCCTCGCCCGCGACCTCGCCCGCGCCTGCGGCAGCCTCGGCCACATCACGGCCCTGCGCCGGCTGCGGGTCGGCCCGTTCACCGAGGCGCAGGCGATTGGGCTGGACAAATGCGTGCGGGAGGAGGATACCCCGCCGGCTTCCCCGGACCTCCTGCTTCCCGTGGCGACCGCGCTGGCCGACATCCCGGCGCTGGCCCTCACGACGGCTGAGGTCAGCACCTTGCGGCACGGCCAGGCGATCGGCCTGGTGGCGCTGATGGGGCGCATTCCCGAGGCGGCCGACCCCGCGGGCGGGGCGGTGCGCGCGATGGCGGGGGAGCGCGTGATCGGGCTGTGCCGGCTGCAAGACGGCCTGCTCCGGCCCGAGCGCCTGTTGTGAACCCCGAGGGAGAACCCCCGATGTCGATGAACGTGGAGCGCCGCACGGCGCTGGTCCGGGACTATGCGACCTCAACCGGCGACACCGGCAGCCCCGAGGTGCAGGTGGCGCTGCTCTCCGAGCGGATCGGCAGCCTGACCGAGCATCTCAAGACCCATGCCAAGGACTTTCACAGCCGCCGCGGCCTGCTGATGATGGTCGGCCGCCGCCGCCGGCTGCTCGACTACCTCAAGCACAAGGACGCTGCGCGCTATGGGGCGCTGATCGGGCGGCTCGGTTTGCGGCGCTGACGCCCGGCTGGCTGAAGGCCTGGCGCGAAGGCCTGCGTCACTGACAGGATGTGAAACGGCAGCGCTCGCGACTATATGAGCGCGAGCGAGCCGCCGGCGTCATGGGGACGCCGGCAATCGCCGCCGGGGCGAGTGTGCCCGGCAACGCCGCGACCGCGGCGGACGTGCGGACGGCCGATCCGGCAACCCTGGTCCACCCAGCGGGATCCGCGACGGCGCCTCCGGCGACATGGTTCCGGCTGCACCCAGGGGTGCGGCCCGGCCCATGCGGCCCGAGACGCCGTGGCCCGCAAGGCGAAGGCCAAGCCTCGGATCGCACCGGGCGGCGTCTGCCCCGTTCGCGCATCGGGAAGGATTGATGCGCATGTTTAACTACTTCCGCAAGGAAATCGACTGGGGCGGGCGCAAGCTGGTGCTTGAGACCGGCAAGATCGCGCGCCAGGCAGACGGTGCGGTGCTCGCGACCTATGGCGACACGATCGTGCTCTGCACGGCGGTTGGCGTCCGCAGCTCGCGGCCGGGGCAGGATTTCTTTCCGCTCACCGTCAACTACCAGGAAAAGACTTTCGCCGCCGGCAAGATCCCGGGCGGCTTCTTCAAGCGCGAGGGCCGGCCGTCGGAGAAGGAAACTCTGGTCAGCCGCCTGATCGACCGCCCGATCCGCCCGCTGTTCCCCGCCGGCTTCCGCAACGAGGTGCAGATCGTCGCGACCGTGCTCAGCCACGATCTGGAGAACGATCCCGACACCGTGGCGCTGGCCGGCTGCTCGGCGGCGCTGACGCTCTCGGGTATCCCGTTCTTTGGCCCGGTCGGTGCCGCCCGCGTCGGCCGCATCGACGGCCAGTTGGTGCTCAACCCGACCGTCGAGCAGCGGGAGAAGTCCGAGCTTGATCTCGTCGTCGCCGGCACCGCCGAAGGCGTGCTGATGGTCGAGAGCGAGGCGCACGAATTGCCCGAAGCGGTGATGCTGGACGCGGTGACGTTCGGCCATCGATCCTTCCAGCCGGTGATCCAGGCGATCATTGAACTGGCCGAGCACGCGGCCCGCGAGCCGTGGGCGTTGCCCGAGGCGTCGGAGGCCGAGCGCGTGGTGGCCGCCCGCGTCGATGCGCTGGCCCGCGGCCCGATCGCGAGCGCCTACCGGATCCACGAGAAGCAGGCACGTCGCGACGCCGTCGCCGCCGCGCGCGCCCAGGCGGTCGAGACGCTTGCCGGCGAGGGGATCGACACCGCCGGCGCCGAGGCCGCATTCGAGGCGCTGGAGGCGGAGGTGGTGCGCGGTGCCATCCTCGATACCGGCCTGCGCATCGACGGCCGCGACACCCGCACCGTCCGCCCAATCGTGGCCGAGGTCGGCGTGCTGCCGCGCGCGCACGGCAGCGCGCTGTTCACGCGCGGCGAGACCCAGGCACTGTGCGTGGCAACCCTCGGTACCGGCCAGGACGAGCAGATCATCGACGCGCTCGGGGGCGAGTACCGCGAGCGTTTCATGCTCCACTACAACTTCCCGCCCTACGCGGTGGGCGAGGCGAAGCGCATGGGCAGCCCCGGCCGGCGCGAGATCGGCCACGGCAAGCTCGCCTGGCGCGCCATCCATCCGCTGCTGCCCGAGAAGGAGAAGTTCCCCTACACGCTGCGCCTCGTATCCGAGATCACCGAGAGCAACGGCAGCTCCTCGATGGCGACGGTGTGCGGCAGCTCGCTCGCGCTGATGGACGCGGGCGTGCCGCTGGCGCGACCGGTCGCCGGCATCGCGATGGGGCTGATCAAGGAGGACCGCGGCTTCGCGGTGCTGTCGGATATTCTCGGTGACGAGGACCATCTCGGCGACATGGACTTCAAGGTCGCCGGCACCGAGCAGGGCGTGACCAGCCTGCAGATGGACATCAAGATCACCTCGATCACGCCGGAGATCATGCGCGTCGCCTTGGAGCAGGCGCGCGAGGGACGGCTGCACATCCTGGGCGAGATGGCGAAGGCCATCACCAGTGCCCGCAATGACGTCGCGGCGACTGCGCCGCGGATCACCACCATCCACGTGCCCAAGGAGAAGATCCGCGAAGTGATCGGTACCGGCGGCAAGGTGATCCGCGAGATCACCGAGCAGACCGGCACCAAGATCGACATCGAGGATGACGGCACGATCAAGATCGCGGCGACCGACATCGCCCAGGCGCAGGCGGCGATCGACTGGATCCGCGGCATCGTGGCCGAGCCGGAGATCGGCGTGATCTACAGCGGCAAGGTGGTCAAGACCGCCGATTTCGGCGCCTTCGTGAACTTCCTCGGCTCGCGCGACGGGCTGGTGCATATCAGCGAACTCGCCGCCGGACGCGTCAACAAGACCACCGATGTGGTCAATGTCGGTGATCCGGTGCGGGTGAAGGTGCTCGGGCTCGACGAGCGCGGCAAGGTGCGGCTCTCGATGCGGGTCGTCGATCAGGCAACCGGCGAGGACATCACCGACAAGGTCGGCCCGAAGGGCGGTGGCCGGGACCGCGAGCGCGGCGCAGACCGTGGCCCAGACCGTGGTGCTGACCGCCGGAGCGAGCGCGCCGAGACCGAGACGGCAGCCGAATGAGTGCGGGCGCGGGGTGCGGGCCGCTCGCACCTCGTGGCCCCCTCGATCGGGGATGGACGAGCGGCTGAGGGACGCCGGCGATGCGAGCGATCAATGCGATCAGCATGGGGGGATGCGACATCCTGCCGCTGGTGGAGGGCGGGAAGGGCGTTTCCGTCTCCAACGGCGTCTCCTCCGGCCACTGGGCCTCGAGCGGCGGCGCCGGCACGTTCAGCGCGGTGAATGCCGACAGCTACGACGAGCACGGCCAGATCATCCCGCAGGTCTATCACGGCCGCACCCGCCGCGAGCGCCACGAGGAGCTGATCGCCTACGCGATCCGCGGCGGCATCACGCAGGCGCGTCAGGCGTTCGAGATCGCCGGCGGGCGCGGGCGCATCCACGCCAACATCCTCTGGGAGATGGCCGGCGCCGAGCGGGTCATCAGCGGCGTGCTGGACGGGGCGAAGGGGCTGATCCACGGCCTGACCTGCGGCGCCGGGATGCCGTACCGGCTGTCGGAGATCGCGGCGCGGTTCGGCGTCCACTATTACCCGATCGTGTCCTCGGCGCGCGCCTTCAATGCGCTGTGGCGCCGCGCCTATCACAAGGTCTCGGGGCTGCTGGGCGGCGTCGTCTATGAAGACCCGTGGCTCGCGGGCGGCCATAACGGCATCTCCAACAGCGACGACCCGAACCGTCCCGAACCGCCGTTCCCGCGCGTGCTCGCGCTGCGCAAGCAGATGACCGAGTTCGGCCTGGCCGAGACGCCGATCATCATGGCGGGCGGGGTGTGGTGGCTCGAGGAGTGGGAGGACTGGATCGACAACCCCGAGCTCGGCCCGGTCGCGTTCCAGTTCGGCACCCGCCCGCTGCTGACACGCGAAAGCCCGATCGGCGATGCCTGGAAGCAGCGCCTGCTGACGCTGGGCGAGGGCGACGTGTTCCTCAACAATTTCAGCCCGACCGGCTTCTACTCCTCCGCGGTCAACAACCACTTCCTGCGCGAGTTGCGCGCGCGCAGCGAGCGGCAGGTCGCCTACAGCACCGAACGCGTGGGCGAGCACACCGCCGAGTTCGGCGTCGGGCCGCGCAAGCGCCTGGTCTATCTGACGCCCACGGACCACGCGCACGCGACCGGCTGGGAACGCGAGGGCTATACGGAGGCGCTGCGCACGCCGGATGCGACGCTGGTGTTCGTGACCCCCGATGATGCGCGCGAGATCGCGGCCGACCAGGTCGCCTGCATGGGCTGCCTCTCGCACTGCCGGTTCTCGAACTGGAGCCAGGTCGGACCCGACTACACGACCGGCAAGAAGGCCGATCCGCGCAGCTTCTGCATCCAGAAGACGCTGCAATCGATCCGCCACGATACCGCCGAGGCGCAGATCGAGCGCAACCTGATGTTCAGCGGCCACAACGGCTTCCGCTTCGCCCGCGACCCGTTCTACTCCAACGGCTTCATCCCGACGGTCCGGCAGCTCGTGGAGCGCATCCTCACCGGCCGCTGATCGTCTGCCTGTGCATCGCGCCGGCTGACCGCGCTCTTCAGGGGCATATGTACCCGCCCCCCTGCGGGCGCGGAAAGCATCCGACCGCGCGCGGCAGGAAATGCCGCGGCAGGAACAGCACCACGTCGGGTGCCAGGATGATGACCGAGATCACCACCACGAACACGACATAGATCGGCATCGATTCCCGTAACGCCCGCGAAAACGGCACCCCCGCCAGCGTGGACGATAGGAGAAGAATAATACCGCAGGGCGGCGTGATCAGCCCGAACGCCAGCGTCACGATCACGACCACGCCCATGTGAACCGCATTGATGTGACCGAGATGCTCCAGCGAAAGGATCACCGGCATCAGGATGATGATCGCCGGCAGCCCATCCAGGAAGTCGCCCACGATCAGGAACAGCACCGCGACGAAGAACAGGATGGCACGCGCGTCGGTGGTGCCGAGCGCGCGCACCCAGCCCATGATGATGTCCGCACCCCCCAGATACGCCAGCATCCAGCCGAACGCGGACGCGCCCGCGACCGCCGTCAGCGGGATCGCATACAGCACCGCCGCCATCGCGAAGTCTTTTGGCAGCCGTCGGAAATGGCCGCGGTTCATCGCCGGCAGCAGCACCAGCAGCGCATAGACCACGGCCGCCATGCCCGCCTCGGCCGGCGTGATCACGCCGCCCAGGATGCTGCCGATGATGATGACCGGGATCATCAGCGGCAGCACGGCACCGCCCAGCGCGCGGCCGAACTCGAAGAACGTCGCGCGCCGCTTCGTCAAGCCGGGTGCCCCGAAGAAGTAGCTGTAGATCATCAGCCCGATGCAGACCATCAGCCCGGGTACGGCACCACCCAGGAACAACCCGCCCACCGAGGCGTCGCCGACCGCGCCATAGACGATCGCCATGATCGACGGCGGCACCATCGAGGCAATCGACGCGCCGGCCGCGATCAGCGCCGCCGAGAACGCCGGCGCGTAGCCCTCGTCGCGAAGGGCCGGCAGCAGCACGGTGCCGATCGCGACCGTATCCGCAGTGGACGAGCCGGAGATGCCGCCGAACACCATGCACGAGACCGCGACGACGTGCGCCAAGCCGCTGCGAAAATGCCCCACCATCGCCTGCGTCAGCGCGATCAGCCGTGGCGTGATCCGCGCCGAGGTCATCAGCTCGCCGACCAGGAGGAAAAACGGAATAGCGAGCAAGGCGAGTTCATTGATGCCGTTGAACAACTGCCCCATCAGGGAGCCGATGGTGAGGTCGGTGAAGATCGCCGCCACGACCACCACCGCGGCGATCAGCGCGAACGCGACCGGGAGCCCGGCATAGCCGAGGCCGAGGAACAGCACGCACATCACCACGATCGCGGTCTCGTGCCCGGTCACGGCCGTCCCTCGCCAGGCGCCGCGCCCAGCAACTCAACCAATTCCGCGCCCGACGCCACCGCGACATCGGCGAAGCCGCGCCGCCAGCCGCAGACCAGCTTCTCGACCGAGAACAGCGCGATCAGTGCGCCCGCCACGGGGATCGCCGCATACAACACCGCGACCGGCGTGAGCGAAGGCATCAGGAAGCTGCCGAACCCGGTGAGGAAATTGAGATACCCGAACCACACCATGGCGCAGGCAACGGCCAGCATCACCGATTGCTGGAACGTCTCGATCGCTGCGCGCACGCTGCCCGCGAACAGCTCGGCACTCGCGGCCAGGCGGAAATGGTCGTTGCGCCGCACGCCGACGGCGCCGCCCATGAACACGCCCCAGACAAAAAACCCAAGCGAGAACTCCTGCGCCGTCAGCCACGGGCGGCGCAGGATGCGGAACACGACGTCGCCCAGTTCGCTGACCAAGAACCCCAGCAGCAGCAGGCCGCACACGGCGATCAGCGCGAACTCGAGCGGATCGAGCGCCCGCCACTTGAGCTGCGGGCGCTTCTTCGACAGCACCGCGGCGGAGAGCTCCGCGTAGCGCATCCGGCCTCGGCTCAGGACGTAACCTTGCGGGTCAGCGCAAGCAGCTTCACCGCGTAGGGGCCCAAGGACTGCGCCTGTTCGTCCTGGATCGGGGTCGCGATCGAGATGAAGCCTCGCCGATCGACCGCGGTGAAGATCTCCACCCCCATCTTCTTCAGCGAAGCCGACGCGGCGTGATCGTATTCCAGAGATTTCGGCACCGCCAGGCCGCGGGCGTAGCTGAACGTTGCCTTAACCCAGCCCTGCTGCTCGGGCGTCAGCGACTTCCACGCCTTGTCGCTGACCCAGAGATGGTTGTTGTTGGCCTCGTGATCGGTGGACGACAGGATAGGCGCGACCTCGTAGTGCTTCTGCGCGCGGTAGATGTCGGCGCCGTTCTCGGCGACGTCGACCAGCCCGGTCTCGAGCGAGGTGTACACCTGCCCGATCGGCATATGCACCGGCACGGCGCCATAGGCGCCGAAGAAGCGGTCCTCGGTCTTGGTCGCTTGCACGCGCACTTTTCGGCCTTTCAGGTCGGCGACCGATTTGATCTCGAACTTCGCGTAGCACTTGCGCAAGCCCAGCGTACCGAGGCCGAGCGACTTCGCCCCGGTCGTGTTGTTGGCGATCATCTCGATGAACAGCGCGTTCATCGCCGGGTCGAGCATGGCCTTCGTCAGATGCGGCTCGTCGCGGAAGATGAAGTGCAGCGAAAAGACGCCCGCCTGCGGCACCACCGTCGCCGTGTTCGCCGTCGAGTTGATGACGAAATCGATGTCGCCGCTGCGCACCTTCTGCGCCAGCTCCGGCTCCTGGCCGAGCTGAGCGCCGGGAAACTCGTGGATCGAGAACTTGCCGCCGCTCAGCTCCTTCAGCTTGGCGTTGAACTGGTCGGCGAAGAAGCCGTAGCCGGTGTCGTGCGGCTCGTCATGGGCGAAGGTGAAGACGCGGCTGCCGGCTGCGATCGCCGGCGCGGCGAGGGCACCGGCGCCGATCGCCGCGGCGGTGGAGCGTACCGAAGACACGGCGCGACAGTGTGGGACGGCCCGGCATGGGTTTCCTCCTTGATTTCTTGGCCGCGATGATCCGGCGGCGGACACTCCCGTGTCAAATAGGAAGACGGTCCCGGATGCGCCCGTAGGTCACGCGTGCCGCCACCGCGCCGCGCCACAGGCCGTGGAAGGAAATGGCTCGCAGCGTCGTCACCGGCATGTCCATCGCCGCCCCGGTCGCCAGGTGCCGCGCGATCTGGCGCCCCATCGCGGTCGCCATCGCCACCCCGCGCCCGTTATAGCCGAGGCAGGCCAGCACCCCCGGCGCCGGCTCGTGGACATGCGGGTAGTGATCGGTCGTGATCGCGAGCTGCCCGCTCCAGCCGTGCCCGAAACGCACGTCGCGTAGGCTCGGAAACAGCCGCCGCGCGTAGTTCGCGAGATAGGAAAGCTCGTCCGCCGTGCCGATGTCGCGTAGCGGGCTGCGACCGCCCATCAGCAGCCGGTTTTCGGCGTCGAGCCGGTAGTAGGTGGTGATGCTGCCGAGCTCATAGAGCACCGAACGCGACGGCATCACCCGTGCCGCGATCGGCTCGGGCAGAGGTTCGGTCGCGACGATGCCGCTGAACACCGGCACGATCGAGCGGCGCAGCCTGGGCCACAGCCAGTCGGTGTAGCCGTTGGTCGCCAACACCAGCCGCTCGGCGCGCAGCGTGCCGCGCGGCGTGCGCACCGCCCACCCGGCACCGTCGCGCGAAACCGACAGCGCGGGGGTTGCGCCATGCACCCGCGCGCCGGCTTGCATCGCCGCCTGCGCCAATCCCCGCGCATAGCCCAGCGGATTGACGAACCCGCCGCGCCGGTCGAGCAGGGCCACGCGATAGCGATCGGTGCCGGTGGCGTCCCGCACCGCGTCGCGTTCCAGCAGCTCCACCGGCATCCCGCGCCGCTCGCCCTGCGCATGGCTCGTGCGGATCGCGCGCGCGGTGCGGGTGCCGTACGCCGCGCGCAGCGTGCCGGTCTGCGATGCCTCGCAGACGATCTGGTGACGGCGGATCAGCTCGAACACCAGGTTCGGCGCGTCCCACGCCATGGCCACCATCCGCCGCCCGAGATCGGCGCCGAAATCCGCCTCCACCTGCTGCGGATCGGGCTTCAGCCCGGGGTTCACCTGTCCGCCGTTGCGCCCCGAGGCGCCCCAGCCCGGCTCGTGCGCCTCGATCACCACCGCATCGATGCCGGCTTCGGTGCAATGCAGCGCGGTGGAAAGGCCGGTGAACCCGCCGCCCACGATCGCGACCGAGGCGCGTGCGTCGCCATCGAGCGGCGGCGTCGGCGGCGCCGGCCGCGCGGTCTCGGCGTAGAGGCTAGGCGGCAGCGGCTGGCGCGGGAATGCGGTCATGCGGCGAGGCCTGGGAGGCTCATGGGTTGCTCCGGGCGGGATGCGCAATCTAAGCCGGGCCACGCGGGCGTCACAGCCGCTTTCTAGCCCATCGCCTATCGTTTGCAATCCGAACGGACAGCGCGCTAGACTGCATCAGGCTTGCATCGTGAGACGGCATGCGTGCCCTCTGGTCGTATATCGCAGAGCCAAGAAACCGTGAAGTTCTGTCCTTGATCGGCGGCGCGCTGATCGCTCTCGCCGCCGGCGTCTGGGCCGTGGTGACCTACGTGTGGCCTGCGCACGAGGTGGCCCGGGTGGTCTGCGCACAGCAGGGGAGCATCGCGGCGGGACGCGACGCGTCGGGCAATATCGTGAATTACAGTGGCCGCACAGCCGGCAGCGGAGCCACTTCATGCGCCGATACGGCAAAGAAATAGCATCGTTCGTTGCGGCCGTGGTGCTCGCTGGCCTGGCGGGGCGCGGTGCGCTTGCGGCCGGCGACGCGCCGGTCGGTGCGAGTGCTTGCAGCATCGCCGCCGGGCGCAACGCCAGCCACAACACGCTGAACTGCATCTTCGGTTTCACACCCGAGCAGTTTCGGCAAGCGACGAGGGCAGCCGTCGAGGGTGTGACCGAGCCGCTCATGGGCCGGATCGAGGACCTCAGCAAGCAGCTCGGCATCACCGAGAACGCGACCAAGACGCTGCTGCGGATCGTGGGCGAACAGACGAATGTTCCGGACGAACGACTGGGCGAGGTGCTGACCAAGGTTGCCCACGACTACAAAGAGATGCAGGCACAGTTGGCGGTGCTCAATCCCGACAATCCCGTGGCTGCCGCTCTGGTCGCGCGCGCCAGGGCGGACGTAGCAATCGGCCACTTCGATCAGGCCCACCAACTGCTCTCGCAAGCACGTGAGGCACAGATCGCGGCGGCGCAGCAGGCGCGAAAGCTGCGCGAGCAGGCGCAGCAAGCCGAGGACGCGCAACTGCTCGGCGCCGCAGCATCGGCGGCCACCGAAGGCGATCTGGCGATGACCGAGCTGCACTACCGGCAGGCCGCCGATCTGTTCAAGCAAGCGGTGGATTTGGTTCCCGACGGGCACAAGGGACAAAGGGCCGCCTACCTCGTTCGACAATCCAATGCACTCTATCAGCAGGGCGACGAACACGCCGACAATGCAGCGCTGCGGCAGGCGATCGCCATCGACCAATCCGCCCTGCTGGACCTCCCGCGCGATCGGGCGCCACTCGGTTGGGCGGCAACCGAGAACAACATCGGCGCCGAGTTGGCGAAGCTCGGAGAGCGGGAAAGTCGGCCGGCGCGGCTGGAGGAGGCGATCGCAGCCTATCGGGCCGCACTGCAGGTGCGGACCCGCGATCGCGTACCGCTCGAATGGGCAGCGACACAAAACAATCTCGCCAACGCGCTCTGGACGCTGGGAGAGCGGACGAGCGGGACGGCGCTGCTCAAGGAAGCGGTGGCCGCCTATAGGGCGGCGCTGAGCGAATACACGCGCGATCGTGCGCCGCTCTACTGGGCGATGGCGCAGATCAACCTCGGCACCGCCCTTCAGATACTGGGCCAGCGAGAGGGCGGAACGGCGCGGCTGAAGGATGCGGTCGCGGCCTATCGATCGGCGCTGCAGGTCTATTCGCGCGATGCGGTGCCGCTCGACTGGGCGCTGACCCAGGACGGCCTTGGGAACGCGCTTGAGGTCATCGGGGAACGCGAGAGCGGGACGACGCGGCTGGAGCAGGCGGTCGCGGCCTATCGGGCAGCGCTCCGCGAATACACGCGCGATCGGGTTCCGCTCTACTGGGCGATGGCGCAGAACAACCTCGGCGTCGCGCTTGCCGCGATTGGGGAACGGGAGAAAGGAACGGCGCGGCTGGAGGAGGCGGTCGCGACCTATCGGGCGGCGTTGCAGGAACGGACGCGCGATCGGGTGCCGCGAGAGTGGGCGGGGACGCAGAACAATCTCGGCAATGCGCTCGAGACGCTCGGGGAACGGGAGATCGGAACGGCGCGGCTGGAGGAGGCAGTGGCGGCCTATCGGGCCGCGCTGCAGGAACGGTCGCGCGACCGGGCGCCAGTCGACTGGGCGTACTCTCAGCAGGGCTTGGCGTACGCAATGGCCGTATTGGCCATGCGCCAGACGAGCGCCGCCCTTATGGAAGAAGCCCTGACATGCCTGCGCAGTGCCGTCGATGTTTTTCAGCAGAGCAAGAACGGCTCCTCGCTGCGCCTCGCCCAGCGCCACGTCAAGGAGATGGAAGCCGAATTGGCCAAACTGCGAGCCAACTCCCCTCACACCTGATCGTAATCCAGCGCGACCCGCGCCGTCGTCGGGCGCGCCTGGCAGGTGAGCACGAACCCCGCCTCCAGCTCCCACTGCTCCAGCGCGTAGTTCAGCGCCATCTCCACCCGCCCCTCGGTCAGCCGCGCGCGGCAGGTGCTGCACATCCCCCCTTTGCACGCGAACGGCAAATCCATCCCCGCGCGCAGCGCCGCATCCAGCACGGCCTCGCCCTCGGCCACCGGCACCTCGCGCAGGCGCCCATCGACGCGCAGCGACGCGATCGCGAACGCCGGCGCATCCGGCTCGGCCGCCACGACCCCGCGCGGCCGCCCTCCCAAGGCCGAGACGAACCGCTCGGTGTGGATGCGCGCCTCCGCCACCCCCGCCTCGTGCAGCGCCGCGACGATTTCTTCCAGCATCGCCTCCGGCCCGCACACATACGCCTCGTCGATCGCGATGCCGCACAGATGCGTCGCCAGTATTTCTCGGATTTTCGCCTGATCCAGCCGGCCATTCAGCACCGCCAAATCCTGCTCCTCCCGCGACAGCACATGCACGATCGACAGCCGCGCCATGTACCGGTCCTTCAAATCCGCCAGTTCGTCGCGGAACAGGATGTGGTCGGTGCTGCGGCTGCCGTAGAACAGCAGGAACTGGCTGCGCGCCTCGCGCGCCAGCACCGTGCGCAGCACCGAGATCACCGGCGTGATGCCCGAGCCGGCCGCGAACGCCACGTGCGTGCGCGCCGCCTCCGGCACGATCGCGGTGCCGAAGCGGCCGGTGGGCGTCATCACGTCGATCGCGTCGCCCGCGCGCCACGTATCGTTCGCCCAGTTGGAGAACGTGCCTCCCGGATTGCGGCGGATCGCGACGCGCAGTTCACCGTCATCGAGGCCCGAGCAGATCGAGTAGCTACGCCGTGCCTCCTCGCCGTCCAGTGTTGCGCGCAGGGTCAGGTATTGGCCGGACCGAAACCCATAATCGCCGCGCAGCGCCTTGGGCACATCGAAGGCGACCGAGATCGCGTCCGGGGTCTCGCGCCGTACGTCAGCGATGCGCAGCTTGTGGAAGCGCGGAAGTCAAGAAAGACGAGGGGCTCCGCCCCTCGACCCCGCTGGGGCCGCGGGCCCCAGACCCCATTTCCCCCCGCCGTCATGCCGACGAAGGTCGGCATCCAAGACTTTGACGCCTCCACACCGAAAGTCGTGGATGGCCCGCCTTCGCGGGCCATGACGGTGGTGCAGGCGCCATCGGGTTCCAAGGGCTGCGCCCTTAATGGGGTCCAGGGGCAAAGCCCCTGGCCTTGTCAATGACATTTGAAATGATCGAACGGCTCGCGGCACGCCCGGCAGCGCCACAGCGCCTTGCACGCCGTCGAGCCGAACGGCGCGATCTGCTCGGTGTCGTGCGAGCCGCAGCGCGGGCAGGCCACCTCCGCGGCACCGAACAACGCGCCCCGTCCCGCATCCGATGGCGGCGCGATGCCGGCCGCCGCCAGCTTGGCGCGCGCCGCCTCATTCAGCCAGTCCGTCGTCCAGGCCGGTGCGAGCACCGTGCGCACGTGGCCCGCGATGCCGGCGCGTTCCAGCGCCGTCTGCACGTCAAGCGCGATCGCGTGCATCGCCGGGCAGCCGGTGTAGGTCGGCGTGATGGATACCTCCACCTCGCCGTCGTGCTCGACCACATCGCGCAGCACGCCGAGATCGGCGATGGTCAGCACCGGCAGCTCGGGATCGACCACCGCGGCGGCGGCATCCCACGCGCGGTCGCGCAGCGCGCTCACCAGCGCGCCCCCGGATAGGTGCGCGGCAGCACCTGCATCACCGCCAACAGCGGTCCCAGATGCTCCGAGTGCCGTCCGGCGCGGCCACCCGAATGCGACCATTCGCCCGCCGGTCGCGATAGCGTCGCCTCCTCCAGAACCGCGGCAAGTGTCGCTTCCCATGCCGGCCGCAGCGTCTCGGGATCGACAGCGATACCCGTCGCGCGATCAGCGCGCGCTCCGCGTCGTCGCCGGAAAACAGCTCGCCCGCATAGGGCAGCATCGCATCAAGTGCCACCTGCGCGCGGCGATGGCTCTCCTCGGTGCCGTCGCCGAGCCGGATTAACCACTCGCTCACGTGGCGCAGGTGGTAGGCACTCTCCTTCTCCGCCTTTGCCGCCACCGCCGCCAGCATCGCATCGCACGAGCGCGTCATCGCCCGCCAGAACGGATCGGCATACGCCGAATAGAGGAACTGGCGCACGATCGTGTGGGCAAAATCCCCGTTCGGCTGTTCGACCAGAAGCAGATTGCGAAACTGCCCGGCATCGCGCCGGTACGCGAACGCATCCTCGTCGTGTCCCGCCGCCTCCACCTCGCCGGCATAGGCATAGAGCGTGCGCGCCACCCCGATCAGGTCGAGCGCGATGTTCGCCAGTGCCAAGTCTTCCTCCGGCGTCGGCGCGTGACCGCACCATTCCGAGAGGCGATGGCCCAGGATCAGCGCATCGTCCGCACGCCGCAGCACGAAGCCGAGCAACGGCGTCTCGGCGACGGTGATCGACGTACTCGCCATCTCACATATGGCCGACTTCGTCCGGCACGTCGTAGAAGGTCGGGTGCCGGTAGATTTTCGACTCCGCCGGCTCGAACAGCATCCCCTTCTCGGCCGGGTCCGACGCGGTGATCGCCGTCGACGGCACCACCCAGATCGACAGCCCCTCGCCGCGCCGCGTATAGACGTCGCGCGCCGCCTGCAATGCCATCGTCGCATCTGCCGCATGGACCGAGCCGACATGCCGATGCGCGAGCCCGGTGCGGCTGCGGATGAACACCTCCCACAACGGCGTCTCGCCGGTCATGCCGCCTGCCGCTCGCGCCGCTTGCGCGCAAACGCCAGCGCCGCCTCGCGCACCCATGCCCCCGCTTCGTGCGCTGCACGGCGTGCGGCGAGGCGGTCCGCATTGCACGGCCCTCGCCCCGCCAGCACGTCGCGAAATTCCTGCCAGTCGATGTCGCCGAACTGCCAATGCCCGGCCGCGTCGTCGAAGCTCAGCGCCGGATCGGGGATGGTCAACCCGAGGAAATGCGCCTGCGGCACCGTCGCATCGACGAATTTCTGGCGCAGCTCGTCATTGGTAAAGCGCTTGATCCGCCAGCGCATGGACGCATCCGAGTGCTGGCTTTCGGAATCCGGCGGCCCGAACATCATCAGGCACGGCCACCACCAGCGGTCGAGCGCGTCCTGCGCCATCGCCTTCTGCTCCGCCGTGCCGCGCGAGAGCGTCAGCATGATCTCGTAGCCCTGGCGCTGGTGAAAGCTCTCCTCCTTGCAGACGCGGATCATCGCCCGCGCATAGGGGCCATAGGAGCAGCGACAGAGCGGGATCTGGTTCATGATCGCCGCGCCATCAACCAGCCAGCCGATCGCGCCGATATCCGCCCAGGTCAGCGTCGGATAATTGAAAATAGAGGAATACTTCGCCCGTCCCGACAGGAGTTGATCGACCAGCGCCTCACGCGTCACGTCCAGCGTCTCGGCCGCCGCGTAGAGATAGAGGCCGTGCCCGCACTCGTCCTGCACCTTGGCGAGCAGGGCGGCCTTGCGCCGCAGCGAGGGCGCGCGCGTGATCCAGTTGCCCTCCGGCAACTGGCCCACGATCTCGGAATGCGCGTGCTGGCTGATCTGGCGGATCAGCGTGCGGCGATAGGCCGGCGGCATCCAGTCGTTCGGCTCGATCCGCTCCTCGGCGGCGATCCGCGCCTCGAATGCGGCCTCCCTCGGATCGGCGTCTTGGGCGGCCTCCACGACGTTCAGCGCCTGCGTGTACATCGCCCGGCTCCCGCCCGTTGACCTTGGTCCATTGCCCTGCGCGGGATATGTGACAGCGGTCCCGCCCAATCAAGATTTTCGGTCCGCCGGCGCGGGCGTGTGTCGGCCCCCCTTGTGTTGGCCCTCTTGTGTTAGCTGGGGCGCGGCCGTGCTAGGAAAGGGCAGCCTGGCAAGGGGAGCACCGTGGCGCGCGACGAGAGGGAACTCTGCCTGACCTGCGGCTTCTGGGCCGCCGATGCCGCCCAGCGCGCCGAGGCCGAGCGCGTCCGCCTCGCCCGCATGGGCATCGCACCCCGCTACGAGTGCCGCTCGCGCCCGCCGGTGGTGCTGCCCAGTGCGCAGAGCATGTGGCCCACTACGCTCGCCGCGGACTGGTGCGGCGAGTGGGAGCCGTTCGACGGCAAGGGCCCCGAGTGATCCGCCGCGCGCCGGTGCTGCTGGTGATGGTGCTGCTGCTGTTGCTCGGGCTGGCCGCGTGCCAGGACAATCCGCTGGAGGCATACGCCTGGCGGCTGACCGGCGGCGATCACCCCGACCGGGCGGCGGCGCCGGTGCCGTAAGGCACGCCGAGGGCGCTGACCGAGCCGGTCTTGCCTGAATGGCCGTGGGGCTCGGATTGCTGGCCGCGCTGCTATGGGGTGTGACCGACTTCCTGATCCGCATCGCCGGCCGCAGCGTGGGCGTGCATCGGACCATGCTGTACGCCCAGGGGTTCGGAGCCGTCTCCGTCGGCCTCTGGCTCGCGTCCAGCCCGGCGGCGCGCCAGCCGCTGCACGATCCGCCACTCGCGGCCCTCGCGGCGGCGATTGCCGCCGCCCCTCTCGGGGTTCTGGCCACCCTGGCCCTCTATCGGGGGCTGCAAGTCGCGCGGGTTGGTCTGGTATCGCCCATCTCCAGCGCCTACGGCGCCGTCACCGCGGCGCTGTCGCTGGCGAGCGGCGAGGCGATCGGCCTGCGTGCGGTCGCGGGGATCGGGGTGATCGTCGTCGGAGGCCTGCTGGTCTCGGTGCCCGCCCCGGTGCCCGGTGCGCGGGATGGGACCGGCCCGAACAGCCGCGCGGGCACGATCTGGGCCGTGCTCGCCTGCGCGGGTTACGGTGTGCAGTTCTGGATCCAGGGGCGCTTCGCGGTGCCCCGACTGGGGGCGGTCGTTCCGGTCTGGATCTACTACACCTTCAGCACGCTGGCTTTGGCCGTGGCGGCTGCGGTGCGCCATCCCTCGCTTGCCTTGTCGCGGCGGGACGCCGTGTCGGTTTTCGGGACGGGTGCCGTCGCCGCTCTCGGTTTCCTCGTCGTCTCGCTGGGCCTGGGAACCGGACAGATCGCGATCGTCACCGTCCTCAGCTCCTTGCAGAGCGCGGTGACGGTCGGCCTGGCGTGTGCGTTCCTGAAGGAGCGGCTGGCCCGGCACCAATGGCTCGGGGTTGCGGCGGTCGTGGTGGGCCTTGGTCTGGTGCGCTTGGGCTAGACCAATGGCGCAGACCTGTGCCTCGGGTGTCGCGCGGGAGCGGGCATCGCGGTATCACGGGCGGCGGTGGGCTCGCGGGGACGCGGCCGCCCGACCGGAGGTGCCGATGGACTACCAGGCCTTCTTTCGCCAGCAGCTCGACGGCCTGCGCCGCGACGGGAATTATCGCGTGTTCGCCGACCTCGAACGCCAGGCGGGCGCCTTCCCGCGTGCCACCCATCATTGCGGGCGGGGTCGGGCCAATGTCACCGTGTGGTGCTCCAACGACTACCTCGGCATGGGCCAGCACCCGGTCGTGATCGCCGCAATGCACGCGGCGCTGGATCGCTGCGGCGCCGGCGCCGGCGGCACCCGCAACATCGCCGGCACCAACCACACCCACATTCTACTGGAGCAGGAGCTGGCCGATCTGCACGGCACCGAGGCGGCGCTGCTGTTCAATTCCGGCTACATGGCGAACTGGGCTTGCCTGTCCACGCTCGCCGCTCGGATGCCGGGCTGCGTCATCTTCTCGGATGCGCTCAATCACGCCTCGATGATCGAAGGGATGCGCCACAGCCGCGCCGAGCGCCGCGTGTTCGCGCACAACGACCCGACCGATCTCGACCGCCAGCTTGCGCGCGTCGGCGGCGCGGTTCCCAAGCTGGTCGCGTTCGAAAGCGTTTATTCGATGGACGGCGACATCGCGCCGATCGCCGAACTGTGCGACGTCGCCGCAGCGCACGGGGCGATGACCTATCTCGACGAGGTTCATGCAGTCGGCCTCTATGGCCCGCGCGGCGGCGGCATCAGCGAGCGCGAGGGGCTGGCGCACCGGCTGACGGTGATCGAGGGCACGCTCGCGAAGGCGTTCGGCGTGGTCGGCGGCTACATCGCCGGCTCGGCCGCGCTGTGCGACTTCGTGCGCAGCTTTGCCTCCGGCTTCATCTTCACGACCGCAATTCCACCCGCCGTCGCGGCCGGCGCGCTCGCCAGCATCCGCCACCTCAAGGCGAGCGGTGCCGAGCGCGCAGCGCAGCGCGATTGCGTGGCGCGGGTGCGGGCGCGGCTGGACGCGGCCGGCATCCCGCATCTGCGCAACCCGAGCCACATCGTGCCGGTGATGGTCGGCGATGCGGTGCAGTGCAAGCGGATCAGCGACATCCTGCTGGAGCAGCACGGGGTCTATGTGCAGCCGATCAATTATCCGACGGTGGCGCGCGGCAGCGAGCGGCTGCGCCTCACGCCCTCGCCGCTGCACACCGACGCCGACATCGACCACTTGATCGCGGCACTCACCGCCATCTGGTCGCAGCTCAGCCTGCGTCGCGCCGCGTGACCATTTATTCATCGCTCCGGCGGCTTTGGTAAGACGCCTGACAGACCTATAGTTCGAGGCAGCGACCAATCGGAGCAGGAGGAGGCGGGCGTGACCAGGCAGGCCGGTGCGAGAGAGCACGATGCGAACCGCGGCACGCGGCGCGCGGTCCTGAAGGCGGGCATGACCGCGATGGCCGCGGGGGTCGCCGCCCTCGCCGGCCGGACGGAGCAGGCCCGCGCGCAGGCGCCGCAGAAGCTCGCGCAGAAGGTGGTGCAGTACCAGGACCACCCGAACGGCAGCGCGCAATGCAGCAAGTGCGTGAACTTCATCGCCCCGAACGCCTGCAAGATCGTCGCCGGCACGATCAGCCCGAACGGCTGGTGCGTCGCCTTCGCGCCGAAACCGGCCTGATCGGTGAGGGCGTTGGCTGGTGTAAAGGATTCCGACACACGATCGTAGGCTGCGCCTTGCGATGGCCTCGGATCACCGGAAGACCCCTGACCCCGCACGCGAAAACGGCGCCCGAAGGCGCCGCTCGGTCGCGCAAGTGGGACGGTGCGCTCAGGCCGTGCGGCGCCGCACGAAACCAAGACTCAGCAGGCCGAAGCAGAGCATTGCGAGGGAGGCCGGCTCGGGGACGGCATCGTACACCTGCGCCTGACCACCGTTGAGCGCAATGAGCTGTCCGCCCTGGCCCCCCGCCTGGCCCGCGGCCGCGATCAGATTGTTGACGTCGGTCGCGGAGAAACTGCCGCCGGAGACGGTCAGGCTGTTGTCGCCGCTGTTGTATTCGACGGTCCAGATAGCGGCCTGAATTTCGGCCGAGAGGGCGTTGCTCGGCGCATTCGCCATCTGCTGGTTCCCGTACGACGCCAGCGCCCCGATCTCGCTGATCTGCTGCGTGCTGAGGGCACTGGGATTGTTGCTGTTATCGGTGCCCAGCGACCCTTCGCTGTAGGTGTAGCCGCTGCCGCCGAGGCTGATGTCGTGGAAGATATCGACGCACCAGACCGGCAGGACGTATTGGCTGGAACTCCCGACATTGTTGACCGTCAGGAGAAGCTGGCCTGACATCTGTCCGTTGTCGCTGTAGCTCGACCCGTCGATCACGCCGTTGAGGTTGAGGTTTTCGTAGTACGGAAGCTGGACGTTGTCGACGTTGATGGTTCCGGCCGACGCCGGGGCGGCGATCGTCGCCAGCCCGATCAGCGCGGTGACGACGAGGAAGGCTCTTTTGAGCGAAACCATGACCGAATCTCCTGCTTGGCACACGGCCTGGGATCAGGACCTTGCCAGGCCACGTCGTAAGCAGGATTCATGCCATCGCGTCCCTCGTCAATAAAATCAAGGAGATAGGTCGGCCAAAATCGTTCTACATTAAGACTGATGTAAAAAATCCCGACTGTGATGCCGAGCGCTGAAAACATCGACTCATCGCCACCGCCCTGGTCGGCGAAGGCGGACCGACCCCTACGGCGTCCAGCCGGTGCCGCTGGTCGCAGCGGGCGTGGGCGTGTCCGCGCTGAGCGGGGTCATCCACGCCGAACGGTCGGCGCATCCCGCCGCGAGCAGGCAGGCGAGCAGGATCAGAATGCGGGTCATGTGGTGCAGTTACGCGCGAGCCGCAGGATAATTCCCGCTCAGTCCTGGCGCGCCCGAAGAGATTCGAACTCCCAACCCCCAGATCCGTAGTCTGGTGCTCTATCCAATTGAGCTACGGGCGCCCCCGAGGCGCGCGGTGTAGCCGAACCCGCCCGGGCAGGCAACCCGGCCCCTCGCTCCCGTTCGCTTCCGCCGTCCGCGCCTGACATACTCGCGATCCATCGCGCGAGACCACGCCATGCAGCGACACCCCGGCCGCGTCGCCGTCATCACCGCCGCCAGCTCCGGCCTCGGCGCCGCCGCCGCGCGCACCCTCGCAGGCCACGGATGGCGCCTCGCCCTTGCTGCCCGCTCCGCCCGGGTCGAACCCCTCGCCGCCGAACTCGGCGCCACCGCGCTGCGCGGCGACATCACTGATCCCGCCGCCCTCGAACGCCTCGTCGCCCATGCGCGCGACACCTACGGCCGCATCGACGCGGCGGTGATCAGCACCGGCCATCCCCCGACCGGCGACCTCGCCACGCTGGCCGATGCCGATTGGCACGCAGCGCTCGATCTGCTGCTGATGCCGACGGTGCGGCTCTCGCGGCTGCTCGCCCCCACGATGGCCTCGCAAGGCGGCGGTGCGATCGTCGCCATCTCCTCCTACGCCGCGGTCGAGCCGGACCCGATGTTCCCCCTCTCCGCCGCGTTCCGCGCGGCACTGGCGAGCACGGTGAAGATGCTCGCCCGCCGCCACGCGTCCGAGAAAATCCGCATCAACGCCGTGCTGCCGGGCTTCTTCGACAGCTTCCCCGAGGCCGCCCCGATCGTCGCCCGCATCCCGGCCGGCCGCTATGGCCGGGTGCAGGAGCTCGCTGAAACGATCGCCTTCCTGCTCTCCGACGCGGCCGGCTACATCACCGGACAGAACCTTCTGGTCGATGGCGGGCTGGTCGGCGCGGTTTAGAGACAGCGCAGGGTGACGCGGCGCACCAAATCGTATGCCGAGGCGCGCATCCTCGTATAACATCGGCCGGTAAGGGCTTGGTCAGCCACGAATCGGGAGGATGGATGATCCGGCTAGGGGTTGCAGATCTCCCCGCCCGTGCCGCCATTCGGATTGGGTCCATGCGAGCAGAGATCGTAGTCGCGGCCGGCGCGGTCCGAGGGCTCGCGATAGACGAACGGATGGTTCCACGGATCGAGCGGCACGCGCCCGCTCTGCACATAGGGGCCGTTCCAGCCGGTCACATCGGCGGGGTCTTTCACCAGCGCGGTCAACCCCTGCTCGGTCGTGGGATAATTGCCGGTATCGAGCTTATAGAGGTCGAGCACCGAGCCGATGCGCGCGATCGCCTGGTGCGCGATCGAGAGTTTCGCGCCCGCGAACTGGCGCAGTGCGGCCGGTGCGACCAGGCCGATCAAGAGGCCGATGATCGCGATCACCACCAGGATTTCGAGCAAGGTGAAGCCGGCTTCGGGGTTGGCTTCGCTCCTCTTATGAGCCCTATTCTTCACGCCATCCGCCCCTGACATGCCGATCCCGTATCTCGCCTGCATGGCGGCTGCCGCCTCCTTTTACGCGCTGCCGCCGCGCGTGCTGCCCGCGATCCAACAGGTGGAGGGCGGACGCATCGGCACCGTCGCCGCCGATCCCGACGGCACGTCCGACCTCGGCGTGATGCAGGTGAACACGCGCTGGCTCGCGCCACTCGCCCACATCACCCGCCTCACCGAGGCCGGGGTGCGCGCCCGCCTGATCCTCGATCCCTGCTTCAACATCGCCGCTGCCGCCGCCATCCTGCGCACCTATCGGGTCGAGTCGCATGGCGACCTGATGGCCGCGATCGGCGACTACCACTCGCACACACTCGCACTCAACCTCGCCTATCGGCAGGCCGTGGTGCGGGCGGCCGAGCTGCTGTTCGGCGGATCGGGCCGCCGCAGTGATCGGCCGGGTGCCGGGATGGCAACGACGGACGGACGGCCCGTGACGCCCGGCCGCGGACGGCGCTAGAAAGGCCCATGCCTGCGCCGAGCCTGCCGCCGCCACGCGATTTCGCGCCTGCTGCCCTGATCGGGCTTTACCAACGGAGCGGTGTCGCGGGCTGGGTGGCCGCGGCGGTGGTGCTGCCCTGGCTGCTGATCGGCCTGGCCGGGGAGCACTTGCCGGATAGCCTGGCACTGCTCCGCCACGCGCCCTGGGAGCTGTGGCAGCTCACGCCCGCGATCAGCGTGCCGCTGCTCCTGCTCGCCGCCACCTATGTGAGCGGACTGCGCCGCATCGAAGCGCGCGGCGCACGGCCCTCGGCGCTGCGGCAGGTCAGCTTCTTCGGCGCACTGGCGGCAGTGTTCGCCGCCTTGCAGTCGCCGATCGAGGCGCTCGCCGACCACTCGCTGTCGATCCACATGGTCGAGCACATGCTGCTGCGCACCGCGGCCCCGGCGCTGCTGATGCTGGCGCAGCCGCAGGCGGTGCTGCTGCGCGGCCTGCCCGCAGTGATCCGCCGCCGGGTGGTGGCGCCGGTTGCCGGCAGCCGCGGCGTGCGGGGGATCTTCGGCGCGCTGTCGCGGCCGCTGCCGGCAACCGTGCTGTTCGTGGGCACCGTCTATGTCTGGATGCTGCCGCGCTACCAAAACCTGGCACTCCTCGATGAGCCGATCCACGACTTGATGCACGCGACCTGCTCATCTCGGGCCTGTTCTTCTTCTGGCGCCTGTTCGACCCGCGGCCGGAGCCGCGCGGCCCGGCGATCGGCACCCGGCTGCTGATGATCTGGGGCGCCGAGCTCGGCAATATCCTGATCGGCTATTTCCTGACCTACAGCAGCGTGCCGATCTATCCCGCCTACGCCCGGCTCGGGCTGGTCTGGGGGGTGTCGCCGCTGCACAACCAGAATTACGGCGGCCAGACGCTGTGGGTGTGCGGCACCATGATGATCGCGCTCGCCGCCCTGCTGGTGATCTATCTCTGGGCGCGCGACGAGGCCCGCCACCGGCCGCACGCGCATGATGTCGCCCGCGCCGAGCGCGATCCGGCGGCCTGGGTCGCGCAGCAGCGTGCCGGCAACCGGCGGGTGGCACTCGCCCTGCTGGGCTTCGTCGCGATCGTCTGCGGGATGATGAGCATCTCGGTCGGGATGTACGTGGTTCATTACCGCGACGCCGGCCGGACAGGCGCGTCGATCTCGGTCAATCAGATCCCCTGACCGGCGGGGCGGCCGGGCGCCGCCGCGGCGCTACCAGGCTCGGGTCCTGATCGCGAAAACTCCAGCCGTAGACCAGAAGATAGCCGGCCTGGAACGCGGCGCCGAGGAAGAATGGCAGCCCGAGCAGCCCGGCCTGGAACATCGCCCCAGCCAGCACCGGCGCCAGGCCGCGCGGCACCTGCATCGCGACGTTGCCCGCACTCACCGCAAGCCCGCGCCGGCGCCCGCGCACCAGGCTCACGCTCACCGCCGCCCGCGCGCCTGCCGTGCCGCGGTTGAACACGCCGCGCAGCACATAAAGCACGGCCGCGATGCCGAACCCCGGCGCGAACGGCAATGCGACCAGCAGGGCCAGGCCCACCACGCGCATCGCCACCACCGCGCGCACCACGCCGATGTGCTGGCCGATCCACCCCGTGCCGACCGACGCCACCGCCGACAGCACGAACCCCGCCGCCATCATCGGCCCGATCAACCCCGGTCCGATGCCGAACCGCACCGCGAACCAGTACGAGATCAGCGGCCCGATCAGCCCGATGCCGGTACCGTTGAGCGCGTTCGCCAGCACCAGCCGTCGCAGCATACGCGTTCTCCGCCCGCCGCGTCGCACGCTCCTCGGCGGGTGGTGCTGCGGGCAGGGCCGGCCGCCCGGCCTCGGTGTCGTGCGCGCGCAGGCAGAGCACGAAGCACCCGGCCGCGCAGGCGAACGTCAGCGCAAACAGCGGCCGGAAGGCGAGCGGACCGCGCAGCACGCCCGCAAGCTGCGCCGGGATCGCGGCGAGCAGCGCGCCCACCCCCATGCCGATGAACCCGGCCGCCGAATTGAGGCTGTAGATCCGGCCGCGATCGACGCGGCGCACGCTTTGGGCCAGCCACGCCTGCTCGACCGGCGCGAACGGGCCGGCCGCGCCGTTGCCGCCGCGCCCGAAGCCGCCGACCACGCCCGCCGCCGCCAGCAACCACGGCGCGGCGCTCACCAGGGCCGCCAGGCTCGCCAGCATCTGCAGTGCCTCGAACGCCAGCAGGAAGCGCCGCCGCCCGATGCGGTCGCTCAGCGGCCCGACCAGCAGCGTCAGCGCCGCGCCCGCGATCAGCGCGGCCCCCAGCACGACGCTGATCGCGACCGCCGACCAACGCAGCGCCCGCAAATAGAGCGCGAAGTCCACCACCATCGCGCCCTGGCCGATGCTGCGCACCGTGCGCGCCGCGATCAGCAGCCACGTCGTGCGGCGCATCAGGCGACCTGCCGCTCCGCCTCGTCCGGGAATGGCTGCCACGGTAGCGCCGGATCGTCCGGCGGCGCCGCAGCCAGCAGCCCCGCCGTACGCCCTTCCCCCACGATCTCGGCCGGATGCATCACCAGCATTCGCTCACGATCTTTGGGTAAATTGCCGACGCCAGGCACAAGCGTCATCAGAGTGCCAGGCTGCCGATGCTGCTGCCGCCGCAGACGAACAGCGTCTGCCCGGTGATGAAGCCGTTGTCGGGATCAGCAAGGAAGCGCACCGCGCGCGCCACGTCCTGCGGCGTACCGATCCGGCGCACCGGGATCGAAACCGCCAGCCGGGCGATGCGCGCGTCACCCGGCGGCAGCACCTCGTGGAAGATGTCGGTGCCCCCGATCGGCCCGGGAGCGACGCAGTTGACGGTGATGCCGTCCGGCCCCAGTTCCAGCGCCCAGGTGCGCGCCATGCCGATCATGCCGGCCTTGGTCGCGGAATAGCTGGTGCGGGTGGCAAGCCCGAGCGCCGCGCGGGAGGTAATCAGCACGATCCGCCCGAAATGCGCGCCCCGCATCGACCCCAGGCACGCCTGCACCAGCGCCAACGCGGCACCGAGATGCAGCGAGACCAGCGCATCGAGATCGGTGCGCGTCACCTCGGGCAGCAGGGCGGGCCGCATCGCCCCCGCATTGTGGATGATCGTGGTCGGCCGATAGGTCTGCGCGGCCCACGCCGCGGCACCGCGCGTCGCCGCCTCGTCGCCAAGATCGACGATCCGGGCGTGCAGGTTCGGATGCGCGAAACCCGGCGGCTTACGGTCGAGCGATACGATCGTGAGGCCGTCCGCGAGCAGCGCCTCGCAGATCGCGCGCCCGATGCCGGCGCTGCCGCCGGTGACGATCGCGGCCCGGTCGGTCAGGGCGTAATCGGTCATGGCGCGGCCGTCGCGTGCAGCACCGTCCGCTGCTCCGCATCGAGCGCAGCGATGAGGCGCACCCGCATCCCAGGCGCGCATCCCGCATCCAAGAAGACGAGCGCGACCGGCTCCGGCGCCAGCCGCGCCAGCCCCACGCGCAGCGGCAGCGCCGCGGTGAAGCCCGGATCGTGGCTATGATGCAGCACGGTCACCGCCAGCAGATCGGCCTCGACCGCTTCGCTCTCCAACCATTCCAGGGTATCGCTGAGACAGACGCCGCACAGCTCGCGCGGCGGATACTGCACGCGTCCACAGGCGGCACAGCGCTGCAGGGCGACGATCCCGCGCGCCGCCGCCGCATCCATCGGCTGCATCGCCGCCGCGCGCCTCATGCGCCCAGCACCGCGGCGGCGGTACAGAGACCGCGATCGTAGTTAATCATGCCGAAGCCGCTGGCGAGTGCATGACGCGCGCCTGCGACCTGGCGTTCGCCCGCCGCACCCGTCACCTGGCGCAGCGCCTCCACCACACCGAGGAAGCCGCCCGCCGCTCCGGCCTGGCCGCAGGAAAGCTGGCCGCCGCCCGTGTTGCTCGGAAAGCTGCCGCCGATCGTGAAATCGTGCTGGCGGATGAAGTCCGGCCCCTCATCCGTGTTGCAAAAGCCCAAATCCTGGAACTGCATCATCACGATCACCGGGTAATCGTCATAGGTCTGCACGCAATTGATTTCCGACGGTCCGATCCCGGCCGCGTCCCACAGCGCGTCGCGATCCATTGCCCAGCCGGCGCGCCACTGAACCGGATCGTCGGGAAAGGCGTTGTGCCGTTCAATGCTGGCGAGGATACGTGCGCTGCGCAAGCCGAGCGCATTCGAACGCTGGCGGCGCATCACCAGAAAGCCCTCGGCGCCCGCACACGGCATCACACAGTCATAGAGGCGCAGCGGCAGCGCAATCGGCCTGGCCTCGAGGTATTCCGCCATCGACAGCGGTGTGCGCAGCAGCGCACCCGGATTTGCGGCGGCGTTCTGCCGTTGCGCCAAGCAGAGTTTTCCGAAGTCTTCGCGGGTGGCCCCGGTGCGGCGCATCGCGTGCTCCGTCAGCAGCGCAAAACTCTGGTTCGGGCCACCCGCGCCATAGGGCCACACGCAGTCGCGCGAAAAGCCGCTGAAGGCCCCGACCAACTCGCGGAAGCTGCCTTCGTGCGCGGTGTCGCCGGCGAGGCAAGCGACGATCTCGGCATCGCCGTACTGCACGGCACGGGCCGCGCGCCGCAGCGCCATCACGCCCGCCGCACCCCCGGTCGGGCAAAAATCGAGCACGCGCGGCGAGAGGCCGACATACTGCGTGAACGGCGCCGGTCCGTCCGGTGGCAGCGTGAAGCTCGCCATCGCCAGCCCGTCGATCGCCTGCTTCGGCAGATCGGCGGCGCGCAGCAGCGCCGCCAGCGCCGAGCCGAGCCACCAATTCGCGTCGTGATCCGACCGGCGGACATACGGCACCGTGACCGGCGCGCAGGCCACCACCTCGTCATAGCCGCTCACGGGAACAACTGGATCGACGGCAGCGCCGCGTCGCAATTCAGCAAATTGACGCGCTTGAGCCGGATGCGCGGGCCATGCGCCGGTCGGCACGATGTGGTGAAACGCCGTGCCGACATACATCTGCTGCGCGTCGCCCCGGCTCTCGGTGTAGTGGAACGGCGTGCGGACCACGAAAGCGCCGTTGCATTCGCCATCCAGCTCCGGCAGGCCGAGCAGATGATGGCAGCGGCTCGGCGGGTGCTGCGCGTGCGCGTGCGGGTCGTGCAGCCGCTCGATGCGGATGCGCAGCAGCAGCCGGTCCTCATAGGCGAGCGAGGCGTGGTCGATGCCGTCTGGCTGCCCGGGCGTCAGCGGCACCCAATAGATGCCGTCCTCGGCGAACAGCGCGTACCACTTCCTCCCAGCGCGCCTCGTCGATCAGTCGCGCCTCGTGGCGCACGAAGTGCCTGAGCTCGGCCTCCGTCACGCATCCTCCAACGTCATAAAGCGCGCCCAGGCGCGGAACTGGTTGCGCATCGAGATTTCACTGGTGCCGTTCACCGTCAGGTCGGGGGCGTCGACCTCCTCGGGTGTGAAGTCGCGGTGCAGGCTGACCCAATCGTTGCCGCCGGCGGCCAGGCCCTCCTGGATCGCGCGGTAGCAGTGCAGATCGTCGTGGCCAACGACCGACATCGGCGAGTTGATCAGCCGGCTGTACATCACCGTCCGCCGTAGCAGCGACATCGGGCGCGCCCTTCAGTCGGAAAGTCCAGCTCTCGATCAGCGTACGATCGACCGCGATCGGGCGCGCGACCCGGATCGCCTGGATCGCACCCTTGATGGTCAGCGTCGGGTAATAGACGGTGTTGTGGCGTACCGTGCCCAGAATGTCCTTCGCGCGCGCCTCGCCGTACGCAGTACGCATCGCCGCCTCATACTCCGGCAGCTTGGAATAGGCGGAATGGATGCTGAAATGCACGCCCGACCAGCCGTGCCCGTTGGCGATCGCGCGCACGCCCATCTGGTCGAAGAACGCGTAGCCGGATGCGAACGGCACCAGTTGCTCGACCGCCATCGGCTTCGGCGCATCCGCCGGCTGATCCGCCCACAGCCGCTTGGCGATGCCCGCCGCCGCCTCGTGCGCGATCATCGGGTGCATCGTGTCGTTCAAATTCTCGACGAACATCTTCCAGTTGCAGTCGTGCATGTAGCGCAGCACACCGCCCGCGACTTCGAGCTCGCCCAGCGGCGAACGGTCGGCCAGGTAGTCGATCGAGGACAGTGAATCGCCGAAATAGGTGTCGAAGTCCGGCCCGTCAGCCGCCAGTCGCACGAACACGAAGCCGCGATAACTGCGCATCGCGGCGGCCGGTGCCAGCCCGCGTGCGTTCTCGCACTCGGCGAAATGGGTCTGCGCATACGCCCCCTTGAGCGGGATCGCCAGCAAAGAGCCGTCAGTGCGATAAGTCCAGGCGTGATACGGGCAGCGGAAGAATTTTCCGACATTCCCGTGCGTGTCGCTGACCAGTCTGGTCCCTTTGTGCGCGCAGCGGTTGCGTACCACGTGAACGCTGCCGTCGGTGTGCCGCACCATCAGTACCGGCTCGCGGCCGATGTCGGTGGCAAAATAATCACCGGGGTTCGGCACCTGGCTCTCGTGACCGACATAGACCCAGGTTTTCGTGAACAATTCCTCCATCTCGATCTCGAACAGCTCGGGATCGAGATAGACGTCGCGATGCACGCGCTCGGGTTGCACCAGGGCACGGATCGCCTCCCGATCGCCGCGGTAGCGCTTGGGGTTGATGTGCATGGCCCGCCTCCGCTTCAGGCGTCGATCACCAGGCGTTTGCCCCGCGCCCGGGAGACGCAGATCTGCATCATCTTGCCCGACGCCTTTTCCTGATCGCTCAGATAGAGGTCGCGGTGATCCACCTCGCCTTCCAGCACGTCCGTGGTGCAGACGCCGCATTCGCCGCGCTGGCAGCTATACATCGGATCGAGGCCCGCCTCCTCCATCACGTCGATGATGCTGCGCCCGGGCGGCACCGTCAGCGTACGGCCCGACTGCGCCAGCACCAGTTCGAAGGCGGCATCGGCAGCGCTGCCCGCGGCCTCGGTGAACAGCTCGAAACGAACCGCGGCGCGGTCCCAGCCGCGCGCGGTCGCCTCCGCGATCACCGCTTCGATCATGCCGCGCGGGCCGCAGACATAGATCGGTCGCCCGCGTCGCAGGCCGGCCACCAGCTTCGGAACCGAGAACGTGCGCGCCGGCTCGTCGTCGGCGTAGAGCGAGAGGCGCTCGCCGCACAGCGCCCGCAATTCGGGCACGAACGCCAGCAGGCCGGCGCTGCGCCCGCTGTAGTGCAGCGCAAAGGATTTGCCAGCGCGCGACAGCGCCCCCGCGATGCCGGTGATCGGCGTGATGCCGATGCCACCCGCGATCAGCACCGGATCGCCCGCATCGGGGTCGAGCGGAAAGTCGTTCTCTGGCGGCAGCACGCGCACCGTCTCGCCTTGGTGCAGCCGCTCATGCACGAAGCGCGAGCCGCCGCGGCTCGGGTCCTCCAGCCGCACCGCGATCCGCCACTCGCGCGGTGCCGCCAGTGATCCGTCAAAGTCAATGAGCGAGTAGTGCCGCCACGCATCGCCCGGCACCGCAATCGAGATGTGCGCGCCCGGTTCGGCACCCGGCAGCATCGCGCCGCTCGGATGGCGCAGCCGCAGCGAGACGATCAGCGGATTGATTTCCGTCCGCTCGGCGACCACCAGCGACAGCGCGGCCTCGCTCACGGCAGCGCCGCCACCGACGCTGCGAGCTTCTGCCCGTGCTCGTCGGCGAGCGCCGCGTCGCGCAGGGAAGCCAGCGTCGCGGCGGCATCGGCGCGGCCTGCAAGCCGGCCCGCCGCATCCATCAAGGTGCGAAAATTGCGCCAGCCGCGCGCGTGCGTGTCGCCATACCCTTTGACCAGCCGCTGACACTCGGCGATCTCGCAGGCCAGCGGGTAGTCCGACGGCGCCGCTGCCGCGATGCGCGCAAGCCAGGCGGCGATGCGCGCCTGCTCATCCACAAAGCGCAGCGTCCGCCGCCGCCAGCGCCGCATTCCCGCAACGCTGCGCAGCAGCAGAAAGCCCGAGATCGACGTCGTCTCCACAACCCGCCCACGTGCGCAAAGCCGCGAGACCACCGCGCTGAGCGGCTTCCAGTTCAGCACCGCGCGCCCGAGCGGGGCCGGCAGCGTGTCCGCCACTTCCTCGAGCCGCGGGTGCAGGAACTCGCGGATGCGCAATACCTGCTCCGGGCGCCGATCGACCTCGGTCGCCACGCGCGCGAAGCGGCTGGTGCGGGTCTTGAGGTCGGCGACGCGGATCGTGTCTTCGTAGGTCATCCACAGTGCCAAGTACCGCGCCGTCTCGCGCAGCAGGCGATAGCTGCCGTCGCCGCACCGCGCATCGAGCGCGCGGATCTCGGCCACGCGCGCACGGTACAACGCGGCGTACGCGGCATCCTGCCATTCCTCGCAGCGCCGCGCCCCCTCGGCGACGATCGCCTCCGCATCTTCGGCCGCCGCCGTCTGGCGAGCTGCCGCCTCATCCGCAAGGGCCGCCTCGAAGCCACGCGCAAACGCAATCAGGCTCGCCTCGACCCCAATGCCGCCGCGCCGCACCGCGTCCTCGAACTGCACGCGCGAAAACGGTAAGGCAGCGGCACCCGCAAGGGCGCCGAACAGCGCCGCACTGATGACGCTGCCGGTCTCGTCGGCGATGCGCTGCATGTCGGCCGCGACCAGACGCGCGGCCGAGGCACGCGCCGCCTCCAGCATCGCCGCCGGGTCGGCGCGGCCATCGCCCATCGCGATCTTCTCGCCCATCGCATAGACGCGGTGCGTGGAGGCAACCAGCACCGTGCGGTCAGGTGTCACCAGCCCACGCTGCACCGCGCGCGCCGCCTCCATCAGCTCGGACGCGACCACCACATCGACGTCGCCCGGCGCCGGCATCAGCGCGAACACCGGCTCCTGTCCCGCCGCCTCGGCAACGCCGCGGGAAAAAAACTCGATGTAGTAGATCGTGGCCCCGGTGCGCTGAGCCACCCCCGGCACCGACGTGCTCTGCGCAAGATAGCCGTTCTGTTCGGCAAGATCGACGATCCAATCGGCGAGCACGCCGCCGCCCTCGCCGCCCATCGCCAGCACCGCGACCGTGATCGCCCGTGCCGCCGCTTCCGCCTCCGGCCGCGCGATCGCGCCTTCAGGCATGGACGGTCTCGCGCACGCGCCGCTGCAGCCAGCCGATCACGCGGCCCGACCAGCGGGCGCGGAACAGATCCCAGTTGTTCGGGTTGCTGACGATCTCGGCACGGTAGAATGACGGGCACAGCACTGCCGCGTGCGCCACCTCCCCGCACAGCCCGCAGCCGACGCAGCTCGGTTGCACGGTCGCGATCGGGTCGCGCCGCAACGGATCGGGATTTTCGCGCACGCTCAGCGACGGGCATCCCGACAGACGGATGCACGAATGATCGCCGGTGCAGGTATCTGGGTCGATGCCGAAGCGCTCCCGCACCACGCGCCTTCCCTGTTCGGTCCATTTGCGCAGCAGCGGGCGAATGCGGCGCTGCTTGTTCAACATGCACTCCGACTGTGCGACAATCACCTTGGGTCCGCGTTCGCGCGTGGTCAGCGCCTCGCGCAGCACGTCGCGCATCCGCGTCACGTCATAGGTGCGCGCGAGCGTGCGCACCCACTTCACGCCGACGCCGCGCACCGCGGTCTCGATCGCATTCTTCGTGCTGCGCCGGCGGTTGTCCGCCTGCGACGACGGGATGTCCTGCCCGCCGGTTGCGGCGGAATAGCCGTTATCGACCACGATCAGCACGTTGTCGGATTTGTTGAAAACCGCATTGCCGACGCCCGAGGTCAGCCCGTTGTGCCAGAACCCGCCATCGCCCATCACGCTGATGGTGCGCCGCTTCGCATCCGGCGCATTGAGTGCCGCGGCCCCCGCCCAGCCCAGCCCATATCCCATCGTGGTGTTGCCGATGTTGAACGGCGGCAGGATGGAAAACAAATGGCAGCCGATATCGGCGCTGACATGGTGCGGTCCCAGCTCACGCTCCACCAGCTTTACCGCTGTGAAGATGGGCCGCTCCGGGCAGCCGGTGCAGAAGCTCGGCGGACGTCCATGCACTTCTCGTCCCGCGACCTCGGCAGCGGCGGCGGGAACGGGAGCGGCCTTGCGCGCCGGCGGCAGCGCCTCCGGCATCGACGCGGACAAAAACTTCGCCAGTCCCTCGCGCAGCACCGCGGCGGTGTATTCGCCTGCCATCGGCAGCACGTCCTTGCCATACACGCGCGTCTGCAGATCGCCGCGCCGCAGAATCGCGTGCAGCGCCTGCTCCAGGAAGTCGGGCTGCCCTTCTTCCACCATCAATACCGCTCGCTTGCCCGTGCAGAAGCGCCGCACCTCCTCCTCCAGCAGCGGATAGGTGACGTTGAGGACGTAGAGCGGGATGCGAGTGTTGCCGAACGCATCCGAAAGACCCAGCAGTTGCAGCGCCCGGATCACCGCGTTGTACATCCCGCCTTGCAGGATGATGCCGATCTCTCCCTCGCCGGGGCCGAAAAACTCGTTCAGCCTGTGCTCGGCGATAAAGCGTTGCGCGGCCGGCCAGCGCTCGCGCACCTTCTCCTGCTCGTGCAGGTAGCTCGCCGGCGGCAGCACGATGCGGCTGGTGTCGCGCACCGGCTGCTCCATCGCGTCGCGGACGCTGAACGCCGGGGGCAAATTGTCCTTGCAGACGAAGCTGCCATGTACATGGCAGGCGCGGATGCGCACCTCCAGCATCACCGGCGTGTGGCTCGCCTCCGAGAGCGCAAAGCCTTCCTCCACCAGCCGCACGATGCTGGGCAGGTTCGGTCGCGGATCGAGGAGCCAGAGCTGCGACTTCATCGCGAACGCGTGGCTGCGCTCCTGCATGATGGAGGAGCCTTCGCCGTAATCCTCTCCCACCACGATCAGCGCGCCGCCCGTCACCCCGCCCGAGGCGAGGTTGGCGAGCGCGTCGGACGCGACGTTGGTGCCGACCGTCGATTTGAACGCGACCGCGCCGCGCAACGGATAATTGACCGACGCCGCCAGCATCGCCGCAGCCGCCGCTTCGGACGCCGAACTCTCGAAATGCACGCCAAGCTCGTCCAGCGTCTCCTGGGCGTCCGACAGCACATCCATCAGGTGCGAAATCGGCGCGCCCTGGTAGCCGCCGACATACGCCACCCCCGATTCCAGCAGCGCCTTGGTGATCGCGAGGATGCCCTCGCCGCGGAAGGTCTCGCCGGCGCCGAGGCGCAGCGACTTCACCGCCTCGCGGAACGATCGCTCGGCCATCTCAGGCCGGCACCAGCGCCAGCACCCGGCACGGGCTGCCGGAGCCGTTCACGATCTTCAGCGGCGGCGTGATCAGCACCGCACCCATGGGCGGCAACTGGTCGAGATTGGCAAGGCTCGCAAGCCCGAAGCGGTTGGCGCCGTGCATGAAGCTGTGGCACGGAAACGGCGGGTCGAAGCCGTGCGCGGCCCCGGCATCGGTGCCGACGCATTCGGTGCCGAACCCGGCGACCGCGCGCGTCTGGGCCAGGAATTTTGCGCACGCCACATCGGGTCCCGGTGTCTGGGGGCCCTTTTCGGTTGCGTTGAGGAACGCCGCGCCTTCGCGCTTCGACCAGCCGCTGCGCAGCAGCACCCAGGCACCTTGCGGGATGCGCCCGTGCTCGCCCTCCCACGCCTCGACGTCCGCGACCGTGAGCAGGAACCCCGGATCGCGCGCGCACGCGTCCTCCTTGTCGATCACGCAGGCGGGAGCGACGAAGCGCTCCGGCGCGATCGTGTCGGTGCGGTTGCGCGCGTGGTCGCGCCCGGTGATCCAATGCACCGGCGCGTCGAAATGGGTGCCCGTGTGCTCGCCGAGCGTCAGATTGTTCCAGTACCAGGCCGGCCCGCTATCGTCGTAGCGGGAAATCTCGGTCATCTCGAGCGGTGCGGTCTGCCCGAATTGCGGCGGCAGGCTGATCACCGGCGTCGCCGGCCCGAGCGGCTGGCTCAAATCCACCACCCGCACGCGTCCTTCGGCCAGCGCCGCGACCAGGGCAACCAGGGGGTTCGCTGCCATACGGTGCCTTCTTCCGATCCGGCGAATAGTTTAGGTCCAAACAATCGGCCGCAGCAAGTCGGACCTACTCGCGCGGCACCACGATCAGCTTGTCAGGCGGCAGCAGCACCGAGACCTCGGCGCCGCGCGCGTGCGTCGCGGCACCCACCGGCGCGTGCGCCTTGAGCTGCGCGCCGGTCGGGTGGCGCAGCACGTACTCGACGTGATCGCCCATGAAGGCGAGATCGACGACGGTGCAGGGCAGCCGGTTGGGCGCACGGCGCCGCGACGCCGTCCAGCACCACCGCACTCGCATGGATGAAGGCGGTCGCGGGACCGGCGGGCACGGGCGTCGCCGTCGCGAGCGGCGTGCCGTCCGCTTCGATGCACGCCCGCCCGCCGCTCACCACCACCGGCAGCGCATTGGCGTAGCCCACGAAGCGGGCGATGAAATCGTCCGCCGGCTGGCCGTAGATCTCCTCCGGCGCGCCGAACTGCACGACCCGCCCGCGGTTCATCACCGCGATCGCATCCGACAGCGCCAGCGCCTCCCGCTGGTCGTGCGTCACATAGACCGCGGTGATCCCCAAGCCGCCGCGTGACCTGGCTGATCTCCAGCCGCATCTCCTCGCGCAGCGACGCATCGAGATTGGACAGCGGCTCATCGAGCAGCAGGATGGTCGGCTGATAGACGATGGCACGCGCCAGCCCGACCCGCTGCTGCTGGCCGCCCGACAGTTCGCGCGGATATCGCGCGGCAAAGGCATCGAGATGCACCATCCGCAGCGCCTCGGCCACGCGCCGCTGCTGCTCGGCCGCCGGCACGCCGCGCACGCGCAGCGGAAACGCGACGTTGCCGGCGACGGACAGATGCGGCAGCAGCGCGAAGCTCTGGAACACCATGCCCATGTTGCGCCGATGGGTCGGCAGGCCGGTGATGTCGGCGCCGTCCAGCCGCACCCGCCCGCCATCGGGCGCCAGCGTGCCGGCGATGACGCGCAGCAACGTCGTCTTGCCGCAGCCGCTCGGTCCCAGCAGCGAGAGGAACATCCCGCGCGGCACGGCGAGGCAGATGTCGGTCAGCGCCGCCAGCCGGCCCCAGTTCTTGCCGACATGCTCAAGCTCCAGCCGCGTCGGCGTCATGCGCCCTTCAGCCCGCCCAGCAGATTCTCCGGATTGACCATCCGCAGCATGCCCAGCAGGAACAGCAGCGACGGGATCAGCAGGATGGTGCTGATCGCGGCGGCGACCGAGAGATAGCCGTTGCCGATCGAGAGATAGGTCTGCACCGGCAGCGTCACCGTGTCGGTGCCATACACCATCAGCGTCAGCACGAAATCGTTGTAGGAGGCAAGGAACGCGAACAGCGCTGCCGCCACGATCCCCGGCAGCGCCAGCGGCATCGTCACCCGCCAGAACAGCCTGAGCGGCCCGCAGCCCATCACCGCGCCGGCCTCCAGCAGCCGCGGGTCCATCCCCTCGAACGTGCTGACCAGCACCAGCACGGCGAACGGGGCGGCCAGGATCACGTGGGCGAGCGCGATGCCGATCACCGTGTCGGTCAGATGGATCGCATAGAAGATGCGCGCGACCCCGAGCGCGAACGTGATCTCCGGGATCATGCGCGGGAACAGCATCGCGCCGATCAGCACCGATTTCAGCGGCAGCCGGTAGCGCGCGATCGCCCACGCCGCGGGCAGCGCCAGCACCAGCGCGAACACCGTCGCCAGCACCGCGATCACCACGGTGTTCAGCAGCACCCGTGCCAGATCGACGGTCTGCGCGGCCCAGACGAACCAGCGCAGCGTCCACTGCCCCGGCAGCATGCGCATGCCGAACCAGTCGGCGCCGAACGCCTCCAGCAGCACCATCACCAGCGGCAGCGTGATGAACAGCACGAAGCCGGCGACCGGGATGCCGCGCAGCAGCGGGCCGATGCCCCGGGTCATGCCGCGCCGCGGGCGCGCCCGGCCCGCTGATAGGCGATCACCAGTCCGGCCTGGATCACGCCCATCACCACCGCCATGGCGCTCGCCTGCGGCCAGTCCAGAAACACGTTGGCGACGGTATAGATCTTCACCCCGAGCGGCTGATAGTCGCCGCCGGCGATCAGCGGCACGCTGAACGCGCCGAAGCATTGCAGGAAGATCATCACCGCGCCCGCCCACAGGCTCGACCGCAGCAGCGGCAGCAGCACCCGCAGGAACACCACCGCCGGACGCGCGCCCATCACCCGCCCCGCTTCCTCCAGCGCCGGATCGATGGCGCCCAGGCCGGACATGATGACCAGCCCGCCATAGGGGAAGAACATCCAGACGTAGAACACGATCAGGCCGGGGATCGTGTAGTCGATCGCCAGCGGCCGCGACAGCAGATGCAGTCGCAGCAGCACGACGTTGATCCAGCCGGTGCGGTCGTACAGGATCACCAGCCCGAGCGCGCCGACCAGCGCCGGGATGGTGATCGGCAGCATCATCAGGAATTGCAGCGCGCGCCGCCCGAAGAAGCGGCGCCGCAGCAGCAGCGCCAGCGGCAGGCTGAGCAGCACCGAGAGCACGGTCGCCGCGAACGACAGCCCGAGCGTCAGCGCCAGCACGCCGAGCCCCGCGCGGCTGCCGAGAAACCCCGCGTAGTGCGCCAATGTCCAGCCGGTCCCGTGCGCCGGCGTGACGCTCTGGCCCAGCGTATAGACGAGCGGATAATAGAAGGCGGCGGCCAGGAACAGGACGAGCGGCGCCACCAGCAGCCAGCCCGCGAACAGGTGGCGGGCGCGCGCCGACAGCACCGGCCGGCCTGCGGCCCGGCCGCCGAGTGCCGCCGCAACTCCCGGCGCGCCGACCCGCACCGTCATGACGCGATGTAGTCCATCCCGTGCTTCTGGATGAAGGTGATCGCGTCGAGATTGGTCATCGCGATGCCGTGCGCCTGCGCCACATCGACCGGCGCGATCTTTTTCCACACCGCCGCCGGCGCCTTCTTCCAGGCGTCGGTGCCGGGATACTCGTACATCGTCTCCAGCATGTGGATCTGCACCTCGTCCGACAGCAGCAGGTTGATCACCTTGTAGGCATCGGCCTTCTGCGCCGCGCTATCGACCGCCGGCACCGCGAGATACGAATTCGACGAGCCGATGATGTTGACGTCGAGCGGGGTGGATCGCGTGGTCGGCGGCAACTGCCCCTGCTCGGCGCTCCAGATCGAATAGTCCTGCGCGTAGGAGGTCAGCCACACCTGCTCGGTCTGGAACTGGTGGAACATCACCGGCGGCGAGGACGCGACCGGCTGCGCGAAGGCGCGGCTGAACTCGGTGAACTTGGCTCAGCCCGTTCTTCCACGCGCTCGATCCCTGGATCTCGGCGAACGGCTTGTTGAAATCGACCCCATTGGCGGCGAGGAAGGCATAGATCACCGCGCGCCCGCCGCCGGAGCTCGCATCCGGCCGGATCATGCCGATATGGCCCTTGAATTCGCCGCGGCGGTCGAAGAACTCCGCCCAGGTCTTCGGCGGCTTCTTGACGAACGCGGTGTTGTGGATCAGCCCGAACTGGGCGCGCCAGAACAGCAGCCCGGCGCCGTGCAGCGCCACGCCGCTGTCGATCTCGTCGTATTCCTTGGCGATCAGCGCCTGGTTGGGAATCTCCGCCGCGCGCGCCGGATAGAGCGGATCGAACTTCAGCCCGGCCGCTGACCATGTTGGCGAGGTCGAGGTCCTTCAGGAACAGCAGCGAGAAGCCCGGCTCGTCCTGCCGCCAGCTCTGCATCTGAAGCTGCAGCGTCGGCCCCGAGCCGACGGTGTACTTGATCTCAACGCCGAAATCCTTGCGGATTTTCGGGATCAGATAGGTGCTCCAGAACGCCTGAAAGTTCGGGCCGGACACGGTATCGACGACGCTGAGCGTGCCCGCGGCGCGGGCGGGTGCCGCCGCGGGTGCTGCGAGTGCCAAGCCGGCGGCGCCGGTCATCAGGCCGCGACGCGACAGGTGGGAATGGGTAATCAACGGCGTTTCTCCCTCAGTGCATTTTCTCAATTCTATCACCCCGACCCTGGAGCGCGCCATTATTCACGATCCCGGCCAGACGCGAGTCGCGTTGACCTGACGGGCCCGATCTGGTGCGCTGGCGCGTGACCCGCATCCTGGCCCCGCTCCGGCATGGCCCCGTGGCCCTGCTCTGGGGCGGCCTCGCGCTATCGGCGGTGGGCGACCAGCTCTACATCGTGGCGCTGTCGTGGATCGCGGTCGCCGTGCTCGGCGCCGCCGCCGGCTACCTGACCGCGCTCGGGGCGGGGGTGACGCTGCTGGTGGCCCTGCTCGCCGGGCGCTGGGCCGACGCGCTGGAGCAGCGGCGGGCGATGCTCGGCGCCGACCTCGCGCGGGCCGCAGCCCTTGCCGGCGTGGTGCTGCTGTGGCTCGCAAGCGGGGGCGTCTCGCCGGCGGCGCTGGTCGGCGCGGTGCTGGTGCTGGCGGCGGGGCAGGCGATCTTCCGCCCGTCCTTGCAGGCGCTGCTGCCGGCGCTGGTCACGCACCTGCCCGAGCTGCCCGCCGCCAACGGGCTGTTCGACGCCACTGACCGGATCGCGCGCCTGCTCGGGCCGGGGCTGGTGGCCCTGCTGGCGGCGATCGTGCCGGCGGTGCATTTCCTCTCCCTCGATGCCGTGAGCTTCCTCGCCTCGGCGGCGGCGCTGACCGGCATCGGGCGGCTGCGACCCGGCCTCGCGCTGCGCCGGGCCGGCCCGGCCGACGGCGCGCTCGCCGAGGTGCTGCGCGGCTTCCGCGCGGTGCGCCGTCAACCGCTGCTGCGCTTCGAGCTGGCGATCAGCGGCATCCTCAACGGCGCGTGGTATGCAGCCTTCTTCCTCGGCCTGCCGCTGGTGATCGCGCGCCACCATCTGCTCGGCCCCGGCGGCGCCGGGTTGGGCGCCTACGGGCTGGTGATCTCGGCCTATGGCTGCACCAATCTGCTGGCAACGCTCGCGGTCGGCAGCCGGGAGCTGCCGGAGCGGCCGGCGCCGCTGCTGTTCGGCGGCAGCGTGGTGCTGGGCGCCGGGATGCTGGTGATGGCGGGCGCGATCGCGGCGGGGCTGGAGGGATGGCGGCTGCTCGCGGCACTCGCGGCGGGGGCGGCGTTCGGCGCGGTGGGCGGCCCGATGCACGACATCCCGGTGGCGGTGCTGCGCCAGACCCGGCTCGACCGCGGCGACATCCCGGCCGCCGTGCGCGCCTCGCTCGTCGGCAACCAGCGCGGGCGCGCTGGTCGCGATGCTTGCCGCACCGGCGCTGTTCTCGCGGCTGCCCGATGCGGCGGCGATGGCGCTCTGTGCCGTGGCGGTGCTGGGGGTCGGAGTTGCGGGGCTGGCGCGGTTCGCCCGGCCTCACTCGGCGGCGGCGAGGCGCGTGGTCCGGTAGAGCGCGGCAAGCGGCAGCCGTCAGCCCGATGCTGTCGAAGCTGAGGTCGCCGGTGCGGATTTCGAGCGCACGATCGGGCCAGCTTCCGTCGGCTCGCCGCCGCAGCACGTCGGCGCCCTGGAACGCCGTCCGCACGACCACGATCTCCACGACGCTGGGCAGCGTCGTGAACGTCCAGACGTTGCGCCAGGTCTCCCGCTCGTTGCTCGGCGAGAAGATTTCGATGATCAGCAGCGGGTCATCGAGCGATGCGTCGTTCTTCCCGTGGGGCGCGCAGCTTACGGCAAGATCAGGAATGCGGAAGTTCCAGTCCGCCCGCACGCGGGGCACGATGCCCGGCGCCGCGACGACCGGCAGCGAGTTCGGCCGATCCGCCAGATGGTTGCCGATCAGCCGGCCCAACTCGTTCTGGATTTCGCGCGTGCGTGTTGCTCGTGGGCGCCATCGGCTCCGGCTCGCCATCGACGAGCTGCCAGCGGCTTCCGTCCGGCGCATCCCACGTCAGGAACTCGGCAACCGACATCCGTGCCGGGATTTTTGGAAGCGCGACCATAACCCAGACTACTCCTAGAGACCGCCGACAGTAATCTCTACGCGCCGGCTTGCAACACCTGGATCTTTACCCGTCTGTCCCTGCCCTTTGCGCACCAAGCGGCTCGCGGCAACCCCATCTGCCACAAGAGCATCTGCCACCGCCTGCGCGCGCTCTTGGGACAGCACGAGGTTGGCTTCCGGATTGCCGCCGGTATCCGTATGCCCGCTGATAGTGACGGGCGCCGCGGGATCGGCGCTCGCACGCCGTGCGGCCTCGGCGATGACGCCGCGTGCGGGCGCATCGAGTTGGACCGAGCGCTCCTGGAAAAACACGACGTAACTCGGACGGCTCGGCCCGAACAGCGAGCAGGCAGACAGAACCGACAGCAGCAGGCAGACGGGCACGCACCGCATGGTCAGAGCCTCCCCTAGCTGATCTGGAACGAGTTCGCATTCCGCGACGACGACGTGGTGATCGCCACCTACGGCAAGTCCGGGACCACCTGGGTGCAGCAGATCGTCTCCCAGCTCGTCTTCGATGGCGCCGAGGACATCGACGTGCCCGCCGCTCTCGCCGTGGGTCGATCTGCGCGTCCCGCCGAAGGAGGTGAAGCTGGCGGCGGTCGCAGCGCAGACGCACCGGCGCTTCCTCAAGACGCATCTGCCGGTGGACGCGCTCGTCTTTTCCCCGCGCGCCAAGTACATCTACATCGCCCGCGACGGCCGCGACGTCGTCTGGAGCCTCTACAACCATCACGCCAACGCGAACGAGCTCTGGTATCAGGCGCTGAACGATACGCCGGGGCGGGTCGGGCCGCCGATCGATCGCCACCGGGCGCATCGGTCCGCGACTACTTCCTCGAATGGCTCGAGCGCGACGGCTATCCGTTCTGGTCGTTGTGGGAGAATATCCGCTCGTGGTGGGCGCATCCGCGACCTGCCGAACCTGCTGCTGCTGCACTTCTCCGACGCTGAAAGCCGACCTGCCGGGAGCAGATCCGGCAGGATCGCCAGACTTCCTGGACATTCCGGTCGACGCGGACGCGCTGGCCCGCGATCGTCGAGCATTGCGGCTTTGCCTGGATGAAGGCCCATGCGGCCAACAGCGAGCCGGCCGGCGGCGCGTTCTGGGAAGGCGGCGCCGAGACCTTCATCCACAAGGGCATCAACGGCCGCTGGCGCGACGTGCTCACCGCAGCCGACTGCCAGCTCTACGAACAGACGGCTCTCCAGCAGCTCGGGCCGGAGTGCGCCCACTGGCTCGCGACCGGCGAGCGGCTGGACCGCGCGGCGGCGTGACGCTCAAAAAAAAAGTCAGAGCTCCCTAGCTGATCCCCCGCACCACCGGGATCGCCAGATCCCGGATCTTCTTGCGCAATGTGTTCCGGTTCAGCCCCAGCATTGCCGCGGCCTTGATCTGGTTGCCGCGCGTGGCAGAAAGCGTGAGCTGGATCAGCGGCCGCTCCACCTCGGCGATCACGCGGTCGTAGATGTCGTGCATCGGCATCCCGTCCTTCGACGTTGCCAGGAACTGGCGAATGTGCCGCTCGACGGCCACCGACAGCGGCTCCGGTCCCGATGGTGCCGCGGATGCGGCGAGCGGCGCGGGCGCGGGCGCCTCGGCCAGCTCGGCGTCGATGATCTCGGCGCCGATCGTCTCCTGCGGATAGAGCGCCGCCAGCCGCCGCATCAGGTTCTCGAGTTCGCGCACATTGCCCGGCCAGCGATGCGCCCGCAGCCGCGCCAGCGCCGCCTCGTCGAGCGACTTTGCGGCCAGCCCGTCGGCATGGGCGCACGCGAGGAAGTGCCGCGCCAGCGATGGGATGTCCTCGCCCCGCTCGCGCAGCGGCGGCAGCCGGATCGGCACCACGTTCAGGCGATAGAAAAGGTCCTCGCGAAAGCCGCCCTGGCGTATCGCGAGCCGCAGGTCGCGATGCGTCGCCGCGATGATGCGCGCATCGGCGCGGATCGACTGCCGGCCGCCGACGCTGGTGAACTCGCCTTCCTGCAGTACGCGCAGCAGCCGCGTCTGCGCCTCGGGCGGCATGTCGCCGATCTCGTCGAGGAACAGCGTGCCGCCGGCGGCCTGCTCGAAGCGGCCCGGGTTGCGGTTGGTGGCGCCGGTGAAGGCGCCGCGCTCGTGGCCAAAGAGTTCGCTCTCGATCAGCTCGCGCGGGATCGCCGCCATGTTGATCGCGACGAACGGCCCGGCGCGCCGGCGGCCGTAATCGTGCAGGGCGCGCGCGACCAGCTCCTTGCCGGTGCCGGATTCGCCGTTGATCATCACCGTAAGGTCGGCGGTCGTCAGCCGCGCGATGGTGCGATAGATGTCCTGCATTGCCGGGCTGCGGCCGATCAGCGGCAGCGTCTCGTCGGCATCGCGCGCGGTCGCGACGCGGCGGCGGCGGCGCCACCAGCGCACGGCCGACCACGTCGAGCAGCTCCTTCAGATCGAACGGCTTTGGCAGATACTCGAACGCACCGCGCTGCGCCGCCTTCACCGCCGTCAGCAGCGTCGATTGCGCGCTCATCACCACGACCCGCAGCTCCGGCCGGACCCGCTTCATCCGGGGCACCAGATCGAGGCCGTTCTCGTCCGGCATCAGCACGTCGGTGATTACCAGATCGCCCTCGCCCTCCTCGACCCACCGCCACAGCGTCGCGGCGTTCGATGCGCAGCGCACCTGATAGCCGGCGCGTCCCAGCGCCTGGGTCAGCACGGTGCGGATCGAGCGGTCGTCATCGGCCACCAGGATCGTCGCGGGCTGCATCACTCCGCCTCCGCGCCGGCGGCGATGGGCAGGAAGATGCGGAACTCGGTGCGGCCGGGGCGGCTCTCCACCTCGACCAGGCCGCCATGCTCGCCCACGATCTTCGCGGCCAAAGCGAGGCCGAGGCCGCTGCCCGAAGGTTTCGACGTGATGAACGGCTCGAACAGATGCGCCAGCATGTCGTCGGGAATGCCCGGCCCGTCGTCGCGCACCGTCACCATCAGCGGCAGATGCACGCGCGCCGGCGAGCCCGGCCCCGCGACGAAGAGTCCGTGGTGGTAGGCGGTGCCGAGCGCTATTTCTCCGCCCTGCCCTGCCGTGCCCGCGCCTTCGATCGCCTCGGCCGCGTTCTTCACCAGATTGAGCAGCACCTGCACGAGCTGGTCGCGGTTGCCCCACACCGGCGGCAGGCTGGGGTCGTAACGCTCGGTGATGCGCAGCGAACGCGCGAACCCGGTCGCGGCGAGGCGGCGGACGTGCTCCAGCACGCGGTGGATATTGACCGCCTGCCGCTCGATCGGCTTCTCGCCGAACATCCCGATCCGATCGACCAGCGCGCGAATGCGGTCCGCCTCCTCGCGGATCAGCACCGCGAGTTCGCGGTCGGCGGCGGCGACGCTGCCCTCCAGCAATTGCGCGGCGCCGCGGATGCCGGAGAGCGGATTCTTGACCTCGTGCGCCAGCATCGCCGCCATTCCGCTCACGCTGCGGGCGGCGCTGCGAAAGCTGAGCTGGCGATCCAGCGCGCGGGCGGCGGAGGCATCGTGCAAGACCAGCAGCACCGCCCCCGGCTCGTCGGGCATCGGCGTCGCCTGCACCATGATGCCGCGCCTGTGCAGGCGCGGACTCTCCAAGGTCATGTCGTGATCGGCGATCGAGACACCCGATGCCCGCGCCTGACCGATCAGCAGGACGATGGCGCTGTCCGACGGCAGAAAATCGTCCAGCCCCAGGGTGCCGAGCTGCTGGACCGAGAGGCCGAAAAACTGCTCCGCTGCCGGATTGGCGAAGCGGAACCGGTCTCCGGCATCGAGCAGCACCACCGGTACCGGCAGATTGGCCAGCATCGCGACCGCGTCCGGCAACGCGGGAGCGGCGCGCGCCAGCCGCGCGAGCGCCGGGTTCACGCCGCCAGCCGCGCCGGCTCGGGATCGGGCGCAACCGGCTGCTCGATCAGCCGGTCGTAGAAGGCGTCCACCAGCCGGATCACCGCCGACGGCTCGGCGAGCCGCATCACCGCGGCCCGGAACTCCGCCGAGCCGGGCAGGCCGCGCGAGTACCAGCCGAGATGCTTGCGCGCCATGCGCATGCCCGCATCGCTGCCGTAGTGCAGCAGCATCGCCTCGTAATGCTCCAGAAGCACGGCTTTTTGTATCTCAAGCGGCGGCTCCGACGGAAGCGGGCGATCGGCCAGGGCCGCCGCTGCGCGCGCCAGGAACCAAGGGCGGCCGCAGGCGCCGCGGCCGATCATCACCCCATCCGCTCCCGAGCGGCGGCGGGCTTCGACCGCCTCCGCCTCGGTCTGGATGTCGCCGTTGACCAGCAGGGGGATGCCGACCGCCTGCCGCACCCGGGCGATGAAGTCCCAATCCGCCCGTCCCTCGTAGAATTGCTGACGGGTGCGGCCATGCACCGTGACCATGCGTATCCCGCTCGCCTCCGCGATCGCCGCCAGCCGGGGGGCGTTGAGGCTGGCATGATCCCAGCCCATGCGCATCTTCAGCGTCACCGGCACCGGCACGGCGCGCACCGTCGCCGCGAGCAGCCGTCCCGCCAGGTCCTCGTCGCGCATCAGCGCCGAGCCGGCGTGCTGTCCCACGGCCACCTTCTTGACCGGGCAGCCGAAATTGATGTCGATCAGGTCGGCCCCCAGCCCGACCGCGATGCGCGCCGCCTCGGCCATCGCCTCCGGCTCGCAGCCGGCGAGCTGCACGGCACTCGGGCCGCCCGCGCCCTCCACCTCGGCCATGCGCAGCGTGTTGCGGTTCTCCCGCACCATCGCCCAGGAGGCGATCATCTCCGAGACCACCATCCCCGCCCCCATCCGGCGGGCGAGCCGGCGGAACGGCAGGTCCGAAACCCCCGACATCGGCGCCAGCACGACCGGCGGATCGAGACGCACGGCGCTCGCCCCGCTGCCGATGGTGACGGGGGGCAAAGCGGCGGAACTGGCTTCGGTGCCCATGATTTGTTCATCTGTAACCAGGCGCTCGCGACCGGGCAACCGGCCTCGGGGCAATGCGCGATCGACCACCATTTTCAACGACTGATGCTCGTCCTATACCAGAAGGGGCAATCTCGGAACTCGTTCGGAGGGAAGCATGGACGTTGCGACTGAGGAAAAGAGCGTGGGCAAGTGCCCGGTCGTGCACGGGATTCGTGTCAGGACCAATCGCGACTGGTGGCCGAACCAGCTGAACCTCCAGGTTCTCCATCAGCACTACTCCACGCTGTCCAATCCGATGGGCGAGGCATTCGACTACGCTAAGGAATTCGAGAGCCTCGACCTGAACGCTGTCATCAAAGACCTGCACGCCTTGATGACGGATTCGCAGGACTGGTGGCCGGCCGATTTTGGCCACTACGGCGGCCTGCTCATTCGGATGGCGTGGCACAGCGCCGGCACCTACCGCATCGCCGACGGCCGCGGCGGCGCGAGCTCTGGCCAACAGCGCTTCGCGCCGCTGAATAGCTGGCCGGACAACGCGAGCCTCGACAAGGCACGCCGGCTGCTGTGGCCGATCAAGCAGAAATACGGCCGGAAAATCTCCTGGGCCGACCTGATGGTCCTGGCTGGCAATGTTGCCCTCGAGTTCGATGGGCTTCAAAACCTTCGGTTTCGGCGGCGGGCGCAAGGACGCTTGGGAGCCCGAAGAACTCTACTGGGGTCCCGAGGGGACGTGGCTGGGGGACGAACGCTACAGCGGTGAACGCGAGCTGCAAAATCCGCTCGCGGCAGTGCAAATGGGCCTGATCTATGTCAATCCGGAAGGGCCGAACGGCAAGCCGGATCCGGTCGCGGCGGCCAAGGACATCCGCGAAACGTTCTACCGCATGGCGATGAACGACGAGGAGACCGTCGCGCTGATTGCGGGCGGCCACACCTTTGGCAAAACCCATGGCGCCGGCGATCCGTCATTTGTCGGTCCGGCGCCGGAAGCCGCGAACATCGAGGATCAGGGCCTCGGCTGGAAGAGCAAATATGGCACGGGTATCGGGGCGGACGCCATCACCGGCGGGCCGGAGGTCATCTGGTCGCAGACGCCCACGAAATGGAGCAACTCCTACTTCGAGAACCTGTTCAAATACGAATGGGAGCTGACGAAGAGCCCGGCCGGTGCCTGGCAGTTCAAGGCCAAGGACACGCCTGCCACGGTGCCGGACCCGTTTGATTCGTCGAAGCGGCGTGTGCCGACCATGCTGGTCACAGATCTCTCGCTGCGGATGGATCCGGCCTACGAGAAGGTCTCGCGGCGCTTCTACGAGGATCCTGATTACTTCGCGGACGCGTTTGCCCGGGCGTGGTTCAAGCTGACGCATCGCGACATGGGGCCGATCATCCGTTATCTTGGCCCGCTGGTTCCGAAGGAGACGCTGATCTGGCAGGACCCGATCCCTCCCGTGGATCATCCGCTGATCGGTGCGCAGGATATTGCCGCTCTGAAGGCGAAAATCCTCGCGTCTGGCCTGTCGGTTTCGCAACTAGTTTCGACGGCGTGGGCGTCGGCCTCGACCTTCCGCGGCTCCGACAAGCGTGGCGGAGCCAACGGCGCGCGCATTCGCCTGGCGCCGCAGAAGGATTGGGAGGTCAACGAGCCGCAGCAACTCGCGACGGTGCTGCAGACGCTCGAAGCGATGCGCAACGAGTTCAATGCCTCGGCAACCGGCGGCAAGAAGGTTTCGCTCGCCGACCTCATCGTTCTCGGCGGCAACGCCGCGATCGAAAAGGCCGCGAAAGCGGCCGGGCACGACGTGAAGGTTCCCTTCACCCCCGGGCGCATGGACGCGTCGCAGGAGCAAACCGACGTCGAGTCCTTCGCGCCGCTCGAACCGGCCGCTGACGGTTTCCGCAACTATCTGAGCGGCAAGCAGCTCATGATGCCCGAGGAGGCATTGGTAGATCGGGCGCAATTGCTCACTCTGACGGCGCCGGAGTTGACCGTCCTCCTCGGCGGCCTGCGCGCGCTGGGCGCCAATGCCGGAGGGTCCAAGCACGGCGTCCTCACCAAGCGGCCGGAGACGCTGACGAACGACTTCTTCGTCAACCTGCTCACCATGAATACGGTATGGCAGCCGACCGGTTCTGATGGCGTGTACGAAGGGCGCGACCGGAAGACGAACGAGCTCAAGTGGACCGGCACGCGTGTGGACCTGATTTTTGGCTCGCACTCGCAGCTCCGCGCGCTCGGGGAAGTCTATGCGTGCGCGGATGCGAAGGAGAAGTTTGTGAAGGACTTTGTGGCGGGGTGGACTAAGGTGATGAACCTCGATCGCTTCGATCTTGCCTAATCGGGGTCTTCGTCGATCTCGATGGCTGGTGATCTCGTGCGGCGGTGGGATCTCGGGGCTTAGAGCGCGATCGCTTGAGGCGGAACCGTCGGAAAGCGTGAATGGCGCTCTAAACCCTAGCGTGTTAGAGCATGATCGGTTCAACCTGAACCGGTCATGCTGCTCTGCCGGGCGAAGCCGCGGATTCGCATCCTGATCGGACAACAGGGGGGACATGCGGACGCATCGCAAGGCCCTTCGGCTGCCCGCGCCATATGGCTGAAGGCCCGACCAGGGGCGCGGCGTTGACGCCGGCGCCGCGCCCCCGCATGGCTGCGGCATGAAGGTCGCCGCGGTGCTGGTGGCCGCCGGGTCGGGCAGCCGGTTCGGCGAGGCCACCCCCAAGCAGTTTTTTTCCCTCGCCGGCCGCCCGGTCGTGCGCTGGGCCGCCGAAGCGCTGGCACCGCACGCGGCGCTGCTCCAGCCGGTCGGCGACCCCGCTCCCTCGATGCCGCGCTCGCGGGCCTCGACCACCTGCCGCCGGTGGCGGGAGGTGCGACGCGCCAGGCCAGCGTTCGCGCCGGGCTGGAGGCGCTGGTGCCGTTTGCCCCGGATTTGGTGCTGGTCCACGACGCCGCGCGGCCGCTGATCCCGCCCGGCACCATCGCGGCCCTCGTCGCGGCACTCGCCGCGGCGGAAGGTGCAATCCCGGCCGTGCCGGTCGCCGACACGCTCAAGCGCGCCGCCGCCGGCCGGATCGCGGCGACGGTGCCGCGCGAGGGCCTGGTCCGCGCCCAGACCCCGCAGGGCTTCCGCTTCGCGACCCTGCTGGCACTCCATCGCGCCGCCGCGTCCGCGGGGGCGACCGACGACGCGGCCCTGCTGGAGGCGGCGGGGCTTGCGGTTGCCCTGGTCGCCGGCGCCGAGGACAACATCAAGCTTACCCATCCCGAGGATCGGCGCCGCATGGAGCGCATCCTGCTGCCGACCCTGCTGCCGCGCACCGGCACGGGGTTTGACGTCCACGCCTTCGCCAGCAACCGCAGGCTCATCCTCTGCGGGATTGAAATACCGCATGAACAAGGCCTTGCTGGGCATTCCGACGCAGACGTCGGAATTCACGCGCTGTGCGACGCGATCTATGGCGCGCTCGCCGAGGGCGATATCGGCCGCCACTTCCCACCCGGCGAGGCGACGTGGAAGGACGCCGACAGCGCCCGCTTCCTGCGCCACGCCGCCGGACGCATCGCGGCCCGCGGCGGCGTACTCACCAGTGCGGATGTAACCGTTATCTGCGAGCGGCCGAAAATAGCCCCGCACGCGCCGGCGATGCGCGCCCGGCTTGCCGATCTGCTCGGCACCGCGATCGGGGCCGTGTCGGTGAAGGCAACGACCACCGAGCGGCTCGGCTTCGCGGGCCGCGGGGAGGGCATCGCCGCGCAGGCCGTCGCGACGGTGCTGATCCCGGCGGCCGACTGAGCCGGGGCACATCGGCGCGCAACAATTCTGTCCGGCCAGGCCGCCGACGCTTGCCGAACCGGAGCGTCATTCGCACGTATTCGGAGTGGAGGGACCCGATCCATGCGCGTCGCTGCCACGTTGCTTGTCTTCGCCGCGACCGCCCCGCTGCTTGGCGGCTGCGTGGCCGAGACCACGACCGCCTCGGCCTACCCGTTCCCGCCGGTGCCGGTGGCACCCGTCGAAACCGTGCCGCTGCCACCGGTCTCCGAGACGCCGCTGATCTGGCAGCCGGGCCACTGGGACTGGAGCGGCAGCGCCTATATCTGGCAGCCGGGCCGCTACGTGGCGCGGGCCGGTCACGGCGCCCTTTGGCAGGACGGCTACTGGCAGTTCGTCAATGGCGGCTACACCTGGGTTCCCGCGCATTGGAGGTGAGCAGGGCCGCATGATGGCCAACGAGATTGGCACGGGTGACGCAACCCTGGCACCGCCCATCGCCGGCCGCAGGGTGCTCCTGGTCGAGGACGAGTTGCTGGTCGCGATGCTCATCGAACCGGCGCTGCAGCAGGAGGGCTGGGTCGTGCTCGGCCCGCTTGTGCGTCTTGCCTCGGCGCTGGAGGCAGCGCGGTCGGAGGTGATCGACGCCGCGATCCTGGACATGGACCTCGCCGGCGAGGACACCCGCCCGGTTGCCGACGCGCTTGAGGCGCGCGGCATTCCGTTCCTGTTCCTCACCGGCTACGGCGCCGACGGGCTGCCGCCGGACAAGCCGCACTGGCGTGCCCTGGGCAAGCCGTTTCGGCTCGACGCACTGCTCGGCACGCTGGCAGCGGTGGTGGCCGGAGCGCCTCGCTAGTCGCCGCGACCGGACTCGCGTGCCAGGGTCCGCTGCATGGCCGCGGACCCCTGCTCGATCATGCCGCCGATCATCTCCGCCGCCTCGTTCGGCAGCAGATCGGTGATCCAGACCAGCCGGCTGTGCCGCTCGCCCTCGGCGAGCACCTGCATCGACGCGTTGTGGTGCGTCATCCGCCCGCCGACCACCGCATAGGCCACGCGGCGCGCCGCATCGTCGAGATCGACGATCAGCTCGCGCACGACCGTGCCGTTCGCGAAGGTGACGACCCTGGCGTCCCCGTCGAGGCGCGTGTCGGTGACGAACCCGCGCGCCAGCCGTTCGTGGACCGCGCCGACATCGCGCACCGCGGACCAGACGGTCTCCGGCGGCGCGTCGATCACGATCTCGCGGCGAATCGATGCCATGTCTTCTCTCCTGCCCTGTTCATGCCGGTTGATTGCAGTACGCCTCGATCCGGTAGCCGGCAGGATCGATCACGAAGGCGGCGTAGTAGCTGGCGTCGTACTCCGGGCGCAGGCCGGGGGCGCCGTTGTCACGGCCACCGGCACCCAGGGCCGCGGCATGGAAGGCATCGACGCTCCGTCGCGTCGGTGCGGCGAAGCAGAAATGCAGCCCCGATGCCGGATCGGGCGGCACCGGCCGCTCCGCCACGCTGACCCAAAACGCGGTGGCGTCGGCGCCATAGCCGAGCGAGTCCGCACTGTTGCTGCGGCACGTGTAGCCGAGCGGCGCCAGCGCCGCGTCATAGAACCGCCGCGCCGCTGCGATGTCGCGCACGCCGATGGACACATGGTCGATCATGGAAGGGTCCTCCGATTTGCAATCCTGCCGGATAGGCCTATCTAACCGGCATGATGGTTATTCTACACCGGGACGGATGGGTGCTGTCAACCGGCATGAGTGGTTAGAATCTCGGCAATCCCACTTCCATGACGGCCAAAGAGAGCGCCGCCCTGGTCCGGGGGCCGCCCGAAGGCCTTTGCCTCGACTTCATCAACACCCGCTCCTGGCGCGGAACCGCCTCGCCCGCCGAGGAACTTCAGGCGCCCTCGGACTTGTTGCTGTGGATCGAACGGGCCTGGGCACTGGACGAGGCGACGCTGCGCCGGACGCGCGCCACTGGCAGGTCGCCCCCGCACGGGCCGAAGCGTCGCTGGCGGCGGCGCTCGCGCTGCGGGAGGCATTGTTCCGCATCTTCGCCGCGACCACCGCGGGCGCCGCACCCGAGACGGCCGACACGGAGGCTTTCAACGCGGCCCTTCGCGCCGCCCCCGATCGCGCCCGCTTGCGGCTTGGGCCGGACGGATGGGGCTGGGACCTGCCGCCCCGGCCGCCCGCTCCGGGGCTCCTGCTAGCCCCTGTTCTGTGGTCGGCCGGCGACCTTCTGGCGGGCAGCCGGCTGCCGCTGGTCCGGCAATGCGCCAACCCGCAATGCCGCTGGCTGTTTTTGGACGACAGCAAGAGCGGCACGCGACGATGGTGCTCGATGTCAGCCTGCGGCAACCGCGCCAAGGCGCACCGGCACTACGTGAAACGGCGGCAGCAGCGACTGCCGGGCTAGCCGCCTTCGCGCAGCGCCCGCTTCGCGACCGCCGCCATCCATCCGGCCGCCGCGGGCAGGATCGCGTCATTGAAATCATAGCCTGGATTGTGAAGCTGCCGTCCCGCCTCGGCCGGACCGTTGCCGATCCAGACGAACGCACCTGGCTTCTGCTGCAAATACCAGCCGAAATCCTCGCCGGCCATGCTCGGCGGCAGGTCGCGGCGCAGCGCGAGGCCGGCCGCCTCAGCTGCCTGGGCGGCGATCTCCGCCTCGGCAGGACTGTTCGCCGTCCCGGCGGCGCCGTGGCGGATTTCGACCTCGGCCGCCATCTCGAACGCCGCCGCGATGCCGGCCGCGATGCGATGGATCGCGGCTTCCACCTGTGCATCCACCGCCGGGCGGTGCGTGCGGTAGGTGCCGCGCATTGCGACTTCGCGCGGGATCTGGTTCGCCGCCTCCCCGGTCTGCATGGTGCAGATCGACAGTACCGCCGAATCCAGCGGATCGATGTTGCGTGACACCACCGATTGCAGGGCCACCAGCAGGTGCGCCGCCGCCAGCATCGGGTCGCGTGCCTGGTGCGGCATCGCCGCGTGCCCGGCATGGCCGACCAGCCGTATTTCGAGCCGCGAGCCGGCCGCCATCACCGGCCCGTCATGCACCGCGACCGTACCCGCCGCCAGCCCCGGCCAGTTGTGATAGCCAAAGATGCGCTCCATCGGGAAGCGCTCGAACAGCCCGTCCGCGAGCATCGCCCGCGCCCCGCCCAGCCCTTCCTCGGCGGGCTGGAACACGAGATGGATGGTCCCGGTCCAGCCCGGATCGTCCCGCAGCAGCGCCGCGGCACCGAGCAAGGTCGTGGTGTGGCCGTCATGGCCGCAGGCGTGCATCACCCCCGGCCGGGTGGACGCATACGGCAGCCCGGTCTCCTCGGCGATCGGCAACGCGTCCATGTCGGCGCGCAGGCCCACCGCCCGGTTCGAGGCACCGCGCGACAGCGTCGCGACCACGCCCGTGCCGCCGACCCCGGCGACGAACGGAATCCCGAGCTCCGCCAGCCGCGCCTGCACGAAGGCGGTGGTCGCGTGCTCCTGCATCCCGAGTTCGGGATGGGCATGAAGGTGGCGACGCCAGGCGGTAAGCGTCTCGGCGAGTTCGGGCGGGGCAAGATCGGGCGGCATGGTGCTCCTGCTGCGTCGTGGCCGCCGATGATGGCAGCCGGGGGCGGCAGAAACGAGATGCGGTGCGTCAGGCGGGCTCCGGGTCCGCGGGCACGGCACCGGAGGCGGCAAGCGACTCGCTGTCGCGGCGCAGCGGCAGGCGGACGACGTAGCGCGTTCCCTTGTCCTCGCTCACCTCGCAGGTGGCGCCGAGTTGGCGGGCGAACCCGCGGATGAGCTGCAATCCGAGGCCGTCGCGAGGGCCGGTCTCGGTCTCGGCGACCCCGGCGGGGATGCCCACCCCGTCGTCCTGGATCACCAGCTCGGCGAGATCGGTCCCGGCGGTCAGCCGCACCGAGACGTGGCCGCGAGCGGCCGTCAGGGAAAGCGTATTTGAGCGCGTTGCTCACCGCCTCGGTGACGATCAGCGCCAGCGGCACCGCCTGATCGCTCGACAGCCGCAGCGCCGGGGCCGCGATGTCAAGGGTGATCCGCCGGCCGCGCTGCTCGCCCATCGCCTGGAACAACTGGCCGCACAGCTCCTCGAGAAAGCTCTTCATGTTGATCGCGTGCAGCTCGCTCTGCGCATAGAGGTGGCGGTGCAGGGTCGCCAGCGCGCGCACCCGGTCGCGGGCGGACTGGAATTCGGCGCGCGCCGAGGGCTGGCGGATGCGGTTGGCTTGCAGGTTGAGCAGCGAGGCGACGATCTGAAGGTTGTTCTTCACCCGGTGATGGATTTCCTGGATCAGCAATTCCTGCTGGTCGCCGGCGGCGCGCAGCTGCTGCTCGCGCTCGGCGATCGCGGCGGTGGCACCCCCCAGTGCCGCCGCAAGCGCGCGCACCTCGTGCGGCATCGTCGCGACGCCTCCGGGGTCGAACCCGCCGCCGGTCCGCCAGCGCGCCAGCGCCCGGCCGAGCCGGGTCAGCGGTGCCACCACCACCTGCCCCGCCCCGAACGCCATGATCGCCAGACCGGCCAGCAGCACCGCCACGAGTTCGATGATGGAACCAACGCCCAGAGGGAGCCGGTCCGGAGCGGGCATCGTGCCCCCCACCACCAGCAACTGGCCGCCCGCGACCGGTGCGGCGCTCAGCAGCAGGTCGCCGCTGCGGACCGGCCCGCCGGCCGTGCTGACCAGCGCACCGCGCACTGCCGGCGAGAATGCCGGCGATCGGGCCGCCAAGCCCGCCCAGGGCCACCGCTTCGCCGTCCGGCTGGACCAGCCACAGCGCCTGCACGAAATGCAGCGCATCGGGCGGCGGGGATAGCCTGTCGGTACGCAGCATTGCGACCAGCAGCGCGGGTTTGCCGGCCGCATCGGTCAACTGACGGCCGGCCACGAGCATCCCGGGACCAAGCGAGCGCACGGCCAGGCCGCCACTCACCGGCGCTGCCAGCGAGCGCGCAAGGGCCGCGATCGCGGCCGGCGCCGCATCGCTGCCCGCCGTGGCACAGCCACCCCCGCCATGACTCGTCACGAGCAGCATTGCCTGGTAGCGGCCGCCCGCCGCGGCGAGCGCGTCCCCCAGCGCCTGCCGGCACGCGGCCGGGTCTGCCCCCTGCACCGCCGGCAGCGCCGCCAACCCGATCAGGCTGCGATCGACGAATGCGAGATCTGCTCGTGCCTGCGCGAGCACCCCGGCGGCCGCCGCGGCCGCTGCCTGCTGCCCGGCCGCGACCGCAAGGACATCGTTGCGACGCGCGATCACTCCGGCGAGCAGCGCGACCGGCAGAATCGCGAGGCAGAACAGCGCCAGGATGCGAACCAGCAGCCGGTCGGCAAGCGGGCCGCGCCCCGGCATCCCAGGGGCGGGCGCGTCAGGATCGCCGCCCTCCGGCCCGCCCTGCGGCTCAGCCGCCGCTTTCGGTTTCGGGTCCGCCGCGCTTCTCCCGATCATCCTCGATCAGCCGCAGCAACTCCTCGGGAATCGGTTCCCGCGCGACATCGTCGAACAGCTTGTGCAATCCCCGCTGCAGCCAGAGATCGAATGCGGCGTCTGCCTTCCCCTTCCGCCGGCTCCGGTCGAAACAGGCTTCCTGGACTGCTGCGTCATGGGTTCGTGCTTCATGCCCCACGGCCCATTGTCGCGGCCGCCCCGCGTGTCGCCCTGGCTCAGGGTAGTGGAATGTGACGGGTTTACAACACGGAAGCATCGACGCCTTCGGCCGCCGCGGCAACCGGCCGGCCGGACGCGCGCCGCGCGGCACGCAAGGCCGCCAGCTCGCCGGCCCGGCCTGCGCCGCGCTCGGCCTGCTCGCCCATCAGCCACGCCTCGAGCTGGCGGCGGGCACGGAACACCCGGCTTTTTGCCGTGCCGACGGCGCAGCCGGTCGAGTCCGCCAGCGCCTCGTAGCTCATGCCGTGCACGACCACCATCACCAGCGCCTCGCGCTGATCGGCGGGCAGCCGGTCCATCGCGGTGCCGAGTTCCTTGAGCGCCAGCCGATCCTCGTGCGAGGCGTCGCAGGCAAAGGCGGAGGCGGGCACGTCCTCGATGTCGGTGGTGTCGCGCTGCTTGCGCAGATTGGAGATGAAGCGGTTGCGCAGGATGCGGTGCATCCAGGCGGCGAAATTGGTTCCGGGGATGAAGCTGGTCTGCGCCGATAGCGCGTTGCACACCGAATCCTGCACCAGATCCTCGGCCGCCGCGCGGTTGCGGGTCAGCGCCAGCGCCTGGACGCGCAGTTTCGGAAGGATGGCAATCAGTTGCTCGTGGAAGCTCGGACTCATGCTGGGACAGTCTCCACAATCTTCGAGGGGCCAATGACGCAGACGGCACAGTGGTTGCCGCAACCCGGTCACACGATCGCGAGCCGGCCGCCACAACATCCGCCGAAAATATCGCCCGCGTGGAAACCACCACGATCGCGCCGCGTTAAGTTTCGCCGGAACGGCCGGGTGAGAACCGGAGGGGTTGCAGCCATCGCCGAAGTGTCACGCGGGCGGCATCAGGTCGGCGCGGAGCGGGTCGGCCAGCCGCGCAAGCTGCCGCCGGGCGCGCGACACGCGCGCCTTCATCGTGCCGACCGGCACCGCGCAGATCGCCGCCGCCTCCTCGTAGGTCAGCTCCTGCGCGCCGACCAGCACCAGCGCCTCGCGCAGCGTCGGCGGTCAATTGCCGGAGCTGACGGGCGAGATCGGCGAGGTCGGCCTCGTGCGGCTGGTGCGCGGCGATCGCCTCCAGCGGCGGCTGCCGCTCCAGTGCGGCGCGCTCGCGCTTGCGGCGCCGGGCCTGCTCATAGAACACGTTGCGCAGGATCGTGAACAGCCAGGCGCGGGCGCTGGTTCCGGGCTGGAACTGCGCCAGCCCGCGCAGCGCGCGCAGCACCGCCTCCTGCACCAGATCGTCGGCCTCGGCGCGGTCGCGGGCGAGAAACCGGGCGAGGCCGCGCAACTGCGGCAGCAGCGCCGCCACCTCGCGCCGCAGCCCGGTTTCGTCTATTTGCCGGTTCTTCGACCATCTTCCGCGGTTCCGTCGCCGGCCGTTCCGGCATCGCCCCTACCGCGTGCAACGAGGGTACGCCCGATGACCAGCCCGCATCGCGAAGACCTGATCCGCGCGCTGCCCTACGCGCGACGGTACGCGCGGGCGCTCACCGGCAGCCAGCCCCGCGGCGACAGGCTGGTCGCCGACAGCCTGCGCGCCGTGCTGGCGGGCTCGCTGCCGGGCGCCGATCCACGCCAGGCGCTGTATCGCCACGTCACCCAGCAATTCGACGCCGGCCCCGGCGCCTCCGCGCCCGCGCAGAGCTTGTCGGCAAAGCAGCGGCAGTTGCTGCTTCTCACCTCGCTCGAGGAGATGCCGATCGAGACGGCGGCACCGATCGTCGCCCTCGATCTCGATGCCGCCAGCGAGCAGCTCGCCGACGCGCGCGAGCGGCTGCGCAGCTCCGCCGCGACCGACGTTCTCATCATCGAGGACGAGCCGATCATCGCGATGGACATCGAGGAGCTGGTGCAGAGCTGCGGCCACCGCGTCGTCGGCGTCGCCGCCAGCGAAGCCGAGGCGGTGGCGATGGCCGAGCGCACCCGCCCCGGGCTGATCCTGGCCGACATCAATCTCGGCCTCGGCGGCGACGGCACCAGCGCGGTCGCGCGGATCACGCGCAACCGCCACGCGCCGGTGATCTTCGTCACCGCCTATCCCGAGCGGCTGCTGACCGGGGAGGCGGTGGAGCCGGCCTTCGTGATCACCAAGCCGTTCGAGCCGCTGACCCTTGCGATCGCCACCTATCAGGCGGTCACGGGCGGCGTGCGGCTCGAATAGTTCGCCAGTTGGCCAGAGTTTAATTTAGCCGGGCGGGGCAACCGCCGCCGGCTCCGGGGCGCTTTCCCCGGGCATCTGCACGGCGATGCGACGGGTGGGAGACGGTGGCGGTGGAGGCACGCAAGATCGGGACCGCCCCGCTGATCTACGCCCTTGATTTCGGCCTCGCCGGCAGCCTCGACGCCATCGGCCCCTGGCTCGACCACGCGGCCCGCCTCGGCTTTGATCACGTCCTGCTGCCGTCGCCCTTCGTGCGTCGTCGGGCACGGCGATGCGGCCCTCGTGGCGCGACGATTCCGTGCTCGATCCGGCGCTCGGCGACGGCGAGGCCGCCGGCCAGCTCGCAGCCCTTGCGGCCGAGGCGCGCCGGCGCGGGCTCGGCATCCTGCTCGACGTCGTGCTCGACCGCATCGCCGCCGACGGGCCGCTCGCGGCCGCCGCCGAGGCGGTGTTCGCGCCACCCGATCGCGACGCGCTGCCCGATCCGCGGCGGCCGGTGGAGATGGGCGACGCCGCGCTGGCGCGGCTCGACGGCGCCGAGCACGCCGGCCGCGTGGGCCTCTGGTGGGGCACGCGGATCGCCGGTTGGCGCGGCCTCGGCCTCGCCGGGGCGCGGCTGCTCGGGCTCTCGCGCGTTCCCGCCCGCCGCCTTGGCGCCGCTGCTGGGGGCACTGCGCCGCGCCTGTCCGGGGGCGACGCTGATCGGCTGGACGCCCGGGATCGACTGGGCGGCGGCCGAGGGATTGGCGGGCGGCACGCTCGACGGCGTGGTGCCGTCGCTGCCGTGGTGGAACTGGCGCGACGAATGGCTGTGGCGGGAATTGGCGCTGCTGCGCCCGGCCGGACGGCTGATCGCCTGCCCGGAGCCGCCCGGCGGCCCGCGGCTTGGCGCCGACGTGCCGGATACGGCGTTGCGCGAGCGGCTGCTGCGCCGCGCGCTCGGCTTCGCCGGCGTCGCTGGCGCCCGGCCTGCTGCTGCCGATGGGATTCGAGTTCGGCCTGACCGGCACCGAGCCGCTCGGCCCCGCCGATCCGGCGGCGCTGCTGGCGCGCGCGCCGCTCGATCTGACCGCCGCCGTCGCGCGCGCGAATGCGGCGACGCGCGAGGCGGCGCCGCTGCGCACCGACACCGAGGCGCGCCTGCTCTCCGGCCCCGGCGCGCCGGTTTTGGCCGTGCTGCGGGCCGATGCCCCCGATCCGCGGCGCCCCGAGCGCGCCGCCCTGCTGCTCGCCAATGCCGATCTGCAGCACCGCAGCCGCGTGCCGTTGGCGCAAGTTCTCGCGGCGGCGGACGGATGGTTCGGCGCCTTCGCCCCGCTCTTGCCGCCCGAAGGTGTGGCGCTCTCGCCGGTCGGCGAGCTGGTGCTGGCGCCGGGCGAGACCCGGCTCTATGCCGCCGCTGCGGCCGCGGAGACCGCGAGCGCGCCGGCACCGCTCGACCGCGCACGCGCCGATGCGGCGGCCGCCGCGCCGCGCATCGCCATCGAGAACCTGACCCCTCGCGTCGATGGCGGCCCGTTCGCCGCCAAGCGCGTGCTCGGCGAGGCGGTGGTGGTGGAGGCCGACGTGATCGCCGAGGGCCATGACTTGCTCGGCGTCGCCCTGCTCTGGCGTGAGCCCGGGCACGATCGCGTGGCAGCAGACGCGGATGCGCCCGCTCGGCAACGACCGCTGGCAGGCGCGCTTCCCGCTGCTGCGGCTCGGGCGGCACGAATTCACCATCGAAGCGTGGCGCGACGCCTTCGCGAGTTTTCGCGACCAGCTCGCCAAGAAGCACGCGGCCGGCGTGCCGACCGAACTCGAAGTGAGGGAGGGACGCGCGCTGGTCGCGGCGGCGGCGACACGCGACGCGGGCGTGGCGGCACTGCTCGCGCGGCTCGATGCCGGCGACCTCGATGGGCAACGGGAAGTCCTGCTCGCCGACGCGACCGCCGCCGTGATGGCCGAGGCCGACGACCGCCCCTTCGCCACCCGCCACGAACCGTCGCTCGCGGTGGATGCAGACCGCGCCGCCGCCCGGTTCGCAAGCTGGTACGAGGTGTTCCCGCGCTCGCTCAGCGACGACGTCTCGCGGCACGGCACCTTCGATGACGTGATCCGCCATCTGCCGCGCATCCGCGACATGGGCTTCGACGTGCTGTATTTCCCGCCGCTCAGCCCGATCGGGCGCATCAACCGCAAGGGCCGCAACAACGCGCTGCACGCCGGCCCCGGCGATCCGGGCAGCCCGTACGCGATCGGCGCCGCCGAGGGCGGCCATGACGCGATCCACCCCGAACTCGGCAGCCTCGATGATTTCCGGCGCCTGCTCGGGGCCGCGGCGCGCGCGGGCATCGAGATCGCGATCGACTTCGCCGTGCAGTGCGCGCCCGACCATCCGTGGCTCGACCGCGCACAAGGGCTGGTTCGACTGGCGCCCCGACGGCTCGCTGCGCTATGCGGAGAACCCGCCAAAGAAATACGAGGACATCGTCAACGTCGATTTCTCCGCCCCCGACGCGGTGCCGGATCTGTGGCTGGCGCTGGCCGACATCGTGCTGTTCTGGGCCGAGCAGGGCGTGCGCACCTTCCGCGTGGACAACCCGCACACCAAGCCGCTGCCGTTCTGGGAATGGATGATCGCCGAGGTGCGCGCGCGCCATCCGGACGCGATCTTCCTCGCCGAGGCCTTCACCCGGCCGAAGCTGATGTACCGGCTGGCCAAGCTCGGCTTCTCGCAATCCTACACCTACTTCACCTGGCGCAACACCAAGCGCGAGCTGACCGAGTACTTCACCGAGCTTTCGACCGAAGCGCCGCGCGAGTTCTTCCGCCCGAACCTGTTCGTCAACACGCCCGACATCAATCCATTCTTCGTGCAAACCTCCGGCCGCCCCGGCTTCCTGATCCGCGCGGCCCTTGCGGCGACGCTGTCCGGCCTGTGGGGTCTCTACAACGGCTTCGAGCTGTGCGAGGCGCGCGCGCTGCCTGGCCGCGAAGAATACGCCGACAGCGAAAAATACCAGCTCCGCGCCTGGGACTGGGAGCGTCCCGGCAACATCCGCGCCGAGATCGCGCAGCTCAATCGCATCCGGCGGATGAACCCGGCGTTGCAGACCCATCTCGGCGTTGCGTTCCTCAACGCCGCCAACGAGGCGATCCTGGCTTACGAGCGCGCGACCGACGACCGGTCCAACGTCGTGCTGGTCGCGGTCAATCTCGACCCGCACGCGGCACAGGAGGCGGATTTCGAGCTGCCGCTGTGGAAATGGCGCCTGCCGGACACCGCCTCGCTGGAGGCGGAGGATCTGCTCACCGACGCCCGCTTCGCCTGGAGCGGCAAGACGCAGCGCCTCAGACTGACGCCCGAAAGGCCGTACGCGATCTGGCGTGTGCGGCCACCGAGTTGAGCGAGATGTGATGGCAACCGACCGACGTATCGACCTCTCGACCACTCCCCCCGACCCCCTCCCGCAAGGGGAGGGGGAGCAGCGCGCCAAAGCCCCCTCCCCTTGCGGGAGGGGGTTGGGGGAGGGGTGCGATCATCACGAAGTACCCCGGCATGACGAAGCACCATCCCCTGCCGCAGTCCGACGATCCGCTCTGGTATCAGGACGCGGTAATCTATCAGCTTCACGTCAAGTCGTTCTTCGACGCCGACAACGACGGCGTCGGCGACTTCAAGGGTCTGCTGCAAAAACTCGACTACATCGCCGAGCTGGGCGTCACCGCGGTCTGGCTGCTGCCGTTCTATCCCTCGCCCCGCCGCGACGACGGCTACGACATTGCCGACTATCGCGGCGTGCATCCCGAATACGGCACGCTCGCCGACGTGCGCCGTTTCATCGGCGAGGCGCACGCGCGCGGCCTGCGCGTCATCACCGAGCTGGTCATCAACCACACCTCCGACCAGCATCCGTGGTTCCAGCGCGCGCGCCACGCCAAGCCCGGATCGGCGGCCCGCAACTTCTACGTCTGGTCCGACACCGACCAGAAATACGCCGGCACGCGCGTCATCTTTCTCGACACCCAGAAATCCAACTGGACCTGGGACGTGGAGGCCAACGCCTATTACTGGCACCGCTTCTATCCGCACCAGCCCGACCTCAATTTCGACAACCCGACGGTGCTGCGCGAGGTGCTGTCGATCATGCGGTTCTGGCTCGATCTCGGGATCGACGGGCTGCGGCTCGACGCGGTGCCCTATCTGGTCGAGCGCGAGGGCACCAGCAGCGAGAACCTGCCCGAGACGCACGCGGTGCTCAAGCGCATCCGCGCCGCCCTCGACCGCCACGCGCCGGGGCGGATGCTGCTCGCCGAGGCGAACCAGTGGCCGGAGGACGCGCAGCAGTATTTCGGCGACGGCGACGAGTGCCACATGGCGTTCCATTTCCCGCTGATGCCGCGCATGTACATGGCGATCGCGCGCGAGGACCGGTTCCCGATCACCGACATCATGCGCCAGACGCCGGCGATCCCCGATAACTGCCAGTGGGCGATCTTCCTGCGCAACCACGACGAACTGACGCTGGAGATGGTCACCTCCTCGGAGCGCGACTATCTGTGGGAGACCTATGCCTCCGACCGCCGCGCGCGGCTCAATCTCGGCATCCGCCGCCGCCTCTCGCCGCTGTTGGAGCGTGACCGGCGGCGGATCGAGCTGATGAACGGGCTGCTGCTGTCGATGCCGGGGACCCCGGTGATCTACTACGGCGACGAGATCGGCATGGGCGACAACATCCATCTCGGCGACCGCGACGGCGTGCGCACGCCGATGCAGTGGTCGGTCGACCGCAACGGCGGCTTCTCGCGCGCCGACCCGGCGAGCCTGGTGCTGCCGCCGATCATGGACCCGATCTACGGCTTCTACGCGGTCAACGTGGAGGCGCAGGCCGCCGACCAGCACAGCACGCTGAACTGGACGCGGCGGATGCTCGCGGTGCGCAAGCGCTTCCGCGCCTTCGGCCGCGGCAGCCAGCGCTTCCTCTATCCCGGCAACCGCAAGGTGCTCGCCTTTCTGCGCGAGTTGGCCGGCGCGGACGGCAGCGACGAGACGATCCTCTGCGTGAGCAATCTCTCCCGCACGTCGCAGGCGGTTGAACTCGACCTCGCCGGCTTCGCGGGCCGCGTGCCGGTCGATATCGTCGGCGGCTCGGTGTTCCCGCCGGTGGGGCAGCTCACCTATCTGCTGACGCTGCCGCCGTACGGCTTCTACTGGTTCCAGCTTGCCAGCGAGACGCAGGTGCCGTCCTGGCACCAGCCGGCGCCCGAGGCGCTCCCCGAATTCGTCACGCTGGTCGTGCGCCGCGAACTCGCCGAAGTCCTGTCCGGTCCCGCGCGCGGGCTGCTGGAGACCGAGGTGCTGCCGGAATACCTGCCCAAGCGCCGCTGGTTCGCGGCCAAAGGCGAGAGGCTCCGCAGCACGCGCATCGCCTATGCCGTGCCGGTGCCGGAGCAGCCGGTGATCGCCACCGAGATCGAAGTGCTGCTCGGCGACCGCGCCGAGCGCTACGTGCTGCCGGTGGGGCTGGCATGGGAGGACGAGACGGCGGATGCGCTGGTGCAGCCACTCGCGCTCGCCCGCATCCGGCGCGGCGCGCGCGTGGGCTTTCTCACCGATGCCTTCGCGCTCGACCCGCTGGTGCAGGCGTGGATCGGCGCGCTGCGGCAGCGCCGGACGGTCGACGCTCGACGGCGACGAGGGCAGGATCGAGTTCCGGCCGACCGCGAAGATGGACGAGCTCGACATCCCCGGTGACGCGCCGATCCGCCGCTTCTCCGCCGAGCAGTCGAACAGTTCGCTCGTGGTCGATGAGCGGCTGGTGCTGAAAATCGTCCGTCGCGTCGCCGCCGGCATCCATCCCGAGAGCGAGATGACGCGCTATCTCACCGAGCGCGGCTTCGCCAACACCGCACCGCTTTATGGCGAGGTGGTGCGTATCGGCCCCGACGGCACGCCGCACACGCTCGGCCTCGCCCAGGGGTTCGTGCGCAATCAGGGCGACGGCTGGGGCTGGACGCTCGACTTCCTCGCCCGCAGCGTCGAGGAACTTGCCGTCACCGGCCAGACCGATGGCGGCGAGGGCGATCCGGGCGATACCTTCGCCGAATACGGCGTGTTCGCCGCCGCTATCGGCCGCCGGCTCGCCGAGATGCACGCGCTGCTCGCCGAGCCAACCGAAGCACCCGAGTTCGCACCGCTGCGGGCCGATGCCGAGATCATGGAGTGCTGGGCGGAGCGCGCGATCGCGCAACTCGAAGCGGCGCTGGACCTGCTGCGCACCGTGCGCGAGTGGTCCGACCCGGCGGCGCAGGCTGAGGCCGAGATGCTGATCGCAAGCGAGGACGCGCTGGAGGAGGTGATGCACCGCCTGGCGCGCAACGCCGACGGCGCGCTCTCGACCCGCATTCACGGCGACTTCCATCTCGGTCAGGTGCTGGTCGTGCAGGGCGATGCCTACATCATCGACTTCGAGGGCGAGCCGGCGCGGCCGATGCAGGAGCGGCGCGCGAAATCCTCGCCGCTGCGCGACGTGGCCGGCCTGCTGCGCTCGTTCGACTACGCCGCCGCCGCCGCGGCACCCGGACGCACCGCGGTCTCCGAACCGGTGCAGGAGCGGCGGCTTCATCTGCTCGCCCGCTTCCGCGAGGACGCGGCGGCAGCCGCGCTCGCCGGCTATCGGGAGGTGCTGCACGCGGCCGACCAGCCCTGGGTGCCGCAGACGGCGGAGGCAGCGCTGCTCGATTTCTTCCTGATCGAGAAGGCGGCTTACGAAATCCGCTACGAGGCCGCCAACCGGCCTCCCTGGCTGCCGATCCCCGTGCGCGGCCTGGCAAGGATCGCCGACCGGCTGCTGGCGCGAGAGCCTGCCAATGCCTGAGGACCTGCCCGATCCCGGCGCAGTCGAGGCGATCGTCGGCGCCCGCCACGGCGATCCGTTCGCGCTGCTCGGCCCTCATCCAGCGCCCGGCGGGGTTGCGATCCGCGCCTTCCTGCCGCGCGCTGAGACGGTCGAGGTGGTCAACCGCGAGACCGGGCTGCCGCTCGGCAGCCTCGCGCGCATCCATCCAGCCGGATTCTGGACCGGCGTGGTGAAGCAGCGCGCGCCCTATCGCCTGCGCATCGGCGCAGGCGGCGAGGTGATCGAGAGCGAGGACCCGTACGCGTTCCCGCCGGTGCTCGGCGAGCTCGACGTCTATCTGCTCGGCGAAGGCCGCCACCACGATTTCGCGCGCGCGATGGGCGCCCATGTCGCCGAGATGGAGGGCGTGCGCGGCGTGCGCTTCGCGGTCTGGGCGCCGAACGCGCAGCGCGTCTCGGTCGTGGGCGAGTTCAATGCCTGGGACGGACGCTGCCATCCGATGCGGCTGCGCCACGGGGCCGGTGTGTGGGATCTGTTCATCCCCCGCCTCGGTGCGGGCGCACTCTACAAATACGAAATCCTGGGCGCCGCACGGGGAACTTCTGGTCAAGGCCGATCCGGTGGCGTGGGCGACGGAGCCGCCGCCTGCCACCGCCTCGGTCGTCGCCTCGCCGATGCCGCATCGCTGGCAGGACGCGCCCTGGATGGCGCGGCGCGCCGCGGCGATCGCGCCGGACGCGCCGGTCGCGATCTACGAGGTGCATGCTTTCTCCTGGCAGCCCGCCGCCGTCGCCGGCGCGCACGGCTGGCGGCGGCTCGCCGAGCGGCTGGTGCCGTATGCCGCGCGGCTCGGCTTCACCCATGTCGAGCTGCTGCCGGTGATGGAGCATCCGTTCGGCGGCAGTTGGGGCTACCAGCCGCTCGGCCAGTTCGCCCCCTCGGCGCGGCTCGGGGCGCCCGAGGATTTTGCCGCCTTCGTCGATGCCTGCCACCAGGCCGGGATTGGCGTGATCCTCGACTGGGTGCCGGCGCATTTCCCGACCGACGCCTACGGCCTTGCCCGCTTCGACGGCACGCCGCTCTACGAGCACGCCGACCCGCGCGAGGGGTTTCATCGCGACTGGAACACGATGATCTACAATCTCGGCCGCAACGAGGTGCGCAATTTCCTGATCGGCTCGGCGCTGCACTGGCTCGAACACTATCACGCGGACGGGCTGCGCGTGGATGCCGTCGCCTCGATGCTGTACCGCGACTACTCGCGCAATCCCGGCGAGTGGGTGCCGAACCGCTATGGCGGGCGGGAGAACCTCGAAGCGATCTCGTTCCTCCAGGAACTCTCGCGCGTGATCGCCGAGCGGGTGCCCGGTGCGGTGCTGATCGCCGAGGAGAGCACCGCCTGGCCCGGCGTCACGCGCCCGGCCGACGAAGGCGGACTCGGCTTCACCTACAAATGGAACATGGGGTGGATGCACGACACGCTCCACTACATGCAGGAAGACCCGATCAATCGGCGCTGGCACCACGGCGAGATGACCTTCGGCCTCATCTATGCCTTCGCCGAACGTTTCGTGCTGCCGCTCTCGCATGACGAGGTGGTTCACCTGAAGCGCTCGCTGTGGGGACGGATGCCCGGCGACGAATGGCAGAAATTCGCCAATCTGCGCGCCTATTTCGGCTTCATGTGGACGCATCCGGGCAAGAAGCTGATGTTCATGGGCGGCGAGTTCGGCCAGCGCGGCGAGTGGAACCACGACACCGGCCTCGAATGGGACGAGCTCGACGATCCGCGCCACGCCGGCGTGCAGGCGGTGGTGCGCGACCTCAACCGGATCTATCGCGACGAGCCGGCGCTGCACACGCGCGATATCAGCCCCGACGGCTTCCGCTGGGTGGTGCTCGACGACGCCGATCAGAGCGTATTTGCCTATCTGCGCTTCGGGCCGTGGGGCACGCGGCCGGTGCTGGCGGTGTGCAATTTCACGCCGGTGCCGCGCGAGGGCTACCGGATCGGCGTCACGCACCCCGTCGCCTGGCGCGAGTTGATCAACACCGACGCGGCGCGCTACGGCGGCTCGAACATGGGCAATGGCGGGCTGGTGCAGGCCGAGGCCACGCCCTCGCACGGGCTGCCGGCTTCGCTGCTGCTGACGCTGCCGCCGCTCGCGACATTGGTGCTGCGCGCGGAGGAATAGCATGGCCCGCTTCGCCCACCGGCTCCCGTTCGGCGCCGAGCTGCAGCCGGACGGCACCACGCGCTTCCGGCTCTGGGCGCCGTCGATGCCGTCGGTCACGCTGGAGGTCGCCGGCGACGGCGCAGCCGATGCGGGCAGCGCCGGGCGGCTGGTTCGAGGCCGAGCGCCGCGCGCCGGCCGGGACGCCATACATCTTCGTGCTGCCGGACGGGATGCGCGTGCCCGACCCCGCCGCGCGCGCGCAAGCGGGCGACGTGCATGATCCGAGCCTGATCGTCGATCCGCGCGCCTATGAGTGGCACAACGCCGGCTGGCGCGGCCGGCCGTGGCACGAGGCGGTGATCTACGAGCTGCACGCGGGCCTCGCCGGCGGCTTCGAGGGCGTGCGCGCCATGCTGCCGGACCTCGCGGCGCTCGGCGTCACCGCGATCGAGCTGATGCCGATCAACGATTTCCCGGGCCCTCGCAACTGGGGCTATGACGGCGTGCTGATCTACGCGCCCGATGCCGCCTACGGCACGCCCGAGCAGCTCAAGCGGCTGATCGACGAGGCGCACGGCCTCGGCCTGATGATGTTTCTCGACGTCGTGTACAACCATTTCGGCCCGGACGGCGCCTACATCCACGTGCTCGCCAAGCCGTTCTTCCGCGACGACATCAAGACGCCCTGGGGTGCCGCGATCGACTTCCGCCGGCCGGAGGTGCGCGACTTCTTCATCCAGAACGCGCGCTATCTGGCTCGATGAATACCGCTTCGACGGGTTGCGCTTCGATGCGACCCACGCGATCGAGCCGCAGGATTTTCTCGACGACATGGCGCGCGCGATCCGCGAGGCCATGCCGCTCGACCGGCACATCCATCTGGTGCTCGAACACGGCGGCAATGCGGCGCATTTTCTGCGCGCGACGCCGAACGAAAAAAAATACGACGCGCAATGGAGCGACGACTGGCACCATTGCGTCCACGTGCTGCTCACCGGCGAGCACGAGGGCTATTACGGCGATTTCCAGGACGCGACCCGGCTGCTGGCCCGCTGCCTCGCCGAGGGTTTCGCCTATCAGGGCGAGCGCAGCGCCTACAGCGGCGAGCCGCGCGGCGAACCGAGTGCGCATCTGCCGAGCACGGCATTCGTGATCGCGTTGCAGAACCACGACCAGACCGGCAACCGCGCCTTCGGCGAACGCCTCACGGCGCTGGCCGACCCCGCCGCCCTGCGCGCCGCCACCGCGCTGCTGCTGCTCAGCCCGTTCGTGCCGCTGCTGCTGATGGGCGAGGAATGGGGCACCAAGCGTCCGTTCCTGTATCTTCACCAGCCACAACGAGGAACTCGCAAGGCTGGTCCGCGAGGGCCGCCGCAACGAGTTCAAGCATTTCTCCCATTTCCAGAACGAGGCCACGCGCGCGCGCATCCCCGACCCGAACGCGCCCGAAACCTTTGAATCGTCTCGCCCGGACCACGCCGATCCGGCCACGCACGATCTCGTTCGCCATCTGCTGCGGCTGCGCGCCGGGCAGATCGCACCGCGCATCCCCGGCTGCCGCAGCGAAGGTGCGGACGTGCTCGGCGAAGGGGCGGTGCTGGCGCGCTGGCGCATGGGCGACGGCAGCGACGCTCGCGATCGCGGTCAATCTCGGCACCCACGAGGCCGCAGTCGCGACGGCGCCCGCCGGCACACTTGCTGTTCGAGAGCGCGCCCGGCGCCGACGCCGCGCTGGCCGCCGGCCGGCTGCCGCCGCAGCAGCGCCGTCGTGCGCCTGGGGCCGGCGCGGTGAGCGACGCCGCCCTGCTCGCGCTGGCCGAGGCCGCCGGCCTGCTGCCGAGCTGGGAGGATGCGTTCGGCAGGCAGCAGAACGTGGCGCCCGAGACGCTGCGTCGCGTGCTCGCCGCACTCGACCTGCCGGCCGGCACCGATGCCGAAATCGCCGAGACCCATGCGAATTTGCGTCAGTCGCGGCGCGAGACCCTCGCGCCGCTCGTCACCGCCGAAGCCGGCAAGCCGATCACGCTGCGGATCGAGCCGGACCGTTTCGAGATCGTGCTGGAGGACGGCGCCCGCCGCGACGGGCACGGCAGAGGCGCGCGACGGCCGCGCGCTGCTGCCCGCGATCGACCAGCCCGGCTACCACCATCTCGTCATCGGCGATCAGGAGGCGACGCTCGCCGTCGCCCCCGCCGCCTGCTTCAGCCTCGCCGATGTCGCCCCGGGGCGGAAACTGTGGGGACTCTCGGCGCAGCTCTACGGCCTGCGGCGCGAGGGCGATGGCGGCATCGGCGATTTCGCCGCGCTGCGCGATCTGGTGCGCGCCGCCGCCGCGCGCGGGGCAGCAGCGGTCGCGGTCAGCCCGGTCCACGCGCAATTCTCCGCCGATTGCGACCGCTTCAGCCCCTACTCGCCGTCCAGCCGGGTGATGCTGAACGTGCTGCACGCGGATGCGGGCGACGCCTCCGACGCCGCGGCGCGTGGCGCTGGAGCAGGCGCCGCTGATCGACTGGCCGGCCGCCGCGCGAGGCAAGCTCGCCCGCCTGCGCCGCGCCTTCGCCTCCCTCCGGACCGCGCGGCCCTCGATCGCTTCCGCGCCGAACACGGTGACGCGCTGGAGCAGCACGCCCGTTTCGAGGCGCTGCACGGCCATATCTGGGGCAACGACCCCGCCCGCTGGCACTGGCGCACCTGGCCCGACGCCTATCGCGACCCCGACAGCCCGGCGGTCGCCGACTTCGCCCGCGCCCATGCCGACGAGGTCGCCTTCCACGCCTTCCTGCAAATGCGCGCCGAACAGGGCCTCGCCGCGGCGCAGGCGACGGCGCGTGCGGCCGGGATGCCGATCGGGCTGATCGCCGATCTCGCGGTCGGCGCCGACGACGGCGGCAGCCATTGCTGGAGCCGCCAGGAGGAGACGCTGCTCGGCCTCGTGGCCGGCGCGCCCCCCGACCTGCTCAGCCGCGAGGGGCAGAACTGGGGTCTCTCGCGTGTTCTCCCCGCGCGGCCTGCGCGCCCACGGGTTCCGGGCGTTCCTCGAGATGCTGCGCGCGAGCCTGCGCCACGCCGGCGGCGTGCGGATCGATCACGTGATGGGCCTGATGCGGCTGTGGCTGATCCCCAAGGGCGGGGCGGCGGCGGACGGCGTCTATCTGCGCTTCCCGTTCGACGACCTGCTCCGGCTCGTGGCACTGGAGAGCCATCGCCACCGCGCGATCGTGCTCGGCGAGGACCTCGGCACCGTGCCCGAGGGCTTCCACGAGCGGCTGCGCGACGCGCGCATCATGGGAATGCGCGTGCTGTGGTTCGAGCGCGAGAAGGACGCGAGTTTCCGCGCCCCTTCCCGCTGGACCCCAGATGCGGCGGCGATGACCAGCACCCACGATCTGCCGACCGTCGCCGGCTGGTGGGCGGGCCGCGACCTCGAATGGCGCACCGCGCCTCGGCCTGATGCGCGACGAGGCCGCCGAGCGGGCCGACCGCGAGCGCGACCGCGCGCTGCTGTGGCAGGCGTTCCGCGCCAGCGGCTCCGCCCTGCACGACGCGCCGCCGCCCGAGCAGGGGCAGCACGCCGCCGGATCGGCGGCCGGACATATCGGCCGCACCGCCTGCGCTCTGGCACTGCTGCCGCTGGAGGACGCCTTGGCGCAGGAGGAGCAGCCCAATTTGCCCGGCACGCTGCACGAGCACCCGAACTGGCAGCGCCGCATCCCGCTCGCGGCGCACGCCGTGCTGGACGATCCGGCCGTCGCGGGCCGGCTGGCGGCGCTGGACCGGGCGCGAGGCGAATGACCGCGCTGCGCGCGACCGCGCGGCTGCAATTCCACAAGGATTTCACGCTCGACGACGCGCTCGGCCTGGTGCCCTATTTCCGGCGGCTCGGCATCAGCCATCTCTATGCCTCGCCGCTGCTGAAGGCGCGCCCGGGATCGACGCACGGCTACGACATCGTCGATCACAACCAGATCAATCCCGAGCTCGGCGGCGAGCCGGCGCTGCGCCGCCTGGTCGCGGCGCTGCGCGAGGCGGAGATGGGGCTGATCCTCGACATCGTGCCGAACCACATGGGCGTGGGCGGCGCCGACAATGCGTGGTGGCTCGACGTGCTGGAATGGGGCCGCGCCAGCCCCTACGCCGAGTTCTTCGATATCGACTGGGAGCCGCCCGACCCGGCCCTGCACGGGCGCATCCTGGCCCCCTTCCTCGGCAACCCGTATGGCGAGGCGCTGGCGAACGGCGACCTCCGCCTCGCCTTCGACCCCGAGGACGGGCGCTTCTTCGTCTCCGCCTACGGCGAGCATCGGTTTCCGATCGCGCCCCGCGACTATCCCCGCGTGCTGCCCGGGCCGGCGACCGCCGGCTTCGCGGACCTCTCTGGCGGCCGCAGCGCCGTCCGCCGCCGCGTCGCCGCCGCGCGCGAGGCGCTGCGCGCCCCGGAGCACCGCGGCGCGATCGAGGCCGCGCTGGCCAGCCGCGATCCGGCGACGCCGGAAGGCCGCGAGCGCCTGCACCGGCTGCTCGAACGCCAGCACTACCGGCTGGCGTGGTGGCGCGCGGCGTCCGACGAGATCAACTGGCGCCGCTTCTTCGACATCAACAGCCTCGCCGGCGTGCGGGTCGAGTTGCCGCAGGTGTTCGACGCAACGCACGCGACCGTGCTGCGCCTCTATGCCGAGGGCCTGATCGACGGCGTGCGCGTCGATCACGTGGACGGGCTGGCCGACCCGCGCGGCTATTGCCGCAAGCTGCGGCGGCGGTTGCAGACCGCGGCCGAGAGCCGGCCGGCCGCGCTCAGCGACGAACCCGCCGTGCTGTGGGTCGAAAAAATCCTGGCACCCCATGAACGCCTGGCGACCGACTGGCTGACCGACGGCACCACCGGCTACGACTTCATGGCCGAGGTCTCGGCGGTCCTGCACGACCCCGCCGGCGAGGCGCCGCTCACGGCGCTCTGGTCGCGCCTCTCCGGCCGCAGCGGCGATTTCGAGGCCGAGGTGGAGGCGGCGCGGCGGCAGATCGTGCGCGAAGCCCTGTCGAGCGAATGGTTCGCCACCGCCAACGCGCTGCTGCGCGTCGCCCGCCGCGACCTCGCCACCCGCGACATCACCCAGACCGGCATCCGCTGGGCGCTGGCCGAGCTGCTCGCGCATTTCCACGCCTACCGCATCTATGCCGGGCCGGCCGGCATCTCGGAGCCGGACCGGCGGGTGATGGACTGGGCGATGGCGCGGGCGCGGCGCAGCGTGCGGGCCGCCGACCGCCACGTGCTCGAACTGATCGGAGGCTGGCTCACCGGCGAGGGCGTTTCGGGCGCTTCCGCCGGGCGGGGCGCGCGCCGAGCTGCAGCGGGCGATGGTGCGGTTCCAGCAGCTCTCGGCGCCGGTCGCGGCGAAATCGGTCGAGGACACCGCCTTCTACCGCTACGGCCGGCTGCTCTCGCGCAACGAGGTGGGATCGGACCCGGCCCAGTTCGCGCTCTCGCCGGCCGCGTTCCACGCCGCCTGCCGCGAGCGCCGCCGCCGCTTCCCGCGCGCCCTGCTCGCGACCGCGACCCACGACCACAAGCGCGGCGAGGACACCCGCGCCCGCCTCTCGGTGCTGAGCGAGATCGCCCCGGAGTGGGAGGCCGCCGTCGAGCGCTGGATGCGGCTCGATGCGCCGCTGCGGCGCGACACCGCCGACGGCCCGGCGCCCACGGTCGGGCGACGAGCTGATGCTCTATCAGACGCTGGTCGGCGCCTGGCCGCCCGGCCTCTCGCCCGACGACCCGGAGGGCATGGCGGCGTTCGCCGAGCGCGTCGCCGGCTGGCAGGAGAAGGCGCTGCGGGAAGCCAAGCTGCGCACCGGCTGGGCGGCGCCCGATGCCGAGTACGAGCAGGCGTGCCGCGACTTCCTCTCGGGCGTGCTCGATCCGGCGCGGCCGACCCGGGTGGTCCACGAGATCGCCGCCTTCGCCGGCCCGCATCGCCCCCGCCGGCATCGTCAACGCGCTCGCCCAGACGCTGCTGCGGCTGACCGCGCCGGGCGTGCCCGACCTCTATCAGGGCACCGAGTTCTGGGATTTTTCCCTGGTCGATCCCGACAATCGGCGGCCGGTCGATTTCGCCGCCCGTGAGGCGGCGCTCGGGCACGAGGCCGCGCCCCCTGCCCTGCTGGCGCACTGGCAGGACGGTCGCGTGAAGCAGGCCATGATCGCCCGCGCGCTGGCGCTGCGCGCGCGTCATCCGGCGCTGTTCGCCCACGGCACCTACCTGCCGCTGCGCTTCGAGGGACCGCTGGCGGAGCACGCGATCGGCTTCGCGCGGACGCACGAGGGCCGCGCGTTCGTCATGATCGCGACACGTTTAGCCGCCAGCCTGCCGGGCGTCGAGGGCGGCCTTTTGGTCGAAAGTGCGGCATGGAACGCAACCGTCGCGGTGCTGCCGCGTCTGTTGACCGGGCGGCGCGTACACGACGTGTTGCACGATGCCCTCGGGCGGAAGGAGCTGACGGCAGCCGGGGGACGCTTGTTGTTGAGCGACGTGCTTACCAGCTTTCCGGTCGCACTCCTGGAGGTTCGATGAACCGGCTCGTCGTCGTGTCCAACCGGGTTCCGGTGCCGCAGGCCGGGGCCGCGCCCGGCGGCTTGGCGGTCGCCCTGGGCGGGTTGATGGAGCGGCGCGGCGGCCTCTGGTTCGGGTGGAGCGGCGCGCATCTCCGACCAGGCCGACCGGCTCGCGATCGCCGGCGACGGCGACGTGCAGTATGCGACGATCGACCTCACCCGATCCGAGCACGACCACTATTACAACGGCTTCTCCAACGGCGTGCTGTGGCCGCTGCTGCACTCGATGCCGGAGCTGATGCGCTACGACCGGCGCGACGCGCAGGTGTACCGGCAGGTCAACCAGCGGCTGGTCTCGGTGCTGGCGCCGCAGCTTCGCCCGACCGACGTGATCTGGCTGCACGACTACCATCTGATGGCGATGCCGGCGCTGCTGCGCGCGCAGGGGGTGGTGGCGCCGATCGGCTTTTTCCTGCACGTGCCGTTCCCCTCGGCCGACGTGTTCGGCGCCATGCCCGAGGCGGGACCGCTGCTGCGCGACCTGCTCGCCGCCGACCTGCTGGGCTTTCATACCGACAACGACGTCGAGAACTTCGCCGCTCGCGGCGCAGCGGCTTGCCGGGGCCACCCGCATCTCCGGCCAGTGGCTCGGGCTGGCGCGGCCGGCGCATCCGCATCGGCACCTTCCCGGTCGAGATCGACGCCCGCGAGTTCAAGCAGATGGCCGAGCAGGCGGTGCGCTCGCCGGCGGTGCAGAAGCTGCGCCACAGCCTCGACGGGCAGCGGCTGATGCTGGGGGTGGACCGGCTCGACCCGACCAAGGGCCTGCCGCAGCGCCTCGCCGGCTACCGCCGCCTGCTGGAGAAGCGGGCGGAGTGGCGGCGGACGGTGACGCTGCTGCAGATCGCGCCGATGTCGCGCAAGGAGGTCGGCACCTATCAGGAGCTGCGCCAGGAGCTGGACCGCGCGGCGGGGGCGATCAACGGCGACTGGGGCGAGCCGGACTGGCTGCCGTTGCGCCTGGTGGTGCGCCCCGGCGCGCGCAGCACCGTCGCGGGCTACATGCGGCTGGCTTCGGTCGGGCTGGTGACGCCGCTGCGCGACGGGATGAACCTGGTCGCGAAGGAATACATCGCGGCCCAGGACCCGCAGGATCCCGGCGTCCTGGTGCTGTCGCGCTTCGCCGGCGCCGCCCAGCAGCTTCCGGCGGCGGTCCTGGTCAATCCCTATGCCGCCGACGAACTCGCCGACGCGATCGACCGCGCGCTGCGCATGGGCCTCGCCGAGCGCCAGGAGCGCTGGCAGGAGTGCTGGCGCGCGATCGAGCGCCGCACGCCGCTGGAATGGGGCCGCTCGTTCCTCGACGCGCTGCTGCGGGCGAACAGCGCGCAGGCCTCGCCCGCGGTGCGCATGGGCACGGCGATCGTGCCGAGCCAGGCGCCGCAGACCGACCAGCCGATCACGGTGGAGCGCGTCCGCGCGCTTCCTCCCGAGCCACGCGCCGCCCGGCGGACAAGCGCACGCTGAGCTAGGGCCTGGTTCAGAAGTTCGTCTGCACGGCGCCTCGTCGTCGTTGCGAGCGAAGCGAAGCAACCCAGCAGCCTCCCCCGCAGCTCCGCCCTGGATGGCTTCGTCCCGCCGTGCGCGCAAGAGGCGCGCTCGCGGTCCTCGCAATCACCAGAAACTTCGGAATCGGGACACTCGCAGGATTGCGGCGCCCAGGGTTGCGGCGCCGGGCGGGAGGCGTCGCGGGC
>CAVZPY010000008.1:0-402105 GCA_963777265.1 uncultured Alphaproteobacteria bacterium | reverse complement strand
GCCGCTCCAGCGTGCGCAGGCAGATCGCCTCGAAGCCTCGCGCGACGCTGGCCCAGGAGAACCGCGCCTCGACCAGCGCGCGCGCCGCCGCGGCCATTCGCGCCCGCAGGCCGCCATCGGCAAGCAGGCGCAGGATTGCCTCGGCGAACGGGTCCGCCTCATCGGCCAGCAGGAAATGCCGGCCGGGCACCACATCGAGCCCTTCCACGCCGACGCCGGTGGAGACCACCGGCCGGCCCATCGCCATCGCCTCGAACGCCTTGATCCGCGTGCCGCTGCCGACGCGCAGCGGAATGACATAGACGTGCGCCTCGGCGACCAGCGGCCGGATATCGTCCACGTAGCCGGTGAAGCGCCAGGCAAGCCCGCGATCGCGGGCGCGCGCGATCAGGCCCTCGGGCGGGTTGCGGCCGACGATCAGGGCGCGCGCGCGCGGACGCGCGCGCAGCACGATCGGCCATATCTCGTCCATCAGAAAGCCGATGCCGTCGCTGTTCGCCCGCCAGTCCATCGCCCCGGTGAATACGATCGTGCCGCCCTGCAAAGGCACCGGCGGCGCGGAGCCGGGCGGGGAGAAGGCGTAGAACTCGGGATCGACGCCGGTCTCGATCCGCTCGATCACGCCTAGGCCGTACGCCGCGCGCAGCGCCGCCGCGTCGCGCTCGGAGACGGCGATCACGGTGTCGAACCGGCGCAGCGCCGCGCCCTCGAAGGCGCGCATCTTGCGGGCCTGGCTGCGCCACAGCCGGCGCCACGGCCCGGCCGCGACCTCGGCGTGACGCTCGAAGATCTCCGCCTCCACGTTGTGGGTGAAGATCGCCGAGGCGCCCGCGAGCCGCTGCGGCAGCAGCACGGCCGCGTGCGGGAAGTCGACCAGCACGAGGTCGGGCTGATCGGCGAGCGCCGCCGCCACCGCCCGCCGCCCGGCGCGCGTGCGGTCGGTCGCGACCGCGACCGGCAGCCGGCCGGCCAGCGCCAGCAGCCGCCGAAGCCGCATCCCGCGCGGCGCCGCCCAGGAGACGAAGCGGTCGCACAGGGCGGCGATGTCGGCCTCGAACCGGGCGACGTCGGCCGGCACCGGCGAGGCGAGCGCGATCTCGAACGCGCCGCTCTTCATCCGGCGCAGGATGTTGGCGGTGCGTATCTTGCCGCCCTGGTCGAGCGGGAACAGGAACCGGGGACTGACTGCGAGCAGGCGCGGACGACTCACCAGCAGATGCCCTCGTAGGCCACGCCGGGGCGGCCGCGCAGCGCCTCGATCCCGGCCAGATCGATCACCGCATGGCCGTCGAGGGCGGCGAGCAGCGCCGGCCGGTCCTCCGCCCCGACATGCCCGATCACCGCGATCCGGCTGCCTTCCAACGCCGCCTCCGGGCTGCCGACCAGCAGCCGTTCGAGATGCGGGATCTCGCGGTCGATGTAGCTGCGGTTGGCTGCCGGTCAGCCGCGCGAGATCGACCGAGCGATCGAAGATGCGCAACGTCGAAGCCGCGCCCGATCAGCCGCTCGGCGAGCTGCACGAAGGGCGATTCGCGCAGATCGTCGGTGCCCTGTTTGAAGGCCAGCCCGAACAGGCTCACAAGCTGCCTCCCGTGGCGCGCGATCGCGGCGTAAGCGCGCTCGACCACCGCCTGGTTGCTCGGCAGCACCTGGTCCAGGAACGGGGTCGCGACGTCGCGCGCGTCCGCGAGGGCGAGGAAGCTGCGGATGTCCTTGGGCAGGCAGGAGCCGCCGAAGGCGAAGCCGGGCCGCAGGTAGGCCGCGGAGACGTTCAGCACCCGGTCCTCGCAGAACAGCCGGAACGCCGCGCGCGCATCGACGCCGTGGGCCGCCAGCACCGCCCCCGCCTCGTTGGCGAAGGCGAGCTTGACCGCGTGATAGACGTTGCTGAGGTATTTCACGCTCTCGGCGACGCGATACGGCACGACGTGGAAGGGCGCGGCGACGGACGCGTAGATTTCGCGCAACGGGGCGGCCTCGTCGCCCGCGGCGGCGCCGATCAGGGTGAAGGGGGGTGCCCGGAAATCCCGCACCGAGCTGCCTTCGCGGAGGAACTCGGGATTGCTGTAGTAGCCGAAGCCCTCGCCGAGCCGGCGGCCGGATTCGCGCTCCAGGATCGGGATGACGCGCTCCTCGGCGGTGCCGGGCGGCACGGTGGAGCGCATCACGACCGCGTGGCTGCCCGGCTTCGCGGCGATCGCGCGGCCGATCGCGGCGGCGACCTGATCGACCGCGCGCAAATCCGCGGTGCCGTTCGCCGCACTCGGCGTGCCGACCGAGATGAACGAGACCTCGGTGGCGGCGACCGCCGCGGCCGCGTCGGCGGTGGCGCGCAGCCGCCCGGCGGCGACCGTCTCGGCGATGATGCGGTCGATCTCCTCCTCGACGATCGGCGAGCGGCCGGCGTTCAGCATCGCGACCTTGTCGGCGGCGACATCGACGCCCACCACCTCGTGGCCGAGGGCGGCGAGGCAGGCGCCGGAGACGGCGCCGACATAGCCGATGCCGAAGATCGAGATGCGCATGGACGGCCTCGCTGCAATCGCGCGGAGATGGTGGCCGCCATCCTGCGCCAAAACGATTTGAGAAGTTGCGAAGTGTACGGAGGCTTACACGGCGGCGGCGGCGGCACGCAAGCGCGGGCCGGCAATCGCTCCGGGACGAACCCGCCGTCACTCCCCCTCCTCCGCCGCCGCCCATTCCGCGACCCGCGCGAGCCGCCCGTAATCCGAGAAGCGCGGCGCCGCGGCCGGATGCGGCCGCGAGAGATACGGCTGGCGGGGATCGTCGAAGGCGGCGATGCGGTCGATCAGGTTGCCGCGCACCATCACCGCGGCCGCGGCAACGTCCTCCGGCTTGATCGGCGTCAGCGCGTCGCCCGGGCGGCGTGGCGCCGGTCATGCACCAGTACGCGAGTTCCGCCACCTCGCCCGCGAGATCGGCGCCGAACCCGCCGGCGGCCGCCATCGCCGCCTCCAGCGTCAGTTGCGGCGCGTGGCCCCGGCGGACGTCCTCGGGCTTCGGCGGCTGCCCGGTCTTGTAGTCGAGGATGGCGAGCCGCCCGTCGGCGCGCCGCTCGATCCGGTCGGCGCGGGCGACAAGCTCGAACGGGCCGGCCGGGCCGGGCAGCGTCAGCCGCCCCGGCACCTCGGCGGCGATCTGCGCCGGCGGCGCGTCCTCCCGCCGGTTGATCTCGGTCGCGGCGACCCAGGCGGCGATGCGCCGCAGCCGCGGCCGCCACCAGGCGAGCAGCGCCGGGCGCAAGCCCCGCGCATCCAGCGCCGCCAGCAGCGCCGCCTCCAGCCGCGCCCGCGCATCCGCGGTCCAGCCGGCGCCGCTCGCTTCCAGGAACCGGTGCATCCCGTCATGGACGATGCTGCCGTAGTCGATCGCGTCGATCGCCTCGTCCAGCGCCGCGAGCGGGCGCAGCCGCAGCACGTGGCGGGCGTGGATCGCATAGGGGTCGCGCAGCCACGCCTCGATCTCGGTCACGCTCAGCCGGCGCGGGCGCAGGCGGACCGGCGGGCGCGGCTGCGGCGGGCGCACCGGGCGCGGCGGCCCGCGCGGCTGATCCAGCGCGCGCGCCCAGCCGACCGCGGGATGCTCGGGGATCGCCCGGCCGTGGCCGCGCAGCAGCGCGTCCAGCCGCACCAGCCAGCGCGCCGGCACCGCGGGCGCGCCGTCGCGCCGGTGCGGGCAGCTCAGCACCACGCGCGGCGCGCCGCACGCGGCCATGACGAAATCATGCGCCATCTGCCCGACCGCGACCTCCGGCGAGGGCAGGCCGATGGCGGCGCGCAGCGTGCGGCTGAGCCACGGGCCGGGATCGGTCGCCGGCGGCCAGACGCCTTCCGCGAGGCCGCCGAGCACGGCGACCTCCACGCTCTGCAAGCGCGCCTCCAGCAGCCCCCAGATGAACACGCGCGGATGCTCGGCGCCGCCGCGCCCGCGCAGGCTCCGGCGGCTGCGCACCACCGCGCCGGCCAGCGCCGCCTCCAGCAGCCCCGGCAGGCGCGCGGGCGATTCCGGCGGCAGCGCCGGCAGGGCGGCGAGCAGGGCGTCGAGCAGCGCCCGCCAGCGCCTCCCCCTCCTCACCCGCCCACAGCCGCGCCGCACCCTCGGACGTCATCGGTCTCGGCCAGCGCCTCGGCGGCCTCGATCAGGGCGGCGAGCGCCGCATCCGGCGCCGCCGTCTCGCGCGCCGCGATGTCGAGCGCCGGGGCGAGCCGCGCTGCGAGCCGCTCCAGCAAATCGGCGCCCGCGGCCGGCGCGTCGGCCCGCGCGAGGGCGGCGCGCAGCCCGGCGATCCCCGGCGCCGGGCGCGGGCCGCGCAGGCAGGCGCGTTCCAGCGCGCGCGCGGCGGCGCGGCACGCGGGCGGGGACAGCCCGAGGGCCGCCAGCGGATGCTTGAGCAGCGCCAGCAGCGGCACCGGCGCCAGGCCCTCGGCGAGCGCCGTCGCGAGCAGGCGCAGGAACACGGCGGGCGGCGTCTCCGCGAGCGGCTCGCCGGCGCTGTCGTCGGCGACGACGCCGTAGCGCAGCAGTTCCGCCGCGACCCGTGCCGCCAGCGCCCGGTCCGGCGTGACCAGCGCCGCCCGCGCGCCCGGCGTCTCGATCGCGTCGCGCAGCACCAGCGCGATCGCGACGGCCTCCTCCTGCTGGTCGGCGGGGGCCAGGCGGGCGATGCCGGAGAGGTCGAGCGCGCCCTGGCCCTGCCACTCGGCCAGCGCCTCGGCCGGCAGCAGCGCGCGCTGCAGGGTCGCGACCCGTGCGGGGGGCACGGCTGCCGGCTGCTCCGCAACCTCCGCCACGTCGCCGCGCGCGAGGCCGAGGCCGGCGAGCAGCGCCGCGATCCCGGCCTGCGGATGCGAACTCCGGCAGGCATGCCCAGGCGGCGTCCGGCATCGCGCGGTCCAGCCCCGGCAGCACCACCCGACCGTGCGGCATCTTTCCGACCACCCCGATCAGGCGGGCGACGGCAGGGATCGCGCCGGTGGTGCCGGCGATCCAGACCGGATGCGGCGGCGGCGCTTCCGCCCAGGCGCGGGCCTGCGCGTCCAGCAGCGCCAGCTGCCGGGCCGCCACATCCATCAGCCCGGTTTCGGCGAGCCAGCGCGGCCACGCCTCGGTCACGATCGCGAGGAAGCGCAGCGTCAGCTCCCAGTGCGCGGCGAAGCCGGAAGCGGCGGCGTCGGGCAGCCGTGCCGCAAGGTCGATCTCGGCGCGTGCCGCCTCGTCCAGCAGGTCGCCAGCTCGCGCGCCAGCAGCCACGCGCGGTCGGCCGTGGTCGGGGCACCGCCCTCGCCGCGCATCGCCAGGATCATCCGGCTCAGCACCGCGAGCCGAAGCTGCGGATCGACCGCCGGGGGAAGAAGAAGCGCGCCGGCGAGGGCCAGCGGCGTCTCGTCGATTCCGCCCAGCGCGGTGATCCGCGGCAGCAGCAGCGGCCGGCCGCCGGCGGCGCGCAGGAACGCCTCGGCGAGCGCGCGCGCGGCGCGGCGGGTCGGCAGCAGGATCAGCCCCTCGGCCGGCGCGCTCCCGGTCGAGGCGAGCCAGAGTGCCGCCAGCGTGTCGAGGAACGGAAGATGCGGCGGGATGTTTTCGACGCGCATCACAGCGCCGCAAGCCGGCCCGGCCAGCCGGTGAGCACGGCCGCGCGCGCGTCGCCCCCGGCGTGGCGGAGCATGATGGTCAAAGCGTCGGCAGGCCGCAGCGGGCCGAGCCGGTCCGGCCACTCGACCAGCACGATGTCCGCGCGCGCCTCCTCCCAGCCCAGTTCGGCGAGGTCGGCCGGCCCGTCGAGCCGCCATAGATCGTAGTGATGCACGGGACCAAGCGGCGTGTCGTAGGATTGCAGCAGCGTGTAGCTGGGGCTGGGCACTTCGAGCGCCGGGTCGCCCGCGAGGTGGCGGAGGGCGGCGCGGGCGAATGCGGTCTTGCCGGCGCCGAGCGGGCCTTCGAGCAGCACCGCGTCGCCCGGCCGCAGCGAGGTCGGCGACCGCGCGGGCGAGGGAGGCGGTCGCCGCCTCGTCGGGCAGCGCGCGATGGATCGGCGAATCGGGAAGCCGCATCGACGCAGTTTGCCGCAGGCGAGTGGCCGGCAACAGGACCGGCCGGGTATCCACGATTTCGCGGGTCCACGAAAGTCGTGGATGGTCGGCATCCGCCACTGCTGTCCGGCACGCTACTTGCATGGGAACAGAGTGAGTTGGGGGATTGGGGGTGGTCGTTGGATTTTTGGCGGATCGAGCAGGTCGGCGATCGTCTTGCGGGTGAACAGATGGCTGCGGATGGCGGTCAGCAGGGCGGTTGCGGAGTGGGCGACCGCCTGTGTGAGCGTCTGCTTGGCGTGGGCGAGCCGCACCAGGATGTACGCGATCATGGCGGTGGCGATCTGGATGCGGACGGCGTTCTCGGAGGTGCCCATGAAGCGGCTAATGCGCAGGTTCTGCTTGATCCATTTGAAGAACAGCTCGATCTGCCAGCGCTCCTTGTAGAGTGCGGCGATGGCCTCGGCGGGGCTGGTCAGGTCGTTGGTGAACAGGCGCAGGCTGCGGCCTGGGCCGATGCGGATCGTGATCTCGCGGCCGATATCGTCGAATGGGTTGCGGCGGCTTTTCGCCAGCCGCTCGGGCAGCCGGCCGGTGCGGTCCGACAGCACGATCGTGCCGGCGGCAACCGGCCGGTGTTCGACATCATGCAGCGGCGTGTTGCGCTTCAATCGGGTGACGAAGCGGCAGCCCTGGTCGCGCAGCGCGGCCCACCAGGCGAAATCGTAGTAGCCGAGATCAAACACGTAGGTCGCCCCGGCCTCGATGGCCAGCATCCGCCTGGCGGCGGTGATGTCGTTGATCTTGGCCGAGGTGAGGTCGAACTGGACCGGCTGCCCGGCGCGCGGGTCATAGACCATGTGGATCTTGGCGGTCGGCTGGTTGCGGTGCAGGCCGATCCATTGGCGCATCCGCAGGCCGAGATTGACCTGCGTGCTGTCGATCAGGCGGATCACCTCGTCCATCTCCTGCCGCAGGGTGCGGTGCAACCGCGGCAGCATGGCTTGCAGCAGATCGACGAACAGCCCGGCATCGCGGCGGCCGTTGGCGTCGGCCAGCGTCGAGCGGCGCGGCGCCTGACTGCCGATGAGCCGCAGCGGGCTGCTGCCCGGCCGCAATCCGGCGACCGTCTGACGCAGGCCGTGCAGGCCGCCGAACGCCGCGCCCAGCATGGCGATCAGATGGTCCCGGCTATCGAAGGAGCGCACGCCATCATCGGCGCCATAGCGGCCGGTGAGCCGCTCGAACGTGTCCCAGGGAATTTCCTCGAACAGCGCTTCGAGTACGGTAGGCTGATGGCGCATGGCGCTGGTCCTTGCTGCGGTGGATAACGTTGCCGAACGTCTCCTTCGCAGCAGAATCAACGCCATGCGATTCCGCAAGCAAAAAGCGTGCCGGACAGCAGTGGCATCCGCCGACCATGACGGTGAGCTATGGCGGCCCGGCTCCCGAGACGGCGCCGCGCGATGGGAGGGGATCGACGAGGTGGGGGCAAATTGAGGCGGGCGGGCGAAGCGACGCCCAACCGCCTTTGGGCCGGGTCGCGGCCGGCGCCATCGCGGCACCCCCGATCGCTGCGCTCTCGTCCGACCCGGCGGTGTCGTCGGGTTGCGTCCGGTCGAGGCCGAAACGGGCGGCGATGGGGTCGCGGTCGATCCGGAGGTCGCGGCAGATGCGGGCGACGGCTTCGGCGAGCGGGAGCTGGTCGGGGTCCTCGGCGTCGTCGTCGAGCTGCTCCTTAAGGTCGTCCAGCGAGTATTCGATCTTGCTGGCCTCTATGGCGGGCAGGATGCGGCGCTTGATCTGCTTCCTGCGCCAGGCGGCGGCCTCCCGTGCGGCGTCGGCGGCCTGGCGGGCCTGCTCGGCCTGGCGCCGTTCCTGCTGGGTGTCGCGGTCTTCGGCGAGCCGGGCTTCCAGGGCCACGGTCTGGCGGACGGCGCGGGCGATGCGGGCGAATTGCAGCGCCGGGTCAGCCGTTCGGCGCGGCCGGTCGGGGGTGGTGTCCGATGGCGCCCCGGCCGGCACCTCGGCCACCTCGCTCATCGCCCGCCGGTGCAGCGCCCGGGCGAGGTCCATGCCGAGTGCCCCGAGTTCGGCGAGCATCCGCAGGTGACGCTCGGTGCGCTGCTGCGCCGGGTCGGCGGGTGCCGGGCTGGATTGGGGGAGGGGCGGGGTGAAATCCACGAACAAAAGATGAACGAATGGCTGGGAAAAGTCAAGGAGAAAGTGGAACGGCAGCGGGGGATCGCTTGAATGGTTGGAAGTCGGAACAGGCTACCCCGACCCCTGCCCTGCCTTGTGGGCCAGCAGCGCCATCAGCCGGCGGTCGCGCCAGGCGGTGCGTGCGGCAAGGTCGTGCGCGGGCAGGGCCGCACGGCGGTCGGCTTCCAGACGCGCGACCAGCTCGGGCGACCACGCGCGGGGCGCCATCTGCGCGAGCAGGCCGCCGAGGGCCGCGCCGTAGCGTGCGCAGTAATCGGCGAGACCACCCGGCGCGTTGAGGTCGATCGTCTCGAACGGTCCCATCAACGCCCAGCGCAAACCCAGCCCGTCGCGGATGGTAGCGTCGATGTCCTCGATCGAGGCGATGCCGTCCTCGGCCAGCCGGAACGCCTCCGCGACCAGGGCAGCCTGGAGCCGGTTGAGCACGAAGCCGTCGATCTCGCGGGTCAGCATGGCCGGGACCATGCCGCACCCGGCCATGAAGGCGCGGGCGCGCGCGATGGTTTCGGGGTCGGTCCAGGGGGCGGGGCAGATTTCGACGACCGGGACGAGGTAGGGCGGATTGACCGGATGAGCGACCAGGATTCGGCCACGACCCGGAATGCCGTCACTGAACTTGCTGGCCGGAATGGTGCTGGTCGAGCTTGCCAGGATCGCATCGGCCGGTGCCACCCGGTCGAGCTCGGCGAACAGGCGCACCTTCGCCTCGAGCCGCTCCGGCCCGCTCTCCTGCACCCAGGCGGCCTCGGAGGCCGCATCGGCGAGTGACGGCGCGACCGCGATCCGCGCCAGGACCGCGTCGGGCGCGGCGCCGCCGAGCAGCCCGGAAGCGGCCAGTTCGGGCAGGCGCTCTTGCGCGAAGTCGCGCGCGGCCTGCGCGGCACCGGCTGGCGGGTCCCACACCGCGACCGAGTGTCCGGCGCGGGCGAACACGATCGCCCAGGAGCGGCCGATCAGCCCGGCCCCGACCACCGCCGTCTTCGCCATCCCGGCACCTCCGCTGCGCGCCTGATGACACCACTGCGCTCGCACGGGAGCAACCGCTTGCACGGGTTCGCACCGCGGACAAGTCTGCGACGCGTGCTGGAGGATCGGCGATGACGCGGGTTGCGGTGCTGGACGACTGGCAGGGGATTGCAGAGCGGTGTGCCGACTGGTCGGGCGTGCGCGCGAAGGCGGAACTGGTGTTCTTCCGCGACGCCTTCGCCGACGAGGATGCGGCGGCGGCGGCGCTCGCCGATTTCGACGTGCTGGTGGCGATGCGCGAGCGCACCGAGTTTCCCGCGAGCCTGATCGAACGGCTTCCGAAGCTGCGCATGATCTCGCAGACCGGCGGGCGCGCGCGCACGCTCGACATCGCCGCCTGCACCGCGCGCGGCGTGCTGGTCTGCAACACGGGCGGCGGCGCGAAATACGCGACCGCGGAACTCGCCCTCGGGCTGATGCTGGCGGCGTTCCGGAGCATTCCGCAGGCAGATGCGGGCATCCGCGCGGGGCGGTTCGAGGACGGGATCGCGCCGGGGATCGCGCTGGAGGGACGCACGCTCGGCGTGGTCGGGCTCGGGCGGCTGGGCGGCCGGATGGCGCGGTATGGGCAGGCGCTCGGGATGCGGGTGCTGGCGTGGAGCCCGAACCTGACCGACGCGCGCGCACGGGAGGGCGGTGCCGAGCGGGTAGAAAAGGACCGGCTGCTGGCGGAGGCTGATGTGGTGAGCCTGCACCTCGTGCTCTCCGATCGCACACGCGGGATTCTGGGCGCGCGCGAGCTGGGGCTGATGCAGCCGGGTGCGGTGCTGGTGAACACCTCGCGCGGGCCGCTGGTGGATGAGGCGGCGTTGCTGGCGGTGCTGCACGCCGGGCGGATCACGGCGGCGCTCGACGTCTTCGATCGCGAGCCGCTGCCGCGCGATCATCCGCTGCGGTCGGCGCCGAACACGGTGCTGACGCCGCATCTGGGCTACAACACCGAGGATACGTTTGCGCGCTTCTACGGCGAGAGCGTGGAGAATGTTATCGGATTTCTGGAGGGGCGGCCGGTGCGGGCAGTCAATCCGGAGGCGCGGGCGTAGGCGATCGTGCGCCTTAGTACCTGGGGGCCTTCCGATGACCGCCTTGAGGTGGAAAGCGGAACGGCAGCCTCTGGGGCACAAAGCTGGAAAGCGGACCCTCAAGTTGGAACGGATGTCTCCGCGCCGAAAGCCCGTATACCAAGCGGCGGAAGTAGTAACGTACTCTGTCCTCGGCACATTCACGTCATGCTCGGCCCCCGGGTCGGGCCGAAGGCCCGCCCGAGGACAGGCTCCGGCCGAGCATCCACGACTTTCGGTCGTGCCACAGCGAAGTCGTGGATGGTCGGCCTTCGCCGACCATGACGGCGGGGAGGAGTCGATATCTTCGCCGTTTGGTATTATCGTGCGCTTCCTCCGTTATCCGCGACCGTCCTCCACAGGGCAGTTGCGGGTCAGTCGCATAGATCGTGGAGCGCAGGCGTGGTCAGGGACAGGACCTAAACATCCAGTCCGCTTTTATCCACGAGGGCAAGGCGTTCCTCGGCGAGGTCGATGAGGTGCTTCTCAATCGCACCGGAATGAAAAGCAACACTAGTGTCCCGATTCCGAAGTTCCTCGTCATTGCGAGGAGCGCAGCGACGAAGCAATCCAGAGTGGCGCCGCGCGCGAGGCCGCTGGATTGCTTCGCTTCGCTCGCAATGACGGCGCCGCGGAATGCATACGAACTTCTGAACCACCACACTAGGGTCGGACGCTTCCAGGCCGATCGCGTTCCAGGCCTCGCGAACCTCAGCCGTGAGAAAATGCTCTTCGATGCCAATCCAGCTTCATCACAGTCACCACTTCACCAGGGGACGGTGCGGCCGAGATAGTCGACATATTGCAAACCCGGGGCGCCCTGCTTCGAAAGTAGAACATTCACTAGGCTTGGGACGCTTTCCTCGATGCTCAGCCGTGCGTCCGGGCCGCCCAGGGCGGTGCGGACCCAGCCCGGAGCCATAATCACCATAGAGCGCGACGTCCCGGAGTGGCGGGCCGCGAAGCTCCGCATGAACATGTTCAGGGCCGCTTTGCTGCCGCGATATAGCTCGCGCTTGCCGGTTTCGTTGTTGCTTATGCTACCTTGCCCGGATGACATCACCCCGATCGTGCCGGTCGTGGAGACGTAGTGCTCCAGTCTTTCGATAACACGCATTGGACTCAGCGAATTGGTGATCATGACGTGTATAAAGTCGTCGGTCGACACCTCACCGATCGTTTCCGTCTGATCTTGGTTGGTCGTCCCGGCATTGACGAATAACATGTCGAACATTCTGCCCGACAAGCGGTCATCCAGCGCTGCCAGTTGGTCCAGTTCGCAGATGTCCAGGATCTCGATCTCGATCCGGCCTTTGTATTCGTCCGCCAGGTCGTGGAGCAACGTTCGGTTTCCACCTCCTCGGACCGTGCCGACGACGTTCCATCCTTTCTTCAAAAACTCCGCGGCCATCGCATGGCCGAGACCGCGAGATGCGCCGATGAGAAGGATCGTACCGGCAGGATTGCTCAAAACGGCTTTGGGCATAAGTCAATGTCTTTCGTTGGCTAGCTTCACCGCAAGTTATAAGCCACCGAGCGGCGGACGCCAGACGCATCAAAATCAAAATATGGTTGCGTCAAACGCCATGTCATACCAACCGCCGGAAGTAGTGACGTACCTCTGTTCCTCGGCACATCCACGTCATGGTCGGCCCCCGGGTCGGGCCGAAGGCCCGCCCGAGGGGCCGACCATGACGAGGGGGATGAGTCGATGTCTTCGCGGCTCGGTATCAGACGAAGGAGGCCCATTATCGCGCAGGCCAACGCTGCCTACATGCATGATCGATCCACAGGGGACATGGCATGGCCGATATCAGCAAAGCCGGAACCTTCAGGCTCGGCGATCGCGCCGTAAAGCGTCTCGGTTACGGCGCGATGCAGCTCGCCGGACCGGGTGTGTTCGGGCCGCCAAAGGATCGCGACGGCGCCCTTGGGGTGCTCCGCGAAGCGGTGGCGGCAGGGATCGATCACATCGACACGAGCGACTTCTATGGCCCGCACGTCACTAATCAGCTCATCCGTGAGGCGCTCCACCCGTACCCGGACGATCTGGTGATCGTCACCAAGATCGGAGCGCGGCGCGGCGAGGACGGGTCGTGGAATCCGGCGTTCTCGAACGAAGACCTGGCGAGCGCGGTGCACGACAACCTGCGCAATCTGGGCGTGGACGTGCTCGAGATCGTCAATCTGCGCATCATGTTCGACGTCCACGGCCCCGCCGAGGGCTCGATCGAGGCGCCGCTGACGGCGCTCGCGGAGCTCCAGCGACAGGGGCTCGTCCGCCATATCGGCCTTAGCAACGTGACGGCGAGGCAGGTCGCTGACGGACGCGATATCGCGGATATCGTGTGTGTGCAGAACCAGTACAATCTCGCGCATCGCCACGACGACGCCCTGATCAACGACTTGGCGGCCGACGGGATCGCGTATGTGCCGTTCTTTCCGCTCGGCGGCTTCACCCCGCTCCAGTCCACCGCGCTCAGCGATGTCGCCGCACGGCTTGGCGCAACGCCGATGCAGGTCGCTCTCGCCTGGCTGCTGCGCCGTGCGCCCAACATCCTGCTCATCCCCGGCACCTCGTCCGTTGGACACCTGCGGGAAAACCTTGCGGCCGTCGAACTCGACTTGCCGCAGGAAGCGATGGTCGCACTCGGCCAGATCGGAACGGACGAAGCGCGGGCCTGACGTACCCTGCTTCGTCCGGGACGCCAGCAGACTGGCAGGCCGGCAGACTGGGAGGCCGGCAGCTCATTTCGGCACGCCGACTGCGCTGGCATCATTGGACGTGCGTTGCGAGCTTCGATATGATGTCCACGGGAAATCGGATAGCGGCAATGGCGAGTGGCTGGGCCCCGGACGGGGCGGTTCAGGATCAGATCGATGATACCGTTATGGACGGCGTGAGGAGAGCGCGGGCGCGCATGCCGACCGGTGAGGGAGAGACCCATTGCGTGGAATGCGGTGACGAAATCCCCGAGGCGCGCCGCCGTGCGCTGCCCGGAGTGCGGACCTGTATCGGGTGCCAGTCGGCACATGATCGCCGTCCGGTGAACATCGGCTTCAATCGCAGGGGCAGCAAAGACAGTCAGCTCAAATAGCACTCGGAATTGATGCGGTTCAGGTCGCTTTCCTCGCTCCCGTGACTGGCAAGGCTAATCTCTGCCCCCTTTTGAGCCGCCGTTGCGAAGGACCGCCCTGGGTCCGAAACCGATCATCATATCAGACAGGGCCGTTGGCATCAGGCCGCGAGGCGGGCCGCGAGCCGGAGGTCGCGCACGAACGCCGCGTACTCGCGCCGCTTCGCCGCCTCGTCCGGCAGCCGCAGCAGATACGACGGATGCACCGTCACCAGCGCCTGCGGGCCGCCCAACATTGCGATCGGCTGGCCGCGCTCGCGTCCGATCGCAACCGCCCGCCCGAGCACCGCGCGCGCGGCGGTCGCACCCATCAGCACGGCCAGTGCCGGAGCCACCTCGGCCAGCTCGATGTCGAGCCAGAAACGGCAGGCGGCGATCTCGGAACTGTCGGGCTTCTGGTGGATGCGGCGCTTGCCGCGCGGCTCGAACTTGAAGTGCTTCACCGCATTGGTGACATAGACTTGGCCGCGGTCCAGCCCCGCTTCGGCGAGTGCGGCGTCCAGCACCTTGCCGGCCGGACCGACGAACGGGCGGCCGGCGAGATCCTCCTGATCCCCCGGCTGCTCGCCCACCAGCATGATCCGGGCCGTCTCCGGTCCCTCGCCGAACACGGTCTGGGTCGCGCGGGCATAGAGCCGGCAGCGCTCGCACGTAGCGGCGTTGGCGCGCGCCGATGACAGCGCCGTCATCGGATCGCCCCCGGTGCGGCGGGAGCGGGCGAGGGGAATCGAACCCCCGTGAGCAGCTTGGAAGGCTGCCGTTCTGCCATTGAACTACACCCGCGCTCGGCGCCATCCCGTAACCCGGCCACAGCGGCGCTTCAAGCGTCCCGTGCCGCCGCCAGCCGCCGCGCCTCGATCGCCTGCCAGGCCAGCAGCACCGGCACCCCGAGCACCAGGTCGCGCGCGCGGTTGAGCAGCGAGACGGCGAGCGACGTCTCGACCGGCAGGCCGAAGATGCCGCCGATGCCGGCGAACGCCGCCTCCTGCACCCCGACCGCCCCCGGGACGACGAAGCCGGCCGTCAGCACCACGTGCAGCAGCGCCTCGATCGCGATCGCGGTCGGCAGGTCGATCGGCATGGCCATCAGCCGATAGGCGAGCCAGGTGCCGACCGCGGTGCCGAGCCAGCCCAGCAAGTGCAGCAGGCAGCCCGCCACCACGCGTCCCGGTGCGGCATAGATCGCCTCCAGCGCCGCCTGCACGCGATCGACCCGGCGGGTGGCGGGGCCGAAGCGATCGCCGCCGATGCGGGCGGCGAGCGCGCGGAACAGGCCGGCCGCCCCCCGCTGGGTGGCGATGAAGCCGGTCGCGGCCAGCAGCGCGAGCACGATCCCGCCGGCCGCCGGCAGCAGCAGGTCGGAGTGCGGCACCCGCGCCGCGAGCACCAGCAGGCCGATCAGCCCGAAGCTGATCTGGGCCACGAACTCGGCGGTGACATCGACGATCGTGCTGGCGGTGGCCAGCGGCGCCGGCATTCCGTGCAGCGTGACCGCGCGCACCCCCAGCACGAAGCCGCCGATCGGCGAGAACGGCAGCAGCCGTCCGGCGGCGTCGCGCACCATCCGGCCCCAGATCAGCACCCAGGGCGTCGGCACCCAGGGCGTCGGCGCGCCGTTGCGGTCGCGCACCAGCAGGTACCAGGCGGTCCCGAGCGGGATGAACAGCCCCGCCTGGACCGCCGTGTAGAGGCCGAAGCCGGTCCAGCCGACGCGGCCGAGCGCCTCGGCGATCCCGCCAAGGCCGAACCAGGCCACCAGCGCCGTCGCCAGCGCCACCCCGGCCAGGCCGAGGACGATCGTGATCACGCGCAACGGCGGATCGCGCCGGGTGACGGCGGGCGGCGGGCTGGCCGCACGCGCCGCTGGTTTGGTGATGCTGCTCATGGGCTGGTTTCCGGCCCGCCTCTACACGCAAACGCACGAGCCGCCTATACAGCGCGGTCCGCCGCCGGAGTTGACCCCCTGGAGCCGATCACCCTCGTCACCGGAGCCACCGGCTTCGTCGGCTCCGCCGTTGCGCGGAGCCTGGCGGCCCGCGGCCACCGGCTGCGGCTGCTGGTACGGCCGCGCGGCGACCGGCGCAATCTGGCGGGCCTGGATGCCGAGCTCGCCGAGGGCGACCTGACCGACCCGGCCAGCCTGGCCTGCGCCGTCGCCGGCTGCCGGTTCGTGGCCCATGTCGCGGCGGATTACCGGCTGTTTGTGCCCGATCCGGCCGCCATGCGCGCGGTGAACGTGGACGGCAGCCGCGCCCTGCTGATCGCGGCGCAGGCGGCGGGGGTGGAACGGATCGTCTATTGCAGCAGCGTTGCGGCGCTGGGGCTTGCTGCCGACGGCACGCCCGCCGACGAGACGACGCCGGTGCGTCCCGAGGCGCTGATCGGCGCCTACAAGCAATCCAAGCACGCGGCCGAGCAGGCGGTGCTGGCGCTGGTGCGCGAGCGGGGCGTCCCGGCGGTGATCGTCAACCCCTCGGCACCCGTGGGGCCCCGCGACATCAAGCCCACGCCCACCGGGCGGATGGTCCTGGATGCCGCACGCGGACGGATGCCGGCCTATGTCGAGACCGGCCTGAACGTCGTGCATGTGGACGACGTGGCCGAGGGGCACGCGCTGGCGCTGGAGCGCGGTCGCATCGGCGAGCGCTACATCCTGGGCGGCGAGAACCTGTCGCTGCGGGCGCTGCTCGGCCTGATCGCCGAGGTCGCCGGACGCGCCCCGCCGCGCATCCGCCTCACCCCCGGCGTGCTGTGGCCGGCGGCGCTGGCCTTCGAGGCGCTGGCGCAGATTCGGGGTGGAGCCGCGGGTCACGCGCGAGCTGCTGGCGATGTCGCGCAAGCGGATGTTCTATTCCTCGGCCAAGGCGCAGGCGGAGCTTGGTTTCGCGGCCCGGCCGGTGCGGCAGGCGGTGGTCGATGCGGTGGCGTGGTTCCGCGCCCAGGGGATGATGCGGGGATGACCGCGCTCGCCGCCCTGGCGCTGCTGGCGTGGCTCTATCTTCTGCTCGCGCGCGGGCGGTTCTGGCAGGCGGGGCCGGTGCTGGCGCCGGCGCTGACCGGCCGCGACGCCCGAAATCACGCCGAAATTGCCGTGGTGGTGCCGGCACGCGACGAGGCGGAAGGCGTCGGTGCCGCGCTGCGCTCGCTGCTGGCGCAGGACTATGCCGGGCGAATGCGGGTGGTGCTGGTCGATGACGGCAGCACCGACGGCACCGGTGCCATTGCGCGCGCGCTCGACGACCCCCGCCTCGTGGTCCTGGACGGCCGCCCGCGCCCGGCCGGATGGAGCGGGAAGCTCTGGGCGATCGCGCAGGGGATCGACGCCGCCGGGCCGGGCGAACTGATCCTGCTCACCGACGCCGACATCGTCCACGACCCCGGCCACCTGGCCGCGCTGGTGGCGCAGGCCGGCGGGCACGACCTCGACCTCGTCTCGGAGATGGTCGCGCTGCGCTGTGAAACCGCGGCCGAGCGGGCGCTGGTGCCGGCCTTCGTGTTCTTTTTCCAGTTGCTCTATCCGTTCGCCTGGGTGAACGACCCGCTGCGGACCACCGCCGCCGCCGCCGGCGGCACCATCCTGATCCGACGCCGCGCGCTCGACCGCATCGGCGGCATCGAGGCGGTGCGCGCGGCCCTGATCGACGACGTGGCGCTGGCCGCCGCCGTCAAGCGCGGCGGGCGTATCTGGCTCGGTCATTCCACGCTGGCCCGCAGCCGCCGCGCCTATCCGCACGCCGCCGATCTATGGCGGATGGTCGCGCGCACCGCCTATGTCCAGCTCCGGCGCTCGCCCCTGCTGCTGGCCGCGACGATCGCGGGGCTTGCGCTGGTGTGGCTGGTGCCGCCGGCGGCCGCCCTGTTCGGGCATGGTGCTGCCCGCTGGATGGGGATAGTGGCCTGGCTCGGCGCCAGCCTCTCGTTCGTCCCCACGCTGCGGCGCTTCGGCCTCTCGGTCTGGCGCGCGCCGCTGCTGCCGCCCGTCGCCGCATTCTACATGGCGGCGACGATCGGCTCGGCGCTTGACCACTACCGCGGCCGCGGCGTGCGGTGGCGGGGGCGCCGCTACGGGGGAGCGGAGGCGTGAGCGCCAAAGCGGCGAGCGTGGAAGCAGCGGGCGTGGAAGCGTGGTCGGGCAAGGACCGCGGCGACGAGAACTTCCCCGTGGGCTCGCGGCTGATCCGCCGGTCGCTGCGTCCGCCGATCCACGCCTTCTACGCCTTCGCCCGCAACGCCGACGACATCGCCGACAGCGCCAGCCTGCCGGCGGAACAAAAAATCGCGCGGCTCGATTTGATGGAGGCGGTGCTGACGGGTGCCGCCGATGCCGGCTCGCCGAGTGCCGCACGCCTGCGCGGCAGTCTTGCCGCGACCGGCACCACCGATCGCCACGCGCGCGACCTGCTGCGTGCCTTCCGCCAGGACGCGACCAAGCTGCGCTACGCGAGCTGGGACGAGTTGCTCGATTATTGCCGGTTTTCGGCGATGCCGGTCGGCCGGCACGTGCTCGACCTGCATGGCGAGGATTCTTCCACGTATCCACCCTCGGACTCGCTGTGCACGGCGTTGCAGGTGCTCAACCACTTGCAGGACTGCACGAAGGATTTCTTTTCGCTCGATCGCTGCTATCTGCCGGCCGACCTGCTGGCGCGATCCGGCGCGAGCGTGGACGATCTGCGCGGCACGGCGGCGACCCCCGGCTTGCGCGCGACCTTCGACGCGCTGCTCGACCGCGTGGACCCGCTGAACCGGCAGGCGTGCGACCTTCCGCGGCGCGTGCGCGACCGCCGGCTGCGGCTGGAATGCGCGGTGATCGTCGGCCTCTCGCACCGGCTCGCGCGCCGCCTGCGGCACGCCGACCCGGTGGCCGGACAGGTGAAGCTGACCCGCGCCGATGCCGCCGCCGCGGTGGTCGCCGGCCTGCGCTTCCTGCCGTGAGCGCGCCGCTCGACGCCCGCCGCGCCGATCGCGCCGAGATCACGGCACGGGTGCGCGCCGCCGGCACCTCGTTCTATCGTGGGATGCAGATGCTGCCGCCGGACCGGCGGCTCGCGATGTATGCCGTCTATGCCTTCTGCCGCGAAGTGGACGATATCGCCGACCAGCCGGGGCCGGAGGCCGAGAAGCAGGCGCGCCTGGCCGCGTGGCGCAGCCGCGTCGCCGCCCTCTATCGCGGCGAGGCCGACGGCGCGATCGCGCGCGTCCTGCTGCCGGCGATCCGCCGCTTCGGGTTGCGCGAGGCGGATTTTCTGGCGGTCATCGACGGCATGGCGATGGATGCGGGCGCGCCGATCGTCGCCCCCGACCTGGCGACCCTCGATCTCTACTGCGACCGGGTGGCGGGCGCGGTCGGGCGGCTCTCGGTGCGCGCCTTCGGCGACGCCTCGGCGGCGGCCGACCGCGTGGCGGACGCGCTCGGGCGGGCGTTGCAGCTCACCAACATTCTGCGCGATCTCGCCGAGGATGCGCGCGACGGGCGGCTCTATCTGCCGCGCGAGTGGCTCGACGAGGCCGGGGTGCCGCGCGATCCGGCGGGCGCGCTGGCGTGCGCGCGAATCGGGCTGGTGTGCGGGCGGGTGGCGGCGCTGGCGCACCGGCATTTCGATGCGGCGGCTGCCGCGATGGCCGACTGCGACCGCCGCGCGATGCGCCCCGCGCGGCTGATGGCCGCCACCTACGCGGCTCTGCTGCGCCGGATCGAGCGCCGCGGCTGGGACCGTCCGGCGGAGCGGATCAGCCTGCCGGCGTGGCAGAAGCTGTGGATCGCGCTGCGCCACAACGGGGCATTGGGATGAGCCTGGCGGACCCCGCATCGGTGCGCGGCTTAAGCCTCTCCGCCGCCCGGGGCGGAGAGGGAGTTGAGCGTCAGCCGGGTGCGGCGCCCTGGATGTTGACACGGAGCATGTAGATCGACTGGCTCGCCGCCATGAACAGGAAATCGCGCTTCGGTCCGGCGAAGCAGAGATTGGCGCAGACCTCCGGCAGCCGGATGCGCCCGATCAGCTTGCCGGCGGCATTCCAGACCGTAACGCCGGAGTAGCCGAGCGGCGCGTTGGAGCCGACCCAGAGATTGCCGGCGCGGTCGGCCCGCATGCCGTCCGGCCCGCAATGCACGCCGTCCACCATGCAGTCGGTGAACAGCCGCATGTTGGAGAGGCTCTTGCCCTGCACGTCGAAGGCAAGGATCGTGCCCTTGCCGCCCTTTCCGTTGTCGCCCGGCCCCGGCCCGGTGTTGATCAGGTAGAGCGTCTTGTAGTCGGGCGAGAAGCAGATGCCGTTCGGATCCGTCACCTGGCTGCCCGGCACCACCACGTCCAGCGCCCCGCTCGGGTCCCGGCGATAGGTGTTGGTGGGCAGCACGCGCTTGGTCCCGCCGACCAGTCCGACGCCGTTGTTGCCGAGATTGGGGTCATAGACCCCGTTCGGGTTGGCACCACCACCGGCTACGTCGGGATGGCCCTCGGAAATCGAGTCGCCATAGGGCGGGTCGGTGAACCAGACGCTTCCGTCGGGATGCGGGACGAGGTCGTTCGGCGAGTTGAGCGGCTTGCCTTCAAAGAAGTCGGCGAGCACGGTCATCGAGCCGTCCGGCTCCCAGCGCACCACCCGGCGGAAGAAGTCCTGGCAGGAAAGCTGGCGGCCCTGGAAGTCGAACGAATTGCCGTTGCTGTTCCAGGACGGGCGGCGGAACGGCGTGACCCGCCGGCTCTCCCAGAGGTAGCGGTACTGCGTGTTGCCCTTCACGTCGCTGAACACGACGTACTGCCCCTCGCCCGACCAGGCGGGGCCCTCGGCCCACTGAAAGCCGGTCCACAGCCGGTGGATGGCGTCGAGGCCGATCAAGTACTGCTTGAAGCTGTCGTCGATCACCAGGATGTCGGGATCGGGGAAGATCTCCGGCGGGGCGAACCGGCCCCACTGTCGCGGCGGGCGGGTGATGACGCTGGGCGGCGTGGCGAGCTGGGCCGGCCGCTGCTGTCCCCAGGCGAGGGTCGGCGCAAATGCGGCGGCCCCCACGATCATCCCGCGACGCGTCAAGCGATTGCTCATTGACTGTGTCCTCCCCAATTCTTGCCGCCCGATCCCTCCATATGTCTTTGTGCGGAAGCTGACAGTACACTCATGCGCGACCTCAACCGCGATCGCGGAATGGTGCGCGCGGTCAACCAACGATCTGCGCGCGATCAGCCTGCGTAGCGTGCAAGGCCGCGAACTGCTGACGGACGCCGACCTCTATGACGAGAACGGCCTGCCAGCGTGATCGTCGTCGCGGCTGATTGCAGCAGGAAGCTCGCGAAATTGCTGGTCGGGATCAGCCGGCCAGCGGCTCGAGGATCGAGACGTAGTTGGCGACCGCAGCGCCGCCCATGTTGAACACGCCGGCAAGGTCGGTGCGCGGCAACTGCATGGCACCGGCCTCGCCGGTGAGCTGCATCGCCGCGATCGCGTGCATCGAAACGCCCGTGGCCCCCACCGGATGGCCCTTCGCCTTCAGCCCGCCGGAGCGGTTGACCGGCAGCCGACCGTCCGCGGCCGTCCAGCCTTCCAGCACCGCCCGCGCGCCCTGGCCGTACCGGCGTCAGCCCCATCGCCTCATAGGCAATCAGCTCGGCGATGGTGAAGCAGTCGTGCAGCTCGACGAAGCTCAGATCATCGAGGCTCACCCCCGCCGCATCGAGCGCACGCCGCCACGCTTCCGCCGCACCCTCGAAGCGCGTCGGGTCACGCTTCGACAGCGGCAGGAAGTCGTTGACGTGAACCGCGGCGCGGAAGCGCACCGCCTTGCCCATCGCGCGCGCCGTCGCCTCGTCGGTCAGCACCAGGGCGGCAGCACCGTCGCTCACCAGCGAGCAGTCGGTGCGCTTGAGCGGCGGCGCCACGTAGGGGTTGCGCTCGCTGACGCGGCGGCAGAACTCGAAGCCGAGGTCCTTGCGCATCTGCGCATAGGGATTGTCCACGCCGTTCTTGTGATTCTTCGCCGCGATCGCCGCCAGCGCGTCGGACTGGTCGCCGTGCGCCTGGAAATAGCGCTCCGCGATGCGGCCGAACACGCCGGCAAAGCCTGCCGGGATGTCGCCCTCCTCGCGGCGGTAGGCGGCGCCGAGCAAATTGTCGCCGATCTGCGGCCCCGGGGTCGCGGTCATCTTCTCGACGCCGACGACGAGGGCGAACCGGCCGCGGCGCGCAGCGAGGAAGTCGCGCGCGCCATGGATCGCAGCGGAGCCCGACGCGCAGGCATTCTCGTAGCGCGTCGCCGGCTTGAAGCGCAGTTCCGGCACCGACTGCGCCACCAGCGACGACGGAAAATCCTGCCGCGAGAAGCCGTTGTTGAACAGGCCGACGAACGCCGCGTCGATCTCGGCCGGGGCCACGCCGGCATCGGCAATGGCGGCACCGGCGACGCGCCCGATCAGCGCCTCGACATCCGGCTCCTCGAGCTTGCCGAACGGGGAGTGGGCCCAGCCCACGATGCAGGTCTCGGTCATGGCTGCTCTTCTCCGCCGGCGCTGCACGACAACTGGCGCCGGGGCGGCCCAATTCCAAGGCAAGGGCGCAGCCGGGCCGGCTGCGCCCCCGGGGCTCGGGAGCCTCGTGGCGTCACTGCGCCACGTACACCATCCACGCTACCCCGAACCGATCCTTGACCATGCCGAACTGCGGCGAAAAGAACGTCTTGCCCAGCGGCATCTGCACCTCGCCGCCATCGGCCAGCGCCGCGAACCGGCGCTTGGCTTCGGCCTCGTCGGCGACCGTGAGCGAGAGGGCGAAGCCCTGGAAGTCGGGCTTTCCATGGCAGCTTCCGTCGGAGGCGAGCACGTTCGTCTCGCCGACGCGCAAGCTCATGTGCATCACCTTACTGCTGTCGGGCGGTGTCATGCCGGGCTGCGGCGGCTCGGGACAATCCTTCCAGCGCATCAGCATGGTGATCTCGGCGTCGAGCGTACGGCGATAGAAGTCCGCGGCCTCCTCGCAGCGGCCATCGAAGAACAGATAGGGCTGGATCTGCATGGCATCTCCTTTCATGCGGTATGCCATTGTGCACACCGTCCACAAGGTCTAGCAGAGTGGATGGACAGTGTCCACATTGAAGTTGGGATGACCGACGCACCAATCGGCTCGCTGGGGCGCAGCACGTATCGCCACGGCGACCTCCGGCGGGCGCTGCTGGAGGCGGGAATCGCGCTCGCGCGCGCCGGCGGACCCGATGCGGTGGTGCTGCGCGAGGCGACCCGGCGTGCCGGCGTGGTGCCCAATGCGGCCTATCGCCATTTCGCCAGCCGCGATGCGCTGTTGCAGGCGGTGCGCGCCGCGGCGCTGTCGGCGCTCGCGGTCGCGATCGAGACCGAACTGGCCGGGCTGCCGCGCGAAGGCGATCCGGCGGGGCTTGCACGCGCGTCGCTGCGCGCGGTCGGCACCGCCTATCTGCGGTTCGCGCGCGAGGAAACGGGGCTGTTCCGCACCGCCTTCGGCGTCCCCGGTTCGGCCCCCACGGCGGCCAATCCGGAGACGGCCGGGAAGAGCGGCCTCGACCCATTCCAGTTGCTGAGCGCGGCGCTGGACCGGATGGTCGCGGCCGGCGTGCTGCCCGCCGCGCGTCGTCCCGGCGCGGAATACCTCGCCTGGTCGGCGGTGCACGGCCTGGCCATGCTCGTCATCGAGGGGCCGTTGCGCACCCTGCCGCGCGCCCAGACCGTGGTGATCGAGGACCACCTCCTCGCGATGGTCGAACAGGGCCTGTAATCTTGGCCTGCGCCGTCACGCGGCAGGGGCGTCCCGCTCGGGATCGGTGCCGTAACGGCGAGAGGGGGCTGCCGGGTTGGCCGCCGAGCAGAAGCAGGCGCGGAGACGGAGCGCCGCGCCGCGCACCTTCGCGCTTTCCCTGGTGCTGCTCTGGCTCGCAGGAGCCGCGCTGCGGGCGCCGATCCTGGCGTTGCCCCCGGTACTGCCGCGCGTCACCGCCGAGCTCGGGCTGAACGCCACCGACATCGGCGTGCTGACGGGCCTGCCGCCGCTGCTGTTCGCCCTGGCGGCGGTGCCCGGTGCGGTACTGATCGCGCGCTTCGGCGTGATAGCGACACTGGTGGCGGGGCTGCTGCTGAACGTGCTCGGCACCGCGGCGCGGGGCTTCGCCGGCAGCGCCCTGGGACTGGACGCGACCACCGTGTTGATGTGCCTGGGCATCGCGGTGATGCAGCCGGCGCTGCCGCCGCTGGTGCGGGCCTGGGCGCCGGCGCGGATCGGCTTCGCCACCGCCGTTTACACCAACGGCCTGCTGGTGGGGGAGACCGTCCCGGTTGCCTGGGTGCCGCAACCGGTGCTGCCCCTGATCGGCGGCGGCTGGCGCGCGTCGCTGGCGGTCTGGGCGCTGCCGGTGCTGGCGACGGCGCTGCTGGTGGCAGCACTCGGCCGCCGGCCGGAGCGCGCGGCGGGTGCCGCGCCACCGCGCTGGTGGCCGGACTGGCGCGACGGCAGGGTCTGGCGGTTGGGCCTGCTGATGGGCTGCGTGAACGCCACCTATTTCGGGCTGAACGGCTTCCTGCCGGGATCGCTGACGGCCGCCCATGCACCGGATCTGGTGCGCCCGGCGCTCACCGCGCTGAACCTGGCGCAGCTCCCGGCCTCGCTGCTGATGCTGGCCCTGGCCGGCCGGCTGGTGCGGCGGCCGGCGGCCTATGGCGCCGCGGGTGCGTTGCTGCTCGCCGCGGTGTTGGGCTGCATGACGATGCCCGGTCCGGCCGCGGTGGCATGGGCCGGTCTGGCGGGCTTCGCCGCTGCCACGCTGCTGACCTTGTCCCTCGCTCTCCCCTCCCTGCTGGGCGCGGCCGAGGATGTGCCGCGCCTCGCCGCCGCCATGTTCACCGTCAGCTACGGGCTGTCAGTCGCGACGGCACTGCTGGCGGGCAAGCTGTGGGGCGCGAGCGGGGCCGCGGCCATGGCTTTCCTGCCCTTCGTGCTGGCGGCCCTGGCGGTGACGCTGCTGGGCGCCACGCTGCGGCTGCAGCCACCGCGGCCCTGACGGCCTTTACCAGCGCTCATTCGTGATGACCCTTCGGCGTCGGTGACACCCCTCCCCCAACCCCCTCCCGCAAGGGGAGGGGCTTATACGCTGCTCCCCCTCCCCTTGCGGGAGGGGGCCGGGGGGAGGGGTCGGGAGGTCGATGGGTCCAGCTTTCGGTATCAACCTGTAATGAAATTGGATTCTCAATAAGTCCGCAGCAATCGTCCGATATAATCGCGCTCCTGCTGCGGGCGGAACATCTGGCCGTCGCGCTTGCGGAGTTCCTGTTCGATCTCCCGCACCCGCTCCTGCTCGGACTTGGTCGGGATGCGCACGTCGTTGCCCTCGTCGGCGCCGGAGTTGCCCTCCCCGGTCAGCCGGCCGAGCGGGTCGCGCGGCCCCATCCTGCCGTCGCCGCGGCTCTGGCCGGGCATCCCGAAATTGTCGCCCTGGCCGTTCTGGTCCATGCGGCCGATCTGCGCGCCCTGCTGGCCCTCGCCGCTCTGGCCCTGGCCGGGGGAGGCGCCGAACTGCGCGGCCATCTGCTGGCCCATCTGCTGGCCGCCCTTGGACAGCGCCGCGATCGCCTGCTTCTGCGCCGCCGCCGCCGCCGTGTCCTGGCCGCGGCCGAGCGCCTCGCGGGCGCGCTGCATTGCCTGGTCGGCCTCGCCGAGCGCCGGCGGGATCTTGCCGGTGAGGTCGCCGAACTCCTGCATCAGCTCACCGAGCGCGCGGCGCAGCGCACCCTGGGTGCGGGCATCACGGGCCTGCAACTGCCCTTGCTTCGTCCCCGGCTGCGATCCCGGCCGTGCTCCCGGCTGCGATCCGGGCTGCGATCCGGGCTGCGTCCCCGATTGCGCGCCTTCTTGCGGTTCCGGCTGTGGTGCGTTCGGGTTGTTGCCGGGGCCGCTGCGCTGCTCGGTGCGGTCGAGCAGCCCGCCTTCGCGCCCGACCAGGTCCTGCAGGGCGCCCATCTGCTGCCGGCCGCGTCGCTGCTGGGCATTTCGGGTCTGTCCTCCCTGCATCGGCTGAGCGTTCTGCAAAGCCTGCAGCATCTGCTCAAGCTGCGCCATCTGCTGCTCGGCTTCCGCCATCCGGCCCTGGCGGGCGGCGCGGTCGAGCCGTTGCAGCATCCGGTCGATATCGCGCTGCGTCATCATCCGGCGATTGGCATCGAACGGGGTCTCGGTGCCGTTGCGGATCGCCTGTTGCAGCAGCGCCTCCAGGTGCTTGCGGATCGCCTCCTGCAAGGCCCGGAGCCGCTGCGCGAACTCCTTGCGGTCGAGATGGCCGGTGCGCTCGGCGCGATCGAGCGTGCGCCGCAGCGCCTGCCGCGCCGCCTCCAGCTCCCGCGCCGTTGCCTCCGCCTGATGGTCCTCAAGGTGCAGCGCCAGCGTCCACATCCGCGCCTGCGCCTCCGGCACCGCGGCGGCATCGGGGTCGTCGCGCAGCAGGGCGCGGATCGCGGCGAGGTTGAGGAAGCCGCCGGCATCGCCCGCGAAGGCGTCGGGCGGGATCGCGCCGAGTGCGGTGTCGGCCTCGGCCCGCGCCTCGGGATGCAGGCTCAGCATCTTCCGCACGGCAATCACGGCGCGGGCGGTGGGGTTGGTGAAGGCGCGCTCGGGCAGGATGAAGGTGGCTGGCGCGCTGCGCCCCTCCAGCCCGGGCGCGTTCTTGGCGAACAGCGTCGCCGTCACCGGCAGGCCGGCCCAGGGGTGGGCGGTAAGGTCGCGCAGCGCCAGCCCGTGCGGCGATTTTGCGTCGCCCTCCGGCAGCGGGATCGGCACCACCACCGGGGCCGCGCCCGGCCGACCCTGCAAGCGCAGCTCGGCGCGCAGGTCGGTGACGCCGTACTGGTCGTGGGCGGTCCAGGGCAGCCGCACCATCAGCCCGTGCGGCGTCTGCCCCGGGGGTGCCGCGAAGGCGACCGTGGGCGCGGTGTCGGGGATGATCGCGATCGTCCAGGCGGCGATCTCCCGGCCGCGGCGGCGGATGGCGAGGCGGCCGTCGGCGGTCAGCGTCCGGTCCGCCTGCCAGCTCGCCGTGTCGAGGGCACGGAACGGCCCGCCTTTCCCGCCGAGCGAAAGCAGCGGCGCGCCGCCCTCCCCGCCGGTCACGCTGACCGTCAGATGCGAGCCTTCGGGCACCGACAGGCGCCCCGCACCGGCATGCAGGAACACCGGCGGCAGGCCGGTGTAGCCGGGCGGCGTGATCCAGGCCTGGATCTCGGTGCCGGGCGCGCCGGCGAGCGCCGGCAGGCGGGTCGAAAGCGCCGCGCCGATCCGCGAGACCGCGTCCGGCCCCGCCACCACCAGCGATGCCACCAGCGCGACCAACAGCCCGCCCCGCAAGGCCATCCGGTCGCGCGCCGCGAGCCCCGGGTGGGGCGCGCCCACCCGCAGCCGGCCCAGGCGGGCGCGGGTGCGGGCGAGGTGGGCGCGCCACAGTACCTGCGCCCGCCGGATCGGCAAGCGCCGGGCGGTCCGCGATGGTCGCAAGCGGCTGGTGCGACAGCCCCGATGCCGCCTCCAGCCGCCGGTCCACGTCGCGCGCGCCGGGCACCGCGAAGCCGCTGAACCCGTGCCACAGCGCCGCCGCGATGGCGATCGCGAAGGCCGCGACCAGGGCCGTGTGCGTCATCGGCGGCAGGCGCTGCGGCACGGCGAGCAGGGCGAGACAGAGGAACGCGCCCGCCAGCCCGATTGCCGGCCACAGGGCGGGCCACAGCCGCTCGAACCACATCACGGCGCGCGCGCGGCGCCGCTGCCGCGCCAGACGCCAGAGGAGGCCGGTCTCCTGCGGGGTCAGCGGGGGATTTGCCGTAGCCATTCGGGCACGCGCTCCTCCGCCCACAACGCGGCATGCGGCTGGCGGTCGCGGATCGCCGCCCAGCGCGGGCCGTCGATCATCGCCTGCGCCGCCAGGGGCCGGGCGTTGTAGGTCGAGCTCATCACCGAACCATACCCGCCGGCGTCCAGAATCGCCACGAAATCGCCGGGAAGGAGCGCGGGCAGCATCCGCCGTCGCGCGAATGTGTCGGCGCTCTCGCACACCGGCCCCACGACGTCGGCGGCAGCCGCGGGCGCGTCGGCGCGGGTGGGGTCGAGCGGCACGATGCCGTGCCAGGCGCCGTACATGGCCGGCCGCAGCAGGTCGTTCAGGCCCGCGTCCAGCACCACGAACGGGGCGGCTCGCGCCTGCTTGACCAGCAGCACGGACGCCAGCAGCACCCCCGCCGGCCCGACCAGCCAGCGCCCCGGCTCGACCAGCAGCCGCAGGCCGAGGCCGCCGAACGCCGCCCGCATCGCACCCGCCAGCGCGGCCGGACTGGCGGCCGGCTCGTCGCGATAGGAAATGCCGAGGCCGCCGCCGCAATCCAGCACCGGGACCGCGTGGCCGGCGCCCCGCAGCGCGCGCACGAGATCCGCCATCCGTGCGAAGGCCGCACGATAGGGCGCGGTCGCGAGCACCTGGCTGCCGATATGCACCGCGAGACCCACCGGCGTGACCCCCGGCAGCGCTGCGGCGCGCGCGTAGAGGGCGGGGATGTCGTCCGCCGGGATGCCGAACTTGTCGCCCGCGCGCCCGGTGCTGATCTTGTCATGGGTGCCGGCGTCCACGTCCGGATTGACCCGCAAGGCAATCCGCGCCGTCCGGCCCAGCCCCGCCGCCAGGTCCGCCAGCATCTCCAGCTCCTCGGCGCTCTCGACGTTGACCTGGGCCAAGTCCTCGTCCAGCGCGAGGCGCAGCTCGCGGGCGGACTTGCCGACGCCTGAGAACACGATCCGTGAGGCCGGGATGCCGGCGGCGCGGGCGCGGCGCAGCTCGCCCTCGCTCACCACGTCGGCACCGGCGCCCGCCTCGGCCATCAGGGCGAGGACCGCGAGGTGGTCGTTCGCCTTTACCGCGTAGTGGATGTGCGCATCCAGGCCGTCGAGGGCCGCCGCCATCGCCGCCAGGCGGGCGCGGATGGTGCCGGCGCCGATCACCCAGGCGGGGGTGCCGAGGCTAGCCGCGATCTGGCCGAGGGGAACATCCTCCAGCAGCAGCCCGTCGTGGGCGTGCAGGCGAAGCGGCGGCCTGGCGGCGATCAGCTCGCGGATCGAGGGCTGACCATCGGCGGCGGTGCGGGCGAGATCGGCCGGCATGGCGGGATGCTAGCGGCCGCCCGCCGGGGCGCAAACCCGCTTCCCGCGACTCGGCGAGGGGGCGCAGGCTCCGATCCGTCCGGGGTCGAAGCAACTCGCCGGGGGTCCAAGCGTTCGCCGACACGCCGCAAGCTGCGGCGCGCGCCACGCGAAGGAGGCGCGGCATGGGCCCAGCAGAGGAGACGTGGAATGCTGAAATGGGCGTTGGTCTTCCTGATCATCTCGATCATCGCCGGCCTGTTCGGCTTTACCGGCGTGTCGGCGGCGGCCGCCGGCATCGCGAAGGTCCTGTTCTTCATCTTCATTGTGATCTTCGTGATCTTGCTGATTCTCGGCCTGATGGCCGGCCGCGCCATCCTATGAGGCGCGGTCAGAATGTCGGATAGGAGCGCGGATAGATCACCTGATCGGGCGGCCCGGGCGGGCCGGGGGCGCCTTTCTTGCCGCAGCCGGCGAGGGCGAGGAGAAGGGCTAACGCCAGCCAGGCGGCTGATCGGCCTCTCGCCCCCTCCCCCCAACCCCCTCCCGCAAGGGGAGGGGGAGCAGGACGCCTAAGCCCCCTCCCCTTGCGGGAGGGGGTTGGGGGAGGGGTGCTCATGCCAGTGCGGCCAGCCACCGCGCCGCCTCCCGCGCCACGTTCGCCGGCGCCGTGCCCCCCTCGCTGGTGCGCGAGGCGATCGACGCCTCCACGCCCAGCACCGCCCGCGCTTGCGCGGTGATACGCGGTTCCTCGGCCTGCATCTCGGCGAGCGTCAGCCCGTCCAGGTCCACCCCCTTCGCCTCTGCCCGCGCCACCAGCCGGCCGACCACATGGTGCGCGTCGCGGAACGGCAGGCGCAGTTCGCGCACCAGCCAGTCGGCGAGATCGGTCGCGGTGGCGAAGCCGGTGCCGGCGAGCGCCCGCATCCGCATCCGTGTCGGGTGTCATGTCCGCCGCCATGCCCTCGATCGCCGCCAGCGCTAAGGCCAGCGCGGCAGCGGCGTCGAACACCGGCTCCTTGTCCTCCTGCATGTCCTTGGCGTAGGCGAGCGGCAGGCCCTTCATCACCGTCAGCAGCGCGACCAGGGCGCCGGCGATGCGCCCGGTCTTGGCGCGCACCAGCTCGGCGGCGTCGGGGTTGCGCTTCTGCGGCATGATCGAGCTGCCGGTGGTGTAGGCGTCCGAGAGCCGGATCAGGCGGTAGGGGGCGCTGCACCAGATCACGATCTCCTCGGCGAAGCGCGAGAGGTGCGTGGCACAGATGGCGCACGCGGCGAGGAACTCGAGCGCGAAGTCGCGGTCGGAGACGGCGTCGAGCGAGTTCGCCATCGGCCGGTCGAAGCCGAGCGCCGCGGCCGTCATGCGCCGGTCGATCGGGAAGCTGGTGCCGGCCAGCGCCGCGGCGCCGAGCGGGCTCTCGTTCAACCGCCGCCTGGCATCGGCGAAGCGGCCGCGGTCGCGGGCCAGCATCTCGACATAGGCGAGCAGATGGTGGCCGAACGTCACCGGCTGCGCCGCTTGCAAATGGGTGAAGCCCGGCATCGCGTCGGCGGCGTGGGCGGCGGCACGGCGGGCCAGGGTGCGCATCAGCGCGGCGGCCTGGGCGTCCAGCCCGTCGATCGCATCGCGCACCCAGAGGCGGAAATCGGTCGCCACCTGGTCGTTGCGGCTGCGCGCGGTGTGCAGGCGGCGGCCGGCCTCGCCAATGCGCTCCGCGAGCCGCGCCTCGATATTCATGTGGATGTCCTCGAGGGCGGCCTCGAAGGCGAAGCGCCCGGCCGCGATCTCGGCGGCGATCGCGTCCAGCCCACCCTCGATCGCGGCCAGCTCGCAGGTGTCGAGCAGCCCGACTTGCGCGAGCATGGCGGCGTGGGCGCGCGAGCCGGCAATGTCCTGGCGCCAGAGGTTGCGGTCGAAGCCGATCGAGGCGTTTATCTCGGCCATCACGGCGGCGGGGCCGGCGGCAAAGCGGCCGCCCCATTGCCGGTTCGGGGCCGCGCCCCGGCCCGGCCGCCCGCTCTCGCTCAAGGAGGTCTGCCCATCATGCTGATCCGTCGCCGCATTCTGCTCGCGGCCGCCGGGACCGTAGCGGCGGGGTGGCCGGCAGGCAAACCGCGGGCCGCGTTAGCGATGCGCGCGCCGTTCCGCAGCTTCTCGCACCTCAAGCCCACCGATCCGCCGGTGCCGCCGCCCGGCTTCACGTGGCAGGACGCGGCGGGCAAGACCCACCACCTCGCCGAGTATGCCGGGCAGGGCGTGATCCTGAACTTGTGGGCGACCTGGTGCCTGCCCTGCATCTCCGAACTGCCGGCGCTGGACGCCGCCGAGCCCGCCTACGCCCGCGCGAAGATCGCCGTGCTGCCGCTGTCGTCCGACCGCGGCGGGGCGCAGGCGGTCGCGGCCTATTTCAAGGCGCACGGCATCTCGCACCTGCCGGTGCTGCTCGACCCCGAGGGCCGAGCCGAGCGCGCGCTGGGGGTGCGGGGCATCCCGACAACCCTGCTGATCGACCGCCATGGGCGCGAGCGCGCGCGCTTCGAGGGGGCGGCGAACTGGCACGCCGAGGCGGTGATGGAAGAGGTGCGCGCCCTGGTCGGATGAGGGCACCCGGCGGGTCGGTCAGGGAGCAGCCGCGGCGAGCAAACCCTCGAGCGCCCGCCGCAGCGCCGTCTCGTCGTACGGCTTGGTCACCTGGCACACGGTCGCGAATGCGTCCGGCACCGCAGCGTGGCTCGCATAGCCGCTGCACAGCACGATCGGCACGCCCCGCGCTTGCAGCATCTCGGCCACCGGAAAGGCCCCCTCGCCATCCAGGTTTGCATCAAGCACCGCCGCGTCCAGCGCCTCCGCGTGCGCGGCCGTCATCGCATCCTCGATCCGCGGCATCGGACCGACGACTTCGCAACCCCAGGCCCGCAGCGCCGTCTCCAGCGCCAGCGCCGCCAGCCATTCATCCTCGACCACGAGGATACGGGCGCCCTGAAGTTGCATGTATCCGTAACGCGCCTGCATGCGATCGTTCGCCCGCGCGCCGCTTCAACCGGGCGCGAGCCTGGCCCCGGTGCGAGTGGGTCAGCACAATTTCGGTGACGTCGGTGAAGCGCAGGCGGGGGGCGTCAGGCGGCGTCGATCCACATCGGATAGAAATCGACCTCCCCGGTGAGCTGGATCGGCGTGAAGGTGAAGCCCGCGCACATAGTCGCGCATCGCCCAGCGCCGGTCCTCCAACATGCCGAAGATCGCGGGCTGGTCGGCGACGATGCGGTTCTGGATCGCGGCATAGAGCGTCGCCCGCTTGGTGGGGTCGATCTCGATGCGCGCGCGCTCGATCATCGCATCCAGTTCGGGATCATGCAGATGGTGCATCCCCCAATACTGGCCGCCGGCGCCGGAGGCGTATTGCGAGGCGACGACGTCGGGATCGGTCGTGACCGGCGTCACATAGACCGCCATCAAGGCCGGCGCCGAATTGGGATTGAGGCCGCGCGCCATCAGCGAGGGCCAGGGCACGCCCTGCACGTTCACGCGGATGTCAAGCTTCTGCAAATCCGAGAGGATGGAAAGCCCGACCTCGCGCTCCACCTCCAGCCCGGCGACATAGACGTAGTCGAGCGTGACGCCGCCTTTGGCATGTTGCGTCTTGGCGAGATAGGCGCGCGCCTTCGCCAGATCCTGGCGCGGCATGTCGGGCACCGCGATGTGGTCGGCCAGTGCTGACGGGAATGGGCTGTCCATCAGCTTGGCGTGGCCGTTCTCGATGTCGACGAAGGCGTTGTAGTTGACGGCGTAGGCGATGGCGCGGCGGAAATTGAGATCGGCGGTCGGTCCGTGCGCGGTGTTCATCATCACGGTGAAGGGTGTCATGCCGGGGTAGCTCGGCACCACGATCCCCTTCGCCTTCGCCAGTTCGTCGTAATTCTGCGGCGTCATGTCGGTGATGATATCGACGCTGCCATGCAGCAAAGCGAGTCGGCGGGGCGCGGGTTCGCGGATCACCTGGAGAATAACCCCGTCGAGCCGGTGCGCGTCGCCCATCGGCCAGCCGTGCCAGTAATCGGGCACGGCGCGCAAATCCATCACACTCTGCGCGTCCCAGCGGCGGATCGCGAACGGACCCGATCCGGCCTCGTGCGCGATCATCCAGTCCTGGCCGTAGTCATCGTTCTTCGCGTTCGCCATTACCTGCTTCGGATTGACCACGAACCACCAGGGGACGAACGAGACGAAGCCGGGAAACGGGCGCGGCAGCTTGAACACGACCGTGTGCGGATCGGGCGCGCTGACACCGGCGGGATCGAGATGCCCCTTCAGCATCCAGGCGACACCCTTGTTGAGCTTCAGCCCGCGCTCGAAGGAGAAGCGCACCGCCTCGGCATCCAGGGGATCGCCGTTGTGGAACTTCGCGTTGTCCACGAGGTGGAACGTGTAGGTGAGGCCGTCGGGCGAGGCCTCCCAGGCTTTCGCGAGCCAGGGGACGATTTTGGGCGGGTTGCCCTCGTATTTCAGCAGCGCATCGTAGATCGCGCGCTGCATCATCCGCGTCGAGTAGTCATAGCGCACGTGCGGATCGAGCACCGGCACCGGCTGCCCGCCGGAGAACACCAGCACCTTGCGTTGGCCCACGCGCTGGAAGGCGAGCGCGGGGGTGGCTGCCAACCCGATGGAGGCGCCTGTCGCGATCAGCAGGTCCCTGCGGCGCATGGTTGGTGTCTCCTCTACCCAATGAAGTTCCTCGTCATTGCGAGGAGCGAAGCGACGAAGCAATCCAGGCCCGCCGCACGGTGCTGCGTGCCTGGATCGCCACGCCGCCAAGCGGCGGCTCGCGATGACGACGGTGTCGAACGGGTTTCCAAAGGGCGACTGCCCTTTGGCGGGGTTCGGGGCAGCGCCCCGACCTTTCTCACCCCGCTTCGCGCGCGCCATAATCGCGTGACGCGGCCTCGGCCGTCACCAGCCCTTCGGCCACATCCTCGTCCACCAGCGCCCGCGCCCGCGCGCGCGGATCGCCGAAGCCGGCGCCGCCGGCGAGTTGCACATCGACGATCTCATCGGTGCGCGTCAGCGTGACCAGCTCGCCGGTGCCGCAGTCGCGCAGCACGCGGCCCGACGGATCGACCACGCGGCCGAGCACGTCGCCGCCGGCGTGGCCGCCGAACAGGCCGACGGTGCGCACGCCGACCCCTTCGGGATAGACCGAGGCGAGCACCGGGAAGCCGTCATCGTGCAGTTTTCGGAGCCGCGTGCGAATGCCCAAGCCGCCGCGCTGCTTGCCGGGACCGCCGGAATCCGCGGTCAGCGACTTCTCCAGCACCAGCACCGGCAGCCGGCTTTCCAAGAGCTCGATCGAGGTGTTGGCGGCCGAAGTGGGCCAGAGCAGCGCCGACTTGCCGTCGCCCTGCGCGGACGCCCCTTGGCCGCCGCCCATGAAGTAGTGATCGACATAGGTGGTGCCGGCATCGTCGCGGCCATAGAGCGCGATCGCGACCGGCAGGCCGGTGATCGCCTGCACGCGATCGGGTGCCGCCTCGGCGAGCGCGCGGAAGATGTTGGGCGCGAGATACCAGCCGGTGCGCGTGCGCAGGTTGACCGAGGCGGGCTTGCGGCAATTCAGGATCGAGCCTTCCGGTGCCGTCACCGTGAACGGGCGGAAGCAGCCGGCATTGCTGCGCACCTCGGGGCTCAACATGCACTTGAGCGGATAGGTCGCGTGGGCGGCGGTGTAGTTGAAGGTGGAATTGAGGCCGCCCATCGGCTGCTGCGGCGGCGCGCCCGCGAAGTCGAGCGCGATCGCATCGCCCCGCACCGTCACCGTCAGCGGATAGCGCAGCTTCTCGCCGAGCGGGTTGTTCCAGATCTCGGATCGGTATTCGCCGTCGGGGAGTGCCGCGATCGCGGCGCGCATCGCCGCCTCGGCGCGGCCCTGCACGACCGCGGCCAGCGCCGCCAGATCGTGCATCCCGTATTCGTCCATGAACGCGAGCAGCCGCTCGGCGCCGCGTGCGTTGGCGGCGATGAAGGCGTGGATGTCGCCCAGCACTTCCTCGCTCTTGCGCACGTTCTCGGCGATCAGCGCCAGCAGATCGTGGTTCGGCTCGCCCGCGCGATACAGCATCATCGGCGGGATCTGGATGCCTTCCTCGTAGATCTCGCGTGCCCGCAGCGAATCCTTGGTGCCGCCGATGTCGCCGACATGGCCGACGGTGCCGAGCAGGGCAACGAGCCGCCCGCCGCGGAACACCGGCGTCACCACGGCGATGTCGAACAGGTGCCCGGCGCAGAGCCAGGGGTCGTTGGTCACCAGCACGTCGCCCGGCCGCAGCGTCTCGGCGGGGTGCTTCGCCAGCAGCGCCTTCACCGCGCGGGGCAGCGTCAGGTTGAACACCGGCATCGCGCGCGGGCTGTGCGCGAGGGTTTCGCCGTCCGGATCGAGCAGCTCGCAGGCGAAGTCCTGCGCCTCGGAGACGATCAGCGAGAAGGCGGTGCGGCAGATCGTGTGCCACATTTCCTCGGCGATCGTGACCAGCCGGCTCCACATGATTTCGAGCGACACCGGATCGCTCTCGATCAGCGCCCGCGCCTCTGCGAGCGGCGTGTCGGGCCGCAGCCGCGCGGCGGCGGGCGTCGGGACCGCGACGGCGATCCTGAGCGTGCCGGCGGCATCGACCGTGAGCGTGTCGCCGGGAGCGACGATGGTGGTCGCCTCGCGCTCCTCGACGATCGCGGGGCCATCGATGCGGGTGCCGGGCGCGAGCGCGTAGCGGTCATAGACCGGCGCCTCGACGAAGCCCTCGCCGAACCAGGCGGCGCGCGTGCCCTTGCGCGCCGCGCCCGCCTCGCCACTCGCCGCTTCGGTCAGGCTGAGGGTTGGCTCCGGCCCGATCGCGCGCACGCGAAGCGAAATGATCTGCGCGCCGATGCCGCCGTAGATCGAGGTGTAGCGCGCCGAGTAGGCGGCACGGAACGCCGCGCGGATCGCGGGCAGCGCCGCGTCGTCGATCGCGCCCTCGGGCAGCTTCACGTTGATCTCGTGCATCTGCCCCACCAGCCGCATGTCGGCCGAGCGTTCGATGCGGATGTCTGCATCCGCCACGCCCGCGTCGCGCAGCCGGCCGCGCGCCGCCTCGGCCAGCTCGTCCACGATGCGCGCAATCGTCGCCGCGGCGTCCGCCGCGTCGAGCGGCAAGGGATGCGAGCGCACCTGCTCGAAACTCAGCGGCGCGGCAAGGAAGCCGAGTGCCGACGCAGCCCCCGAGGCGGGCGGGATCAGCACCTCGCGCACGCCGAGCAGCCGTGCGACGCCCGGCCACGTGCGCCGGGCCGGCGCCGCCGAAGCCGACCATCGCATAGCGCCGCGGGTCGCGGCCCAGCTCGACGATGTGGATGCGCGCCGCGGCGGCCATGTTCTCGGTGACGAGGCGGTGGATGCCCCACGCGGTCGCGACCGCGGAAAGCCCGAGTCTTCGCGCCAACGCGCGCGAGCGCGCGTTCCGCCGCATCGCGATCGAGCTTCATCCGGCCGCCGAGAAAAAACGACGGATCGTAGTAGCCGAGCAGAAGATTGGCGTCGGTGACGGTCGGTTCGGTGCCACCCTGGCCGTAGCAGGCGGGGCCGGGATCGGCACCGGCGGAGTGCGGCCCGACGCGCAGCAATCCGGTCTCGTCGATCGCGGCGATCGAGCCGCCGCCGGCACCGATCTCGATCATGTCGATCACCGGCGCCTTGATCGGCAGGCCGGAGCCGCGCTTGAAGCGGTGCACCCGCGCCGCCTCCATCATCGGCGCGATCTCCGGCCGGCCGCCTTCGATCAGGCACGCCTTCGCGGTGGTGCCGCCCATGTCGAAGCTGATGACGTCAGGAAGTCCGGCGGCGCGGCCGAACAGGACGGTCGCCAGCCCACCGCCGGCCGGTCCGCTCTCCAGCAGCCGGATCGGGAAGGCGCGCGCGGTCTCGGGCGCGATGAGGCCGCCCGCCGAGTGCATCAGCCGCAGCGCACCGCGAAACCCGCGCTGCCACAGCTCGCGCTCGATGCGGCGCAGATAGCGGTCGAATTGCGGCTGCACGTAGGCGTTGGCGCAGGTCGTGGTGCAGCGCTGGTATTCCCACATCTCGGCGACCACGTCCGACGACAGCGAAAGTGCGAGCGTGGGCGCCATCTCGCGCAGGATTGCGGCGGCGCGGCGTTCGTGCGCGGGGTTGCGATAGGCGTGCAGGAAGCAGATCGCGACCGCCTCGACGCCATCGGCGAGCAGCGTGCGTATCGCGTCGCGCAAGATCGGCCTCGTCGAGCGGCTGCACCGCTCGCCCGTCGCGGTCCATCCGTTCGGTCACTTCGAGGCGGCGCCGGCGCGGCACCAGCGGCGCCGGGTAGCGCAGGAACAGGTCGTAGATGTCGTAGCGCTGCTCGGTGCCCATCTCCAGGAGGTCGCGGAAGCCGCGCGTGGTGAGCAGGCCGAGGCGGGCGCCGCGCCGTTCGATCAGGGCGTTGGTGACGAGCGTGGTGCCGTGGACGATCTCGGCCACATCGGCGAAGGCGACGCCCGCCTCGCGCACCAGCTCGTCGAGGCCGGCGAGCGCGCCGATCGAGGGATCGTCGGGCGTGGTGAGGCATTTGTGCAGGCGGATGCGCGCGCGTTCGACGTCGAGCAGGATGAAGTCGGTGAAGGTGCCGCCGATGTCGAAGCCGATGCGATACCGCGCGCCCGTTGCCGCCATGCCTGCCGCCTTCACTGCCGCCGGAGGTTATGCGGCGCCCCGGCATCGCCGGCAAGCGGAGTCAGCGGTCTATGAGGGGTACCGCAACGCTCCGGTTCCTGCGTCAATCGACCGCGCGGACGGCAACCGAGAGCCGTTCGGCCGCCGCGCGCAACCGTCGGTCGCGCGTCCAGAGCGCCGCGTCCGTGGTCAGGCACACGGCCACCAGCAGATGCGCATCGACATACCCGATCCCGCGACCGGACAGGTCGTGCCGGTCAATGAAATGCAGCACCTCGTCATTGCTGGCAACGATCGCATGGGGTAAGCGAAAGAACGCGCGCAGGACACGGCTGCGCTCGCGCAAGTGGCCAAGCGCCAGTTCGCCGATGACGAACGGATGCGCGAGGACCACGCGATTCCCGAGCAGTCTCGCAAGAGCGTCGTCGCCGCCGCGGAGGTGATCGACCCAAATAGAGGTATCGACCAGGATCACGTCGGAGCGAGTCGCCGCCGGGGCGCCGCTCGCAGGTCCGGCTCGCTGCCGCCAAGGCGGGCCAGCCGCCGCGCGCTTTCGCGTTCGAGCAGCGCCTTGAGAGCCTCGCGCACCAGGGCCGATTTCTCCGCGATCCCGGTGAGCGCGCGCGCCTCGGCCAGCAAATCATCGTCGAGCACGATGGTCGTGCGCATAATGAGTCTCCTGTTGCCCTGTTTGCATCAAAAATAGCATCAGGTGATGCCCTAAGCAATGCCGTGCGCTGGAGTGGCCGATGCGAAAAGCGATTATCGTGACCCTCTGCCTGGTCGCCCTCGCGGCGGTCGCGCGGGCGCAGGGTGCCGGGGGGCCGGAGCCGTCCGCCGCCACGCGCCGCATCTGCGCATCCGTCGCCGCCGCGGCACCGCGGGCCACCGACCTGCCGACACGCGCCCAGGCCACGGCGCTGGCCGGCTGCGATGCCGAGGCGCTCTATTATGGCATCGGCCGGCCGCGCGATCCCGCTCAGGCGCGGCTCTGCGCCTTCGCCCAGCGCGGCACCAAGGCCGATGACGGCAGCGGCTTCTCGGGCAACGCGATGCTGATGACGATCTATGCCAACGGCATCGGCGCACGGCGCGATCTGCGGCTCGCGACACACCTCGCCTGCGAGATCGGCGGCGCGCCCGCCGAGGTCGATGGGCGCGTCGCGGACCTCGCGGCGAAGGCGGCTGCGCACTGGACGGGGCACGATTTCTCCTGGTGCGAAGACGTCACCAGCGGACTTGCCGGCGGGTTCTGCGCCGCCCATGACCAGCGGATTGCAGCGGCGAAGCGGCAAAAGCTGCTCGATGCCTTCGCCGCCGGACTGCACGGCGCGGCGGCGGCGCGGTTCGCGGATTTGCGCCGCGCGCAGGCGACGTGGGCGCAGGCGCGCGGCGGCAACGAGATCGATCTGAGCGGCACGCTCCGCGGTGCCTTCGTCGTGCAAGAGGAGGAACTGCAGGATCGGGATTTCCTCGACATGATCGAGCGGCTGCGGGCCGGCCGGCCGCCGCCGCTCGGCGCCGCCCAGCTTCGCGCCGCGACCGTGCGGATGAACGCCGTCCTGGCCCGCATCGCGGCGGCCGGCCCGGCGCAGATGGCGAACTGGGGCACGGTGACGAAGCAGGGCATCGCCGACACCCAGGCGGTGTGGGCCGGCTACCGCAACGCCTGGGGCGCGTTCGCGGCCGCCGCCTATCCGGCTTGGGGATCGGCCGGCGCGGAGGCGTGGGTGACGATGAAGCGCGCCGACATGCTGGCGGCGTTCCTCAGGCCGTAATCCCGACCGGCCTCGGATCACGCCGCCCAGTCGCGCGGCGCCTGCCAGTCCAGCATGGGCCGCAGCCCGACCGCGCCGAGCAGGCCGCGGGCCGCCGGCTGCGCGCCGAAGCGGCGGCGGATCAGCGCCTGCGCGCGGGCGGCGCGGCGGCGCGCCTCCTCGGGATTGCGCGCGACCTCGCGCAGCAGGGAGGCCGCATGGTCGATGTCCGGCTCGGCCCAGTGCTGGCCGGACGCCCCTAGGATCGTCCGTCGCCCCCGATCGGCACCAGCCGGTAATCGACCGGCCACCCGGTGCTCGGGTCTAAAAAGTCCGCCGGCCCCGACCAGGCGGTTGCGATCACGGGCGTCCCCAGAAGCATCGCCTCGGCGATGGCGCGCCCGGAACCCTCGCTCCGGTGCAGCGAGACGAAGGCGTCCGCCGCCGCGACCAGCCCGAGCGTGCCGGGGCGATCCGGTTCCGCGTCGCGGAGAATGATGCGCGGGTCGGCGGCGAGTGCGGCCAGCCGCGCCATCGCCTGCGGGTCTCGCGCGCCGCCGAGGGTGTTGATCAGCAGCGTCGCGGGTTCGGCCGGATCGGGATAGGCGCGCAGAAAGGCGGCGATCAGCGCCTGCGGGTTCTGGCGCCGGATCGGACAGGCAAAATCGACCGCCAGCAGGAACAGCGGCCCCGCATCGGGCACGCCGAGGGCCGCGCGCGGCGTCGGCCGCACCTCCGCCGGGTCGGGCAGCGGCATCGGCACCAGCACGACCGGCCGCAGTCCCTCGGCGGCGAAGGCGCGCTGCTGGAACGACGAGGCGGCGAGGATCGCGTCGGTGAAGCCGAAGGCGTGGCGCAAATGCGCGGGCAGGCGTTCCAGCGCCCAGTGCCACAGCCCGAAATGACGCGCGGCGGCGACGCCGAGGGAGCGGGCGGCGCTCCAGTCGGCCTGCGCCTGATCGGGGTTCTGCACCGAAACCAGCGCATCGAGCGTGAGCCGGGTGCCGCTCGGCAGTGCGGCGCCATCGGGTTCGCGCAGCACCGCCGCATCGCGGTCGATGATGACGAAGTCGAAAAAACCCACCTCGCGCAGCGCCGCGACCAGGCCGCGCAGGGTCTCGCCCGGTGCGGTCGGGGCGCTCCATGGCCCGAGCAGGCCGAGCGCCGCGCGGCGCGGCGCCGGGGCGACCGGCCGGCGCCGGCGGCGCGAGCGCCGAGCCGAAGGCGCGAGACGCGTATTCGCGGGCAAAGTGGTGCTCGGCCCACTCCAGCAGCCCGGCGCAGCCCGCAGGCGTGGCAGGATCGAAACGGCGGCACAGATCGGCGCGGTCGGGCAGGATGAACGCCAGCAGATTGGGCAGGCCCGGCGTCGCGCGCCGAGGGCGCCCGTGCCCAGGCGGCGAGGCCGGGATCGAACCCCGCGAGGTCGAGGCCGAGTTCGGCGATGCCGTGCAGCAGCAGCCAGCGCAGCAGCCCGGCCCGCCCCGGCTCCGTCGCCAGCGGGAATTGCCGCTGCAAGTCGCGGCGCAGTTCCCATAGCGCCAGCGCCGCGCGGCTGAAGCGATAGCCGTCGGCAGCGATCGGCCCCGGCTCGGCGAACCAATGCGCGACCGGAGCCACCATCGCGGCGGGCCAGCCGAACCGCGCCGGGGCGAGCAGCCCGCAAGCCAGTCCGACGGCGAGCCGCCCGGCACGGGTACGCGGGAATTGCTGCCAGCCCTCGAGCCGCAATTCCGGCTCGGCGAGGCAGTGCATCACCATCATCCCCTGCGTCACCGGCACGTCGGCGGGTGGCGCGTACGCCGCTGCCGGTGCGCTCCACCAGGCGAGGAATGCCGCCGGCAGCATGGACGGATCGACCGCGCCCTCGGCGATGCCGCGGCTCATCGCCCAGGCGAGGAAGCCGCGCAGGCTGGAGCGGGTGGCGAGCGGGAAGTCCCGCCACAGGTCAGGCCGCCGCTCCCACGCCAGCGCCGCCTGCACCGGCACCGGGACCGCCTCGCCCTGGCACTCCACCACCAGGTCGGCGGCCAGCGCCGCGGCGACCTCGCTCGCGCGATTCGTCCAGCAGCGTGTCGGCCAGCGCCGGCCAGGGCGGAAGCCCGAGACCGGCGCGCGCGCCGTCAGGCCGGCGGCCGCGATCGTCGCCTCGTCGAGCCCGGCGGCGCGGCCCGCCTCGCCGGTTGCCCAGTCGTAGAACGCCGCCAGCCCGGCGGGGGTGAAGATGTCGCAGGTGGCGCGCAGGCGCTCGTCGTCGAGCCAGAGCTGATAGAGCGCGCGGGGGAGCACGACGCCGCGGCCGCGCAGGGTCTCCTCGGGCTCGTCGAAGAAGGCGCCGTCGCGCGGCGGCGCCGAGGGCGGCAGGCGGCCTTCGTCGATCGCGCGCAGCAGCCAGCGTCGCATCGGACGCGTGATCGGGCGGCCGTCGGCGAAGTGGTCGAAGCCGTACGGGCGGCGCCTGCGCCTCGGCCCAGCCGTGGGCGTGGAGCTGATTGCGGAAGCGGTCGAGAAGCGGGGCGAGCGGGCCGGGTTCGACCTCCGCGGCGATCGCCGCCTCGGGAAAGCGGCAGCAGATCAGGCTGTGACCCCGCGCGCGCCACACGCCGGCCGGGTCGAGTGCCACGTGGCGCTCGGCGGCGTTGTCGGGGGTGACGCTGAGACCCGGATGGCGCAGCACGCGCACGCGATCCGCGAACCCGGCGGCGAGGTCGAGCCAGCGCTGGTCGAGGGCCATGCCCGACGCGGGATCGTCGCGGCAATGCCGGTGGCAGCGCTCGGCCCACCAGCGCAGGAATTCCACTCCCTCGCGGTCGCGGCGGGCGGCGATCAGGCCGCCGTCGTGCGCGCCCTGGCGCAGCACGGCGAGGTCGTCCGTCGCGGCCGCGCCGGGGGAGAGCTGCCGCGCCACCAGCACCAGGCTGTGTGCGGCGAGTGCCGCGAGCACCGGATGCAGCGGTGCCAGCAGCAGCGTCGCCGGGTCGAGATAGATCACCCGATCGAGCCCGCGCGCGAACATCAGGTGCAGGAAGCCGGCGGGCTTGAGCGCCGCCGCCAGTTCGCGCTCGGTGTACCAGAACCGCATCCCGGCGAGCTGGGGTAGATCGAGCGCGTCCGCCGCAATCACTCCCTCCCCCCTTGCGGGGGAGGGTTGGGGTGGGGGAATGGGCACTTCAGGCGCCCGGGTCGTCAACCCCTCCCCCCAACCCCCTCCCGCAAGGGGAGGGGGAACAAGTGTCGGGATCGTGTCGGTGACGATGACGCACCGGCGCGCCTCCGGGTGGTGCTCGGCCAGGGCCGCCATCAGCGCGGCGGCGAGCGGCAGGCGCCGGGCCGAGATGATCGTGAACAAGCCCAGGTGCGTCTCCGGCGCGTCCCGCTCCTGCTCGCCGATCGGTGCCGCCACCCGTCTTCCCCCCGCGTTCCGGCCGAGCTAACCAAGCGGCGGCCGGTTGGCAAACCTCATCCCGGCCCTCGGTGAGCGATGGAAGGCACGCCCGACTTCGTCCCAGACTTCGTGTTCGACGCCCGCTTCTACGTCTCCCATCACGCCGACATCGCCGCGATCGTGGCGCGCGGCGACGGGTTCGATCCGCGCCAGCACTTCCTCAGGCACGGGATCACCGAGGGCCGTGCGGCGTCGATCTATTTCGACGTCGCCTATGTCCACGAGCATCTGCGCCGCTTCGAGGAAATCGCGGTCGAGCGCGCCGGCGCCACCGCGGCCTTCTTCGCGCTGCCGCCCGAACGGCGCTTCGTGCCGAACCGCTGGTTCAATCCGTGGCTGCTGCGCCGCCGCCACGGTGCGGCGCATCCGGCGCTGGCCACGATGGACGATTACGCAGCCTTCGCCTTCTACGCCGAGCACGCGGCCAGCCTTCGCCTCTCGCCGCACGGGCTGTTCGACGAGTCGCGCTATCTCGATCGCTACCCGGATGTCGCGGCCGCCGTGGCGCGCGGCGAGTTCCGCTCGGGGTTCCATCATTTCGTCTCGCCCGGCTGGTCGGAGGGCCGGGAGAACCTGCCCGATTTCGGCCTCGGGCTGATCGCCGAGGCGGAGCGCGGCCGCGCCGAGTGCCATCACGTGCTGCGGGCGCCGGGCGACCTGGGCCGCATCGTCTGGTGGTTCGACGCGCCGTTCTACCTCGCCGCCAACCCGCCCGCGCACGCCTTGGTCCGGTGTGGCGCGCTGCGCTCGGGGCTTGAGCATTTCCTCGCCCTCGGGATCGCGGAAGCCCGCGCGCCGCATCCCGCACTGGCAGGGATCGCGGCCGGCGATGCGGTTTCGTTCTTCGCCGCGCTGCGAGAGCTTCAGGACCACCGGCCGCCGATGCTGGCACTCGCGGACGCCTCGGCGCTGGCGCGGCGCACCCTCGCGCGCGGCGAGATCGCATCGGCGCGCACCATCGCCGACGCGATCTGGCCGTTCGTTGCTCCGCCGCCGACCGCGACCGGCGCCGCGAGCGACCCCTTCGCCGGCCGCCGGCTCGCGCCGGAGGGTCTGGCCGGCGACACGCGCGGCGTGAACTTCTTCGGCCCGCTCACGCTCGCGAGCCGCGCCGGCGCGGCGGCGCGCGGCACGCTCGATGCGCTGCGCCGCGCCGGGGTCGAGGCCGATGCCTACGACATCTCGGGCTTCGGCCGCGCCGGTGCCGGCTTCGATCTCGTCGCGGCCGATGATCTTCGATTTGCCTTCAACCTCGTCTTCCTCAACCCGGACCAAGTGCCGTCGTTCGCCGCGCGCTACGGCATGGAGATGTTCGACCGCCGCGCCTCGGTCGGCTTCTGGGACTGGGAGCTGCCGACGCCACGCCCGGATTGGCGCGCGGCCCTCGGCGGCTTCGACTTGATCGTAACCCCGAGCGCCGGCTGCACCGAAGCCTTCGCCACCGAAACGGCGCGCCCGATCGCGACCGTGCCGTATGTCGTCGATCGCGCGGCGCTGAGCGCGGCACGCGACGCCTATCGCGGCCATCCCGTGATCGACCGCCTGATCGCCGCACGCCAGGCGGGGCAGCGGATCGTGCTGCTCGTGACCGACGACGACACCGACACTGCGCGCGCGGGCGTGGATTTGTTCGAGGCGATCGCGGTCGCCTTCGAGCGGCGGTTCCCCGGCCGCGCGCTGTTCGTGCTCAAGATGGCGCCGCGGGGCCGCCCGGACGCGCGTCGGCCGGATGCGGCGCCGGTGACGGTTATCGACGATCGTCTCGACGCCCCGGCTCTCTGCAAGCTCAGGTCGATCGCGGATGCGTTCGTCTCGCCGCACCGCGCCGAGGCGTTCGGCGCGGAGATTTTCGCGGCGATCGCAATCGGGGTGCCAGTGTTCTGCTCGCGCCACGGCGGCGGGATCGACCTGCTGGGCGAGGCGTATCCGTATTTCCTGCCCGGCCGGTTCGCGGAAGTGGGCGCGGATCGCGGGGCATACCGGCGCGGCGCGGTCTGGTTCGAGCCGGACCCGGCGGCCGCCGTTGCGGCATTGGCGTGCTTCTTCGAGGCCCCGCAGGCGGAGCGCGAGATATTCGACGCGATCGCCGCACGGCTCGCCCGCGCCCTCTCGCCCGGAGCCGTCGGGCAGCGTCTCGTCCGTGTGCTGGGCGAGCGGCTCGGCTTCGGCGCCGATCCCTCGGCCGTGCTCGCGGCACTGCGCGCGCGCGTGCCGGAACGCTTCGCGATCGGTCCCATCGGCGGTCGCGGCGCGGCAGCCCGGGCGCGCGGCCGAGGCGCTGGCCGCAGCCGTCTCACCGTTCTTCTCGATCATTACGACGCACGTTCGACACCGACCCCGCGCAGCTCCGCGAGCTCTACGACGATCTCTGTGCGCAGATCGATCCGGCGTGGGAGTGGTGCATCAACGACGATGGCTCCAGCCGATCCGCGCACGCGCGCCGCCCTTGCCGGCTTGCGCGCGCGCGACGCCCGCGTGCGGGTGCGCTTCGCCCGCAGCCACGAAGGAACCGCACGTGCCGTCAATGCGGCGGTGCGGCTGAGCTGCGGCGCGCATCTGGTGATGATCGAGGCAAACGACCGCGTCGCCCCCGAGCTGCTTGCCAGCTACCGCGCCGCGATCGCCGAACTGCCGGCGCCCGCGCTGCTCTACTGCGACGAGGACACGCTTGTGTTCGACGGCGGGGGGCACGCGCATTTCTACAAGCCGGATTTCAGCCACGAGTACCCTGATGAGTGCCATGTACATGCGGCACGGATTATGCGTGCGGAAATCGTTGTTTCTCGAGCTCGGCGGTTTTCGCGGCGAATACGAGGGGGCGGAGGCGCATGATCTCGTGCTGCGGCTGGTGGCAGCCGGCACGCCGGTCGCGCATGTGGACCGCTTGCTCTACCATGGGCGCGAAGGCTCGGGCGCCGCGGGAAGGACCGCCATCGACGCGGGCCGCCGCGCGGTCGCCGACTATGCCTGCCGCATCGGGCTTGACGCGATTGTGGAGCACGGGCTCGCCCCGGGCACCTATCGCGTGCGCCCGCGCGTCCCGCCAGGACGCGTCTCGCTCAACATCCTGACCGGCGGCATGGCCGGACGCATCGGCGGGCGGCGGGAGGTCTATATCGAGAACTTCATCCGCTCGATCGCGCACTTCGGCACTGACCCCGGCATCGACCTTGAAATCCGTGTCATCGTGGATGCCGGCGCCCATGATGCCGCAGCCAGCTTGCCGCTGCTCGATGAGCGCGTGACGCTGGTGGCCTATGATCGCGGCGAGGCGCCGTTCAACTTCGCGCACAAGGCCAATGCCGCGGTGCGCGGCGCGGACGCCGAGCGGATCGTGCTGCTGAATGACGACATGGAGGCGCTCGACGGCGAGTGGCTCGGGGCACTTCTGGAGGTGCTGGAGATCCCCGGCGTCGGCGTCGCCGGCGGCCGGCTGCTCTATCCCGACGACACGGTGCAGCACTGCGGCATCGCGCTCGGCGTGCTGGGGGCCGGTGCCCACGTGCTGGTCAACCTGCCGAAACAGGCATCGGGCTACAATCTGTTCGGCCACGTGATCCGCAACTACTCGGCCGTGACCGGGGCCTGCATGGCGTTCCGCAAATCGGTGTTCGAAACGGTAGGCGGGTTCGATGAGAGCTACCCTCTCGACTTCAACGACGTCGATTTCTGCCTCAAGGTGGGTGAAGCGGGCTGGCGCGTGGTGTACACGCCGTTCGCCGCGCTGCGCCATTTCGAGAGCCGCAGCGCCAAGCGGATGGCGTTCGACGTGCTCGACGAGCACCGCCTGATGCGCCGCTGGGAGCCGATGATCCGACGCGACCCGTTCTACAACGTGAACCTGCGGCGGGACTCGCAGCATTTCCGGGCGCTTGGAGAAGCGTAACGGCGGGGGCGCTCGCAAGTCGGCATGCCACAAGGCGCCGAAAGCATTGACGGTCCCTGCCCGGGGCACATCCCACGTCATGCTCGGCGAAGGCCGAGCATCCACGTCTGTCGCTCGGCACACAGCAAAGTCGTGGATGGTCGGCCTTCGCCGACCATGACGGTGGGGGCGAGTCGATGTTTTCGGCGCGTGGTATCAGTCATTGCGAGGAGCGAAGCGACGAAGCAATCCAGGCCCGCCGCACGGTGCCCCCTCCGCCGGCATTCCACCGGCTTGCGCCGGCGGAACCTTGGCCGGCTCCGCCCACCTGGATCGCCACGCGCCGGTAGCCCTGCTCGCGCCCATCGAAGGCGGTCATGTCGGTGCCGTCCACCGGGTAGATCACGCCGTTGATCGTGGCGGCGCTCTCGCCAGGGTGCGGCCGGCGCAGCCCAAGGGCCGTGAAGCCGCAGCGGCAGCGGTCCACCCAGGCGCGGACGTAGCCGAAGGCCGCGGAGACGCGGACCGGAATGGCGGGCGTGGGCTTACCGGCGGTGGCGTCCCGCGAGGCGGTGTCGATCAGCGAGCCGTAGCCGAAAATGAACCGGGTCGGGGTGTTCGCGAGCTTGTGGCCCCAATCGTCGGCGGCGCGGCCGGGCCGCGGGCCGGCGGCGATGATGAGGAGGAGGAGGAGCAGGATCGCACCAGCAGTGCGGCGCGTGAAGGCCGTGATCATGCCGCGGCATCGTCCGGCGGCTCGGGCTTAGCGAACAGTAACCGTAGCCGCGTCTCGGCCTCTTGGTCCGTGAGGCTCGGGCGAGGATCCTCGATTGAACGCCGGATGCGGGCCCGGATCGCCTCCAGGTGCTCGACATCCTCGGTCTGCTGCTGCTGCAGCCATACAGGCATCGCGTCCCGTACCATGGGCGAGAAGCTAGCATGGAATCCGGTGGTGTCTCAGTTTCAGCGAGGCTACCAAACGCGAAGTCCTCTTCCCCGCCCTTGTTCACGGGCGTCGGAAGCGCGCGCGCGATATCTCGGCAATGGCGGTAATCTCTATCATCAGGTCTGCAGTGGTACAGCCGCTGAACTTGAACAGTCGTGGTCACTGGGAACGGCGCTGCGAAGAACTCCTTGCGAATGTCGCCTGTGCCCATGAACTGCTCGATATCGGTCGCATAATGCACAAGCGAGACGACATCGCTCATTTGCCCGCCCATGCTCGCCAGTACGTCCCTGATATTCTCAAGTACCTTGCGAACCTGAGTGCGCATGTCTTTCGCGCCTACTATTTCGCCGTGTCGGTCAAGAGAGACCTGTCCCTTCAAGTGAACGATTTGGCCGTCTCCTTGAATGACGGCCATCGAGAAAGCCCCGAATGGGGGCCAAACACCAACCGGATTAACGGCATCCAGCATTGCCAACCTCCAAGGAGCGCTTTTATCGGCCGTGAAGCATCCTCGAATCGCTGTCCGTCACCCTGCCCCCATCGCTTGGCGCATGAACGCCCGCTTCAGCGGTCCGATCCGATTTACCGCCGCGATCCCCAGATCGCGCGCGAGCCGCAGCGGCGGGAGGTCGGTGCTGAACAGCCGGTCGAGCGCGTCGGTCGCGACCAGCATCGCCAGATTGTCCGGCCGCCGCGCGCGCTGGTAGCGAGCGAGCAGCAGGGCCGCCCCCGGATCGCGCCCGTCGCCCATCGCCTCGGCCACCAGCTTGGCCAGCGCCGCCGCATCGCGAAAGCCTAGATTGAGCCCCTGCCCCGCGATCGGATGGAGGCCGTGTGCGGCATCACCCACCAGCGCCAGGCGGGGTGCGAAATAGCGGTGCGCGTGCAGCGCGCCGAGCGGGTAGAACCAGCGCCGCCCGACCGGACGGAACGCGCCGAGATGGCCGCCGAGGCGGCGGGCGATTTCGGCGCCGAACGCCGCCTCGGGCAGCGCCAGCATCCGACGCGCCACCTCGGCGCGCTCGGTCCAGACGATCGCCGAAACGTGCCCGCCCGCTTCCGAAGCCGCCATCGGGAGCTGCGCGAACGGGCCGGCGGGCAGGAAATGCTCGAGCGCAACGTTTTCGTGCGGCCGCTCGTGGGCGATCGCGCATACGAGACCGGACTGCCGATAGGGCCAGCGCGTGACCGCGATGCCGGCCTGTCGGCGCAACGGACTGTCGCGGCCCTCGGCGGCCACCACCAGCCGCGCCGCAATCTCGGTGCCGTCGCCGAGCCGCACCCGCGCCCCCTCCGGCGCGAACGACACGGCGGCCGAAGCCGGGGCGTGGACCGAGAGACGCGGCGCGCGGTTGAGATGCGCGTTCAGCGCCACCCGCAGGCTGCGCGCCTCGACCATCCAGCCGAACGCCTCCGCACCAGCTTCGCGGCGGTCGAAATGCAGGTGCAGCAGCGAGGGCGCACGGCCGATACGGCCGTCGGAGACGCGGATGGCGTGGATCGGGCAAGCGGGCAGCGGCAGTGCGTCCCACACTCCGGCCGCTTGCAGGATGCGGCGCGAGCCGGCGGCAACGGCATAGGCGCGGCCGTCGAAATCCGGGTGCTCCATCGGCGGCAGCGGCGCGCGATCGACCACCGCGGTTGACACGCCCATCGCGGCGAGCAGACAGGCGAGCGTGCCGCCCACCGGCCCGGCGCCGACCACGCACACCGCAACCTCGTTTGTTGCACCCACATCGTGCTCCTTCGCGGGCGCACCCTGCGTCCGCCGCCATCCACCGGCAAGCGCGCGCAACCGGGAGCCGCGCCGTGGTTTGATGGCGCAGAGGCCGCGATCCCCGCCGGAGGTTCCCCGATGCCCCGTTCCGACACGCCGTTCGCGCCCGAGGCGCTGGACCGCATCGACCGCTGGTGGCGGGCGGCGAACTATCTCGCGGTCGGGCAAATCTACCTGCTCGACAATCCGCTGCTGCGCGAGCCGATCGCGCCCGCACACATCAAGCCGCGGCTGCTCGGCCATTTCGGCACCACGCCCGGCCTCAACTTCATCTACGCACATCTCAACCGGCTGATCCGCGCCCATGACCTCGACATGATCTTCATCACTGGTCCCGGTCACGGCGCGCCCGGCGTGGTCGCCTGCACCTGGCTCGAAGGCACCTACAGCGAGCTCTATCCCGATGTCTCGATGGACGAGGACGGGATGCGCCGCCTGTTCCGCCAGTTTTCTTTTCCGCGCGGCATCCCGAGCCACACTGCGCCTGAGACGCCCGGCTCGATCAACGAGGGTGGCGAGCTCGGCTATTCGCTCAGCCATGCCTATGGCGCGGCGCTGGACAACCCCGGTCTGATCGTCACCTGCGTGATCGGCGACGGGGAGGCCGAGACCGGAGCGCTGGCGACCTCATGGCATGGCAACAAGTTCTTGAGTGCCGCGAGCGACGGCGCGGTGCTGCCGATCCTGCACCTCAATGGCTACAAGATCGCCAATCCCACCGTGCTCGCGCGCATCCCGCGTGAGGAGTTGCACCGCCTGCTCGAAGGCTACGGCTACGCGCCGCACTTCGTCGAAGGCGACGAGCCGGCGCCGATGCACCAGGCAATGGCGGCGACGCTGGATTCGTGTCTCGCCGAAATCCGGGCGATCCAGCAGGCGGCGCGGCAGGGCGGCGGTGCAGGGCAGGCGCGCTGGCCGATGATCGTGCTCGCCAGCCCGAAGGGGTGGACCGGGCCCAAGACCGTTGATGGCAAGAAGGTCGAGGGGTACTGGCGCGCCCATCAGGTGCCGATCCCGGACATGGCGACACCCGCCCATGTGGCGCAGCTCGAGGAGTGGATGCGCAGCTACCGGCCGGCAACGCTGTTCGACGAGGCCGGGCGGCTGCGGCCGGAGCTGGCGGCGCTGGCACCGGAGGGCACGCGGCGGATGAGCGCCAACCCGCACGCCAATGGCGGCGTGCTGCGCCGGCCGCTGCGGCTGCCGGAGTTCGCCGACTACGCGGTTGCGATCCCGCAGCCGGGACAGGTGGCCGCAGAGTTCGACGAAGGTGCTGGGCCTCTATCTGCGCGACGTGCTCCGGCGCAATGCCGAGGCGCGCAACTTCCGCATCTTCGGCCCCGACGAGACGGTCTCGAACCGGCTGTCGGCGGTGCTGGAGGCGACCGACCGCGCCTGGGATGCGGCGACGATCCCCGAGGACGACCACCTGGCGCCGGACGGGCGGGTGATGGAGATCCTGAGCGAGCATACCTGCCAGGGCTGGCTGGAGGGCTACCTGCTCACCGGCCGGCACGGCTTCTTCAATTGCTACGAGGCGTTCATCCACATCGTCGATTCGATGTTCAACCAGCACGCCAAATGGCTGAAATCGAGCGGCCGCGTGCCGTGGCGGCGGCCGATCAGTTCGCTCAATTACCTGCTCACCTCGCACGTCTGGCGGCAGGACCACAACGGCTTCAGTCACCAGGACCCGGGCTTCATCGACCACGTGGTGAACAAGAAGGCCGACATCGTGCGCGTCTATCTGCCGCCCGATGCCAACACGCTGCTCTGGGTCGCCGACCATTGCCTGCGCAGCTACGACCGGGTGAACGTGATCGTCGCCGGCAAGCAGATGGAGCCGCAATGGCTCGACATCGACGCGGCGGTGAAGCATTGCGACGCCGGCATCGGCATCTGGCCGTGGGCGAGCACCGATCAGGGCAGCACGCCCGACATCGTGCTGGGCTGTGCGGGCGACGTGCCGACCTTGGAGACGCTTGCCTGCGCCGATTTGCTGCGCCGGCACTTGCCGGAGCTGAAGGTGCGGGTGGTGAACGTGGTCGATCTGATGACCTTGCAGCCGCAGTTTCAGCACCCGCACGGGATGACCGATGCCGACTACGATGCGCTGTTCCCGCCCGGCGTGCCAACGCTGTTCGACTATCACGGCTATCCGTCGCTGATCCACCGCCTCGCCTACAAGCGGCACAACCACGAGCAGCTCCACGTGCGCGGCTATCAGGAGGAGGGATCGACGACGACGCCGTTCGACATGGCGGTGCTCAACCGCATCGACCGCTTCCATCTGGTCGCCGACGTGATCGCGCTGGTGCCCGGGCTTGCGGCGCGGGCCGCCTATGTGCGGCAGACGATCCGCGACAAGCTGGTCGAGCACCAGGAGTTCATCACCCGCCACGGCCGCGACATGCCGGAGGTGGCGGACTGGCGCTGGGGGCAGGGCTGAGCGTGAGGTCCTTGCGCGCGGCGGGCGCGCGGCATAGGAGAGCGGCCGGCCTCGGGTGCGTAGCTCAGCGGCAGAGCACCGTCTTCACACGGCGGGGGTCACAGGTTCAATCCCTGTCGCACCCACCAGTTTGCCGATCTCTCGTGGCAAGATCGACGGCTCGAGCACCTCCGCCCTTGGGCGTCAGGCGTTGCCGCCGAGCGCCGAGACCGGCCTCAGAAGAGGGCCACTCAGGGTCGTTGCCCCCTGACCGATCGCCCGAGCCGCGCTCGAACCGCAGCGAGGCCGCCAGCACCCGCGCCGCCGGCTGCTCGCGATCATGCACGTTCTGACGGCTCGCTCAGCCGTGCTTGAGGCACGCAGCGCCCCGCCTGGATCGCCACGGTGCTCCCTGCCTGGCGACGCCGATGATGGCCGGGGATTTCATCCTCTGCCGAGCAAGCCGGACCATGACGAGTTGGCCACAGCCATGCCGTACGACCGCGGTATGCCTACCGCGCGGGCGAGAACGCGGTCGGTTTGAGGAACCGGTTCTCCTGTGCCACCAACAGCCCCATCTCGGTGCTGCGCGCCAGATAGGCCTGCCACGCCGGATCGGCCGCCATCGCGTCGCGCCGGCGCTCGCGATCCGCCTGGCTGTCATAGCCCCAGAGATGCACGACCTGGTTCAACGGACCCTCGGCGCTGGTGTACCAGCCAAGGCAGCGGCCGAGATGCTTCTGCTGCAACGGCCAGGCGTGCTCCTGATAGGTCTTGACGAACTCCGCGAGCCGGCCGGCGCGAATGGTGTAGATGCGCAGATCGACGATCATTCTTTCTCTCCCTCACAAATCCAGGATCGGCAGCACGACGCGGCTCGGCCGGCCGGCGCCGGCGAACACCGTGTTGCGTGCGATCCGCCGCCGCCGCGCCATCCCCTCCGGCTCGCCCGTGTTCGGGTTGACGTCGAATTTCGGGAAGTTGCTCGACGCGATGTCGAGCCGGATGCGATGCCCGGGCAGGAACAAATTCGCAACCGGGAACAGTGTGATGCGGATGCGCGTCACCGCGCCCGGCGCATGCAGGCGCGGTGCCGCCGCATCCTCGGCATAGCGCAGCCGCAGGATGCCGTCCGAGAGCGGCATCGCGAAGCCGCGCGGGAAGTCATGGCTCGACGGATGCACGTCGATCAGCTTGGCGGCGAAATCGGTATCGGGGCCATCGGTCGCGACCCACAGCTCGGCCTCGATCGGCCCGGCAATCTGCAAGGGTGCCGCGAGCGGTGCGGTCTGGAACACGAGGATGTCGGCGCGCGAGGCGAGCGGCAAATAGGGAGCTGCGCAGCCGAAGAACTCCGGCCGCTCCACCTGGTCGAAGGGGCCCGCGACCGCGACCGGATCGAGGCTGGAGAAATTGCCGCCGATCGTCGGTACCGGATGCGCGGGATCGAAGTCGTACGACAGCGCGGCATCGGTCGCATCCGGCGCCGCCGGATCGAGCCGGCCGTCGGCGTGCAGATGATAGAGCGTCGGTGTGACACCCGGCGGCGGCCAGTCCGCGGCCGTGATCCAGCGCCCGCCGTGATCGAGCTGCCCCGCCTGCGTGCGTCGCCCGCTGCCGCCGCCCATCACGAACAGGCGCACCGCCGGCTCATCGAACGCCGCTCCGCGCACGACGTGATCGAAGAACCGCCGGCGATAGGCGCGCCAGTCGCCGGCCCAGGCGTCGATCGCGGCATCGTCGCCGAACCACACCTCGCCGAAACCCGTCAGGCTGCGATCGCCGTGAGTCCACGGGCCGAGGATCAGCCGCTGCGGTCCGCGTTCGTTGCGCTTGAGGCCAACATAATTGCCGGTCGCGGTCAGCGGATACGGGTCGTACCACGAGGACATGTGCATGCAGGCGGCGCGGCTGTACTGCGCATGAAATCCCGCCGCCCAGATGCCGGCGCGTTGCCAGAACTCGTCGCGCGCGCCGTGCGTCCACTGCTCGAACAGGTACGCCTCGTAATCGGGATGGTGGCGCAGCGGCGAGTGCCCCGGTTTCCACGGCATCCGCGCGAACCAGTCGCTTATGTTCTCCGCCTCCAGGGCCGCGCGCATCACCGGATCGGCCGCCGCTTCGGGCGAGAGCAGCGCCTGCTTGTGCGCCCAGGTCGCCTGCTTGAGCTCGAAGGCGCCGGATTGGCGGATGCCGGCCTGCCAGGAATTGCAGAACCCGCCGGAATCGAGCACCTGTGCCACGAGACCCGGCGGGTCGAGGCAGCCGAGTGCGGCCTGCGTGTGCGCGGCGTACGAGAGGCCCATCGTGCAGATGCGCCCGTCGCACCAGCCTTGTCCCACCAGCCAGGCGCAGGTATCGAAACCGTCCTCGGCGTCGGCGAGGTATTTCACGAAGCGCCCTTCCGACCCGTGCCGCCCGCGCGTGTCCTGATACACGACCGCGTAGCCCGCGCGGTTGAAGTAGGCGGCAAGGTCGGCGCGCGAAGCAGGCTTCGGGTCGGCTGCCGTCACCTCGCTGCGGCTGACGACATCGCGGCCGTACGGGGTGCGCTCCAGGACAACCGGGAACGGGCCGGTGCCGTCCGGCAGATGGATGTCGGTCGCGAGCCGCACGCCGTCGCGGGCGGGAACATCATCGGTGTGCATCAGCTTGCTTCGGCTTCAGGCGCGAGCTTCGACCTGCGCGGCATCGGTCTCCTCCGGCTCCTCGAGTTCCACGCTCAGCGCGCGCAGCTCGGCGGTGTGCGGATGACGGGCGCGTCCGGCGCGCAGCTCCTCGACCGCGATCTGCTCCACCATCTCGCCGCCCTGCATCACGCCGATCATCGGGCAGACATGGGCGACGACCGCAAGGTTGTGGCTGACCAGCACATAGGTCAAGCCGCGCTTTCGTTGCAGCTCGGCGAGCAGGTTCAGCACCTCGGCCTGCACCGAGACGTCGAGCGCGCTGGTCGGCTCGTCGAGCAGCAGCACGTCGGGTTCGGCCATCAGCGCGCGCGCGATCGCGACCCGCTGCCGCTGGCCGCCCGAAAGCTGGTGCGGATAGCGGAAGCGCATGTCGGGGGGCAGCGCGACCTCGGCAAGTCCGCGCTCGATGCGCGTCTCGATGTCGGAGATGCGGTGGATCAGCAGCGGCTCCGAGAGCGCGCGATCGACGGTCTGGCGCGGGTGCAACGAGCCGTAGGGGTCCTGAAACACCATCTGCACGCGACGGAAGAAGGCGCGGTCGCGGCGCGGAGCCAATGCCACGCCGTCGAGGGCCATCCGGCCGGTCCAATCTGGGTTGAGGCCGGAGAGAGCGCGCAGCACCGTCGATTTGCCCGAGCCGCTCTCGCCCACGATGCCGAAGCTGCCGCCGGTCGCAACGTTGAAGGAAACCCCGCACACCGCCTCGATTTGGCCGAATCGCACGCGCAGGTTCTCGACCTCAATCATGCGCCAAGCCACGCGGCGTCGCGCACCATCACCGGCAGCCGCAGCTTCGGATGCACGAGCGAGGGCAGGCATTCGAGCAGGCCGCGCGTGTACGGATGCCGCGCGCGGGAGAGCTCGCTGGCCGCGAGTTCCTCCACGATCCGCCCCGCGTACATCACCAGCACGCGGTCGCAGAAATGCGAGACCAGCGGCAAATCATGGCTGATGAGCATGAGCGCCATGCCGCGGCGCGACACCAGATCCTCGATCAGCCGCAGGATTTCCGCCTGCACGGTGGCATCGAGCGCGCTGGTCGGCTCGTCGGCGATCAGCAGCTCGGGGTCGGGCGCCAGCATCATCGCGATCATCACCCGCTGCCCCATGCCGCCGGAAAGCTCGTGCGGATAGGCGTCGGCGACGCGCGCCGGATCGCGGATGCGCACCTGCGCCAGCAGGTCGATCGCGGCGGCGCTTGCGGCGCGCCGGCTGCCGCCTTTGTGGACGCGCCAGGCTTCCGCGATCTGCCGGCCCGCGGTCATCACCGGATTGAGCGAGTATTTCGGGTCCTGGAGAATAAGCCCGGCGCGCTTGCCGCGGATGCGCCGCAGCGTCGCTTCATTGGCTGCGAGAATGTCGATGCCGTCGAAGGCGAGCCGGTCGGCGCGGATGCGCGCATTGCCCGGCAGCAGCCGCAGCAGCGAGCGCGCGGTGAGCGACTTGCCCGACCCGCTCTCGCCGACAATGCCGAGCTTCTCCGCCCCCAGCGAGAGCGACACGTCGCGCACCGCCTCGGTCTCGCCGCGCGGCGAGGGGAAGGCGACACGCAGGTTGCGCATTTCGACCAGCATCAGGGCTGCTTCGGGTCGAGCACGTCGCGCAACCCGTCGCCGAGCAGGTTGAACGCGAGGCAGGCGACGAAGATCGCGATGCCCGGGATCGTCGGCACCCACCATTGCTGCAGGATGAAATCGCGCGCCGATGCGATCATGGTGCCCCATTCCGGGGTCGGCGGCTGTGCGCCCATGCCGAGGAAACCGAGTGCCGAGGCGGTGATGATGATGCCCGCCATGTCCAGCGTCACGCGCACGACGACGTTGGAGACGCAGAGCGGCACGATATGGCGCAGGATAATGCGCGGCGCGCCGGCGCCGGCGATCCGCACGGCGGCGACGAAGTCGCTGCCGCGGATGGTCAGCGTGTCGGCCCGCGCCAGCCGCGCATAGGGCGGCCAGGAGGTGAGCGCGATGGCGATGATCGCACTGCCGATCCCGGGCCGCAGCGCGGCGACGAAGGCAAGGGCCAGCACCAGGCGCGGGAAGGCGAGGAACACGTCGGTCACGCGCATCAGCACGCGGTCGGTCCAGCCGCCGAGATAGCCCGCGATGCTGCCGACCGCGAGACCGAGCGGGGCGACCAGCAGCACGATCGTGACCACCATGCCGAGCGTCACGCGCCCGCCGTAGAGGATGCGCGTGTAGATGTCGCGGCCCAGTTCGTCGGTGCCGAACCAGTGGGCCGCAGAAGGGGCGGCGAGCCGGCCGGCGAGGTTCTGTGCGGCCGGGCTCTGCCACGTCAGCACCGGTGCGGCGAGCGAGGCCACAACCATCAGCAGGACGACGACGAGGCCGAGCATCGCGAGCCGGTTGGTGCGGAACGCGAGCCAGGCGCGGTAGAAGCGTCCCCATCCCGCCTGCCGGCGCGAGGCGGGCGCCTCGGTGAGCAGCCACTCGCGGGAGATCGCGTTCATCGCACGCGCGGGTCCAGCATCCGATACGCCATGTCGGCGATCAGGTTGAGCGCCAGATAGCTGATCCCGATCACCAGCGTCGCCCCCAGCACGGCGTTCATGTCCGCGTTCAGCAGCGAGACGGTGAGGTAATTGCCCAGGCCGGGCCAGGAGAAGATGGTCTCGGTGACGACCGCGCCCTCCAGCAGGCCGGCATAGGCGAGCGCCAGCACCGTCACCAGCCGCACGCTGATGTTGCCGAACGCGTGCCGCCACAGGATGCGGCTGCCCGACAGGCCCTTGGCGCGAGCGGTGACGACGTATTCGCCGGCGAGCGCGTCGAGCATGAAGGCGCGCGTCATCCGCGTGATGTAGGCGAGGGTGATGAAGGCCAGCACCAGCGACGGCTGCGCCAGGTGCGCGAGCGCATCCCAGAACGCGCCCCATTGACCGCTGATCGCCGCGTCGAGCACCAGCATTCCCGTGATGTGCGGCACCAGCCCCTCGTAGAGCACGCCCTCCTGCCCGGTGCCGGGCACGATGCCGAGCTTGGCGTAGAACACGAGCAGGCTGACCAGCCCCAGCACGAACACCGGGATCGACTGCCCGGCCATGCCGAACACGCGCACCGCATGATCGAACCGCGATCCCGGACGCGCGGCCGCGATCACGCCGAGCGGCACGCCGGCCACGACGGCGACGATGATCGCGGCCGTCGCCAGCTCCAGCGTCGCGGGAAAGAAGTTCAGGATGTCCTGGGTCACCGGGTGGGTAGTCATCACCGAGCGGCCGAGATCGCCGTGGGCCAGATGCCGCAAGTAAATCCAGAACTGCACGACGAGCGGCCGGTCGAGGCCGAGCTGGAGGCGGATCGCCGCCACCACGTCGGGCGGCGCGTGATCGCCGGCGATCGCGACCACCGGGTCGATCGGCATCACGCGGCCGATCAGGAACGTGACCAGGATCAGCCCGAACAGCGTCACCGGAATGCTAGCGGCGGTTCCGGCCAGGGTGCGCAGCCGGCCTTTCATCGGCTGGTTCCTCCTCGCGTCAGGCCTTCTCGATCGCTGCGTATTTGGTGTAGTCGGGCATCGGCCCCAGTTTGAGGCCGGCGACACCCTTGCGCAGCACGGCGACTTCGTTCTTTTGCAGCAGCATCGCGAACGGCGCGCGCTGCCAGAACTGCCGCTGCATGTTCTGGTACATGGCCATGCGCTGCTTTGCGTCGCGTTCCTTGGCCGCCGCAGCAGCCTCGTCGGTGAGCTGCTTGTCGGCGAAATGGCTGCGCCAGGCCAGGATTTTCAGCTTGCTGGTGTTGCTGTCGTCCGGGTTGGCGCAGAACGCCTGCGCGTTCGAGTTCGGGTCGAAATAGTCCGTCCCCCATTCCAGCATCGCGAGCTGATGCGTGCGCGCACGGGTCTTGGTGACGACCTGCTTCCGCTCGCCCGGCAACAGCGTGACCTTGATGCCGATTTCGCCAAGGTCCTGCTGCACGGCCTGCGCGATTTCGGACGCGGGTGACTCGGAGGTGTAGTCCATCGTGACCGCGAAGCCGTCGGGCAGTCCCGCCTGCGCCAGCAACTGCTTCGCCTTGGCCGAGTCCTTCTTGAACGGCTGCTCGGTGAGCGCGCCGGGCAGCCCTTCGGGCAGGAACGACTGATCGACGGTCCAGGTGGTCGGCGTGATGTTGGTCGCGATCGCATCGTAGTTGATCGCCCACTTGATCGCCTGATGCACCCGCGGCTTGGCGAGAAGCGGCACCGACTGGTTCATCGCGATGTACATCGAGGCGCCCTGCTTGACGGTCGCCAGGTGATACGCCGGGTTGCCCTTGATCGTCTTGAGCTGGTCGGCCTGCAAGTCGCGTGCGATGTCGGCGTCGCCCTTCCCCAGCAGCAGAAGCTGTGCGGCCGGGTCCTTCACGTGCCGGATCACGACGCGCTTGGCACCCACCTTGATGCCGGAATGCGGATTGGCGTCGATGATGACGTGATCGCTCGCTGCCCATGACGTGAGGCTGTACGGGCCGGCGCCGGCGGTGTGCGTCTTGAGCCAGCCGTTGCCCATGTCGCCGGCCGTCTGGTGCGCCATCGCGGTGGCCTTTTCGACGATGCTGCCGACATTGGCCGAGAGGCAATAGAGCACGAAGGTCGTCGCCTGCGCGGACGGCAGCTTCATCTCCAGCGTGCGGGCATCCTTCGCCTGGATCAGCTTGGCCACGTTGTCCTTGGAAAAGCCGAACTGGGTAATGATGAAGCCCGGTGTCTTGTCGAGCAGCACCGCCCGCTGCAGCGAGAAGGCGGCATCCTCGGCCGTCACCGGCTTGCCGCTCGGGAAATGCGCGTCGCCGCGCAGGTGGAAGGTGAAGGTGAGCCCGTCCGAGCTCACGTCCCATTTCTCGGCGAGGTCGCCGACGAGGCCGGTGCCGCCAGCGAGGTCGGGTGTCACCAGCTTGCGGTAGCAGTTGCCGTCCACCTCGTTGTCGGAGAATTCGTAGGATTCCGCCGGGTCGAAGCTGATGATGTCGTCGATCTGCTTGGCCATAACGACCACCTGCTTCGGTGTCGCCGCCCAGGCCGGCATGGCGGCGAGCGCAGGGGCGGCCGCGCCGGCGGCCAGCAGGGTGCGTCGGGTCAGCATCGGGTCGTTCCTCCTCGGCGGCGCCGGTCCGTCCCGCGCCCGCACGGCCCGGCAGGATAGCGAGCCTGCCGGGCCGGAGGGAAGCACGATCACGTGGCGCGTCAGGCCTTCTCGATCGCCGCGTATTTGGTGTAGTCGGGCATCGGCCCCAGCTTGAGGCCGGTCACGCCCTTGCGCAGCACCGCGACCTCGTTCTTTTGCAGCAGCATCGCGAACGGCGCGCGCTGCCAGAACTGGCGCTGCATCTCCTGATAGAGTGCGACGCGCTTCTTGCCGTCCAGTTCTTTCGCTGCGTCAGCCGCTTCCTCGGTAAGCTGCTTGTCGGCGAAGTGACAGCGCCAAGCGAGAATCTTCAGCTTGCTGGTGTCGCTGTCGTCGGGGTTGGCGCAGAACGCCTGCGCATTCGAGTTCGGATCGAAATAGTCCGTCCCCCAGATCGACAGGATGAGCTGATGCTGCCGCGCCCGCATCTTCGAGAATACCTGCTTCTGTTCACCGGGGAGAAGCTGCAGCTTGATGCCGGCCTCGGCCAGATCCTGCTGCACCGCCTGGGCGATTTCGGAATAGGGCGAGGCGGAAATATAGTCCATCGTCAGCGACAGCCCGTTCGCATAGCCGGCGTCGGCCAGCAGTTTCTTGGCCTTGGCCGTATCCTTCTTGAACGGCTGCTCGGTGAGCGCACCGGGCAGCCCTTCGGGCAGGAACGACTGATCAACGGTCCAGGTGGTGGGCGTGATGTTGGTCGCGATCGCATCGTAGTTGATCGCCGACTTGATCGCCTGATGGACTTGCGGCTTGGCGAGTGCCGCGTTGCCTTGGTTCATGCCGATATACATCGAGGTGCCCTGCTTCGCCGTCGCCAAATGGTACGCCGGGTTGCCCTTGATCGTCTTGAGCTGGTCGGCCTGCAAGTCGCGCGCGATGTCGGCGTCACCCTTCTCCAGCAGCAGGAGCTGTGCGGCCGGGTCCTTCACGTGCCGGATCACGACGCGCTTGGCACCCACCTTGATGCCGGAATGGGGATTGGCGTCGATGATCACGTGATCGCTCGCCGCCCATGACGTGAGGCTGTAGGCACCCGCCCCGGCGGTGTGCGTCTTGAGCCAGCTGTTGCCCATGTCGCCGGCCGTCTGGTGCGCCATCGCGGTGGCTTTCTCGACGATGCCGCCGACATTGGCGGAGAGGCAGTAGAGCACGAAGGTGGTCGCCTGCGCCGACGGCAGCTTCATCTCCAGCGTACGGGCATCCTTCGCCTGGATCAGCTTGGCGACATTGTCCTTGGAAAAGCCGAACTGGGTGATGATGAAGCCCGGTGTCTTGTTGAGCAGCACGATGCGGTGCAGCGAGAACTCCGCATCTTGGGCCGTCACCGGCTTGCCGCTCGGGAAATGCGCATCGCCACGCAGGTGGAAGGTGAAAGTCAGCCCGTCCGAGCTCACGTCCCATTTCTCGGCGAGGTCGCCGATGAGGCCGGTGCCGGTGGTCAGGTCGGGTGCCACCAGCTTGCGGTAGCAGTTGCCGTCCACCTCGTTGTCGGTGAACTCGTAGGACTCCGCGGGATCGAAGCTGATGATGTCGTCGATCTGCTTGACCATCACGACCACCTGCTTGGGTGTGGCGGCCCAGACCTGCGTGAGCGCGGCGTAGTCGAGGAATGGCGCGGTCGCCGTGGCGGCGATCATGGCGCGGCGGGTCAGCATCGCTTCTCTCCCTGGCATGGCGCCCGGGTCCGGCCCCGGGTCGAGATGTAAGATTGTCACCCGGCGCGGGCTGGGGGAAGCTCCACCTGCTGATCCTCCTCCAGGAAGAACTGGTCGGCCTCCTCGTCATAGGCATAGAGGTCGGCATAGCGGCCCCAGCCGATTACCGCCTTCAGCGTCTCCTCGGCATAGTCGGGCGACATGTGCTCCTCGAGGTCGTCGCGGAAGCGCGCCGCCGAGACCCGGTGGTTGCGCCGCTCGTGCACCTCGTCGTGGATCAGGGCGGCGAGCGGCACGTAAGTGCGCAGCGCGCGGGTGAATAGCGCCTTGCGGGTGTCGGTATCGGCCTCGGCGAACCGTCGGCCGGTATCGGTCAGGCGCATGTCCCCCTCCTCCAGCACCGCGAAATGCAGCAATTGCAACGCCTCGCCGAGCGGCAGCAGCTCGTCGGCCTCAAGCTGCAAGGCGTCGGCGAGGGCGGGGAGGTCGGCGCGGCCGTTGTAGGGGGGGCGGCCAGGGTTTCCAGCATGCCGGCGAGCAGGTTGATCGAGAGCGGATGCAGCGGCAGCCCGATCTGCGGCGGCGCGCCCACGGGCCGTGGCGCGGGTGCCGGCTGGCGGCGGGTCAGCAAGGCGTAGATGTCGTCCACCATTTGCCGGAACGCCGGATCGAGCCGGTTGCGCGGATGCGAAAACGGCACCCGGATCTCGTTCGCGACCCGTCCGGGATTGGCAGAGAACACCAGGATGCGGTCGCACATCAGCACCGCCTCCTCGATATTGTGCGTGACCATCAGGATCGACTTCACCGGCAGCCGGTGCTCGATCCAGAGGTCGATCAGGTCGGTGCGCAGCGTCTCGGCGGTCAGCACGTCGAGCGCGCTGAACGGCTCGTCCATCAGCAGCAGGTCGGGATGCACGACGAGCGCGCGCGCCAAGCCGACGCGCTGGCGCATGCCCCCCGACAATTCCTTGGGATAGGCGCTGTCGTAGCCGCCGAGGCCGATCAGGTCGATCGCCGCCTCCGCCCGTTCCTTGCGCTCGGCCTTCGGCACCCGCTGCGCCTCCAGGCCGAGCTCGACATTTTCCTGCACCGTGAGCCAGGGGAACAGGGCGAAACTCTGGAACACCATCGCCACCCCTTCGGCGGGGCCGTGCAGCTTCGCACCGCGCCAGAACACCTCGCCCCCGGAGGGCGCCAGCAGCCCAGAGACGATGCGCAGCAGGGTCGATTTCCCCGAGCCGGAGCGGCCGAGCAGGCCCACGATCTCGCCGGGCGCGATGCGCAGATCGACGCCGTCCAGCACCACGAGGTCGGCGGCGCTGTCCTTGTGATACGCCTGCCGCACGCCACGGACATCGAGCAGCGCGTCGGTCGTGGTGGCGACGAAGGTGTCCATCCGTGCTCCGCTCAGAGGGTCATGCGGCGGCTGCTGAACGCATAGAGCGGTCGCCACAGCAGCCGGTTGAAGGCCAGCACGAAGCCCGACATCACCGCGACGCCGAGCAGGATGCGCGATGTGTCCCCGGCATCGCTCGCCTGCGCGATATAGGCGCCGAGCCCGTGCGCGACCAGCTTGGTCTTTCCCCACGACGCGACCTCGGCCACGATTGCCGTGTTCCAGGCATTGCCGCTCGCCGTGATCGCGCCGGTAATGAGATAGGGCATGATGCCCGGCAGCATCACGCGGCGCCACCACAGCGGACCGCCGACGCGGAAATTGGCCACTGCTTCCTTCAGGTCGCCCGGAAAGGCGGCGGCGCCGGCGATGACGTTGAACAGGATGTACCACTGCGTGCCGAGCAGCATCAGCGGCGTGAGCCAGATGTCGGGATCGAGCACGAAATGCACGATCACGACGACGACCAGCGGGAAGAACAGATTGGCCGGGAACGCGGCCAGGAACTGCGCCACCGGCTGCGCCCAGCGCGCCCAGCGCGGGCGCAGCCCGAACCAGACCCCGAGCGGCACCCATATCGCCGCCGAGATCAGCACGACCAGCAGCACCCGCAGCAACGTGAAGCAGCCGTCGAGCAAGGCAGTGAACACATCGGGCCAGTGCAGCGTGCCGGCGAGGGCGCCCGCGATGCGCGCCGCCCCCAGCGCGATCGCCGCCGCCAGCAACGCGAGCCACGCCAGATCGGCCGCCCGCGACCGCCAGCGCGGGTGCTCGCGGGCCGGCCGCGACCCCGCAAGCCGCATCCCGCTGACCCAAAAGAACACGCCGCCCATCGCGTCCGACGCGGCGCGCAGCAACTGCGTCCGCCGCAGTAGCGCCAGCAGCCAGGGGTCGCCCGCGTCCTCGCCCGCCACCACCTCGAAGCGGAACTTGGCCGACCACGCGACCAGCGGGCGGAACAGGAGCTGGTCGTAGAGCAGGATCACGACCAGCATCGCCCCGATCGCCTCGAACACGGCGCCGATCTCACGCCGCTCCAGGGCGAGGGCCACGTAGGAGCCGATGCCCGGCAGCTTCCAGGTGATGCTGCCCACCGAGACCGCTTCCGAGGCGACGACGAAGAACCAGCCGCCGGACATCGAGAGCATGGTGTTCCACACCAGCCCGGGCACGGCGAACGGCGCTTCCAGCCGCCAGAAGCGCTGCCAGGGCGAGAGGCGGAAGGCGCGGGCCGCCTCGTCGAGATCGGCTGGCAGCGTGGTCAGCGACTGATACAGGCTGAACGCCATGTTCCAGGCTTGGCTGGTGAAGATCGCGAAGATCGCGGCCAGCTCCGCCCCCAGCACGCGGCCCGGGAACAGGCCCATGAAGAACACGACGGTGAACGAGAGGAAGCCCAGGATCGGCACCGATTGCAGGATGTCGAGCACCGGGATCAGGATCATGCCCGCGCGCCGGCTTTTCGCCGCCCAGGTCGCGTAGGTGAAAGTGAAGACGAGCGAGCAGAGCAGGGCGGCGAACATGCGCATCGTGGTGCGCAGCGCGTAATAGGGAAGCCAGGACGGATCGAGGTGGATCGCCGCCGCCTCGCCGGCGGCGAGCGGGGCGAAGGTGCCGCGGGCCCCCGCGATCACCGCCGCACCGAGGCCGAAGATGCAGACCATCGCCGCGAGGTCGAGCAGGTTCGGCAGCCTTCGGGCGGAGGCGATGGCCGGGAAGGTGGTCTCCGACATGCGGCGTGTCCGGATGCTGCGCCGCGTCTAGCGCAGCCCCGCCCCGCTTGTCAGCCCGTGCGGCAATGCAAGTGACGATGCTCCACTCCCTCTCCGCCCTTCGGGGCGGAGAGGGCCGGGGTGAGGTAGGGGACTCTCCAGCGCGGCGCGAGTACGCTGCAATCGGTTCGCGCCCGTAAGGCCATCGCGGCCGGCCCCCACCTACACCCAACCCTCTCCGCCCCGAAGGGCGGAGAGGGCTTTGCGGGGTCAGCCGGTCGAGCCGAACCCGCCGCCGCCGCGGGCGCTCGCGGCCGAGAACGCGGCAACGCTGCGCAGCCGCGGCCGGATCACCGGCACGAACAGAAGCTGCGCGAACCGCTCGCCGGGTTCGATCACCAGCGGCGGCGTGCCCGCGGCACTGCGGTTCCAGGCGCTGACCAGGATCGGGCCGGTGTAGTCGGGGTCGATCAGGCCCACGAGGTTGCCGAGCACCAGGCCCTTGCGGTGGCCCAGTCCCGAGCGCGGCAGCACCAGGGCCGCGAAGCCGGGATCGGCGATGTGCAGCGCGAACCCCGCGCCGATCAGCGCCGGCGCCCCCTGCGGCGCCAGTATCGCGGGCGCATCGAGGCAGGCATGGAGGTCGATCGCCGCCGCCATCGCACTCTGGTAGGCGGGCAGCCCCCATTCATGCAGGCGCGGGTCGAGCACCAAAAGCTCGATCTCTGGCGATCCGGTCACAGGCCAAGGCTCCGCTGCCGCTCGGGCTTAGGGGCGGCCTCGGCGCGGGCAGCAACCGTGCCGTCGGCGAAGCGCAGCGAGAGCCGCGCGCTGGGCGCGACCGCGGCGGCGCGCGTGAGCGTGCGTCCCTCGGCGTCGGAGACCAGCACGAAGCCGCGCTCCAGCACGGCCTGATACGAAACCCCCGCAAGCCGGGCAGCGAGACCTTCGAGGCGCGTCCGGCGCTCGCGCACCGCGCCGGCCAGAGATGCCGGAGACAACCGTGCCAGGATGCCCGAGGCGGCGTGCCGGCGCGCCTGCAAGGCGGCCCGCAGGCCACCGCGCAGATGCGCCGCCGCGATGCCTAGGGCGCCCCGCCGGCGCTCGATCAGCGTGCCGGCGGCCGGCATCGCGTGCTCGGCCCGAACGAGCGCCGCCCGGCGCGCGGCGAGCAGGTTGGGCAATGCGAGGTCGAGCCGCGCGGCGCGATCGTCGAGCCGCTGCCGCGCCGCCCCCAGCAGCGACGGCAGATCAGGCAAGCCCCGCACCGCTCGCGACAGCGCCAGCGCCCGCTGCTGCGCGAGCCGGTGCAGGGCGCCCACGAGTCGCGCCGCCCTCTGCTGCAAATCGGCCACCAGGTCGGCCCGCGAGGGCACCGCGAGTTCGGCGGCGGCGGTCGGCGTCGGCGCACGGCGTGCGCTCGCGTGATCGATCAGCGTGGTGTCGGTCTCGTGTCCCACCGCCGAGATCAGCGGAATGCGGCAGGCGGCGGCCGCCCGCACCACCGCCTCGTCGTTGAACGCCATCAGGTCTTCGAGGCTGCCGCCGCCGCGGGCGACGATCAGCACGTCGGGGCGGGGGATCGGCCCACCGGGTGCCAGCGCGTCGAAGCCGGCGATGGCGCGCGCGATCCGCTCCGCCGCCCCCTCGCCCTGCACCGAAACCGGCCAGAGCAGGATCGGGCGGGGGAATCGCCGGGAGATCGTGGTGCGGATGTCCTGCAACACCGCCCCTTGCGGCGAGGTGATGACGCCGATCACCGCGGGCAGCAGCGGCAGCTTCGGCTTGCGCTCCGCGTCGAACAGCCCCTCGGCGGCGAGGCGCTGGCGCAGCTTCTCGATCCGCGCCAGCAGCGCGCCCTCGCCCGCGTATTCCAGCCGCTCGACGACGAGCTGATAGGTCGAGCGCTCGGCGTAGGAGGAGATGCGCCCGGTGGCGATCACCTCCACCCCGTCCTCGGGCTTGAGGCCGAGCCGTGCCGTGCCGCTGCGCCACACGACGGCGCCGAGCTTCGCGCCCTCGTCCTTGAGGCAGAAGTACATATGGCCGGAGCGATGGGCCTTGAACTCGCTGATCTCGCCGCGCACGCGGATGCGTCCGAACGCACCCTCCAGCGTGCGCCGGACGGCGCCGGAGACCTCGGAGACCGAGTATTCGGGGATGTTGGTGGCGGGCTGAAGCAGGTCGTTCATGGCCCGAGCGTATGCTAGAGCGGCCCCCACGCGAAGGGAGCGGACGCGATGCGGGTGCTGCTGGTGGGATCGGGCGGACGCGAGCACGCGCTGGCCTGGGCGCTCGCGGCCAGCCCGTTGCTGCGCAAGCTGTGGGCGGCTCCCGGCAATCCGGGCATCGCGGAACACGCCGAATGCGTGCCGATCGGCGCCGAGGATTTGCCCGGCCTGGTCGCGTTCGCGCGCGCGAACGCGGTCGATCTGGTGGTGCCCGGCCCGGAGGCGCCGCTGGTCGCGGGCTTGGCCGACGCGCTCGCCGAGGCGGGCATACGCTGCTGCGGCCCGAGTGCGGCGGCGGCGCGGATCGAAGGCAGCAAGAGTTTTGCAAACGAACTCTGCGATGAGGCCGGCATTCCGACCGCGCGATGGGAGGCGTTCGATGACGCCGATGCGGCGATCAACTTCATCCGCCGCCGCGGCGCGCCGCTGGTGGTCAAGGCCGACGGGCTTGCCGCCGGCAAGGGCGTAGTGGTGGCAGCAACCGAGGAAGCGGCCGAAGCGGCGGTCGTCGCGATGATGCGCGAGGGGGCGTTCGGCGCGGCCGGCGCGCGGCTGGTGATCGAGGAATGCCTGGAGGGCGAGGAGCTGTCGGTCTTCGCGCTGTGCGACGGCAGCGATGCCATTTTCCTCGGCGCGGCGCGCGACCATAAGCGGGCGGCCGACGGCGATGCCGGCCCGAACACCGGCGGCATGGGGGCCATCTCGCCACCGCCGGAGGCGACCGAGGCGCTCGCGGGGACTGTGATGGAGCGGATCATGCGCCCCGTGCTGGCGGTGCTGGCGGCGCGCGGCGCACCGTTCCGGGGCGTTCTCTACGCGGGGCTGATGCTGACGTCGGACGGCGCCAAGGTGATCGAGTTCAACGCCCGCTGGGGCGATCCGGAGTGCCAGGCGCTGCTGCCGCGGCTGCGCTCGGACCTGCTGCCGGCGCTGCTGGCGGCGTGCGACGGCGAGTTGGCGCGGTTCGACCTTCGCTGGAAGCCCACGGCCACGGTCGCGGTGGTGCTGGCGGCGCGCGGCTATCCCGGCGCCTACGCCCAGGGGAGCGAGATACGCGGGTTGGGAGCGGCGGCGACGCTGCCGGATGTGCTGGTGTTCCACGCCGGCACGCGACGCGAGGGCGAGCGGCTGGTGGCGGCCGGCGGGCGGGTGCTGACGGTGGTGGGGAGCGGGCCGGATTTGGTCCGCGCGCGCGCCCGCGCCTATGCGGGGGTGGCGGCAATCGACTGGCCCGAGGGGTACTGTCGCCGCGACATCGGGGCGCGGGGGCTGCCGGCCCAGGAACCGAGCTGATATGAGAGGCCTGCATGGTCGAATGACCCGTAGCAACGCATTTGTTGCCTCGTCATCATACCGGGCGAAGGCCGGATATCCACGACTTCGCCGCCGCACGAAAGTCGTGGATGGTCGGCCTTCGCCGACCATGACGGAGTGGGAGCGGTCATGACATACGGCCGCTGGTCTGAGAACCCTATGTGGGTCCGAACCTTCGGTTGGCACCCAATGCCAACATTGGCGATTCGGTTTGGACCTACGCCATCGCGCCGCGTGCGGCGATCGGCCAGAGGCACTCCACCCGTCCGCCGCGCACGCCCACGTACCAGTCGTAGCGGTCCACCGTCGGGTCGCAATGGCCGGGGATCAGGCGCAGCTTCTCGCCGATCTTCGGCGCCGCGGTTTCGGCGCCGAACTCGATCTTGGCATGCTCGTCGGAGAGGCCGGTGCAGCGCATGTCCGGGCGCTGCCAGACGAGCGGCGGGCCGCTGTCCGGTGCCACGCCCTTGTGCCCGACATCCAGAACCGCGACGCCCGGGCGCGCGGCGCTGATCACGCTCGCGAGCACGAACAGCGCGTGACGGAAGGTGCCGACCGGCTCGCCTTCGGCGTCGAGGTTGCGGGCGTAGTCGGCATCCATGAAGCAGTAGCTGCCGGCCTGCACCTCGGTATAAATGCCGCTCGCCGCTTCGAGCGCGAACGTGCCGGTGCCGGCGCCGCCGACGATCGGGCAGTCAAGTCCCTGCTGGCGAAGCTGCTCGACGGTGCGGCGCGACGCGTCGCACGCGGCGCCAACGGCGGCTTCGCGCTCCTGCGGCCGGCGCAGATGCTGGGCGCTGCCGTGATAAGCCTGCAACCCGCCGAAGCGCAGGTGCGGCGAGGCGGCGATGCGCCGCGCCAGCGCCACCGCGTCCGGGCCGGCTGCGACCCCGCAGCGTCCCATGCCGACCTCGATCTCGACCAGCACCGGCAATCGCACCCCGGCCGCCGCGGCCGCCGCCTCGATCAGCGCGATCTGCGCCGCATCGTCGGCACAGACCGCGACGCGGGCGATCCGCGCCAGCGCCGCCAGCCGGGCGAGCTTTTTGGCGCCGACCACCTGGTTGCTCACCAGGATGTCGGGCACCCCGCCCCAGGCGAGGGCCTCGGCCTCGGCCACCTTCTGCGTGCATTGCCCGACCGCGCCGCGGGCGATCTGGAGATTGGCGATGACCGCCGATTTGTGGGTCTTGGCGTGCGCGCGCAGCTTCGCTCGCGTTGCCTTCCAGCAGCGCCGCCATGCGGTCGAGATTGGCCTCGAACGCGTCGAGGTCGAGCACCAGCGCCGGGGTGTCGATCTCCTCCTCGCGCATCCCGGGTTCGGCGGGCGGGGGTTGTTGCATCGGGATCTCCTCGGCGCGTGGCAGCGGATTGGTGGCAGCAGTCTCGCCGCGACGGCGGCGCGTCGCAACCCGGCGTGAACATCGTCGATTGCCGCATCCGTGTGTAACGATGTGGGTAGTATTGCCGAACAACTCGTCCGGCCGTCCGGTCCTCGTCCGCCCGAAAGGAAGCCCGAACCGTGACCCGATCCGATACGGCGCCGGCTCCGGCGCGCGCGCTTGCGATGCTGCCCGTGCTGGCCTTCGCCGCGATCGCGATCGGCGGCCTCTATTACGTCAAGTGGCATCCCTATTACGGCCGCGCCTTCGTCGCCGCCGCGCATCACAGCCTCGGCGGCTCGATCGTCAGCGGCACGGCGGCGGCGCCGCCCGCGGCCGGGTGGCAGGCGGGCATCACCTACTCGATCGCCTACATCCGCGCGATCTGGCAGGCGCTGGTGCTGGGCCTGGCACTCGGCGCCGGCGTGCAGGTGCTGCTGCCGCGGCAGGCGGTCGTGCGCCTGTTTGCCGGGCGCGGCGCCTCGGCGCGGGCGGCGGGGGCCGCGCTGCCGTCGATGATGTGTACCTGCTGCGCCGCGCCCGTTGCGGTCGGGCTGATCCGGAGCGAGGCGGACGGGGCCGCCGCTCTCGCCTACTGGCTCGCCAACCCGGTGCTGAACCCGGCGACGCTCGTCTTCATCGGGTTCGTGCTCGGCTGGGGCTGGGCGGCGCTGCGGCTGGTGCTGGGGGCGGCACTGGTGTTTGCGCTGAGCCATCTCGCGGCGCGGCTGCTGCCGGCGGGCGGGCGCGTGCCGGCTCCGCCCGATGCGCCGGGGCCGAGGATGCGGCGCAGGCCGGATATCTGCGCGCGTGGCTCGCGGCGTTCTGGCGGCTCTCGGTGCGGCTGGTGCCGGAATACCTGGTGCTCGTGTTCGCGCTCGGCGCGGCGCGGGCATGGCTGTTCCCGGCGATGACGCCGGCGATCGGCCATGCCGGCTGGCTGCCGCCACTGCTGGCGGCGGTCGGCACGCTGTTCGTCATCCCGACCGCGGGCGAGGTGCCGATCGTGCAGGTCCTGCAGCATGTCGGGCTCGGCACGGCAGGTGCGGCCGCGCTGCTGCTGACGCTGCCGGCGGTAAGCCTGCCGTCGCTCGCGATGCTCGGCCGCGCCGTGCCGGTGCGGGTGCTGGCGGTGCTCGGGGTCGGGACGTTCGGCTTCGGGCTGCTCGCCGCCTATGGGGCGGCGATGCTCGGCCTCTGATCCGCCTCAGTGCCCCGCGTGCGCACCGGAGAAATCCGGCGCCTCCAGCCCCGCCGCCGCGAGCTGCTCGACCACCGCCGCCTTGAGCCGCTCCAGACCCTCGGGTGTGGCCGCCTCGGCGCGGGCGACCAGCACCGCCTGCGTGTTCGAGGCGCGCAGCAGCCACCAGCCATCCGCCGTGCGCACGCGCACGCCGTCGATGTCGGACATCTCCGCCCCCGCCGCGCGCAGCCGCGCCGCCACCTCCTCCACCACCGCGAACTTGCGCCTGTCGTCGCAGTCGAAGCGCACTTCCGGCGTGGTCAGCACCTGCGGCAGCGCCTGCCGCACCGCCGAGAGCGGCTGATCCATGCGGGCGACGATCCCGAGCAATCGGACGGCGGTATAGAGCGCGTCGTCGAAGCCGTACCATTTGTCGGCGAAGAAGATGTGCCCCGACATCTCGCCCGCGAGCGGCGCGCCGATCTCGGCCATCTTCGCCTTGATCAGGCTGTGGCCGGTCTTGAACATCAGCGGCTTGCCGCCGGCGCGCGCGATCTCGTCGAACAGCACCTGGCTCGCCTTGACATCGGAGATGATCGTCGCCCCCGGGCGCTCGCGCAGCACGTCGCGCGCCAGCACCACCATGAGCTGATCGCCGAACAGGATTTCTCCGCTGTCGTCCACCGCGCCGATGCGGTCGGCATCGCCGTCGAAGGCGATGCCGAGATCGGCCTTGTGCGCGCGCACCGCGGCGATGAGCTGCTGGAGGTTGGCCGGCACCGTCGGGTCCGGGTGGTGCGCCGGGAAGCGGCCGTCGATCGTGCCGTTGAGCACGTGATGGTTGCCGGGCAGCACGGTGATCAGGCGCGCCAGCACCTCGCCGGCCGCACCATTGCCGTTGTCCCACACCACATCCAGCGCCCGGTCGCCGCCGTCCCAGTCCGAGATCAGCCGGCCCACGTAATCGGCGACGAGATCGACCGCGCGCTCGCTGCCCTCCGCCTCCGCCACCACATCGCCGCGCGCCGCCTGTTCGCCGAGGGCCGTGATATCGGCGCCGAAGAACGGCTTTTTCCCGAGCATCATCTTGAAGCCGTTATAGTCCGGGGGGTTGTGGCTGCCCGTCACCATCACCGCGCCATCGGTCTGCTGCGTCGTCGCCGCGTAGTAGAGCAGCGGCGTCGGCCCGCGGCCGATGCGCAGCACCTCCAGCCCGCACGCCTTCAGCCCATCGGCAAGGGCGCGTTCCAGCCCTGGCGAGGAGAGCCGCCCGTCGTAGCCCGTCGCGACGGTGCGGCCACCGCCACGGGCGACGATGCTGCCGAAGCAGCGGCCGATCGCGAACGCATCGGCGGGATGGAGCGTGCTGTCGATGATGCCGCGGATGTCGTACTCGCGCAGCACCGTCGCATCGAAGCGGTGGGAGAACGCCATCACAGATCCTCGCAGTACGTCTTCAGGAACGCGCGCACGGCCGGTGCGATGTCGGGGCGCTTCAGGGCGAACGCGATGTTCGCCTCCAGGAAGCCCACCTTGTCGCCGCAGTCGAACCGGCGTCCCTCGTAGCGCAGGCCGTGGAACGGGGTGTGCCCGATCATCCGCGCCATGCCGTCGGTCAACTGCACCTCGCCGCCGGCGCCGCGCTCCATCGCCGCCAGGTGCTCGATCACCTCGGGCAGCAGCACGTAGCGGCCGATGATCGAGAGGTTGGACGGCGCCTCGGCCGGCGGCGGCTTCTCGACCAGGCCGGTCACTTCCACCAGCCGCCCGTCGTCATGGCCGATCTCGAGGATGCCGTAGCGGTTGGTCTGCTCGCGCGGCACCTCGGTCACGGCGACCACATTGCCGCCGGTCTGCTGGTAGGCGTCGGCGAGTTGCTTGAGGCAGGGCGTGTCGGCCAGCACCAGGTCATCGGGCAGCAGGATCGCGAACGGGTCGTTGCCGATGAAGGCGCGGGCGCACCAGATCGCGTGGCCGAGGCCGAGCGGCACCTGCTGGCGGACGGTCACGATCGAGCCGGGCTGGACGGCCATCGCCTCCAGATCGGCGAGCACGTCGAGCTTGCCGCGCTCGCGCAGCGTCGCCTCGAGCTCGAAGGCGATGTCGAAATGCTCGACGAGGGCGGTCTTGCCGCGGCCGGTGATCAGGCAGAACTGCTCGATGCCGGCCGCCCTCGCCTCCTCGATCGCGTACTGGATCAGGGGCTTGTCCACCACCGGCAGCATTTCCTTGGCGGTCGCCTTGGTGGCCGGCAGGAACCGGGTGCCGAGCCCGGCCACGGGCAGTACGGCTTTGCGGAGCGGCTTGGGCAGCGTCGTGTCCTCCCTCGGGCCCCGGGCCTCTGCTGCGCCGGGCACGGCCTTGGTGCCAGAGAACGCGCGACGGCAGCAAGGGTGGCATCCCCGAGTATCGATCACCGCCGGCCGTGGTTGGCTGCCTGCCCTGCTTGCGGCGGCGCCGCGCCGCCCGTAGATGCGGGCGCGTGACCGAACCCCCGATCAACCAGGCGCTCGCCCGCGAGTTCGGGCTCAGCGGGGACGAGTACGCGCGCGTGCTCGCGATCCTGGGCCGCACGCCGACGCTGACCGAGCTCGGCGTGTTCAGCGTCATGTGGTCGGAGCACTGCTCCTACAAATCCTCCCGCGTCTGGCTGCGCCAGCTGCCGACGAGCGCGCCCTGGGTGATCCACGGCCCCGGCGAGAACGCCGGCGTCGTCGCCATCGGCGAGGGCCTGGCGGCCGTCTTCAAGATGGAGAGCCACAACCACCCGAGCTTCATCGAGCCGTACCAGGGTGCGGCGACCGGCGTCGGCGGCATCTTGCGCGACGTGTTCACGATGGGCGCGCGGCCGATCGCCAACCTGAACGCGCTGCGCTTCGGCAGCCCGGACCATCCCGCCACGCGGCGCATCGTCGATGGCGTGGTGCGCGGCATCGGCGGCTACGGCAATTGCGTGGGCGTGCCGACCGTCGGCGGCGAGATCAATTTTCATCCCGCCTACAACGGCAACCCGCTGGTCAATGCGATGACCGTCGGCATCGCCCGCGCCGACCGCATTTTTCTCAGTGCCGCCGCCGGAGTGGGCAACCCCGTGGTCTATGTCGGCTCCAAGACCGGCCGCGACGGCATTCACGGCGCCACGATGGCCTCCGCCGCGTTCGGCGCCGATGCCGAGGCGAAGCGGCCGACGGTGCAGGTCGGCGACCCGTTCACCGAAAAGCTGCTGATCGAGGCGTGCCTCGAACTGATGGAGACCGACGCGATCGTCGCGATCCAGGACATGGGAGCGGCCGGGCTCACCTCCTCCTCGGTCGAGATGGCGGGACCGCGGCGGCGTCGGCATCACGCTCGACCTCGACGCGGTGCCGCAGCGCGAGACCGGGATGACCGCCTACGAGATGATGCTGTCGGAGAGCCAGGAGCGGATGCTGATGGTGCTCCGCCCCGACCGGCAGGATCTGGCCCGGGCGATCTTCGAGAAATGGGAACTCGATTTCGCCGTCGTGGGACGGATTTCGGCGGATCGCCGGATCGTCGTCACCCATCGCGGCCGGACGGAGGCGGACATCCCGCTGGCACCGCTGGCCGAGCAGGCGCCGCTCTACCGCCGCCCGATCGCCGAGCCGCAATCCCCGCTGCCGCTCGGCGAAATTGCCGATCCGATCGGGATCGCCCCTGCCCTGCTGCAACTGGTCGGCTGCCCGGACCTCTGTTCGCGCGCCTGGGTGTGGGACCAGTACGACAGCACGATCGGCGGCCAGACCGTCCAGCGCCCTGGCGCCGCCGATGCCGCCGTGGTGCGGATCGAGGGCAGCCGCCGGGCGCTGGCGCTGACCACCGACTGCACCCCCCGCTACTGCGCGGCGGACCCCGAGCGGGGCGGCGCGCAGGCGGTGGCCGAGGCGTGGCGCAACCTGACCGCGACCGGGGCGCGGCCGCTCGCGATCACCGACAACCTCAATTTCGGCAATCCGGAGCGGCCCGCGATCATGGGCCAGTTCGCCGCCGCGATCCGCGGCATGGCGGCGGCGTGCCGCGGCGCTCGACTTCCCCGTGGTGAGCGGCAATGTCAGCCTCTACAACGAGACCGAGGGCAGAGGCGTGCCGCCGACACCCGTGATCGGCGGCCTCGGCGTGCTGGAGGACGCGGCGCAGGCGGTGGGCATCGCGCTGCCGCCCGGCCTCGATCTGGTGCTGATCGGCGAGACGCGCGGGCATCTCGGGCAGTCGCTCTGGCTGCGCGAGGTGGCCGGCCGGGAGGACGGGCCGCCGCCGCCGGTCGATCTGGCGGCCGAGCGCCGGTGCGGCGACTTCGTGCGCGCCCGCATCCTGGAGGGCGCGGTGCGCGCCTGCCACGACGTCTCGGACGGCGGCCTGCTGGTGGCGATCGCCGAGATGGCGCTGGCGGGCGACACCGGGGCGGCGCTGCTCGCCGCACCCGGCGCGCTGCCGCGCGCATGGCTTCTGGTTCGGCGAGGACCAGGGGCGCTACGTGCTCGCGGTCGCGGACGGGGCGGCGCTGCTGGCGGCGGCGCGGGCGGCAGGCGTGCCGGCGCGCGCGCTCGGCCGCAGCGGTGGTGCGCGTTTGACACTGCCCGGCGGCGTGACCATATCGCTGGCCGGGTTGCGCGAGAGCCACGAGCGGTTCTTTCCCGCGTGGATGGCAGAGCGAGGACCGGGCTGATGGCGATGTCGGCGGGCGAGATCGAGGCGCTGATCAAGGCGGGCCTGCCCGACGCCGTGGTGCGCGTCGAGGATCTGGCCGGCGACGGCGACCACTACGCCGCGACGGTGATCAGCGAGAGCTTCCGCGGCCGCTCGCGCGTGCAGCAGCACCAGCTTGTCTATGCCGCGCTGCGCGGCCGCATGGGCGCGGCACTTCACGCGCTTGCATTGCAGACCTCCGCCCCCTGATCGAGGAGCCGAACCGATGAGCGACACGACCACGCCAGCCGCATCCAGCAGGAGATCACCAAGAACCCGGTGATGCTCTACATGAAGGGAACGGCGATGTTCCCGCAATGCGGCTTCTCCGCCCGCGTGGTGCAAATCCTCACGCACATGGGCGTGCCGTTCGCCACCGCGAACGTGCTGGAGGAGCCGGAGCTTCGCGACGGCATCAAGCAGTTCTCCAACTGGCCGACGATCCCGCAGCTCTATGTGAAGGGCGAGTTCGTCGGCGGCTGCGACATCGTGACCGAGATGTTCCAGTCGGGCGAGCTCGAGACGCTGCTGACCGAGAAGGGCATCCCGCACCAGGCCGCCGCCTGAGCGGCGATGCCGTTCGACGATGCGGGCGAAGGGTCCGGCCGCCGGCCGGCGCGCAACGTGCTTGGTGGCGCGCTGGAAGCGTGCTCGACGCGGCCGCTGACCGGGTTCTTCCGCGACGGCTGCTGCAACACCTCGGCCGAGGATGTCGGCAGCCACACCGTCTGCGCGGTGATGACGGCCGAGTTCCTGGCGTTCTCCAAGCAAGCGGGCAATGACCTCTCGACGCCGCACCCGGAATTCGGGTTTTCGGGCCTCAAGCCGGGCGATCGCTGGTGCCTGTGCGCGCCGCGCTGGGCCGAGGCGCTGGAGGCCGGTCGCGCGCCGCGCGTGGTGCTGCGGGCGACGCATGAGGGCGCGCTGGAATATTGCCGGTTGGATGACCTGAAGCGGGCGGCGATCGATCTGGCCTGAAGTCATTGCTGTATCGCGTCGCCGGTTGCTCAGCCCCCGGCCGCCTGCAAGGTGGTCAGGTTTGACGCAACCCCGGAATCGGGGGTCATCTCGCCGAGCCTCTGCAACCCTTCGGCGGCGACGAGCACGCCGAGCCAGATGGCAAGCGACAGCGTCACCAGATCGAACGCCCGGCCCGCGCGGCGCTGGTGCCGGCGTCGTGGCCCGGCTATTGCCTTCGCGCGCGCACGGCGCGGGCGGCCTTCGCCCCGCTCGGGATTCTGCTCCGCCATCGATCCATCTCCTCTTGCCGGCGCGCCCCGCCGGACGTCATTGCGCCATCGTCCTCTTGACGCTTGGTAAGCACAAAGCGCGCGAGCGGCCGCAGTGGTTTCGACAACTTTGTGCGCGCGATCAGTGTGCGCGTTCGGCATTGAGGCGCCGCCCCGAACTTGCCAACCGCCCCCACCCGGGCCAGCCTGCCCGGATCATGCAATCCCCCGCCTACCTCGATCCGCGCAGCGGCGAGACCTTTCCGCTCGACGCGCCGCGCTGGTGCGGACCGGATGGCGCGCCGCTGCTGCTGACGCCGCTGCCCGGCATCACCCGCGGGCAGGTCGATGGCGCGACGCGCGGCCTGTGGCGCTACCGCGCCGCACTGCCGTTCGTGCCCGAGGCGCCGATCACGATGGGCGAGGGAGCCACGCCGCTGCTCGCCCGCACGCTGCACGGCGCACCCGTTCTGCTGAAATGCGAATGGATGATGCCGACCGGCAGCTTCAAGGATCGCGGTGCCGCGGTGATGCTGTCGCTGCTGCGTGCGCAGGGGATCGGTGCCGTGCTGGAGGACAGTTCCGGCAACGGCGGCGCCGCGATCGCCGCTTATGCCGCGGCCGGCGGGATGGCGGCGACGATCATGGCCCCCGCTTCGACCAGCCCGGCGAAGCTGGTCGCGATGCGCGCGCACGGGGCCAAGGTCGAGCTGATCCCCGGCAGCCGGCAGGACACCGCCGATGCCGCCGTCGCGCGCGCGAGCCGCCTCTTCTACGCCAGCCATAACTGGCATCCGTTCTTCCTGCACGGCACCAAGACGCTCGCCTACGAACTCTGGGAGGGTCTCAACTTTCGTGCGCCCGACAACGTCATCGTGCCCTGCGGTGCCGGATCGAACGTGCTGGGATGCGAGATCGGGTTTTCCGAGCTGATGCGCGCGGGCGAGATCGAGCGCCTGCCGCGCATCTTCGCCGCCCAGCCGGAGAACTGCGCGCCGATCGCGCGCGCCTTCCTGGGCGAACCGGAGGCGCCGCCCGCGCCCACCATCGCCGAAGGCACCGCGATCGCGCGCCCGGTGCGGCTGCCGGAGGTGCTCGGCGCGCTGACCGAAAGCCGCGGCGGTGCGGTGACGCTGACCGAGGCGGAAATCGCGGAGGCGACGATTTCACTCGCCGGCATCGGCTGCTACGTCGAGCCGACCGCAGCCCAGGTCGCTGCCGCGTTCGGCAAGCTGCTGGGATCGGGCGCGGTTTCCCGGGAGCAGACGACGGTGCTGGTGCTGACCGGCTCCGGGCTGAAGGCGACGGCACGGATCGCCGAATTGCTGGGCGCGGGCGCGTGAGCGGGTTGCGCGTCGCCCTGCTCGGCTTCTCGATCGAGTGCAACCGCTTTGCCCCGCTTGCGGGCGAGGCGGATTTCCGCCGCCGCGCGTGGTTCGAGGGCGAGGCCATGCTCGCCGAGGCGCGCGCCGCCGCCCCCCGGGTGGCGGCCGAGCTGCCGGGGTTCGTGGCCGAGATGGACGCGGCGGGGCCGTGGGTGCCGGTGCCGCTGCTGCTCGCCGCGGCCGAGCCGAACGGCCCGGTCGAGCACGCCGCCTTCGCCGCCATGACGGACGCGTGGGAGGCCGGGCTGCGCGCGGCCGCGCCGCTCGACGCGGTCTATTGCGTGCTGCACGGCGCTGGCCTCACCACGGAGGATGACGATCCCGAGGGCACGCTGCTCGGCATGGTGCGCCGCGTGGTCGGGCCGGAGGTGCCGGTGGTCGCAACGTTCGATCTGCACGCCAACGTCTCCGAGGCGATGGTCGCCTCTCTCGACGCTTTCATCGGCTATCGCACTAACCCGCATCTCGACCTGCGCGCGCGCGGCGCCGAGGCGGCGCGGATGGTGCGGCTTCTGGCGGGCGGCCTGCGCACGCATATCGCGCGCATGCGGCTGCCGATCGTCTCGCCGCAGACGGCACTGCTCACCGGGGCGGACGTGCCGGTGCGCCCGTACGGCGAGCTGATCGATCTCGGCCAGGCGCGGATGGCCGAGCCGCCCTATGCCGGGCGCGTGCTGAACGTTTCGGTGATGGGCGGCTTCTCCTATGCCGACACGCCGTTCAACGGACTGACCGCCGTTGTCACCGCGACCGACGCCGAGGCGGCGGCCGGTCTGGCGAGCGAGATCGCCGAGGCCGGATGGGCGCGCCGCGCGCAGTTCCGCGCCGATCCCACGCCGCTGCCCGAGGCGGTTTCGATGGCGCTCGGCCTGAACGATCCCGCTCGGCCCGCGCTCTGCTTCGCCGACGTCGCCGACAATCCCGGCGGCGGCGGGCGCGGCAACACGATGTGGATCATCGAGGCGTTCCATCTCGCCCGCGTGCGCGGGGCGGTGGCGGGGCTGATCCACGATCCGGCCCTCGCCGCCGAGGCGCACGCGCTCGGGGTAGGAGCGCGCTTCACCGCGCGTTTCAACCGCAACGGCGGCGACCGCTTCTCGCGCCCGTTCTCGGCGCCGGCGACGGTGCGATCCGTTCATGCGGGCCGCATGATCGGCCGGCGCGGCATCTTCGCCGGTGGTGCGATCGACCTTGGCCGGACGGCAGCCCTCGACCTCGGCGGCATCACCGTCGCGGTCGCGAGCGTGCGCACGCAGTGCGCCGATCCGGTGTTCCTGGAATCGCTCGGCATCGACATCGCCGCGGCGCGCTCTGTTATCGTGAAATCGCGCGGCCATTTCCGCGCCGGCTTCGACGAGTTCTTCGACCCTGCGCGGATCGTGGAGGTCGATGCCCCCGGCCTGACCAGCCCGGTTCTGACACGCTTCGACTGGAAGCATCTGCCGCGTCCGGTGCTGCCGCTCGATCCGCAAACGACGTGGACGCCATGACGCTCGATGATCTGATGACACCCTGCCTGGTGCTCGACCGGCCGACGCTGCGGCGAAATCTCGCGCGCATGGCGGCGGTCGCGGCGAGCGCGGGCGTGCCGTTGCGGCCGCACATGAAGACGGCGAAGTCGATCGACGTGGCACGGCTGGCGCTGGCCGGCCAGCCCGGCGGCATCGCCGTCTCCACGCTCGCCGAGGCCGCCTATTTCGCCGCCCACGGCATTCGCGACATCCTCTACGCGGTCGGCATCACGCCGCAGAAGCTGGATGCGGTCGCGCGGATGGGTGCCGATGTCGCGATCATTACCGACGACCTCGCGACCGCCGAGGCGATCGCGGCGCATCCCGCGGCACCGCGCACGCTGATCGAGATCGACACCGGCGAGCACCGCGGTGGCCTCGCACCCGACGACGCGGCGCTGCCGGAACTCGCCGCCCGGCTGGGGCCGCGCCTGGCCGGCGTGATGACCCATGCCGGGCACAGCTATTCCGGCCGCAGCGACGCCGACATGGTGCGCATCGCCGAGGCCGAGCGCGCCGGCGCGGTGCGCGCGGCCGAGCGCCTGCGCGCCGCCGGGCATCCCTGCCCGATCGTCTCGATCGGCAGCTCGCCCACCGTGCTGCACGCGCGCACGTTCGCTGGCGTCACCGAGTTGCGGCCTGGCGTCTATATGTTCGGCGATCTATTCCAGGCCGGCATCGGCACCCACACGCGCGACGACATCGCGGTGACGGTGCTGGCGAGCGTGATCGGGCGGCGCCCCCGTGCGCACCGATTCCTGATCGATGCCGGCGGCCTTGCGCTGTCGAAGGACCGCAGCACCGAGGCGTTGCCCGACGATTGCGGTTTTGGTCTCGTTCGTGACGCGGCAGGGCGGCGGCACTTCGGGCGCGCGATCGTGGAACGCACCTATCAGGAGCACGGCGTCGTCGCCTGCGACCCGGCGCTGCCCTGGCCCGATCCGCGCGTGGGCGAGCGGGTGCGCGTCGCACCCAATCATGTCTGCATGACGGCCGCCGCGCATGACCGCTACTTCGTCGTCGATGGCGGCGAAGAGGTGGTCGCGGTATGGCCGCGCGCGAACGGCTGGGCGCCCGAGGCGGCGAATACGGGCGGACCGAAATGACCGAGCGCGCGTTCGCGCTGGCGACACTCGAAATAAACGTCGTGCCGGTGCCTTGCGTCGAGATCGACGGCGTCGCCTATCTCCTTGCGCCCGCGACGGCGCGGATCGGCACACCGGACTGGCCGTCGCTGCGCGCGCTGTTAGAACCACGCTCGCACGCACCTTGCCACGTGACAGCCCCAAGGGGCGGAGAGAGCTTTCGTCGCCTGTCGTTTCGGTATTTCTGATGACTCCTGTAGCCCTGAAGGTGGAGAGGGCTTGAGCCGCTGCCTCAGCCGAACAGCGCGGCGCTGGCGCCGTGGACTCCGGCAAGCGTGACCTCTGCCCCGCCGGCGAGCGTGAACGTAGTGCCCACCCAGCTCTGCTGAGCGCCGGCCAGGACCGCCTGCTCCGCCCCGGGCGCGAAGCCCGCGAGCTGCAGATGATCGATGCCGGGCCGGAAGTTCAGGATCAAGTCGTTGCCCGCGGCGCCGGCCGTGAGGCGAAACAGGTCGGGCACGCCGGAGCCGGCGGTCGCGGTGGCACCCGCGGTCATTTCGATCACCTTCGCCCCGCCGCCGTCCGCCGCGGCGGTGGCAGCGGCGTGGCCGGGCTGCCCGGCGCTGTCCGGGCCGGCGATGAAGCCGAGCCGCGCGGTATCGGCTCCGGCCGAGAGGACCGCGGTACTGACGGTCGACTTGGCGGGCGGGTTCGGGTCCGTGGCCGGTCCCCGCGGCGGGTCCGTTTTCAGAAAGACGGTGCCGCTGACATCCGCCGGGCCATTCGACATCTGGCTTGCGGTGAGGCCCCACACTCTGTTGTCGATGACCTGTGCCGTCTGCGGAGTATCGTTGCGCACCGCGATGGCGAGGTGTGCGGTGAGGTCGTTGAGAATGAGATTGTGGCTGACCAGCAGGCTGGAGGAGGCATAGACGCTGCCCTCCTCGCCGGTCGTGATGATGAACGGATTCTGCGCGTTCGGCCCCTTCTCGATGACGTTGTTCTCGACGACGGCGTTGCCGCCGTTCGGCAGGTCGATCGAATAGCTCGCGGTGCCGGTCGCACCATCCGCGATGACGTTGTGCGTGATGATCGTGTTCGCGGCGCGGCTCTTGATCTCGTGGCCGACCACTGCGCCGAGGAAGCGACTGTTCTCCAGCGTCAGCGTGCCCACGTCATCGACGTAGATGTTGTGGGTCTGGCCGGTTCCCGACCCGTTGTGCGAAAAGACGCAGTCGTTGACCGTGATCGTGCCGCTCGGGTCGGAGTTGGCGAGCATACCGTCCTGGTTGTTGAAGAAGCCATCGTGGATCAGGGTGAGGTTGCCGCCCTGGTATCGGATGCCGGCGCCGTTGCCGCCGTCATTGTTGCTGATCCGGGTGTTGCGGAACGTGACGTTCTCGACGGTGACGTTCGGGGTCGCTCCCTCCGCCCCGATCACCAGGATGCCTTTCTCGGTCGGCGGCGGGTTGCCGGCGGTGGCGATCATCTGCACCTGCCCGCCGACGCCCTCGATCGTCAGGTCGTGCGTGATCACCGGCGGGTAGTCATCGACGTAGCTTCCCGCCTCGATCTGGATCGTATCTCCGCTCGCCGAGGCGGCGATGGCGGCGGTGATGGCCTGGAATTGATAGCCGATGCCGTGCCCAACGGTGAGAGTGGCCATGATTACCCCCTTGCTCGCAAAATCGCGAGTCGGCGGGGTTAACCTCACGGGGCCGCGATTGAAAGACCCAAGGGCGTTACAACGGGATCAAAAAGCCGGGGGGTTTCGTTTCCGACGGAAAACCCTTTGTTGTTATTGCCGGTAAGTACGATCGAAGACTCAAAAAATCGTTCTTCTTACTTCAATAACCGTCACCATTATTTCCGGCCACCCCGCGGGGGCGCGTCATCATGCTGCCGAGTCGCAGCACGCCGTCGCGCAGGCCGCAGGCGAGTGCCACTCCCGCCCCGGCGATACCGACCCAGACCGCCGGGCGGGGGCCGGCGACGAAGCTCAGATTGGCCATCAGCACCCGGCTTGCCGGGATGTGGGTCGCGGTGGCGTACCAGCCGTATTCAAGGAGTGCTGTGGCGAGCGCGCTGGCGGCAGCCAGCCCGAGCAGGGCCACCGCGTTCGCCTGCCAGTTCGCGGGCATGGCGCGCCAGAGCATCAGCCACAGGAAGAAGCCCGCCATCAGCGTCGCCGGGGCAACATTGGCCTTCGCCTGCATGAAGAAGTGCAGCAGCGCCAAGATGCCGATCGCATAGGCCGCCCGCTGGATTTGCTTCCAGCGCCGCCCGAGCCGCCGCATCCAGCCGTCGGTCGAGAGCACGCCGAGCACCGTGAGACCGAGCAAAGCCGTGAACCCGATCGTGAGATAGAAGCGCAGCGCGATCTCGCTCGCGACCACGCCGATCCGGAAATTCTGGTCGATGACGTAGAGGCTGATATGCGCGAGCGCGTAGCCGAGTGCCGCGAGGCCGAGCATCCGGCGGAGCGTCGTCGCCTGCGGCCAGGCCGCGATCCGGCGCAGCGGCGTGATCGCGAGCGCCATCAGCAGGAAGCCCACCACCCAGCGCCCGACGGCGAGGATCGTGTTGTGCACCGGCCGGCCGCCCATCATGCCGAGTGCCAATTCGGTGCCGAGCACCGCGCCCGGGGTGAGGATGGCGACGAACACCGCCGCCTTGAGCGCCGAGAACCGCCCGCCGCGATCGAGCCACGGCAGCGGCAGGTGCTTGCGCCGCGCCGCCGGCCGGGAGCCGCGTCCCCTGCCCTCCCCCGCTCGGGCCGTCGCCGCTTCGCTCATCCGTCTCCCTTCCGCCGATCCGTCAACCCGTCGGATGCTGTTCGCCGCCGGCGGGGCGGCGTTGCATCCCATGTGGGCGCTTGGCCCCGGCCGCAAGCGCATCCGCCTCCCTCTACGTCGGAACCCGCCGCCTGGATCGGGTACGCTTGACAATCCGCCGGCATGGTCCAGAACCGCAAGCTGCTGGGCCGCCGGCCTCGGAACTCCGCGATGATGTCGAGCAAGGCGAAATACGCGCTCCGCGCGCTCACGCTGCTGGCGGAGCGAGCCGAGCGGCGCGAGTGGACGCTGGCGGCGGAGCTGGCGACACGGGAGAGCATCCCGCGCAAATTCCTCGAAGCGATCCTGGTGCAGTTGCGCGACCACAAGACGATCGAGAGCCGCCGCGGCCGCGGCGGCGGCCATCGGCTCGCGCGCCCGGCAGCCGAGATTTCGGTGGGCGAGGTACTGCGGCTGATCGACGGTCCGCTCGCGCTGAGCCCGTGCGCGAGCCGCACCCGCTTCCGCGCCTGCGCGGACTGCACCGATTTGCGCGCCTGCGCGCTGCGCCACGTGCTCGCCCGCGCCCGCGATGCGGTCGCGGGCGTGCTGGATGCCTGCACGTTGCAGGAATTGGTGCGGCGACGGATGCCGGCGGCGGGGGAGTGAGCCGCGATTGCCTCCTGGTAGACCGGCCGAATCGCCGCGACCGGTTCGGGGACAACCAACCGCCCTCTTTACTTGAGGAGAAGTCGATGAACGAAATCCGCACCCGCATACTCATCGGCCCGGACCACCAGATCACCGGCAGCGTCCCCGAGGATGTGCCGCCCGGCGAGCACGAGGCGGTCATCACCGTTCTCCCTGTCCCGGCACGCCAGAAAGCGAGCCGACCATTCGATGTGAACGCGTTGCCGGTTGTCGATCTGGGTCCGTGGCCAGAAGGCCTGACGCTCCGCCGCGAGGATATGTATGGTGACGACGGACGCTGATGTTCGTTGACACGAATGTTCTGGTGTACGCGGCGGCCAGCGAGGCACCGAACCGGGAACTGGCGCGCGCTGCACTGGCGCGGCATTTTGCCGAAAACGAGCTGCTCTGCATCAGCCGACAGATCCTGCGCGAATTCATAGCGGTCGTGACACGCCCGCAGGTTTGGGCGCAGGCCCAGACCACTGCCGGTGCGGCCTCAGCCGCTATGATCCTGGCGCAGGATTTCGACGTTCTCGAGGATGGCCCGCACGTCTGGGACCGCCTGCTTCACCTGTCGCGCAACTTTGTCTTCGGCGGCCGGCAGGTTCACGATGCGAATATCGTTGCCACCATGTTGGCCCATGGCGAGCGCCGGCTGTTGACGTTCAACGGTATCAACTTCAACTGCTTCGCCAGCGTCATCGATCTCGTGCCGCTGCCGGCGACTTGACCCCGCGGGGCGCACCCCCTTTCGCGCCTGGATGCCTGCCCTTGCAGGAATTGGTGCGGCGGCGAATGCCGGCGGTGGGGGAGTGAGCGCCGCCTCGGCTACGCGCCGAATTGCGCGTCGTGCAACCGCCGGTAGGCGCCGCCCAACCCCAGCAATTCGCGGTGCCGCCCCTGCTCGACCACGCCGCGCTCATCGACCACCACGATCCGGTCGGCATCGCGGATCGTCGCCAGCCGGTGTGCGACCACGAGACTGGTGCGGCCGGCGGCGAGTTCGGCGAGCGATTGCTGGATCGCGCGCTCGGTCTCGCTGTCGAGCGCGCTGGTCGCTTCGTCCAGGATCAGGATCGGCGGATTCTTGAGGAACATGCGCGCGATCGCAAGGCGCCGTCGCTGCCCGCCCGAGAGCTTGACACCGCGCTCGCCGATGATGGTGTCCAGCCCCTCCGGCAGACGCGCGATCGTCGCCTCCAGCCGCGCCCGGTGCGCCGCGTCGCGGATTTCGGCCTCGGTCGCGTTGAGCCGGCCATAGGCGATGTTCTCGCGCACCGTGCCGCCGAACAGGAACACGTCTTGGGCCACGACCCCGATCTGCCGCCGCAGCGAGGCGAGCGTCATGTCGCGCAAATCGATCCCGTCGATCGTGATGCGACCGCCGCAGAGATCGTAGAAGCGCGGCAGCAGGGCGCAGATCGTGGTCTTGCCGGCGCCGGACGGTCCCACAAACGCGACCGTCTCCCCGGCCGCGATCCGGAGGTCCATGTCCCGCAGCACCAGGCGACCCGGCGCGTAGCCGAAGCTGACGCCCTCATAGGCGATCTCGCCGCGCAGCGGCGGCGCCGGGCGGGCCTCGGGACGGTCGATCAGGGTGGGAGCGGTGTCGATCAGCTCGCAGTAGCGGCGGAAGCCGGCGATCCCCTTCGGATAGACTTCGAGCACGGCGCTGATCTTGTCCACTGGGCGGAACATCACGCCGACAAGGAGCAGGAAGCCCACGAAATCGCCGGACGAGAGTGCGCCGCGGACGACGAACCACGACCCCGCGACCATGACGATCACCTGGGTCGCGCGCATCGCGAGATAGCTGAGCGCGCTGCTCGCGGCCATCAGCCGGTAGCCCTGTAGCTTGACCCGGCGATAGCTCTCGTTGTCGCGCGCGAACAGCGCCCGCTCGTGCGCCTCGTTGGCAAAAGCCTGCACGACGCGCATTCCCCCGATATTCTCTTCGAGGCGCGCGTTGAAGACGCCGATGCCGGCGAAGATCGCGCGGAAATTGTTGGTCATGCGGCTGCCGTAGCGGGTCGCGACGAACAGGATCGGGGGTACGACCAGCGTCGTCACCAGCGCGAGCCGGGCGTTGAGCGCATACATCAGCGCGAACGCGCCGAGGAACGTCATCACCGCGATGAACAGATCCTCCGGCCCGTGATGGGCGACCTCGCCGATATCCTCCAGATCCTTGGTGACGCGCGCGATCAGGCGGCCGGTCTTCTGCTCGTCGTAGAAGGAGAAGGAAAGGCGCTGGAGGTGGTCGAACGCGCGCCGGCGCATCTCGGTCTCGATCGTGATCCCGAGCCTGTGACCCCAGTAGGTGACGATCACCATCAGCCCGGTGTTGAGCAGATAGAGCACGGTGAGACCGGCCGCGGCCGCGGCGATCAGCCCCCAGTCCCGGCCGGGCAGCAGCCGGTCCACGAAGGCGCTGACCGCGAGCGGGAAGCCGAGCTCGAGCAGGCCGGAGATCACGGCGCAGCCGAAATCGAGCAGGAACAACCGGCGATGCGGCCGGTAGTAGCCTATGAAGCGACGCAGCATACGGCTACAAAACTCCCTCTCCGCCCCCGAGGGCGGAGGGGCTTGAACCGCTGACTGACGTTGCCGCGGACGCTACCGCCCCGCGGCCGCCAGCCCGCGGTCGAGATCGGCCAGGATGTCGTCGATGTGCTCAAGGCCGATCGAGAGGCGCACATAGCCGTCGGTGACACCCGTCGCCCGCTTCTCCTCGTCGGAGAGTTGCGAGTGGGTGGTGCTCGCCGGATGGATCGCGAGGCTACGGGCGTCGCCGATATTGGCGACGTGATAGATCAGTTGCAGCGCGTCGATGAAGCCCTGCCCCGCGTTCATGCCGCCCTTCAGCTCGAAGCCGACCAGGCTGCCGTAGCCGCCGCGCAGGTATTTGTCCGCCCGCTCGCGCACCCGCCCGGTCTGCAACCCGGGAAAGATCACCCGCTCCACCTCCGGCCGCTTGTCGAGGAACTCGGCGACCCGCATCGCATTCTCGCAGTGCCGCGGCATCCTGAGCGGCAGCGTCTCGAGGCCTTGCAGGAACAAAAAGCTGTTGAACGGCGACAGCGCGGCGCCGATGTCGCGCAGCATCGTCACCCGCGCCTTGAGGATGTAGGCGATCGGGCCGAGCGGCTTCGCGGCCTCCGCCCATACCGCGCCGTGATAGCTCGGGTCGGGCGTGTTCAGCGCCGGCTGGCGCGCCGCGTGCGCCGACCAATCGAAATTGCCGCCGTCGATGATCGCACCGCCGATCGAGTTGCCGTGGCCGCCGCAGTATTTGGTAAGCGAATACATCACCACCGCGGCCCCATGCTCGAACGGGCGCGCGATCAGGGGAGCGGCGGTGTTGTCCATGATCAGCGGGATGCCGAAGCGCCGCCCGATCGCCGCCACCTCGCCGATCGGGAACACCGCGAGTTTGGGGTTGGGCAGGGTCTCGGCGTAATAGGCGCGGGTGCGGTCGTCGGTCGCGCGCGCGAACGCCTCGGGGTCCTCGGGATCGACGAAGCGCGTCTCGATCCCGTGGTCCTTCATCGTGTTCGCGAAGAGATTCCAGGTGCCGCCGTAGAGGTCGGTGCTGCTCACGATGTTGTCGCCGGCGCGGGCGAGGTTCTCCACCGCCATCAGCGAGGCCGACTGGCCCGACGCGACCGCCAGCGCTGCGGCACCCCCCTCCAGCGCGGCGAGCCGCTCCTCCAGCACCGCGGTCGTCGGGTTCATGATGCGGGTGTAGATGTTGCCCAGCTCCTTGAGCGCGAACAGGTTCGCGGCGTGCTCGGCATCGCGGAACTGGAAGCTGGTGGTCTGATAGATCGGCACCGCCACGGCGCCGGTCGCGGTATCGGCGCGCCAGCCGGCGTGCAGCGCCAGCGTCTCGGGGTGGGGGGTGTTGCTGGCCATCGCATTGTCCTCCGCGGGGGCGCCGGCTGATCCGGCCGGACTATGCCGGGACGGCCGCCCCGCCGTCAAAGGCGTCGGCACTTTGCCGCAATGCGAGAACCCCGGCTAGGCTGGCCGGGAGATGACGCCCCAAGATGGTCTCCCGGTACCGCAGCGGGTACTGGGCCATGCTCACCGTGTTCATCGCCCTCGTGATGGCGGTGCTCGATGGGGCGATCGCCAACGTCGCCCTGCCCACGATCGCGCACGATCTCGGCGCCTCGGCCTCCAGTGCGATCTGGGTGGTCAACGCCTACCAGCTCGCGGTCACGATGACCCTGCTGCCGCTCGCCTCGGCGGGCGAGATCGTCGGCTACCGGCGCATTTATCGGGTCGGCCTGACGCTGTTCGTGCTCGCCTCGCTCTCCTGCGCGCTCTCCGACAGCCTGTTCACCCTGACCGCAGCGCGCGTGCTGCAAGGCCTGGGGGCATCGGGGATCATGAGCGTCAATTCCGCCCTGCTGCGGTTCATCTACCCGCAGGGGATGCTGGGACGCGCGCTCGGCTACAACGCGATGGTGGTCGCGGTCGCCTCCGCCGTCGGCCCGAGTGTCGCGGCCGGCATCCTCTCGGTTGCCAACTGGCCGTGGCTGTTCGCGATCAATGTGCCGCTCGGCATCGTGGCCCTGGCGATCGCGTTCCGCTCGCTGCCGGCAAACCCGCTCGCCGCGCGGCGCTTCGATATCCGCAGCGCCATCCTGAGCGCGCTCACCTTCGGGCTGCTGATCGTGGGCGTGAGCTCGCTCGGCCACGCGGCGGAGCGCAGCTATGCCATCCTCGCGCTGCTCGCCGCCGCCGGCGCCGGCGCCGCCCTGGTGCTGCGCGAGCTGCCGCGCCGCAGCCCGCTGCTGCCGATCGACCTGCTGCGCATCCCGATCTTCCGGCTCTCGATCGGCACCTCGATCGCCTCGTTCGCGGCGCAGATGATGGCGTACGTGGCGCTGCCGTTCTGGCTGCAGGACGTGCTCGGCCGTTCCGAGGTCGCGACCGGGCTGCTGATCACGCCCTGGCCGCTCGCGGTCGTGTTTGCCGCGCCGCTTGCAGGGCGGCTGGTAGAGCGGTATCGGGCCGGGCTGCTCGGCGGCATCGGGCTTTCGGTGCTGTGCGGCGGGCTGCTGTTGCTCGCAACCCTGCCCGCGCACCCGTCCGATTTTGCGATCGGCTGGCGAATGGCGCTGTGCGGCTTCGGCTTCGGCCTGTTCCAGACGCCCAACAACCGCGCGATGATCGGGGCCGCCCCGCGCGAGCGATCAGGCGGCGCGAGCGGAATGCTCTCGACCGCGCGGCTGCTCGGTCAGACGCTCGGCGCCTCGCTGGTTGCGATTACGTTCGGGATTTCGCTCGGCCGCGGCAGCACGCTCGCCCTGCTGATCGCCGCGGGGTGCGCCGGCATCGCGACCATCGTGAGCTGCCTGCGCCTGACGCCCGGGGCCCGCGCGCCGCGGGGACGCCCGGCCCGCTAGGCCGCAATGCTGGAGGAACCCATGTCCGACGACCTTCTCTATGACCTCCGGGACGGGATCGCGCGCGTCACCTTCAACCGCCCGCAGGCGCGCAATGCGCTCACCTTCGCGATGTACGAGCGCCTCGCCGCGATCTGTGCCGAGATCGACGCCGACCGTTCGGTGCGCGCGTTGCTGCTCACCGGCGCGGGCGAACGCGCATTCGCCGCCGGCACCGACATCGCGCAGTTCCGCGCCTTCGCCACCGCCCAGGATGCGATCGACTACGAGGCGCGGATCGACCGCGTGCTCGGCGCGCTGGAGCGCTGTCGGGTGCCGACGGTCGCCGCGATTGCCGGCGCCTGCACCGGCGGCGGCGCCGGCATCGCGGCGGTCTGTGACCTGCGCATCGCCGCGGCCAATGCGCGGTTCGGCTTCCCGATCGCGCGCACACTCGGCAACTGCCTCGCGATCGCCAACGTGGCACGCCTCTGCGCCCTGATCGGGCCGGCGCGGGTGAAGGAGATCATCTTCACCGCGCGCCTCGTGGAAGCGGAGGAGGCGCGCGCGATCGGGCTGGTCTCCGAGGTGCTGCCCGATGCGGCGGCGCTTGCCGTGCGTGCCGACGCGCTCGCCCGGCTCGTCGCCGGTCATGCGCCGCTCACGCTCCGCGCCACCAAGGAGGCGGTGCGCCGGGTGCAGGCGCGGATGGTGCCGGAGGAGGCGCGTGATCTGGTGCTGATGTGCTATCAGAGCGCGGATTTCCGCGAAGGGATGGATGCGTTCCTGACCAAGCGCGCACCGCACTGGCGCGGCGAGTGATACCCGCAAAGATCTGTGGTGACACATTCGGGCTCGTAACACCCCTCCCCCCGGCCCCCTCCCACAAGGGGAGGGGGAGAGGCGCGCCGGAAAAGCCCCCTCCCCTTGCGGGAGGGGGTTGGGGGAGGGGGCAGGCGGCTCGCCCGGTGCACAGCTGAAAATCGTCGAGATCGTCAACGTCGATTTCTCGCTGCGCCACTTCCTGCTGCCGCTGATGCGCGGCATCCGCGCGCGCGGGCACGAGGTGGTCGGCGCCTGCGCCGAGGGACCGCTGCTCGCGACCGTGCGCGGCGAGGGGTTCCGGATCGTGGCGCTGCCGATGGCGCGCAGCCTCTCGCCCCGGGCGCAGGTGCGGGCGTTCTGGGCGCTGCTCGCCTTTCTGCGCGCCGAGCGGCCGGACCTCGTGCATGCGCACATGCCGATCAGCGGCTTCCTCGCACGGTTGGCGGCGCGCGCGGCCGGCGTGCCGCGGATCGCCTACACCTGCCACGGCTTCCTGTTCAATCAGCAGGGGCCGGCGTGGCGGCGCTGGGCCGCATTCGCGATGGAGTGGGCGGCCGCACGGTTCACCGACGTCTACATGACCGTCTCGACGGAGGAGGCGGAGGATGCGCGCCGGCTGCTCAGGGTGCGCAACGCGGTCGCAGTGGGCAACGGCCGCGACCCGGCGCGGTTTCGCCCCGATCCTGCCGCGCGTGCGCGCATCCGCGCCGAACTCGGCGTGCCCCCGGACCGGATGGTGGTGATCGTCGTCTCCCGGCTGGTGCGCCACAAGGGCCACCCGGAGCTGGTCGAGGCGATGCAGGCACTGCCCGAGGCCGAGCTTTGGGTGGTGGGCGAGCGCCTGCCCTCGGATCACGGCGAGCGGCTGGACCGCTATTTCGCCGCCTCCGGCCTCGGTGCGCGGCTGCGGCTGCTCGGCTATCGCGAGGATGTCGCGGCCCTGCTCGCGAGTGCCGACATCTTTGCGCTGCCGAGCCATTTCGAGGGACTGCCGATGTCGGTGATCGAGGCGATGCTGACCGCACTTCCGGTGGTCGCGACGCGCGTGCGCGGCCCGCGCGAGCAGGTGGTGGAGGGCGAGACCGGGGTGCTGGTGCCGCCGAGCCAGGTCGGACCGCTGGCCGCGGCGCTGTGCCGGCTCGCTGCCGACCCGGCCATGCGCGCGCGCATGGGTGCGGCCGGCCGCGAGCGCGCGCTCGACCGCTATGCCGAGAGCGCGGTGGTGGCGCGCACCCTGGACCTGCTGGGATTGTAGGCGTATCCGGCGCGCGCCCGGGAGTGCCCATGACCGACGTCGTGCCGATCCGCCGCGCCCTGCTTTCGGTCGCCGACAAGGCGGGGCTGGTGCCGCTCGCCCGCGCGCTCGCGGCCGCCGGCGCCGAGCTGCTCTCCACCGGCGGCACCGCCCGGACGCTGCGCGAGGCGGGGCTGCCGGTGCGCGAGGTTTCGGAACACACCGGCTTTCCCGAGATCCTGGACGGACGGCTCAAGACGCTGGTGCCGCAGATCCACGGCGGGCTGCTCGGCCGGCGCGACGATGCCGGGCACGTGGCACAGATGGCCACGCACGGGATCGCGCCGATCGATCTGCTGGTCGCCGGCCTCTATCCGTTCGAGCAGACCGTCGCGCGCGGGGCCGGCTTCGCGGAATGCGTGGAACAGATCGACATCGGCGGCCCGGCGATGATCCGCGCCGCCGCCAAGAACCACGATTTCGTCGCCGTGCTGACCGATCCCGCGCAATACGAGGCGGTGCTGGCCGAACTCGCGGCCCACGGTGGCACCAGCCTTGCCACGCGGCGGCGGCTCGCGCTCGCGGCCTATGCGCGCACCGCCGCCTATGATGCGGCGATCGCGGCGTGGTTGTCGCGGCACGCGGAGAGCGAGGCGTTTCCGCCTCGGCTCGCCTTCGCCGGCACGCTGCGCCAGACGCTGCGCTACGGCGAGAACCCGCACCAGCGCGCGGCCTTCTACGTCGCCGGTGAGAAGCGACCGGGGATCGCGACGGCGGCCCAGGTGCAGGGCAAGGAACTCTCCTACAACAATCTCGCCGACACCGACGCGGCCCTCGAATGCGCGGCCGAGTTCGATGACCCGACCGTGGTGATCGTCAAGCACGCCAACCCGTGCGGCGTCGCCTCGGCGGCCGCACTCGCAGAAGCGTGGGACGCCGCCCTCGCCTGCGATCCGGTCTCGGCCTTCGGCGGCATCGTCGCGATGAACCGCACGCTCGATGGTGCGACGGCCGAGCGCATCGGCGCGATCTTCACCGAGGTGATCGCGGCGCCTGATGCGGATGACGACGCGCGTGCGGTGCTGGCACGAAAAAAAAAGCTGCGCCTGCTGCTGACCGGCGGAATGCCCGATCCGGCGGCGCGCGGGGATTGCGTTCCGCAGCCTCGCCGGCGGGTTCTTGGCGCAGACGCGCGATGCCGGGCGGGTGGACGCGACGGCGCTGCGGGTGGTTACACGGCGCGCGCCGACCCAGGCCGAACGTCGTGACCTCGTATTCGCATTTCGCGTCTGCAAGCACGTGAAGTCGAACGCGATCGTGTATGCGAAGGACGCGGCGACGGTCGGCATCGGCGCCGGCCAGATGAGCCGCGTCGATGCGGCCCGCATCGCTGCCTGGAAGGCGGAGGAGGCGGCGAAGGCGGCGGGGCTGGACGCGCCGCGCACGCGCGGCAGCGTGGTCGCGTCGGACGCGTTCTTCCCATTCGCGGACGGATTGCAGGCGGCGATCGCGGCGGGAGCGACGGCGGTGATCCAGCCCGGCGGGTCGGTGCGCGACGCCGAGGTGATCGCGGCCGCGGATGCCGCCGGGGTCGCGATGCTGTTCACCGGGATGCGGCACTTCCGCCACTGATGCTGGCGCTGGGATGCCTGGTTCCGGCGGTGCTGACGCTGGCCGGGGCGGCGCTCGGCGCCTATTTCGGCGGCGCGCATGGCGGCGTGGTCGGCGTCCTGGCCGGACTGGTCGGCGGTGTCGTGATCACGCTGGCCGGCCTGTGGATGCTCGATCGGGCGCGCGGCGGGCGGTGACATGGTTGCGCGGGCGTGCGAGCATCGACCGATGAGCCACGTTTTGCACCGCACGCGATCCGCCCCGGCCGCCGCCGTCTCCGGCGACGGCATCTATCTGCGCCTCTCTGACGGGCGCGAAATCATCGACGGCTCCGGCGGCGCTGCGGTCGCCTGCCTCGGCCACGGCAACCGGCGCGTCGCCGGCGCGATCGCGGCACAGGCGCAGCGCATGGCGTATGCGCATACCGGCTTTTTCACCAGCGAGCCGGCCGAGGCGCTCGCCGATCTGCTGCTCGACGGCAATCCGGGCGGCCTCAGCCACGCCTATTTCTGCTCGTCCGGCTCGGAGGGGACGGAGGCGGCGCTGAAGCTGGCGCGGCAGTATTTCGTCGAGCGCGGCGAGGGTCAGCGGCGGAATTTCATCGCGCGGCGGCAGAGCTACCACGGCACCACGCTGGGCGCGCTCGCGGCCGGCGGCAACATGATGCGCCGCGCGCCCTATGCGCCGATCCTGGCGGCGCCGTTCCATCACGTCTCGCCCTGCTTCGCCTATCGCTTCCAGGAGACGGGCGAGAGCGATGCCGATTACGTCCGCCGTCTGGCCGACGAGCTGGAAGCGGCGTTCCAGCGCCTCGGCCCCGATACCGTGGCCGCCTTCATCGCCGAGCCGGTGGTGGGGGCGACCGCCGGCTGCGTCCCGGCGCTGCCCGGCTATTTCGAGGCGATGCGCGCGGTCTGCGACCGCCACGGTGCGCTGCTGATCCTCGACGAGGTGATGTGCGGCATGGGCCGCACCGGCACCCAGCACGCCTGGGAGCAGGAGGGGGTCGACGCCCGACATCCAGGTGATCGCCAAGGGTCTCGGCGGCGGCTACCAGCCGATCGGCGGCATCCTGATCGCCGAGCGCATCGTGGAGGCGATCCGCGCCGGCTCGGGCGGCTTCATGCACGGCCAGACCTATCAGGCGCATCCGGTCGCCTGCGCCGCGGCGCTGGAGGTGCAGCGCGTGATCCGCGAGGGCGATCTGATCGCCAACGTGCGCGCGATGGGTGCCAGGCTGGAAGCGGGCCTGACGGAGCGCTTCGGCAACCACCGCCATGTCGGCGACATCCGCGGCCGCGGCCTGTTCTGGGCACTGGAATTCGTCGCCGATCGCGGCAGCAAGCGCGAGTTCGATCCGGCGCTGGCCATGCACGAGCGCGTCAAGCAGGCGGCGCTGGCGCGCGGCCTCGCGGTCTATCCGATGGGCGGCACGATCGATGGCCGCCGCGGCGACCACGTGATCGTGGCGCCGCCCTACATCGTCGATGCGGGCGAGATCGACACCATCGTCGATCGGCTGGGGGAGGCGGTGGACGCGGCGGTGGCGGGGTGACGCATTCGGCATTGCGAACCGCTCGCATCATTGCGGCGCCGGGTTGATCGTTCCGGCCCCGGCCGGCAAACTCGGGCCCCATGCGCCGGTTCTCCGACCTCAGCGAACGTGACGTCCTGGCCCTCGCCATCGGCAACGAGGAGGAGGACGGCCGCATCTACGCCGACTTCGCCGAGGGATTGCGCACCGACTACCCGGCCAGCGCCCAGGTGTTCACCGAGATGGCGGCCGAGGAGGGTGAGCACCGCCGGCGCCTGATCGACCTCTACCGGCAGAAATTCGGCGAGCACATCCCGCTGATCCGCCGCCAGGACGTCAGCGGCTTCGTCCGTCGCAACCCGGTCTGGCAAGTGCTGCCGCTCAATTTAGAGAAGGTTCGCAACCAGGCGCAGACGATGGAGGCCGAGACCGCCCGCTTCTACCGGCAGGCGGCCAGCCGCACATCGGACGCCTCGATCCGCAAGCTGCTCGGCGATCTCGCCGAAGCCGAGAGCAAGCACGAGTACACCGCCGACCGGCTGGTGGCCGAGAACCTGACCACCGAGGCGCGCTCGGAGGAGGATTTGGCGGGGCGGCGGCTGTTCGTGCTGCGGGTGATCCAGCCGGGGCTGGCGGGGCTGATGGATGGGTCGGTGTCCACGCTCGCCCCCCTGTTTGCGGCGGCGTTCGCCACCGGGCAGTCGTGGAACGCCTTCGTGGTCGGGATCGCGGCGGCGCTGGGGGCGGGCATCTCGATGGGCTTCGCCGAGGCGCTGTCGGATGACGGCAGCCTGACCGGGCGCGGCGCGCCGCTGGTGCGCGGACTGATCTGCGGCCTGATGACGACCGCCGGCGGCCTCGGCCACGCGCTACCCTATCTAATTCCGCAATTCTGGACTGCGACCGCGCTCGCCTTCGTGGTGGTGGTAATCGAGCTGGCCGTCATTACCTGGGTCCGGACGCGCTACATGGAAACGCCGCCGTTCTCGGCGGCGTTGCAGGTGGCCCTGGGTGGCGCGCTCGTGTTCGCGACCGGCGTCCTGATCGGGAGCAGCTGAAATTGGCGAAGGCATCGGTGAGGGGAGGCGGCCACTATGACGGGCGCACCATCGCGCTGCACTGGATCACGGCGGCTCTGGTCGCCGAACAGTGGATCGGTGCCCAAATCATCAAGGATTTCGGGGCTGCCACGCGGCCGTTCCTGTGGTCGGGGCATGTCACGCTGGGCGTGGTGCTCGGCCTGGTGCTGATCAGGCGCATCCTGTGGCGCAACAGCGGCGGACGACACCTCGCCGCCAGCGACCCGCCGCTGCTGGAGGCGTTCGCCAACCTCACGCATTGGGGACTCTACACGCTGATGGCGACGGTTGTGGCGCTCGGACTTCTGGTGGTGGCGTCGAGCGGATTCAGTTGGTTCGGCCTCGCCCATATCCCGGGCTTCGCCCCGGGCGACAAGGCGTTGCGCCACCAGCTCCTCGGCTGGCACGGGACGGTTGCCAACGTGATCCTCGTGGTCGCCGGCCTGCATGCGGCGGCGGCACTGTTCCACCATTACATCTGGCGCGACGGCGTGCTGCGGCGAATGCTGCCGAACTGGCGATAGAAGCCTTCCAAAGGCTCCCTACCCGACGACCGGCCGCCGTGCCCGCAGCGCCGTCGCCAGCGTGCCCTCATCGAGCACATCGAGCGCGCCGCCGATCGGCACTCCCTGCGCCAATCGCGTGAGCCGCACGCCCGAGGGTGCCAAGCGCTCGGCAAGCCAGTGTGCGGTGCTCGCCCCCTCCACCGTCGCCCCCAGCGCCAGGATCACTTCGCGCGCCTCTCCCTCCGCGATCCGGGCCAGCAGCGGCGCCAGGTTCAGGTCGTCGGGACCCACCCCGTCCAGCGCCGAGAGTGTACCGCCGAGCACGTGATAGCGGCCGCGATGCACGCCGGCCCGCTCCAGCGCCCAGAGGTCGGCGACCCCCTCGACGACGCAGATCAGGGTGCAGTCGCGTTCCGGGTCGGCGCAGATCGCGCACGGGTCGCGGCTATCGAGATTGCCGCACTGGCTGCACGGGCGGACCGCACGCGCCGCCTCCGCCAGCGCCGCCGCGAGCGGCAGCATCCGCGACTCGGGCGCCTGAAGCAGCCGCAAGGCCGCCCGCCGGGCGCTGCGTGGGCCAAGCCCGGGCAGGCGCGCCAGCAGCCCGATCAGGCGCTCGACCTCGGGGCCACCCATCGCGCGGTCGCATTGTCCGTAAAAAGAAACTCCCCGATCAATACACGTCGTGCCCGGTCGCTGCGAGGAGCAACGCGACGAAGCAGTTCATGGGTGCTGCACGGTGCCCCGTTTTGTTCGGGAGTGGCGTCCCGTAGGGGATTCGAACCCCTGTTGCCGCCGTGAGAGGGCGGCGTCCTGGGCCTCTAGACGAACGGGACCGCGGCCACCGCCGCTACCTACGGAACAACGAAGCCCGGTTCAAGCCCGGCTCAGCGTGCCAGCCCGACCCGGAACGCGGCGCGGCCCCGCGCCGGGTCGATCACCACCACCCGGTCCGGCCCGCCCCCGTGCAGCGCCAGCACCAGCCGATCCCCCAGCGCCGAGACGCCCACGATCCGCGTGCCCGTCGGCTCGTCGAGCGTGATCGCGGCAGGAACCGGCGACGACGCGACCGGGTGCCCCGGCACATGGAACCGCGCCACCAGCGTCGCCACCAGCACCCCCGTGGCGGCCAGGATCAGCACGCCCATCACCACCACTGCCGCCACCAGCCAGCGCATCGCGCCCTCCCCGCCCCGCGCCGAACGCGCTATCGCGCTCCCCATGTCCGATCGCGCGGCACCGGTCCAGCGCCTCGAAATTCTCGCCGGGCCGGAGGCGGCGGGCGAGCGCGCGGATCGCTTCCTCGCCGCGGCGAGCGGCGGGCTCTCCCGCGCGCGCGTCAAGGCGCTGATCGAGGCCGGGCACGCGCGCCGCGACGGCGCCGTGCTGCGGGCCCCCGCCGAGGCGGTGCGCGCGGGCGCCCGCTATGCCCTCGACGTGCCGCCCGCCGTCCCCGACGACCCGCCGGCGCAGGCGATCCCGCTCGCGATCCTGTTCGAGGATGCCGACCTGATTGTGCTCGACAAGCCGGCCGGGCTGGTGGTCCACCCGGCGCCGGGGCACCCGGACGGCACGCTGGTCAACGCGCTGCTCGCCCATTGCGGGGCCGCGGGCCTGCCCGGGATCGGCGGCGTGCAGCGGCCGGGGATCGTGCATCGGCTCGACAAGGACACCTCCGGCGTGATGGTGGTCGCCAAGACCGAGGCGGCGATGGCCGGGCTTGCGGCCGCCTTCGCCGCGCGCGACCTCGACCGCGCCTACCTGGCCCTGTGCTGGGGCCTACCCGCGCCCGCCGCCGGGGCGATCGCCGGCGCGATCGGCCGCGATCCGCGCGATCGCAAGCGCATGGCGGTGGTGGCGCGCGGCGGGCGCGCGGCGACCACGCAGTACCGCCTGCTGCGCGCCTGGGGGGCGGCGGCGGCGCTGCTGGAATGCCGGCTGGAGAGCGGGCGGACGCACCAGATCCGGGTCCATCTCTCGGCAAGCGGCCACCCGCTGCTGGGCGACCCGGTCTATCTGCGCCGTATCCCCGCCGCCGCCCGCGCCCTGCCCGCCGCCGCACGGCAGGCGGCGCTCGACTTCCCGCGCCAGGCGCTGCACGCGGCACGGCTCGGCTTCCGTCATCCGGTGACCGGGGCGGCGCTCGCCTTCGAGACGCCGCCGCCGGCCGACATGGCGGCGCTGATGGCGAGCCTTGACGCGGCGGCAGGGCAGGTCTGACCCCTAATCCGGACTCCGGCGGTACTGTTTATTGACCGCAGCGGGGCGATCCGGTATAACCGCTTTCGCCAGGGGCAGCGGGCGCGCGCCCCTGGCGGCCGGTCCGGGCTGACGCTGCCGGAGACCCTGCAAGCAGAGACTTTGCAGGTGGGGCGATGCCCGGGACGTGATGGCCTTCCCCCGCGCCCGCCTGCGAGCAATCGCAACCGTTCGTGGTCCTGCGCCGTAATGTGGGCAGGATCGTGACCGTGCAGACAAAGGAGCCTTCCGTGGCCTCTGCCGTCATCAACATGGCGCCTGAGGGCAATCTCTCGCGCTACCTTCAGGACATCCGCAAGTTCCCGATGCTCTCCCCCGAGGAGGAGCTGCGCCTCTCGCACGCCTGGCGCGACAATGAGGATATGGAGGCGGCGCACAAGCTTGTCACCTCGCATCTGCGCCTCGTCGCCAAGATCGCGATGGGCTATCGCGGCTACGGCCTGCCGCTCGGCGAGCTGATCAGCGAGGGCAACGTCGGCATGATGCAGGCGGTGAAGCGGTTCGACCCCGACCGCGGCTTCCGCCTTGCCACCTACGCGATGTGGTGGATCCGCGCCGCGATCCAGGAATACATCCTGCATAGCTGGTCGCTGGTGAAGATGGGCACCACGGCGGCGCAGAAGAAGCTGTTCTTCAACCTGCGCCGGCTGAAGGGCCAGATGCAGGCGATCGACGACGGCGACCTCCAGCCCGAGCAGGTCGCCAAGATCGCCCATGCGCTCGACGTCCCCGAGCAGGACGTGGTGAACATGAACCGCCGGCTCTCGGCACCCGACCACAGCCTGAACGCGCCGCTGCGCGCCGACAGCGAGGGCGAGTGGCAGGACTGGCTGGTGGACGAGGGCGAGACGCAGGAGACCGCGATCGCCGAGCAGGAGGAACTGAGCGGCCGCCGCGCCCTGCTGTCGGGCGCCCTGAAGACGCTGAACGAGCGCGAGCGGCACATCCTGATCGAGCGCCGGCTGAAGGACAACCCGACCACGCTCGAGGAACTGAGCCAGCAATACAACATCTCCCGCGAGCGGGTGCGCCAGATCGAGGTGCGCGCGTTCGAGAAGCTGCAAAAGGCGATGAAGGCGCAGGTGGCGGAGCGCCGCCTCGCCGCGACGCCGATGGCGGCGTAAGTCAGGCCGGGGCTCCGCCCCGATCCCCGCTGGGGCCGGCGGCCCCAGACCCCGTTTCGCAGAACGTCGCGACCACGGAGAGGAAACTCTCCGGGTCGTCGGCGTGTACCCAGTGCCCTGCGTTCTTCAGCGTGATCATGCGTGCCGCCGGGAACAGCGACCGGATCAGCGGACGCGCATCCGCGGGCAGGTACGGAGAGAGCGCGCCCGCGATGAACAGGGTCGGGCCGCCGTAGCGGGCGCCTTCGGGCGGGCCCCAGCCCTCGATCGCCGGCAGGGCGGCGGCGATCTCGTCAAGCCCGATCCGCCAGCGGGGTCGGGTGCCGAGCCGCAGATTCTGCAGGAGGAAGCCGCGCACGCGCGCGTCCGGAACCGCCGGCGCGAGCAGCGCGTCCGCCTCCCGGCGCGGCAGGTCGGGGCGCAGCGGCATCGCCTGCATCGCCGCCGCGATCTCGCGGAAGCCGGGCGGATTGGGCCGCGGTGCGATGTCCACCACGACCAGCTTTGCCACCGCATCGGGCGCCGTGAGGGCCGCCATCATCGCGGTCTTGCCGCCCATCGAATGGCCGACCAGCATCGCCGGCAAGGCGTCGCGCGCGGCGAGCGTCTCGATCACGTCGCCGGCCAACGTCGCGTAGTCCATGCCGGGTGCGTGCGGGCTGGCACCGTGGTTGCGCAGGTCGAGTGCGAGGGTACGGAACCGTTGCGCGAAGCGTCGCTGCACCCGGCCGAAATTCTCCGACGCGCCGAACAGCCCGTGCAGCAACACCAGCGTCGGGCCGTGTCCGGCCTCCCGCACGGCGAGGATCATGCCCGCGTGCGCCGATGCTCTAATCCGCGACCCGCAGCACGATCTTGCCGATATGGGCGCTGCTCTCCATCAGCGCGTGCGCCGCCGCCGCCTCGGCGAGCGGGAAGGTCGCGTGAATCACCGGGCCGCACTTTCCGCCGTCCAGCAGCGGCCAGACCTGCGCGCGCAGCGCCGCCGCGATCGCCGCCTTCTGCGCCGTCGTGCGCGGGCGCATCGTCGAGCCGGTGACGATGAGCCGCCGCGTCATGATCGGCGTGAGGTCGAACGCCTCCACCTTCGGCCCGCCGAGGAAGCCGATCAGCACCAGCCGCCCGTCCATCGCAAGGCTGCGCAGATTGCGCGCGAGATAGGGGCCGCCCACCATGTCGAGAATCGCATCGACCCCGCGCCGGTTCGTAAGTTCCTTGATGCGGGCGGCGAAATCCTCGTCGCGGTAGTTGATCGCCGCCGCGGCACCCAGGCGCACGCAGGCCGCGCACTTCTCCGCCGAGCCGGCGGTCGCGTAGATCGTGGCACCGAACGCGACCGCGAGCTGGATCGCGGTGATGCCGATGCCGCTGCTGCCGCCATGCACCAGCGCGGTCTCGCTCGCGCGCAGCCGGCCCATCTCGAACAGATTGGCCCAGACGGTGAAGAACGTCTCCGGCAGGGCCGCGGCGCGCACCGCGTCGTAGCCGGTGGGCCAGGGCAGGCACTGGCTCGCCGGCACCGCGCAGAACTCGGCGTAGCCGCCGCCGTTCGCGAGCGCGCAGACGTGCTCGCCCGCGCGCCAGCCGGCGGCCTCGGCGCCGAGCGCCACGATCTCGCCCGCGACTTCCAGGCCGAGGATCGGGCTGGCGCCGGGCGGGGGCGGATAGGCGCCGCGACGCTGCTGGATGTCGGGACGGTTGACGCCGGCGGCTTGCACGCGGACCAGCACCTCATCAGGCTTCGGCACCGGCACCGGCGCCTGGACCGGACGCAGCTCCTCCGGGCCGCCAGGCCGCGCTGCCTCGATCAGGGTCATGGTAGCGGGAATGCTGGACACGGGCATGGAACGGCACTCCGGCAAAGGTCCGACCATCATAAGCCGGGCGCGACAAAACCCGCACATGGCTCGCCGGTCCTTGTCGAGCCGCTGCGGCGCCGGTAGTGCAAGTGCCAAGCCGATAGGGCTAGAGCGCGGTGCAATCGAGAGAGCAGGGAACGCAAGCGAGGGCGCGAGAACCTCTTTGGCGGCGCCTGTGGCGGCGCGTCGCAGGCCGCGTGCCGCCGGTCTGGCAGCGCCGCGTGCTGTTCATTGCGGGTGCCGCCCTCGTTGCGGCCTCCGCGCTGTTTCTCGCCTGGATCTCTTTCCGTGCCACCGAGATCATCGCGGCGTTTGCCCGCGGACGGCTCTGGATCATTTTCCTGATTGCGCCTCCGGGCCTTGCATTCTGTGCATTCCTGACCCGCACCGTCTTTCCCGGCGCGCAAGGCAGCGGCATCCCGCAGGCGATGGCCTCGCTCCACATGGACCAACCCGCCGACATCAACCGCGTGCTCTCGCTCCGCATCGTGGTCGGCAAGATGCTGCTCATGGTCCTCGGCTATCTTTCCGGCGCGACCATCGGCCGCGAAGGCCCGACCGTGCAGGTCGGAGCCTCGATCATGAACGCGCTCAGCCGCTTTCCGATCATGCGCAGCAAGGAGACGCAACGCGCTTTGGTGCTGATCGGGGGTGCGGCCGGCATTGCCGGTGCGTTCAACACGCCGATCGCCGGCGTCATCTTTGCGATCGAGGAGCTCGCCCATTCCTTTGACGCCCGCTATACCGCTTCCCTGCTCGGCGCGGTCGTGACCGGCGGCATCGTGACCCTGCTGTTTGCCAGCCATTTCTATGCCGGAAGTTATAGCTATTTCGGGACCGTGCACGCGACCATTCCGCTCGGCGCGGAGTATGCGGCGGTGCTGCTTTGCGGCGTGGCGGGCGGGCTGCTGGGCGGATTGTTCGGCCGCACGCTCTCCCTCGCCCCGGAAGGCTTTCCGGCGTCCGTGCGCCGCCTCGCCCTCAACCGGCCCATCCTGTTCGCCGCCTGCTGCGGCCTGGTGGTGGCATTCTGCGACTACGCTTCGGGTGGAGCGACTTTCGGCTCGGGCTATCTTCCTGCACGCGCCCTCCTGCACGATCATCTCGTGGTCGGCCCGGCCTTCGCGCTGCTCAAATATATCGCAATGGTGGCGTCCTATCTCAGCGGCATTCCGGGCGGCATCTTCTCGCCCTCGCTCGGCATCGGCGCCGGTATCGGCGCCTGGTTCGTGGGCGTGGTTCCCGGCGTTTCGCTTGCGGCACTCGCGGTGCTCGGGATGGCCGGCTATTTCGCCGGCGCGGTGCAGACACCGATCACGGCGGTGGTGATCGTGATGGAGATGACCAACAACCAAGGCATGATCGTGCCCATCACGGCCACGGCGCTGCTGGGGTTTTTCGTCTCGCGCCGCATCTGTCCGCGCCCCGTGTACAGCGCGCTCGCCGAGAAGTTCCTCGCCGCAGTCGAACCCACGACCGCCGCTTCGGCCAAAGCCGTTTCCCATACGCCGCAGAGGCCCAGGCTGACGCCCCCCGTCCGGCCGCCCGAATAGCCCAACGGCGAAAATATGGACTCATCGCGACATTTCATTCCCTCGCCATGGTCGGCGAAGGCCGACCATCCACGACTTCGCGATGTGGCGGCAGGAAGACGTGGATGCTCGGCCTTCGCCGAGCATGACGTGGAGCGGGTAAGCCCGGGATACGTCAATACGTTCGGCGCTCGGTGTTGAACTCGCTGCCACCGCCCGCTTCGGCTGCTTTATGACCCGCTCGCCGATCAGGCGCTGCATCGCGCACGCCAGTCGGCGGCCGTATCGATGTCGGTCAGCCGACGCAGCAGCACGATTCGCCGGCCCGCGAGGTTGGCGCACGTGTCAGCAAGTGCGTCCGCGCTCGACCATCGCACCCGGGCGAAGGGATGGGGCGGGCGGCGCGGGCCGAGGGCGACGAGCCAGTAGCCGCCGTCCTCGGCCGGGCCGAAGGCAGCGCCGGCCGAGCCGAGTGCGCGGAAGGCGCGGTGCAGATCGGCCGGGCCGGCCTCGGGGATGTCGGCGCCGATCAGCGCCACGCGCCGGTGGGGGAAGCGGCGGAAGGCGCGATCCATGCGGTGGCCGAGATCGCCGGGTCCCTGCGCGATGCGCGGCACCGGGGCGGCGAGGCGCGCGCGGTCAGGTGTCACGGCGAGGACGGTGCGAAACCGGCGGTCACGGGCCAGCGCGCGGAGCAGCCGGAACAGCGTCGCGCGGTGGAAGCGAAGGGCGGCGCGGGCGCCGATTTCGCGGCCGAGGCGGCGCTTCACCGCGCCGAGGCGCGGCGCGCGCGCAAACACGATCACGGTGTCCTTCACGCGTAGAGCCGGGCGATGATCCGAGGCGGAACCCCCGCATACCACAAGCCGAGGCAGGCGAGGTTGCGCGCCGAACGCCGCCGCCAGCCATCGGACTGCCAGCGCGCCGCCGAGGTCGTCGCATCCGCCGGGAGGGCCGCGAGGCGCGCGCGCCCGAGGCGGCGGGCGAGGTCCACATCCTCCATCAGCGGCAGCGGGCGCACCCCGCCCACGGCGTCGAGCAGCGCGTGCGGGATCAGCAGACCCTGATCGCCATAGGCCAGGCCGAGCCGGGCGCAGCGCCAGGCGACCAGGCGCTCCAGCCGCCGCGCGCGCGGGTCGGCGCTGTCGAGCGCGAAGCGGAAATAGAACCCGGTGGTGGGCGGTCCGGCCATCGCGCCCACCGCCGCCTGCCGCCAGCCGGGTGCCAGGCGCGTGTCGGCGTGCAGCAGCAGCAGCCAGTCGCCGCGGGCCGCGGCGATGCCGGCGGCGAGCTGTGGCCCGCGCCCGCGCACGGCCGCGAGCAGCCGGGCACCGCGCGCCGTCGCGATCGCGGCGGTCCGGTCGCTGCTGCCGCCATCGACGACGATGATCTCGGCGGCCGGCGGACCGGCAATCGCATCCAGGCAAGCCGGCAGTACGGCGGCGGCGTTCAGGGCCGGGACGACGACCGAAAGACTCACGTTCTAAGGCTCACATTCCCTCGTGTTCATTTTCTGTTCTTGACCCGCCGTGGCGCGGCTGGCATCGTCGGCCTGGAACGGAGAGTGAACGGCATGATGCACGCGTTGTCCGATCCAGCCAACCCCTCCCCGCTTCCGGCGCCCTCGCTGGCCCGGCGCGGCCGCGGTGCGACCCTTAATCCGCCGAACCGCTTCGAGCGCCATGCGGCCGCCCCCTTCGATGACGGCTGGAGCACGCTCGACGAGGCGTTCGCGGCCCTGCCGCCACTGCCGACGACGCTGACGCCCGATACCAGCCGCAGCGCGATCGCCTGGAACGACAGCCCCGATATCGGCTTCGACCGGGCCGTGAACCCCTATCGCGGCTGCGAGCACGGCTGCATCTATTGCTATGCAAGGCCGAGCCACGCCTATCTCGGCTATTCGCCCGGCCTCGATTTCGAGACGCGGCTGACCTTCAAGCCTGAGGTCGCCGCCCTGCTGGAACGCGAGCTGCGCAAGCCGGGCTACGTCGCACGCACGCTGGCGCTGGGCTCGAACACCGATTGCTACCAGCCGGTCGAGCGCACGCTGAAGCTCACGCGCGCGGTGCTGGAGGTGCTGGAGGCATACGGCCATCCGGTCAGCGTCGTCACCAAATCGGCCGGCGTGCTGCGCGACCTCGACATCCTGGCGCGGATGGCGCGGCGGGGATTGGCGCGGGTGTGGGTGTCGGTGACGACGCTCGATCCGGCGCTGGCCCGGCGGATGGAGCCGCGGGCGGCGACCCCGGCCCGGCGGCTGGCGGCAATCGCGGCGCTGGCCGAGGCCGGCGTGCCGGCGGGCGTGATGGCGGCGCCAATGATTCCGGGGCTGAACGACGCCGAAATGGAGCGCATCCTGGAAGCGACCTCGAAAGCGGGCGCGCGGCACGCGAGCTGGGTGTTGCTGCGGCTGCCGCACGAGTTGCGGGAGATGATGGAGGCATGGCTCGCCGAGCATTTCCCGGAACGCGCCGCGCACGTGCTGAGCCTGATCCGCCAGACGCGGGCAGGCAAGCTGAACGACAGCCGCTTCGGCCACCGCTTCGCGGGCAGCGGGCCGTACGCCGATCTGCTGCGGCGGCGCTTCGAGCGGGCGGCGCGAGCGTGCGGGTACGCCGAGGCGGCGCCGCTCGACGGGCGGCAGTTCGCGGTCCCGGCCGAGCGGCGTGGTTTCGCGGAGGCGCAGATGTCGCTGTTCTGACAGCGACACACCCCCAAGCGGCACCGTGCGCGCTACTCCATCTCCGGCGTGATGACGTTCTGCGGCCGGTCGGTCAGCAGGGCGGCGCGCATCGTCTCGGCCGACTTGCTGCGGATGTCGGCATACGCCTCGGGCGAATAGAACGCGGCGTGCGGCGTGATCACCAGCCGCCCCTCGAGCCACGGCTCGCGGGCACGGTAGGCGCGCACCAATTCGGGCAGCGGTTCGGCCGGCGGCTCGACCGGCAGCACATCCAGCGCCGCCGCCGCCAAATGCCCCTCGCGCAGCAGCGTGCCGAGGGCATCGACATCCACGATCGGTCCGCGCGCGGTGTTCACCAGCACCGCGTTCTTCGGCAGCAGCCGCAGCTCGGCGAGACCCAGCATCCCGCGCGTCTGGCGCGTCAGCGGCGTGTGGACGGAAAGCACGTCCGCCTCGCGCAGCAACGCCTCCAGGCTCGGTGCACGCAACAGCCCGAGTGCCAACTCGGTGCCGCTCGGCTTGAAGGGATCAAAGAAAATGACCCGGAACCCGAACGCGCGCGCCCGCAGCGCCGCCGCCGTTCCGATCCGCCCCAGCCCGAGGATGCCGAAGGTTTGCGAGGAGGCGCGCCGCACCAGCGGGCCCGGGGATCGCGGCCCATGCCGCCGGCGTGGCACGGCGCTGCGCGTCGTGGTGCAGGATCACGCCCCGCCGCAGCGACAGCGCCAGCGCCAGTGCGTGGTCGGCGACCTCGGTGGTGCCGTAATCGGGCACGTTGCAGACCATCACGCCGCGCTGCGCCGCTTCCGCACGGTCGATCGAGTCGGTGCCCACACCCATCCGCACCGCGACCCGCAGCCGCGGGAAGCGGGCGAAATCGCGCGCGGTGACGGGCATGCGGGTGACGGCGATCCCGTCGGTCTCGGCGCAGATCGCGGGATCGAGCGCCGCCATGCTGGTCGCGTGCGCCATCACCACGCGCACACCGTCGCCGTAGATGGCGCGCTCGACGGCATCGTCGGGATAATCCACGTCGGGATACAGCACCGTGGTCGGCATCGAAGCTTCCTTCGCGTCTCGCGCCGCGGATCGTGCGGCGCGCCCGGATGCGGCGCAACCCGCGCCGGGCGATCGCCAGCTTGGCGATTGCCAGCCCGGCTGCCCGCGGGCAGTCTGGCCGCCAAGAGGGAGAGGTCGATGAACGGAGCCGAAAGCCTGGTCCATACGCTGCTCGGCGCCGGCGTGGACACGTGCTTCTGCAACCCCGGCACCAGCGAGATGCACTTCGTCGCCGCCCTCGACCGCGTGCCAGGGATGCGCTGCGTGCTTGGCCTGTTCGAGGGCGTCGTGACCGGCGCCGCCGACGGCTACTGGCGGATGGCCGGCCGCCCGGCGGCGACCCTGCTGCATTGCGGACCGGGCCTCGCCAACGGGCTTGCGAACCTGCACAACGCGCGCCGCGGCCGGTCGGGGATCGTCAACATCGTCGGCGACCAGGCGACCTATCACCGGCCGCTGGACGCGCCGCTCACCGCCGACACCGAGGGCTGGGCGCGGCCGGTCTCGGGTTGGGTTCGCACCGCGAGCCGGGCGGCGACGGTCGGGGCCGATGCCGCGGTCGCGGTGCAGGCGGCGCGGACGGCCCCCGGCCAGATCGCGACACTGGTGCTGCCGTCGGACACGTGCTGGGACGAGGGCGGCGAGCCCGCTTCCGCCTTGCCGGTGCCGCCGGCGCCGCGGGTGGCGCCGGATGGGGTGCGCCAGATCGCCCGCCTGCTGCGCGGCGAGGGGCGCGTGCTGTTGGTGCTGGGCGGTGCCGCCCTGCTGGCCGAGCCGCTGGCGGATGCGCACCGCATCGTCGCCGCCACCGGTGCGCGACTGATCGCGCAGATGTCCAACGCCCGCATCGAGCGCGGTGCCGGGCGCCATCCGATCGACCGCATCCCCTATCCGGTGGAGCAGGCCTTGGGCGTGCTCGCCGGCGCGGAGCATGTGGTGCTGGTCGGCGCGGTGCAGCCGACGGCGTTCTTCGCCTATCCCGGCAAGCCCGGCCGGCTGACGCCGCCCGATGCCACGATCCACGTGCTGGCGCGACCGGAGCAGGACCTTGCGGATGCGTTGGCACAGCTCGCCGAGGCGCTGGGCGCTCCGGCGGCGCCGCTGCCGGAGCGGGCGGCCCCGCCGGAGCCGGCGCGCGGCGCCGTGTCGCCCGAGGCGGTGGCGCGCTCGCTCGCGGCGCTGCTGCCGGAGCAGGCGGTGGTGGCCGACGAGAGCATCACCTTCGGCCGCTCGTTCTTCCCCACGACCCGCGCGGCCGCACGGCATGACTGGTTGCAGGTGGGCGGCGGCGCGATCGGCGGCGGGCTGCCGCTCGCGACCGGGGCGGCGATCGGCGCGCCGGGGCGGCGGGTGATCTCGCTCGAGGCGGACGGGTCGGCGATGTACACGTTGCAGGCGCTGTGGACGCAGGCGCGCGAGCGGCTCGACGTCACGACCGTGATCTTCTCCAACCGCAAATACGCGATCCTGCTGCACGAGCTGGCGAATGTCGGCGCCAATCCGGGCCGCACCGCGCTCGACATGCTCGATCTCGGCAGTCCTGACCTCGATTTCGTGCGGCTGGCGAACGGGATGGGGGTGGAGGCGGCGCGGGCCGAGACGATGGAGCAGTTCAACGACCTGTTCGCGAGTGCCAACGCGCGGCGCGGGCCGTTCGTGATCGATCTGATCGCCTGACGACGATGCTGCGGCAGGCGCTTGCGGCGGTCCGCTTCGCCGTCCTCGAGTTCGGCGGACTGATCGCGTTCTGGGTGCTGTCGTGGCGCTACGGCACGCGCGCGGCGATTGCGGGGACACTGGTGTTCCTGGCGTTCGACGTGTCGCGGCGCCTGATCTGGCGTGTGGGTTTCGACAAGCTGTATCTGTTCTCGAACGGGCTGGTCGTGGTGTTCGGCGCGATCGACCTGTTATCGAAAAGCCCGTTCATGCTGCGCTTCGAGAGTCCGATCACCAATTTCGGCATCGGCGTGGTGTTCGCCGCCGGCGCCTTCGGGCGCAAGCCGCTGATCCAGGCGATCGCCGAGGCGCGCGCGCCCGAACCGTTTCCCGACGACCCGGACGTTCGCCGCTTTTTCCAGATTTTTACGGTGATCTGGGCGGCGTATTTCGTGTTGAAGGCGGGGGTCTATCTCTGGATCGGTCTGGTGCTGCCGCTGTCGCAGGCGATGGTGGTGCGCACGGTGGTCGGGCTGGTCAGCCTGGGTGCCATGATGCTGGTCTCGACGCAGGGACGCCTGCTGTGGCGCGGCCTGCAACGCATCGGCTTGCTACACTCGGCCCTGATGCAGGCGGAATAATACCCGGAGTCCTAAGAATCGCGGACCGTCATCGCGAGCCGACCGCTTTGGCCGGCGTGGCGATCCAGGCAAGCGCCACCGAGCGGCGCGCCTGGACTGCTTCGTCGCGTTGCTCCTCGCAGTGACGAGGTGGGGCGGGTACCAGACCGGGGGTCTGGGGCCTCCAGGCCCCAGCGGGGTCGAGGGGCAGAGCCCCTCGCCTGTTGCTAAACCCCGCGGTCGATGCCCTCGCCGAGCGCAAACCGTGCGAAGCCGAGCAGCTTCGCCCCCGACTTCTCGATCACGGCGCGCACGCGGCTCTCCCCGTCATGCACCCAGACCTGCTCCAGCAGCACCACTTCCTCGTAGTATTTGCGGATGCGGCCATCGACCATCTTGGCGATCACCGCGTCCGGCTTGCCGGAGGCGCGCGCCTGCTCGGTCAGCACCGTCCGCTCGCGCTCGAGTGCCGCCGGATCGACGGCGTCGATGTCGAGCGCCTCCGGCCGGCTGGCCGCGACGTGCATGCCCACCTGCCGCCCCAGCATCTCCAAGGTCTCGAACTCACCCTCGCCGGCAATCGCGACCAGCACGCCGATCTTGCCCAGGCCCGGCCGCAGCGCACTGTGTACGTAGGTCGCGACCACGCCGCCCGGCGCCTCCAGTACCCGGGCACGCCGCAGCGTGATGTTCTCGCCGATCGTCGCCACCAGATGCGTCAGCTCGTCGGCGACCGTGCGGATCGCCCCCGGCAGCTTCGCCGCGCGGATCGTGTCGAGAGTCCTCGCCGACCTCGAGCGCCACCTTCGCGACGCTCTCCACGAACGACTGGAACGTCTCGTTGCGGGCGACGAAGTCGGTCTCGGCATTGACCTCGACCATCGCCGCACGGCCCGGCGCGGAGGCGACGCCGATCAGGCCGTCGGCGGCGACGCGTCCGGACTTCTTCGCCGCCGCCGCCAGTCCCTTCTTGCGCAGCCAGTCAACCGCCGCCTCGAGGTCGCCGTCGGTCTCGGTCAGCGCCCGCTTGCAGTCCATCATCCCGGCCAGGGTCTTTTCGCGCAGTTGCTTGACCAGGGCCGCCGTGACCTCCGCCATCGCAGCTCTCCCTCCGCCCGCTCAGGTGCCCGCGCCGGCCGGCTCGGCCGCCGGTTCGGCGGCGGCCTGGGCCGGCTGCGGCAGCCGCTCGGGCGGCAGCTCCGGCGCCTCGCCGATGTCGCGGCCGGAAGCGGCCATCTCGGCGGAGATGCCGTCGAGCACCGCGCCGGCAACCAGGTCGCAGTAGAGTGTGATCGCCCGGATCGCGTCGTCATTGCCGGGGATCGGATAGGTGACACCCTGGGGATCGGAATTGCTGTCGAGCACCGCCACCACCGGCACGCCGAGCTTGGTGGCCTCCTCGACCGCGAGCTTCTCCTTGTTGATGTCGATGATGAACAGGATGTCGGGCAGGCCGCCCATCTCCTTGATCCCGCCCAGCGCACGTTCGAGCTTGTCGTGATCCCGCGTGAGTTCCAGCACCTCTTTCTTGGTCAGCCCGTGCGTGTCGCCGGCCAGCGTCTCCTCGATCTGGCGCAGCCGCCTGATGCTGCCGGTGATCGTCTTCCAGTTGGTGAGCATCCCGCCCAGCCAGCGGTGGTTGACGTAGTACTGGCCGCAGCGCTTGGCGCTCTCGGCGACATACTCGGCGGCCGCCCGCTTGGTGCCGACGAACAGCACGCGCCCGCCGCCGGCCACGACGTCGCGCACGGCCCGCAGCGCGCGGTCGAGCATCGGGACGGTCTGCTGCAGATCGATGATGTGGACCTGGTTGCGCACGCCGAACAGGTAGGGCGCCATGCGCGGGTTCCAGCGCCGCGTGTGGTGGCCGAAATGGACGCCGGCTTCGAGAAGCTGACGCAGGGTGAATTCGGGCATCGCCATAGGGGATCGCTCTCCGTGTGTCCGGTTGGGCCTCCGCGGGGCTGCGGCCATCGGCCACCGGACCCGGCTTACCGGGAGAGGGGCCCCGCGTGTGAATTACCGGCGGCGTCGCCGGCGGGCGGCATATGGCGCAGCGCGGCCCTGAAGGCAAGCCGCGGGCCGATTGTAGCCCGTGGCGCCTTGCTGTATGATCCGGTCCGGCAACGAGGAGATGGGAGGATGACGGTGGCGGAAGAGAGTATCGGTCGCCGCAGCTTCGGGGCCGCGGTCGCGATCTGCCTGCGGCGCTACGCGCGGTTCGAGGGCCGCGCGCCGCGGTCGGAATACTGGTGGTTCGCCCTGTTCACGATTCTGGCCTCGATCGTGGCCGACATCCTCGACACGGCCCTCCTCGGCAGCGGCTTCCGGCTGCTCTCCGAGCTGACCTGGCTGGCGCTGCTGCTGCCCTCGATTGCGGTGCAGGTGCGACGGCTGCACGACATCGATCGCACCGGCTGGTGGTGGTGGATCGTCCTGGTGCCGCTGCTCGGCTGGATCCTGCTGCTGGTATGGGCCTGCATGCCCGGCACCGGGGGTCCGAACCGCTACGGCGAGGACCCGCTCGGCCCCGGTCTCGCCGCCGGCTACGTCATGCCGTGATCGCCGACGAGCGCCCCTCGCCTTCCAGCGTCATCACACCGGCGTCGGTGCCACGCGCCGCAGCAGCCGCACCAGCGGTGCCGCGATCGCGACCGCCCACAGTTTTCCGACCACCTGCCCGGGCAGGAACGCGAGGCTGCCGAACGCAAGCGAGAGGAACACGATCGAGTTCGATCACCAGCCCCACCACCGACGAGGCGAGCAGGGCCAGCATCAGCCGTTCGCGCTGCAACGGCGTGTAGATCGCGAAATCGGCGAACTCGCTGAGCAGGAACGCCGCCGCCGAGGCCAGGACCAGCGACGCCGGCGCCACCAGCGCCGACAGCGCCGCGCCCCCGACGATCGCGACGACGCCCCAGCGAAGCCCGAGGCAGCGCTGCACGACGTCGCGCAACACCAGGGCCGCGCCCACCGTCAGCACGCCCGAGGGCGCCATCAGCCCCGGTGCGACCGGCACGACGCACGGGCCGCCCGGCGCGCAAAGCGTGCCGACATGGCCGATCATCCAGTTGGCGAGCGGGATCATGCCAAGGAAGCAGGCGAACGCGGCCAGCCCCACGCGCCGCGCCGCGCGGCGGCGGATCATCGGCGCAGATAGGTCGCGATCTCGACCAGCGCGCCGTCGGGATCGCGGCAATAGACCGACATCATCGGCCCGAGGGCACCGGTGCGCGGCACCGGCCCAAGCTCGATCGCAACGCCGCAATCGTGCAGCTGACCCACCACCTCGTCCCACCCCACGCCGACGATGAAGCAGAGGTCGCCCGATCCCGCCCCGGTGTTGGCGGCGGCAATCCACTCCTTGGGATCGGCGTCGGCAGGACGGAGGTTGAGTTTCTGGCCGCCGAACTTGAGCGCCGTGCGCCGATCCTCGCCGAACACCTCGCGCTCCATGCCGAGCACCCGCTCGTACCAGGCGGCAGTCTCCGCCACGTCGCGGCAGTTCAGCACCACGTGGTCGATGCGGTCGATCGTGAACCGCATCAGCCGAGGCCCTCGAAGAAATCGTTGCCCTTGTCGTCGATCACGATGAAAGCCGGAAAGTCCTCGACCTCGATGCGCCAGACCGCTTCCATGCCGAGCTCGGGATACTCGAGAACCTCGACCTTGCGGATGCAGTCCCGCGCCAGCCGCGCCGCCGCGCCGCCGACGCTGCCGAGATAGAAGCCGCCGTAGGTGCGGCACGCATCGCGCACCGCGCGCGAGCGGTTGCCCTTCGCCAGCATCACCAGCGAGCCGCCGGCCGCCTGGAACTCGGCCACGTAGCTGTCCATCCGCCCCGCCGTGGTCGGGCCGAAGCTGCCGGTGGCGATAGCCCTGCGGCGTCTTGGCGGGGCCGGCGTAATAGACCGGATGATCCTTGATGTAGTCGGGCAGGCCCTCGCCGCGATCGAGCCGCGCTTTCAGCTTCGCGTGGGCGATGTCGCGCGCGACCACCATCGTCCCGGTCAGCGAAAGCCGGGTCTTGATCGGATGCGCCGAGAGCGTGCGCAGGATGTCGGGCATCGGCCGGTTGAGATCGACGCGCACCGCCTGCTCGCCCAAATGCGTCGTCCGTGGTTTCGGGCAGGTATTTCGCCGGATCGCGCTCCAGCTCTTCGAGGAACGCGCCCTCGGGCGTGATCTTGGCGAGGATCTGGCGGTCGGCGCTGCACGAGACGCCGATGCCGATGGGCAGGCTCGCGCCGTGGCGCGGCAGGCGGATCACGCGCACGTCGTGGCAGAAATACTTGCCGCCGAACTGCGCGCCGATGCCGCTGCCCGCGTCAGCTCCAGCACCGCCTGCTCCATCTCCAGATCGCGGAACGCATGGCCCGCACGGCTGCCGGAAGTCGGCAAAGTGTCGAGCCAGCGCGTGGAGGCGAGTTTCACGGTTTTGAGCGTGAACTCGGCCGAGGTGCCGCCGATGACGATCGCGAGATGATAGGGCGGGCAGGCCGCGGTGCCGATCGTCTTCAGCTTGGTCTCGATGAAAGGCCGAGCAGGCGCTCCGGCGAGAGCACCGCGCGGGTTTCCTGGAACAAAAAACTCTTGTTCGCCGAGCCGCCGCCTTTGGCGACGAACATCAACGAGAACTCGTCGGCGTGCGCCTCGCCCGGCGCCGCCATGATGTCGAACTGCACGGGGAGGTTGTTGCCGGTGTTCACCTCCTCGAACATCGAGAGCGGCGCCATCTGCGAGTAGCGCAGATTGGTCTCGGTGTAGGTGCGATGCACGCCGAAGCTGATCGCCTCTTCCTCGTCGCCATCCACCCAGACGCGCTGGCCCTTCTTGCCGAACACCAGCGCCGTGCCGGTGTCCTGGCACATCGGCAGCACGCCGCCGGCCGCGATGTTCGCATTCTTCAGGAGATCGAGGGCCACGAAGCGGTCGTTCTCCGACGCTTCGGGATCGTCGAGGATGGCGCGGAGCTGGCGCAGGTGGCCCGGGCGCAGCAGGTGCGAGAGGTCGCGGAACGCCTGGAAGGCAAGCTCGGTCAGCGCCGCCGGTGCGATGCGCGTGATGCTGCGGCCGTCGCAGACCAGCGACGACACGCCCTCGATCGCGAGCTTGCGCCACGGCGTCGCGTCCGGCCCGAGCGGGAACATCGGCGAATAGGCGAAGCCCGAGGGGACCAAGCCAGAAGGCCGCGGCATCGGCGCGTTCATCGCGGGATCATTCCTTCGGCGGGCGTGCGGCGGCGGAACGCATCGAGGCTCACCACCTGCGGCTTCTCGGCGGCAGCCGGCGCCTCCGGCCCAGGCGTGCGGAGTCGGGCTGCGGCGGCTCGGGTGCCGGTGCTGCCGCCGGCTCGACCGGCGGGCGGAAGCGCAGGCCGAGGCGCACATGCGGATCGGCGAAGCCGATGACGGCGCGGAACGGGATCGTCAGGATGCTGGGGACGCCGCCGAACGACAGCCCGACGCTGAACTTCACCGCCGCCTCGTCCACCTTCAGGTCCCAGAACTGGTGCTGCAACACGATCGTCATCTCGGTCGGGTACTGGGCGAGCAGCCGAGTCGGCACCACGACATCGGGGAAGTCGGTGCGGAACGTGACATAGAAATGGTGTGCGCCGGGCAGGCCGTTGGCGGCCGCGTAGGCGAGCGCGCGCACCGCCACCTGGCGAAGCGCCTCCTCGGTCCAGTCGTCATACGGCAGCAGGCTTTCCGGCGGCTGCTGCGGGTCCTCGGTCATTCGGCACCCCATAGCGCCTGGCCGGTACCCGGCCAAGGCCGGCTGCCGCGCACGCAACCGGCGGAATAAAACGCCGTCGGCGCCGGTCCTGTTCCCGACACCAGAGCCAAGGAGGGCACGATGGGTGGTTCGGATCGGAACGGCGTGGGCCGGCGGCGCGCGCTTGAGTGCATGGCATGGGCCGGCGGCGGCGTGCTGTGGACGGTGGTGGGCGGCGTGCCGCGCTCGGCGCTGCTCGGCGGCGGCGCGCAGGCGGCCGAGGGCGGGCTGAGCTTCGTGCAGATCAGCGACAGCCATATCGGCTTCCACAATCCCCCCAACCCCGACACGCCGGCAACGCTCACCGCTGCGATCGCAGAGGTGAACCGCACCAAGGGCGATGCGAGCCTGATGATCCACACCGGCGACGTGAGCCACCTCTCCGCCGCCAAGCAATTCGACACCGCGGACCAGATCATCCGCGGCGCCGGCCTGGAGACGCACTTCGTCCCCGGCGAGCACGACGTGCTGATCGACAACGGGCGCGGCTTCTTCGCCCGCTTCGACAAGGCCGCGAGCACCGGCGGCTGGTACAGCTTCGACCAGGGCGGCGTGCATTTCGTCGGCCTCAACAACGTCCAGGACCTGAAGGCCGGCGGCATGGGCGCGCTCGGTCACGCGCAGCTCGAATGGCTGGAGCACGACCTCGCGCATCGGTCGGCGAGCCAGCCGATCGTGGTGTTCGCGCACATCCCGCTCTGGATCGTCTATGAGAAATGGGGCTGGGGCACGAGCGACGGCGCGCAGGCGCTGGGCTATCTGCGCCGGTTCGGCTCGGTGACGGTGCTGAACGGGCACATCCACCAGGTGATCCAGAAGGTGGAAGGCACGATCTCGTGCCACACGGCCCGCTCCACCGCCTTCCCGCAGCCCGCCCCCGGAACGGCGGCAGCACCCGGGCCGATGAAGGTGCCGGCCGAGCGGCTGCGCACGTATCTCGGCATCACCGACGTGCGCGTGATCCGCGGCCAGCAGCATCTCGCGGTGATCGACACCACGCTGGCGGCCTGAGCGGGAACGAGAAAACCATGCACCGCATCCTGCTCGCAGCAACCCTGCTCGCGGTCGCTGCCCCGCACGCGAACGCCGCCGATGCCGCGGTCACCATCAGCAACTTCACCTTCTCCCCGCAGGTGCTCACGGTTCCGGCGGGGACGCGGGTGGTCTGGACGAACCGCGACGACATCGCCGCATCTTGTTGCCGCGACGCCGCCCGACAAGTTGCGCTCGCCGCCTCTGGATACCGGCGAACAGCTACGGCTTACCTGTTCACGACGCGGGGCACGTTTCCACTATTTCTGCGCCGTGCACCCGATGATGACCGGAACGATCGTGGTGAAGTGACGCGCCGGGGCCTTCGCCTGACCCGCCGGGAGTACGCCGTGCCGCAGCCGGACACCGGGCCGGGGCAGCGCTTCGAGGACCTAGCGCTGCCCCATCTCGACGCCGCCTACAACCTGGCGCGCTGGCTGGTGCGCGACCCGGTGCTGGCCGATGACGTGGTGCAGGATGCAATGCTGCGCGCGCTGAAATATTTCGCCAACTATCGTGGCGGCAGCGCGCGTGCCTGGCTGCTGCAGATCGTGCGCAACGCCGCCTATGACCGGCTGGCCGAGCACCAGGACCGCACCGGGCGGGAGGTGCCGATCGAGGGCGGCGAGGACGATCCGGCGCTGGACGTGCCCGACCCCGGCGCCGGGCCGGAAGCCGCCATGATGGGGCAGCAGGACCGTGCCCTGCTGCGCCAAGCCCTTGCGGCACTGCCGCTGGAGCAGCGGGAGTGCCTGATCCTGCGGGAGCTGGAGGAGCTCTCGTACCGCGAGATCGTGCGCATCACCGGGGCGCCGATCGGCACCGTGATGTCGCGCCTGTGGCGCGCCCGACAGGCGCTGCTGCGAGTGCCGGAGGCGATTGCCATGACGCCTGATGCCCGCACCGAAGCCTGCGACGAGATGCGGCTGCTCATCCAGGCCGAGATCGACGGCGAGATCGATGCCGCCCGCGCCGCCGTGCTCGCGGCCCACGTCGCGGAGTGCGAGGGCTGTGCCGCGACCCGCGAACGGCTGGTGGCGCTGTCGGCCGCGCTGCGCGGCGCGCTGCCGTCCTACACGACGCCGCCGGCGCTGCGCGAGGCGGTGCTGCGGCGGATCGCCCCGGCACAGCCCCAGCCCCCGGTGCGGCCCTCGCTGTGGCAGTCGATCATGCGACGCTGGCACGAAGCGCTGGCGTTCGGCGGCGGGGCTGCGGTCGCGGCGGCGATCGTGTTGCTGCTGGTGCTGCCACAGGGGGGCAGTGACATCGCGCAGGATGTCGCCTCCGCGCACATCCGCGCCCTGCAACCGGGTCATTTGATGGACGTGGTCTCGACCGACCAGCACACCGTCAAGCCGTGGTTCGACGGCCGGCTCGACTTCGCGCCGCCGGTGAAGGACTTGGCGGCACAGGGCTTTCCGCTGATCGGCGGCCGGCTCGACTATCTCGACGGCCATCCGGCGGCGGCCCTCGTCTATCGCCGCGCCAAGCATCTGATCGACCTCTATGTGTGGCCGGCGCAAGGGCGGCCCGACCGCGCCGCGCGCCGGCGAGCGCAACGGCTACAATCTCGATCCATTGGCGGCAGGAAGGAATGCAGCTCTGGGCGGTCTCCGACGTGGAGGCGACGCAGCTTCGCGCCTTCGTGCGCGACTGGCGCGCGATGCGATAGTGCCCGGATTCGGTGGAAAGCGAGACATGGACTTCGTCATCGCGAGCCGCCGCTTGGCGGCATGGCGATCCAGGCGGGCCGCACCGTGCGGCGGGCCTGGATTGCTTCGTCGCTTCGCTCCTCGCAATGACGAGGGCGTCGCGTAACAACTCACGCTATACGGAGGGTAAGTGCTAGACGCCGCCCACGTGATGCGCGCTGCAATACCCGTCGATCATCCGTTCGTAGGCGGAGATCAGCCGCACGGTCATCGGCCCGGGCAGCCCACCCGGAAACGCGCGGCCGTCCACGGAACGCACCGGGGTCAGGCCGCCGAACGTGCCGGTGACAAACGCTTCGTCTGCGGCATAGACGTCGAGCAGCGTGAAATCGCCGAGCCGGATCGGCACGCCCTCGGCGCGGCAGAGTGCGATCAAATTGGCCCGCGTGATGCCGTTGAAGCAGCACCGACCGGTCGACGTCAGCACCTCGCCGCCGCGGACGAAGAAGAAATTGGTCGCGTTGCAGCTCGAGACGAAGCCGGCATCATCGAGCATCAGCGCCTCGTCGGCGCCCGCCTTATACGCCTGGATCAGCGCCGTGATCAGGTTGAGCCGGCTGTGAGAATTAAGCCGCATATCGAATTGATCCGGCCGCGTGCAGCGGATCGTCGAGGTCATCAGCGCGAGCCCGGTCTGGCGCAGCCGCGGATTGGGAACCTTATGCTCGGCGACGATCACCACCGTGGCCGGTCCGATCGTCTGGCGCGGGTCCTGGCTTGGGGTGCGCTTGATGCCACGGGTCGCCATCAGGCGGATATGCACGCCGTCCTGCATGTCGTTGGCGCGCAACGTCGTCCACACCGCCTCGACGAGCATCGGGCGCGGCAAGCCGATTTCCAGATCGATCGCCCTCGCGCCCTGGAACAGCCGGTCGAGGTGCTCATCGAGGAACAGCAGCCTGCCCCGGTGCAGGCGCAGCCCCTCCCATACCCCGTCGCCGGCAATGAAGCCGCCGTCGAAGATCGAGATGCGCGCTTCCGCCCGCGGATGGAGCGTGCCGTTGATCCAGACCCGAATGCCCGCGTTGCGCGGATCGTCCGCGATATCCTGGCTGCCCGCCATTTAGCCGCGATCCAAACTCTGCTTGCTGATGCCGGGGACGCTTCCGGGGGCGAGGCCGCGCTTGGCGATGTAGTCGCGGTACAATTGCTCCGTGGTGCCATTCTCGTAGTAGTAGGCAAGCACGGTGGTCAGGTAGTCGCGCCACGTCTTGTCCGCCTCCCGCCGCACGCCGGCACCGGCGACCGCGGTGACCGCCGGCTTCGGCACGACCACCCGCCCCTCCCCGATCTTGAGCCGATAGGCAACCAGCGCCGGATCGTACAGCACCAGCGCACGCGCTTTCCCGGACTGGTAATAGAGGATGGTCTCATCGATCGTCGGCAGACGAACAATCGAGGCCTTCGGCAGATGCGCCGTGATCCAGCGATCCATGGCGGTGCCCACGGGCACGGCGATCGTCATGTCGGGCCGGTCGAGCGCTGCCCAGCTCGTCGCGTGCGACGCCTCCTTGGTCATGTAGCCAAGCGCGTAATAGAGCACGGGTGCGAACGGGAAATCGATCGACAGCGCGCGTGCCGGAGTGGGATCCAGCACGAACATCACGTCGAACTGGTTGGCCTGCAATCCGGCGGGTGCATTGGCCCAGGTCGTCTCGACGAAGGCGACTTTGCTGCCGTCCATGTCCTTCGCCATTTGCTGCGCGAGCGACACGCCGAACCCGATCCATGTCCCGGTTGCCAGGTCCTTCGCATACCAGGGTTCGGACGGCGTCACGCCGAGCCGCAGCGTCTTGGTGCGGCGGATCGTCTCCCAGCTCGATACGCTGCCCGCCGCGCTCGCGGGAGCGGCGGGCACCGCACCGGCCAGCGCAGCGAGACCCAGCATCGGCACGGTGCGGCGCCTGGCATCCATCCCCGACACTCCCCTTCACCATCCCATGTTGCTGCCGCGGGAGCGACGCCGCAAGCCGACGACATGGCGGCTATGGCTTACGTCTTCTCGATGTTCCAGAACGGGATGATTTCGGGGATGCCGATGATGCCGGTGACGTTGCGCCGGTAGGCGGCCGGGCTCAGGAATTGGCCGAGCAGGACGGTGCCCACGAAATCCCAGGACAAGCGCTGCATCTGCCGGGCGATCGCCTTGCGCTCGGCGAGGGTGCCGGCGTCCGCCCATTTGTGGCGCAGCGCCTCGTACGCGGCGTTCGACGGCCAGCCGTACCAGGATTTCAGGCCGCTCGCCGACAGCGTGGAGAGTCCGATCGGATCGCTGTGCGAGTAGTCGCTGTCGCCGGTGACGAAGATATCCCAACCGCCCTTGTCATCCGGCCCCTGGTTGGCGCGCCGGGTGACCACGCCGCCCCAATCGCTGGGTGCGAGCGTGGCATTGACGCCGATCTTCCTGAGTTGGGCTGCGATCAACTGCTCGGAGTTGCTCATGTACGCATAGTTGGTGGCCTGCAAGACGATCACCTGCTCACCGCTATAACCCGATTCCTTGAACAACTGGCGCGCCTTGCCGAGATCGACGCCGTGGCGGAACCAGTCGGTGTTCTCGTCATTCGACATCGGCGTGTCGTTGCCGAAGATGGACGACACCGTGCGATAGTATTTGGGGTTGCCGAAGGACGCCTTCATGAAGGCGTTCTGGTCCACCAGATAGAGCAACGCCTGGCGCGCCTTGACCTCGCTGAACGGCTTGTGCAGCCAGTTCATGCGCAGGATGGCGATATTGCCGGTCTTGTTCAGCACTTCCACCTTGACGTTCGGGTCGGATTCGAGTTGCGCGAGCAGGTCGGTCGGCGGCGTCTCGTAGAAATCGATCTCACCGGATTGCAGCGCCGCCAGGGCGGTCTGCTGGTCGCTGATATTCTCCCAGATCACCCGGTCGAGCTTTGCCACCTTGCCGCCGGCGAGGCCCGAGGGCGGCTCCTGGCGCGGCACGTAGCGCGGGTTGCGGTCATAGACGAAGCGGGCGCCCGGCTTGGCTTCGGCGTGGTTGAAGATGAACGGGCCGGAGCCGATATTGGCGCTGACCTGCTCGGTCGGCGGGGTTTTCGCATCCTTCTCGCGCATCATGTAGCAGCAGCGCGTGACCGGCTTGGCCAGTTCGTCGAGCAGCAAGCCGAACGGCTCCTTCAGCGCGATCACGAAGGTCTTTTCGTCCTTGGCGGAGATGTCGCGGACGCGCTCCATCATCGCCTGGCCGCCGGTGTCCACGGCACCCCAGCGGCGCAACGAGGCAACGCAATCCGCAGCCCTCACCGGCGTGCCGTCGTGCCAGCCGAGGCCGTCCCGCAATTCCATCGTGTAGAGCTTCTTGTCGTCGCTCAGGCTCCACTTGCCGACCATCTGCGGCTGCGGCTTGAAGCTGGCATCGATGCCGAACAGCATGTCGTAGATCAGCGCGCCGTGGTAGGCGGTGATGTTGGCGGTGGTCCAGATCGGGTCGAAGACGCGCAAATCGGCCTGCATCACTGCGCGCAGGGTTTTCGCGGGCGAGGCCGCCTGGGCGCGGGCGATCCGCGGCGCGCCGATGGCGGCCACCGCGCCGGCGGCCACGCCGCCGCGGACGATGCTGCGTCGAGAAACGGTCATACGCGCCTGTCCTCCCGTTTTTTTTTTTCGGGCGTGCGGCCGGCGCCGCGATGTGACGACCCGCCAGGCCGCGAGCCGACCATGTAACACCTCGCACGGCCCGCGGCGCGCAACGCCGTTCGCTCAGAGGATCAGGCCGGGGCTGGTCGCCTCGTCCAGCGGCCAGATCGGGCGGTTCACCCGGGTGTACGGGATGCGGCGATAGTCGCGGTTCAGCGGCCCGTCGGCATCGACGTAGATCACCTGGCCGGCAATCGGCCCGAACGCCGCCATGAAGTGATTGGTCGATTTCACCACGACGATCCGCCGCGCCGCCGGCTCGATGCCGAGATTGCGGAACAGTTCCAGCCCGAGCGCCTGGGTGCGCTTGGTGATCAGCACCACCTCCACCCCGCCCGCGCGCACCGCGGCGCAATCGCCGAGCGGCACCTGGGTCGGCCCGAAACTCTGCCAGCAGTCGCGCGCGAGGCCGGTCACGGTCACATCGGCGTCGATCGGCAGTCCCGAAGCCGGCCCGGTCTTGCCGCCGAAGCGCAGCGGGAAGGTCGCGTGCAGCCCGGCGTCGAAGCAGAGCCGGACGGCGATCGGGTCCCAGATCGGCCCGATCGCCGCCGCCTCGACCTGGCGCTCGATCAGCCGGCGCAGGATCGAGGTGTTGTCGGAAGGCGCGCCGCCGCCGGCATTGTCCGCCGGGTCGGCCATCACCACCGGCGTGGCGGTCGCCGCAAGCGGCCGCGGCAATCGCCGCGTCGATGTCGAGATAGGGCGGCGCGCCGCGCCCGCGCATGGCGACGAACTCCTCGCCGAGTGCCGTCGCCACCGCATCGGCGCGCGCCTTGTCGCCGTCCGTCACCGCGAGGATGCGGCCGCCGAGCTCGGGCACGTCGGCATAGGGAAAGCAGTGACCGATCGAGAGCGACAGGATGCCGTCCTTGCCCTCCATCGCCTTGACCTTATCGACGAAGCTGCGCATCAGCGGCAGCGTGGTCGGGATAGCTGCCGATCTGCCGGCAGTCGTACAGCGACATCACCGGCCTGGTCTGGCCGCGGATGGTGCGGAGCACGATGTCGAGCACTTCCTCGGCGCGTTCCACGACGTCGGTGTGCGGGAACTCCTTGTAGAGAATGATCACGTCGGCCAGCCGCACCCGCTGCACGGTCAGATGGCAGTGCGGATCGAGTTCCACGCCGATCACGCAATCGCCGCCGACCAGGTCGCGCACGCGCGCGATGATGTCGCCTTCCACGTCGTCGTAGCCGTACGCCACCATCGCCCCGTGCAGGCCGAGCAGCACGCCATCCACGGGCAGCGCCGCGCGAAGCTGGCCGAGGATCTCGTCGCGCATGAACTCGTAGTCGGCGCGGTTGGTGGTGCCGGCCGGGCTGGCCGCGAAGCAGCTTCCCTCGACGAGCGTGAACCCCTCGGCGGCCGCGCGCCGGCGCGCCACCCAGAGCGGCGCCGTGCACATCAGCGGATGGTCCGCCGGATGCTCGCCGGGGCGGAGGAACACGCTCTCGCGATAGGAATCGAGGCTGGTCGGCAGCGGCGAGAACGTGTTGGTCTCGGTGGCGAGAGTAGCGGAGAACAGGCGCATGATCGCTCCTTGGGCGCGGATCAGCGGGGGCGGGTCAGGCGGGGCGCAGGATCGCGAGCACCGCGCGGGCGATCAGCGGCGGCTCGTCATCGGCAAGGCAGAGCGGGTTGAACAGGACGACCCCCTGATCGAGACGCGACGGATCGGCGTGGATCGGCGGCGCGGCCGCGGTCAGGCGCTGCACCAGGTCGTGCGCTTGCGGCGGCGACAAGGCCAGCGACACCAGGGGCACCTGCTCGGGCAGGATGCTTGACCGGCAGGCCCGACAGACCGGCCGCGAGTTGCTCGGCCCGGCGCTGCCAGGCGCCGCGCCGCGCCGCCGGTTCCTCGGCGACGAACAGGCGCAGCGCGGTCAGCAGGCCGACGATCTGCTCCTTGCCGACCTTGCACGGCCGGCCGATGCCGTGATGCGGCGCGCCCGGCAGACGGGTCCGGTCGATCAGCGCGGCGGCGGCGACCAGAACTCCCAGTCCACGTCCATGTCCAGCATCTGCAGCGCCGCCGCCATGATGAGGTCGCGCCGTCCGCACAGGATGCCGGAGCCCTGCGGGCCGCGCAGCGCCTTGCCGCCGCTGAAGGCGACGAGGTCGGCGCCTTCGGCGACGAATTGCGTGAGGTTGGAAGCCGGCGGCAATTGCGCGGCGGCATCGACCAGCACCGGCACGCCGGCCGCGTGCGCCGCCGCCACCACGGCCGGCAGGGCGGGGCGGGAGAAGGGGGCGGCGACGTACAGCACGAGCGCGGTCCGCGCCGTGATGGCGTCGGCGATCTCCCAGGCTTCCGCGTCGCGCACGCCGGCGCCGCTGACGCGATCGGGGATGCCGACTTCGACCAGGCGAAGCCCCACCGCACGCACCGCGCGGTCGTACTGGTTGCGCTGGCTGCGCACCACGACCGCCTCGTCGCGCATCCCGCTGACATCGGGCAGGCGGTTCATCAGCGCCGGGTCGGTGCCGGTCACGCAGGCCGCCGCGCCGAGCAGCAGCGCCGCCGCGGCGCCGGACGTGACGATGCCCGCCTCGGCACCTGTTATCTCGGCGATGACGGCGCTGGCGGCGGCCTGCAGCTCCGCCATGTCCACGCACGAGCGCGACGCCTCCGCCATCGCCGCGATCACCGGCTCCGGCAGCGTCGCACCCGAAAGCCGGGTTGCCGGTCCTTTGGCGTTGATGATGGTGCGCACGCCAAGCCGCTCGTAGATCGTGCCCATGCTGGTGCGCCCGCTCCGGGCCGGGGACGGTGCTGGCGCTCGCTGCACCCTGTCAAGCCGCCGGCAGGGTGTGGCCTTGCACTGAACGGCGGCGGCGCCTATCTACCCGCCAATCGGCACTTTTCGTGTTGGGCTACCGTCGCCAGTCACGTGAAGCGTGCCCATGCGGTCCTCCCATAGTGAAAAGCATTCCGGTCCGCAGCGAGCGGGCCGCCGAGCAGAGGGGAGAACCCGCATATGACGATTGGTACAGTAAAATGGTTCAACGGCCAGAAAGGCTTCGGCTTCATCCAGCCGGATGACGGGTCGAAGGATGTGTTCGTGCACATCTCGGCCGTCGAGCGGTCGGGCCTCGGCCAGCTCAACGAGGGGCAGAAGGTGTCCTTCGACCTCGAGCGCGGCCAGCAGGGCAAGACCTCGGCAGTCAACCTCAAGGCTGCCTGAACAGGCAGTTCGACGCCGTCGACGACGGCGTCGAACCATTTTGGGACAATAGCGATGGCGGCTCACGCATTCAGCATCGGCGAGAAGGTGACGTTCGATCCGGGCGCAGGCGATATGCGCCAACTGCGCGGCAGCTACACCGTGGTGCGCACCATGCCGAGCGAGACTCGCGACCGGCAGTACCGGGTCAAGAGCGATTTCGACGGCCACGAGCGGGTGGTTTTGGAGAGCCAGCTCACGCCGGCCTCGCCATCGCGCGCGGCGGCGGCCGGTCTGGCCCCCGGTCCCTGGCCGGCGAAGGCCAAGGCGTCGTAGGGGCGAAAGCGTCGTAAGGGCGAAAGCGTGGTAGGATAGTCGCAGCAGCCAGAAGGGAGAGCCGCTCTTGGCTTTCAAGCCGAACTACAACATGCAGCGCGCCGATCGCAATCGCCAGAAACAGGCGAAGAAGGACGCGAAGCTGCGCGAGCAGGAAGAGGCGCGCGCCCGCCGCAAGGCGGAGCAGGAGGCGCCGGCAACCGCGGAGACCGCTTCGGGTGCGCCACCGCCGGGCGGCGAGCCCCCCGGCTAATCGCGGCCCGACTGATCGCGGCCCGACTGATCGCGGATTAACTGATCGCGGATCGACGGCCCGATCGCAACCCGGCCACGGCCGGCCATGGAGAGAATTGATGGCGCTCAGACGGCGCTCGGAGAGCAGCTTCGTGCTGTTCGACGTAACATATGTGGACGGCACCCGCAGCTCGAACCGCAAGGTGCCCGGCACGGCGCTGGGCGGGCTTGACGGCGACGCGCCGGCGCGGACGATGATCGAAGCGCAGGATCGCGAGATCGGGCAGGCCTCGGGCCGGCTGCGACCGGCGATCCGGTCGGTGGCGCGCGCGGCGGTCAGGCCAGCGGACGTCAGGCCGGGATAGCGAGAGCGAGGCGATGCCAGGGTTCAAGGATAATTTCAGCGACCGCATGGCGGCGTCGGCCAAGGCGAAGCGGGCAGTGCTGGAGCGGTTTCAGGCCCGGCCGGGACCGGACGATCCGGCAATGATCGAGCGCGAGGCAGCGCGGCAGGCGGTGATCGCCGCCCGCGAAGCCCGCATGGCCGAGCGCCAGGCGGTGCGCGATGTCGAGGCGGCGCGGGTCGCGGAGGCGCAGGCGGCGCTGCTGGCCGAGCAGAAAGCGCGGGAGGCGGCGGCCGCGCAGGCGGCCGCGGCGGATGCGGCTCGCCAGCGGGCGCTGGAAGCCGAGCGCAAGCGCGAGCGGGACGTGCGCTATGCCGCCCGCAAGCAACGCCAGGGCGGCCGCCGCTAATCATCGACCTGCGGCGCGGGCGACGTCCGGCCGAATGCCTTGCCAACCTGCCGCGCACGGCCCGATAACTGATGGTCCAGTTGCGAGAGAGGGTCCGATGCGTCGCGTCCTGCTGGCCGCCGCCTGCGCGCTGCTGCTTCTGCCCGCCTCTCGCCAGCCGGCCGCCGCGCAGGGCACGCTGACGATCGCGCTGCGCGAAGACGCCGACATCCTCGATCCCGATCTCGGGCAAACCTATGTCGGGCGGATCGTGTTTGCGGGCCTGTGCGACAAGCTCGTGGACATCAACGAGAAGCTGCAGATCGTGCCGCAGCTCGCGACCAGTTGGGAATATGCCGACCCGAAGACGCTGGTGATGCATCTGCGCCCGGGCGTGGCGTTTCAGGATGGCGAACCGTTCGACGCGGCGGCGGCAAAATACAGCCTGATGCGCGCCCTGACCCTGCCCGGCAGCTTCCGCCGCAGCGAGATCAGTGCGATGGATCACGTCGATGTGGTCGATCCGCACACGATCAAGATCGTGCTCAAGCAGCCCTCGGCGCCCTTCCTCTCCCAGCTCGCCGACCGCGCCGGAATGATGGTGGCGCCGAAGGCCGCCGAGGCGGAGGGCAAGAATTTCGGCCTCAAGCCGGTCTGCGCCGGGCCGTTCCGCTTCGCCGAGCGTGTGCCGGAGGACCACATCACGCTGGAGCGCTTCCCCGATTACTGGGACAAGTCGGCGATCCACTTCGACAAGGTCGTGTACCGGGTGATTACGGACAGCTCGTCGCGGCTGGCCAACCTCAAGGCGGGGGCGGTCGATCTGGTGGAATACATCGTGCCGTCTGACGCCGCGGCGGTGAAAGCGGACCCGAAGCTGAGCCTCGTGACATCGGACAATCTCGGTTATGAGGGCATCACGATCAATGTAGGCAACGGTGCGCGGAGCAAGACGCCGATCGGCGAGGACCGACGCATCCGCAAGGCGCTCGAGCTCTCGATCGACCGGCAGGCGCTGATCAGCGTCGTGTACAACGGCATGTTTACGCCGAACGCGCAGGCGGTGCCGCAGGCAAGCCCGTTCTATGACGCGGCCCTGAAGCCGCCGCCGCGCGACATCGCGCGTGCCAAGGCATTGCTGAAGGAGGCGGGGGTCAAGCTGCCGCTCACGATCACGATGACGGTGCCGAACAGCCCCGACCTGCTGCAGGCCGCCGAGGTGATCCAGTCGATGGCCAAGGATGCCGGCTTCGACATCAAGATCAGCGCGATGGAGTTCGCCTCCTCGCTCGCGGCCGAGGTTCGCGGCGATTTCGAGACCTATCTGATCGGCTGGTCCGGCCGCGTCGATGAGGACGGCAACGTCTATGCCTTCCTGCACACCGACGGCACCTTCAATCAAGGGCACTATTCCAACGCGCACGTGGACAATCTGCTGGACCAGGCGCGGGCGCAGAACGATGTGGGGCCGCGGCGCGCGATCTACGCCAAGATGTGGGACCAGGTGGCGCAGGACGATCCGATCATCTATCTGTGGACGCCGCGCAACATCGTCGGCCTGACCAAGACGCTGCACGGCTTCCGGCCGGTGCCGGACGGGATGATCCGGCTTCAGGACCTAAGCCGGAATCAGTGACCGGGGTCGTTATGCCCGGCGCAGGCCGGACAGTCGTCATGTCCGGCGAAGGCCGTGCAATCGTCATGCTCGGCGAAGGCCGAGCATCCACGACTTTCCGGCCCCACGAAAGACGTGGATGGTCGGCCTTTGCCGACCATGACGGTGGGGTTTCTTCCACATCGGATCGCTCTGGGTCGAGGGGCAGCGCCCCTCGCCATTCCTTCTGATGCGCGGCCGGCTCGGCACGCGCTTGGCGCAGGTGCTGCCGACAATCCTGCTGGTCAGCGTGCTCGTGTTCCTGCTGCAGCAGCTCATGCCCGGCGATCCGGCGCTGGTGCTGGCGGGCGAGGACCGCAACCCGCAGGTGGTCGCGGAAATCCGTGCCGAGCTGTGGCTCGACCGGCCTTTGCCACTCCAGTACGTGCATTGGCTCGACAACATCGCGCACGGCAATCTCGGCCGAAGCTGGCGCCTGCGCGAACCGGTCTCGGAGCTGATCGCGCAAAAGCTGCCGGTGACTTTGCAGCTCTCGGCGATGGGGTTCGTGATCGCGGTGCTGATCGGGATTCCGACCGGTGTGATCTCGGCGGTATGGCGCAACTCCGTGTGGGATTACGGGGCGAATTTCTTTGGACTGGCCGGGCTTTCGACGCCGCCGTTCTGGCTCGGGATCATGCTGATCCTGCTGGTCTCGGTGCAGCTCGGCTGGCTGCCGCCCTCGGGCTACGTGCCGCTGGCGGAGAACTGGTGGCGCTCTCTCGCGACGACGATCATGCCGGCCTTCGTGCTGGGGGTGCAGCTTTCGGCGATTCTGATGCGGCACACCCGCAGCGCCATGCTGACCGCGATGGACCAGGATTACGTGCGCACCGCGCGGGCGAAGGGGTTGCGGGAGTGGCGGGTTATCCTGCGCCACGCGCTGCGCAATGCGCTGGTGCCGGTGGTGACGCTGGGTGCCATCGAGCTGGGCACGCTGCTATCCGGTGCGGTGCTGACCGAGCAGGTGTTCAGCGTGCCCGGATTCGGCAAGCTGATCGTCGACAGCGTGTTCAACCGCGACTATCCGGTGGTGCAGGGGGTCGTGCTGATCACGGCGTTCCTCTACATCGCGCTCAATCTGATCGCCGACGTGCTGTACGTGATGATTAATCCGCGGCTGCGACATGCCTAGGGACGGCTTTGCCCCAACGGTCGCGATGGCGGCCCCGCCGGACAGCCCGGCGCGCATCGCGTGGCGGCGGTTCCAGGCGCGGCCCGCGGCGATGTTCGGGATGGCGGTGATCGTCTTGGTGGTGCTGCTGGCGATCGCAGCCCCGCTGGTCGCCCAGTACGGGCCGGACGCGACGAGCTGGTCGCTGATCCGCAAGGCCCCCTCGCTCGCGCACTGGATGGGCACCGACGAGAACGGCCGCGACGAATTCGCGCGCGTCGTGTTCGGCGCACGGGCGAGCCTGCTCGCCGGCGTCATTTCGGTCGCGATCGCGGCCGGCCTCGGCGTGCCGCTGGGCCTGGTGGCCGGCTTCGCCGGCGGGGTGCTCGACGCGCTGATCGGGCGGCTGACGGACGCGATGCTGTCCTGCCCGTTCCTGATCCTGGCGATCGCGCTGGCCGCCTTTCTCGGGCCGTCGCTGTCGAACGCGATGATCGCGATCGGGGTCACGTTCACGCCGCGCTTCGTGCTGCTGGCGCGCAGCGCCACGCTGGATGCCGCGACCAACGACTACGTCGAGGCGGCGCGCGCCCTCGGCAATCCGCCCTGGCGGGTCGCGGTGCGGCACATCCTGCCCAACATCATCCCGCCGCTCCTGGTCCAGGGCACGCTGTCGATCGCGCAGTCGATCATCGCCGAGGCGAGCCTGTCGTTCCTCGGCCTCGGCCAGCAGCCGCCGGCGCCGTCCTGGGGGTCGATGCTGAACTCGGCGCAGCGGTTCCTGACGCAGGCACCGTGGCTCGCGATCTTTCCGGGGCTGGCGATCTTCCTCTCGGTGATCGCGTTCAACCTGGTCGGCGACGGGCTGCGCGACGCGCTCGATCCGCGGCGGCGATAGCCGAAAGCAGGTGAGGGCCGCGCGGGACGCATTTGATTTGCGCCCCCGCAACGGTCCACCTTCGCGCACCGCGTCGCCGAGTTTGCCCCGTGTCCGATCTTGCCCGCCGCCGCGTTCCGTCGCTGCTGATCCCAAGGTTCGCGGGTCCTCGCATCGAGGGACCGCTCAGGGGCGTGCTGCTGGCGCTCGGTGCCATGCTGCTGTTCTCCACCTCGGATGCGACGTCGAAGGTGCTGACCGCCGATCTGCCGCCGGTCGAGATCGCGTGGCTGCGCTACGTCGTGTTCGTGGTGGTCGCGGCACCCGGCGCCTGGCGGGCCGGGCTGCGCACCGCGCGGCCGGACGTGCAGACGCTGCGCGGGCTGACGATGGTGGTCTCCAGCATCGCCTTCATCAGCGGGCTGCGAACGCTGCCGCTGCCCGACGCGACCGCGATGGGGTTCGCCTCGCCGCTGTTCATCGTGGCGCTGTCGATCCCGGTCCTGGGCGAGCGGGTGGGGGCGCGGCGCTGGGCGGCGGTGATCGTGGGCCTGCTCGGCGTGCTGATCGTGGTGCAACCGGGAACGGCCGCATTCCAGCCGGCGGCGGTGCTGCCGATCGCCTCGGCGGCGTGCTGGGCGGTGGCGATGGTGCTGACGCGCCGCATCGCGGCAACCGAACGGCCGGCGACGACGTTGTTCTGGACCGCGGCGAGCGGACTTGTGGTGCTGAGCCTGCTGCTGCCGTGGGACTTCGTCTGGCCCACGCCGCGGCAGCTGGCGCTGGGTGCGTTCCTCGGGCTGGTCGCGACCTCGGGACAATGGCTGGTGCTGCTCGCCTATCGGCACGCCGCGGCGTCGCTGCTGGCGCCGCTCTCCTATAGCCAACTGCTCTGGTCCACGAGCTACGGCGCCTTGCTGTTCGGGGTGCTGCCGGATGGCTGGACGATCGCGGGGGCCGCGGTGATCGTGGGCGCGGGGCTGGTGGTCGCGCCGTCGCCGGGCAGCCGCGCGGGCAGGGGTTGAAGGCGGGCGACGGCGCCCCATTCTCCATCCGTGTGGATGGCAGGTGGATGGCGTGCGCCGATGACAAGCACTGTTCATGAGTTGCGCCCTCGGACGGCGGAGAGCGAGAAGATCACGATCAATCTGGGCTTCGTCGATCTCGGGCAAATCGACCTGATGGTGCGCGAGGGGTTCTACTCGAACCGCACCGACTTCATCCGTACCGCGATCCGCAATCAGCTCGACCGGCAGGCGGACGCGGTGCGCGGGTCGGTTGCGCGTCAGGGGCTCGATCTCGGGCTGCGGCACTACAGCCGGGCCGATCTGGAGGCGGCGCAGGCGCGGGGCGAGACGCTGGCGATCAGTGTCGTGGGGCTGGCCAGCATCGCGGCCGACGTGCCGCCGGCGCTGGCGCGGGCGACGATCGGCGCGATCACCGTGCTCGGCGCGCTGCACGCCAGCACCGAGGTGCGGGCGGCGCTGGCCGACCGGATGCGGTGAACGCGATGCGCCCGATGACCGTCGCATCCCTGCGAACCCTGCTGGCCACCAAGCTGGGCGCCGGCCTTGGTGCCCTCCGTGCGCCCGATCCGGCCGCCATCCTGGACCGCGTGCTTCGCGGCCGCGGCGCCGAGCCACGCCCGGCGGCGGTGCCGGGGGCCGGGCAATTCCTGGACGGGCGCTTCACCAATGCCGCCGGCAGTCGGCCGTACAAGCTCTATGTGCCAAGTGCGTATCACGGGCAGGCGCTGCCGCTGGTGGTGATGCTGCACGGCTGCACGCAGTCGCCGGACGATTTCGCCGCCGGCACGCGGATGAACGAGGCCGCCGAGGCAGCCGGCTGCTTCGTCGTCTATCCGGGCCAGATCGAGGCGGCCAATGCGTCCCGCTGCTGGAACTGGTTCAACGCCGCCGAGCAGGAGCGCGAGCGCGGCGAGCCGTCGCTGATCGCCGGGATCACGCGCGCTGTGATGGCCCAGTACCGGATCGACCCGGCGCGCGTGTATGTCGCCGGGCTTTCGGCCGGAGGCGCGTTGGCCGCGACCATGGGCCATGCCTATCCCGAGCTCTACGCGGCGGTCGGCGTGCATTCGGGTCTGGCGAGCGGGGCGGCGAGCGATGTGCCATCGGCCTTCGCCGCGATGCGCCACGGCCATGCCGGCCGCACCGGCAACGGCCGTGCGGTGCCGACGATCGTGTTCCACGGCGAGCGCGACAGCACCGTGCATCCGCACAACGCCGAGGCGGTGCTCGCGCAGGCGCGCCCCGCCGGGCCGCTGGAGCTACGCGTCGAGCACGGCCAGGTGCCGGGCGGCCATGGCTACACGCGCACCCGCTACGCCGACCCGGGCGGCAGGATCGCGATCGAATCGTGGCTGATCCGCGGCGGCGGCCACGCCTGGTCGGGCGGCAGCGCCGACGGCAGCTTCACCGACCCGCACGGGCCGGACGCGACCGGGGCGATGCTCCGCTTCTTCCTCGACCATCCGCAGGCGCGGCCGGGTGCGGCGGTTGCGGCGGCCGGCGCGGTGCTTCCCTGAAAACACGATTTCAGGGTATGGACGGGATCTCCAGTGCAGGCGACCACCATGCAGCAGGATCTCCCACCGACCCTCGGCGGCCGACCGCTCGCTCCCGCCAAGTCCTATTTCACTTTCGGCGCTTTCGACAAAGCGGCCTTGGAGGGGTTGCGGGAGCGGTTTGCCAACGCCAGCCCGTTTCCGCACCTGGTTCTGGATGACTTCCTCGACCTGCCGCCGGATGTCGTGAACGAGCAGTTTCCCGATCCGGATTGGGATCAGTGGAAGAAATTCGGCGACGCCTACCAGCACCAGAAGCGCGCGTGCAACGACATCGAGGTGCTTCCTGGATTGTTCCAGGACATGGTGCATCAACTGTCCGGCCCCCCCTTCCTCGAATTCCTCGAGAAGGTGACGGGACTCTCGGGGTTGATGCCTGACCCATATCTGACGGGTGGCGGCCTCCACTCGAGTGGTCCTGGCGGAATACTGGCCCCGCACGCCGATTTCCACGCCTACGGGAAGCTGAATCTGTATCGGCGTATCAATGTGCTGGTCTACTTCAATCCCGAGTGGAAAGCGGACGACGGCGGCTGCCTGGAGTTGTTCCGCAAGGGAGAGACCACGCCGGCCACGGCGATCGTGCCGGAATTCGGTCGCATGGTGATGTTCCTCACCGACGATCGGAGTATTCACGGCTTTACCCGGCCTGTGGTCGGCGCCGACCGCTGGCGGCACTCGCTCGCCCTCTACTACTACACGAGCGAGGAGACCCAGCATTTCAGCGGCGACGGCGTGACCTATTGGCAGGAGCATGGCGCACATCACGGTGTCCGGCGCGCCCAGCTTCTCGCCTATAAGGTGCTGCAACACGGGGCCTGGACGCTGTCGAAATACGCGCACCGGCTCAATCCGAACCTGAAGCCCGGGGCGGCACCGACGTCCAAATCCGATCGCTGAACACGGCTTTCCGAAACAGTTGGGGGCGGCTGCCGCCTTAAGGTTCGCCTTTACCGTTATTGTCCCAGCACCCTGTTTCCGATTCAGGTATAGCCGTGGCGGTCGCGCACGGGATTTTGTCCGGCGCAATCATCTTCCCCGAGGTCGATGATCCCGATGCACGCGGAATGGTCGTGCCGGGTGTTTCGGGAAAAGGCGCGGGCAGATATCGGGTTTCACTGACCGGCACCGCCCGGCGCGGCCCGCGCAGCCGGTCGTAGGAACTAACCTCGAGACGGTGGCGTTTCCTCTTAGCTTTTGCTAACCCGCAAAGGCGAGGGGAAGTGCATTGCAGGCAATCGACACCAAAATGCGACGAGTTTCGCGCGTGGGAGACCCGCCGGCGAAAGTCGCGATCATCATCCCCTATTTCCAGCGCGAGCCAGGGCTGCTGAAAGCCGCGGTCCTGTCCATCCTGCGCCAGCGGGATGCTCCGCCCGTGCAGATGATTGTCGTCGATGACGGCTCGCCCCTGCCGGCGGAGCATGACCTCGACGCGTTCGGCCCGGAGGTTCGCGACCGAATACTGGTAGTGCGGCAGCCGAACCGGGGCGCCGCCGCGGCGCGCAATGCCGGTCTGGAACGGGTGCCGCCGGTTGCCGAGTGGATCGCGTTCCTCGATCCGGATGACATCTGGGGCGAAGATCACCTGTGCACCGCGATTGCCGCCCTGGAGAAAGGTTACGACCTGTTTTTTGCCGACAACCGCCGGGTCGGTGAAGACCGGTCGCTATTCGAGGAGTTGGGGCTGTCGGTCCCCCACCACCGGCCAATCGACAAGGTGCGCGCTCTCCACGAGTTCACGGCCGACCTGTTCACGACCGTCCTGAGCTACAGTCCGATCATCACCTCGACCGTTGTCTATCGCCGGGATGGCTACGCCCATCTGCGGTTCCGTGAGAGCTATCGTACGTACGAGGACAGCCTGTTCTGGCTCCACTTCCGGGATGCTCGGGTTGCATTCTGCGCGAATAACCAGGCTCTTCTGGGGCTGGGAGTGAACATCTCGAAGCGCCCGGATGAATGGCGCAGCAACCGGGCGCTCGAGATCCTTCGCGATATCGACGGCATGTACCGGCTGATTCCGGCCACGTTCGGACTGACCCCCCAACAGCTAGCGCTGGTTCGCCGCCTGCGGCGGCGGAACAGGAGGGGAACCGCCCGTACCGTCGTCGCCATGGCGCGGCGGCGGGTAGAGATCGACCGTGCCGTCGTGAAGGAAGTGCTAGGCGGTACGCTCGCGATCCTCGGCAATTGCCTTCGCGTCGCTGCGACCGAACTCGCCGGACGGGCCGTCGCGCGGCCCTGGCAGCATGTCCTGGGTGGTGTGCTCCGGCATCGCACGGACCAGGCCTGACCCCTCATCTCTTCGTCTCCTGCGCAAGCATCAGGTTGGCAATCCGGTCCTGGATCTTCTCGGCATCGTAGCCCGCCGCCACCTTGGCGCGCGCCGCGGTTCCCAGATCAGGCACAGAGCGCATCGTCGCGCAGAAGGCGCACACAGGCATCTGCGAAGGATTGATCATCGTCCCGCAGCAGGATTTCCAGGCCTTCGACGAAGGCCAGGCCCTCCGCACCGATCCGGCTTGACACCATCGGCTTGGCATAACTCGCCGCCTCCAGCAGCTTGATGCGTGTCCCGCCGCCGACGGTCAGGGGGCAGGCAACGACACGGGATTGGGCGTAGAGGCGATCGAGATCTGCGACAAACCCGGTGAATGTGACGCCCGGCGGGGAGTTCCTGAAGCTCGGGATTGCTTCGGGAGACTTGCCAGCGATCAACAGCCTGGCGTCTGGCACTTGCTCGCGGATCAAGGGCCAGATCCGGGTCACGAGCCGCTCCGCGCCGTCACGGTTCGGCCTGTAGCCGTAGGTGCCGATGAACAGCACGGTCCGGTTTTGGCTGACATCCGGGACTTCGGCAGGCAGCCGGACCGCGTTGGGGATGACGGCCAGGTTCCGTCCGAATCCGACATGGCGCAGGTGCCGGCGGTCCGTCTCCGAGCAGACGAAAACCGTTCTCGACAGCGCCGCTCCCCGGCGCTCGGCCGCCCAGATGGTCGGCACGTGTGCGCAGTAGCCGAGCTTGCCCGGCCATATCGGCGGCGCCAGCGCCGTCCGGATGCGGAGCTTGTGCTCGATATCGTCGAGATCGAAGAACAGGTGCCGCGGCCGGCGGCGGGATCGCAACAGCGCGGCCATCGCGGGAAGATGATAGACGAAGACAAGGTCAGGCTGGTGGTCAAGATGCTCGCCGATCGCCCGCGCCTGCGCCCCGCCGGCAAACGCGTAGAAGTCGGGCTGCTCGGCGAGCGAGAGGATGCCGGCGCCGTAATGGCGCCAGAACGTCTCGCGGCGCTGCGCCATCGGCACCAGGCTCATCCGGACCGGAAATCCCCAGTAGGCGGATTGCGCGTCGTTCAGTGCGCCGGCATCGGCATGGGCTGCGATATCCTCGTCGTGAACGATGCAAAGGAACTCGACCTCTCTGCTGATGCGCGCGATTGCGCTGGCGAATTGCCGTAGCCGCTGCAGGGCGCCCTCTATCGCCTGTTCGGGCTGGAGCGGCGCAAATTGGGTGATGATCAGGCTGCGCATGGCAATCCGGGCAGGGACCTCAACGTCTATGGGGCGGAGGAATTATATCAACGGCCGTATGTCATGACCGCTCCCACTCCGTCATGGTCGGCGAAGGCCGTGGCGAAGGCCGACCATCCACATCTTTGGTGGCGCGCGGCGATGGGGCAGCGGATGCGTTGCTACGGGTCCTCGCCAAGGACCGCAAAATCCCTCTCATGCTCCTCTGGCCGCCTCATCATCTCGTTCCAGATGGGCGGGCGACAATGCCGCCAGATCGACCTGATCGCTCGCACTGTAGCGCGCCGAGCGGCGCTTCAGTGCGTCCATTCCGCGAGTCAGAAGAAGGGACCAAAAAAGCCCGTATTCCGCCACTTCGTTCGGGGACAGGAGGAACGCCCGTGTTGCGAAGTACGACGCGCTTGCTCGCCGCCTGTTCAGGAGATTGTTCATGGCGAGCTCTTTGTAGAGGCGATAGCTGAACCAGCGCAGCTCTCTGCGGAAGGGCCGCAACTCCGGCAGCCTGCGCGCCATCTCCGAGCTGCGGGCGTATTTCTTGGATATCCGTCCGGCCGAGTGCATCAGGCTCGCACCCTGCCGACGCAGGATGTATGTCTCGCCCCGGATGTAGTCGAGTGGGGAGAGGAGCGACATCCGCAGGAACAGCAGCCAGTCCTCCCCGTAGCGAAGCCGCTCGTCAAACCCGCCGGCCTCGGCGAGCAGGGACCGCTGCACCAGGCTGGTGCCAAGATGCAGCCAATCCCCGACCAGCACCCGCGTCAAATCCGGCGTACGAAGGCGCACGGAGTGGGTCTTCGCTTCCGCAGTCTCGCATTTTTGGAAAATGGGAAAGCTGGACTTCGCGGCTCCGTCGGGGCCGAGCGTCGCGAATTGTCCGGCGATCCACCGGGTATCGGGGCGTTCCCGATGCACGTCCGCCGCCGTGTCGAGCTTGCCGGGCGGCCACAGATCGTCCGCGTCGATGAAGCCGAGCCAATCCTGCGCGGCGCCGGCAATCCCGAGGTTGCGGGCTCGGCCCGGCCCCATGTTCCGGCCCGCCCGGACCACGCGGACACGGGACTCCGCGGCCTCGATCCGCCGCAGCGCCGCGATCGTCTCCGCCGCCGTCGATCCGTCATCGATGAGGATCAGTTCGCACGAGTGGCGCGCCGCCTGGTCGAGAACTGAGCGCACGGCGGCTGTCAGCAGACCGTCGCTCGCGTTGAAAACGGGACAGATGACGCCGACGTTCACAGCCCGTGCTGGCTCGATGTCATTCTCACGCTCGCCGTGCCCCCAGCCCCCCAAATGGGCAGCGCGGGAGAAGGACCGCCCCGCAGAGCGCTGTCAAGCAGCGAGGGTCGTCGTGACGCGCCGGCGCCGGTTCCGCGGACCGATGCGAGGATGCCCGGCGCTTCCGAACCAGCCTGCTCTCCACCGGGGCGCTGTGGTATAGGCCCCGGCGAAACCGAAGGGCCCGTCAGCGGATGAAGTCGGCCGCCAAGACCTTGCTGAAATTCGCCGCTCGGCGACTCCCCTGGGGCGCCCGCGAGGCGATCTTCGAGGCACTCTGCGAGCGCCTCGGCCCCACCGAGGCCCTCTCGCGGATCGCCGGGCAGATCGGGATCACCGGCTTCTCGGCCAAGGGTGCCTGGGGGGTGATCCAGAGCTCCGCTGCCGACCGGGCGGTGCTTCCGAGCTACGCCCGCACGGGCGTCTGGGGGGCTCGGACGGTGGATGCGTTCCAGCGCCTGTTTGCAGGGACCGGCGGGACCTACCTCGATATCGGCGCCAATATCGGCCTCACCACGATCCCCATCGCCCGCAATCCCCGGGTGCGGTGCATCGCATTCGAGCCCGAGCCGTTCAATTTCCAAAACCTCTCCGAGAACGTGCGCCGCAACATTGCCCATGGCAACGTCGATCTTCGCTGCATGGCGCTGTTTGATCGGGCAGACAGTTTGCGGTTCGGCCTGGCCGGTGACGGAAATCTCGGCGACCACCGCCTCGTCCTGGGCGCCGCCACGGCGCGGAAGACGATCGAAGTTCCGGCGACGCCGCTCGATGCGCTCGACCTGCCAATCGGGGAACCACTCGGCGTCAAGATCGACACCCAGGGTGCCGAGCCGTTCGTGATCGCAGGCGGTCGCTGCACACTGGCCCGCGCCAGCCTGTGCGTCATCGAGTTTGCGCCGGCTCTGATCGTCCAGCTCGGAGGTGATCCGGCAGCCGTCATCGAGTTCATCGGCGGCTTCCCGCGCGTGGCCGTGGTTGCGGGCGAGAGTTCGGCCCCGCTCGATTTCACCGCTTCAGAGATAGCCTGCCGGCGTCTGCGGGACTTTGCGGCCCGTGCCCAAGGCGATGAGACGAAATACCTGGACGTCTATGCGGCGCGGTCGCCGTGAGGCTGCGCCCTTGAGCACGCAGGACCCGGCGGAAGACGTCCGAATTCCCAATGGCCGCCCGGATCTGACTGCCGGCGCCATCCTCGTGAGGACAGCGAAAGGGGCCGGCTGGATCGTCGGCTGGCGCATGGCGACGCGCGGCCTCGGTTTGTTCAGCACGCTGGTTCTGACCCACCTCCTGGTCCCGGCGGATTTCGGGCTTGTGGCGCTCGGCAGCAGTTTCGCGGTGGCCTTGGACGGGCTGTCGGCCGTGGGCGTCGAAGATGCCCTGGTGCGGGAGAAGTCGCCGGGGCGGGATCTGTACGATACCGGCTTCACCATGAATGTGCTGCGGGCCGGGGTGATGGCCGTCGTCCTGTTCGCCATCGCCGGTCCGGTTGGGCATTTTTTCAAGGATACCCGGCTGACCAACGTGCTGCTCGCCCTCGCGGTCGGCACGTTCGGCCTCGGCTTCACGAATATCGGCACCGTCGATTTCCGCAGGAAGCTGACGTTCAATCGGGAATTCCAGTTGCTGGTTCTGCCGCGGGTAATGAGCGTGACTGCCACCATCGTGGTCGCGGTGATCTGGCGCAGCTATTGGGCGCTTGTCGTCGGTGGCCTGGTGCGGCGCGCCGTCGGGGTCGCCCTCAGCTACCTCATGCATCCTTATCGGCCGCGCTTCACGCTCCGCGCCTGGCGTGGCCTCGTGCATTTCTCGGCCTGGACGTGGGTGCTCAGCACCGCCATGATGCTGCGGGACCGAACCGACGTGTTCTTCATCGGCTGGTGGATGAACCCCGCCAAGGTGGGATTGTATGCGATCGGAAACGAGATCGCCGACCTTCCCACGACGGAACTGGTCGGGCCGCTGGCGCAGGCCTGCTTCGCGGGGTTCGCCGCGACGCGCCACACCGGAGAGGACAGCGCCCACACCTATTTGCGCGTGATCGCGATGATCACGCTGGTCACGTTTCCGTTGGGCCTGGGAATATCGCTGCTGGCCGACCCGGTGGTGCGCTTGGCACTCGGGCCGCGATGGGTGGGTGCGATCCCGATCGTCGAAGTGACGGCGCTGTTCTGCACGACGACCGTGTTCGGGCAAATAAGCTACAGCCTGCTCAATGCCCACGCCATGCTGAGCACAATGTTCCGGATCACGTTCGTCAGCATGGTGCTTCGGGTTCTGTTGCTGGTTCTGTTGATACCTGTGTTCGGTCTCCTGGGAGCCGTATTTGCTGCCGGCATTTCGATGTTGACCGAGTACACTATTTACGTCGTCATGACCTTCACGCGGTTCGGCCTCAGACTGTACGATTTCGTGCTCAACATCTGGCGCAGCGTGCTGGCGACCGCGGTGATGGGGGGCAGCCTGTCCCTGCTCGGGCTTGGTTGGACCACCGCCTCGGGGAATCCCTGGGCGCTGCTGGAACGGCTGCTCCTGACCGCCTCGTTGGGCGCGGCCATCTACACGGCAGTCATCCTGATCTGCTGGGTGGCTGCGGGCCGGCCGCCGGGGGCCGAGTCGGATTTGCTCGATTTATTTGGACGCATCCTTCATCGGTTCCCCGTCCGCCTGCCAAGGAGGGCCTGAATCGACCGCGGCGCGGATGACGCGGGCGTCCGCATCAACCCGGCCCTGCAACTTTGGTTGTGCGCCGTCCGGCCGCGGCGCACGTTCCCGCTTCGATGATCTTCGCCGCGCCTTGGGTGCTGCTGGCACTCGCCGCCCTGCCCGTCCTTTGGTGGCTGCTGCACGTCACCCCCCCGGCGCCGCGCATGGAGCGCTTCCCGGCCATCCGCCTGCTCGCCGGCCTGCGCGCGCAGGAGGAGACCCCGGCGCGCACGCCGTGGTGGCTGATGGCGCTGCGCCTGCTGGCGGCCACGCTGCTGATCGTGGGCCTGGCCGGGCCGGTGCTGGACGCAGGGGCCGCGCTGCCGGGCAACGGGCCACTGCTGCTGGTGATCGACGACGGCTGGGCCGCAGCCGCCGACTGGCCGGCACGGGTGACGGCGGCAGATGCCATGCTGGCGCGCGCGGCGCGGGAGCACCGGCCGGCCGCCCTGCTCGCTACCGCCGACGCCGACGACGCCCGCCCGCCCGCGATCAGCGCCGTGATGCCGGTCGCCGATCTGCGCGCGCGGCTCGCGGCGCTGCGGCCGAAGCCGTGGCCGGTGGACCGCGCCGGGGCGTCGGCGGCGCTGCGCGTCTGGACCCATCGCGGCGCGCCGGTCGCCTATCTGGCGGATGGCCTCGCCGCCGGCGGCGACCCTGCCTTCGCCGCCGCCCTGAGCCGCGCCGGGCCGGTGATCGAGGTAGCCCCCGATCCGGCGCAGGCGGCCGTGCTGCTGCCGCCGCGCGCCGAGCCGGACCGGCTGGTCGCCCGGCTCGCACAACTGCCGCAGCCGATGGCCGCCCTCCGCGCGGTGCTGGCGCAAAGCGGCGACGGCCGCACGCTCGCGCGTGCGACCTTCACGCTTCCGCCCGGCGCCCGCACCGCGGACGCCGCGATCACGCTGCCGCCTGAACTGCGCAACCGCCTGGCGCGACTGGTGCTGGAAGGCCCCGCCTCGGCCGCCGGCGTCACCCTGCTGGACGAGCGCTGGCGGCGCCGCCCGGTCGGGCTGATGTCACCCGAAGCGGCGGCGAACGTGCCGCTCTCGGGCACGCTCTACTACCTGCAACGCGCCCTTTCGCCCTATGTCGAACTGCGCGAGGGCAGCATCGCGACCCTGCTCAAGCGGCAGATCGCGGTGATCGTGCTCGCCGACGAGCCGTTGGCACCGGGGGCCGAGCAGACCGCGCTCGCCCGATGGGTCGAAAAGGGCGGCCTGCTGGTACGCTTCGCCGGCCCGCGCATCGCCGGTGAGGAGGCGCAGGCGACCGATCCCGGCGTGCTGCCCCAAGCGGGGGCGGCGGGCGAGCCGGGGCGGCGGGGGCGCCGGCAGACGGGCTGTTGCCGGTGAAGCTGCTGGCCGGCGACCGCCAGCTCGGCGGCGCGCTCTCCTGGGCGAAGCCGGCGCACCTCGCACCGTTCCCGTCCAACTCGCCGTTCGCCGGGTTGGCGGTGCCGGCGGACGTGACCGTGACCCGGCAGGTGCTCGCCGAACCCTCGGCGCTGCTGGCGCGGCGGACCTGGGCGCGGCTCGCCGACGGCACGCCGCTGGTGACGGCGGAGCGGCGCGGGCGCGGGCGCGTGGTGCTGTTCCACGTCACCGCCAACGCCGACTGGTCGAACCTGCCGCTCTCGGGCCTGTTCGTGGCGATGCTGCGCCGGCTGGTCGATCTCTCGGTCGGCATCGCGCCGGCGCCGGACGCGACGCCGCTGGCGCCGGCACAGACCCTGGACGGGTTCGGCACCCTCGGCCCGCCGCCGCCGGCCGCCGCCCCGCTGGCCGGCAACGCGTTTGCGACCACGCCGGTCTCGGCGCGGCACCCGCCGGGGCTCTATGGGCCGACCGACAACCGCCACGCGCTCAATCTCGGCGCCGCCCTGGTGCCGCTGCGCGTGGCCGCCCCGATCCCCGGCGCCCGACGGCAGCCGATCACCGGGATCGCGAAGGAGCGCGCACTCGGACCGTGGCTGCTGGCCGCGGCCCTGGCGCTGATCGCGCTCGACATGCTGGTGGCACTCGGGTTGCGCGGCCTGCTGCGCCCGGCGACGGTCGGCGTGCTGCTCGCCGCCCCGCTCGCCACCCTGCTCGCAGTGGGCGCCCCGGCGCGGGCGGCCGACCCGGAGGCCGCGGCGCTGCACACCCGCCTTGCCTATGTCGAGACCGGGGATCCCCAGGTGGACCAGGTCTCGCGCCAGGGTCTGGTCGGGCTCTCGGAGTTCGTCAACCAGCGCACCGCGGCGACGCTGGCCGAGCCGGCGGCGGTGACGCCCGGGGCGGACGACCTCTCGGTCTATCCGCTGCTCTATTGGCCGATCACGCCGGCGGCACAGCACTCGGTGGCGGCGGTCGCAGCGCTCAACGGCTTCATGCGCCACGGCGGGCTGATCCTGATCGATACCGGCGGCGCGGGCGGCGAGGGCAGCGGCGCCGCCTATTCCCCCGGCACCGCCGCGCTGCGGCGGGTGACGCAAGGGCTCGACGTGCCGCCGCTGGCGCCGCTGACCACCGACCACGTGCTGGCGCGCTCGTTCTATCTGCTGAGCGAGTATCCGGGCCGCTACGTGGGCGACACGGTCTGGGTGCAGCGCGACCAGGACCGCGAGAATGACAGCGTGAGCCCGGTGATCATCGGCAACAACGACTGGGCGGCGGCCTGGGCGACCGATCGCGCCGGCCGCAACCTCTATGCCGTGGTGCCCGGCGGGGACCGGCAGCGCCTGCTCGCCTACCGTTTCGGCGTCAACCTCGTGATGTACGCGCTCACCGGCAACTACAAGGGCGATCAGGTCCACGTGCCGGCGATCCTGGAACGGTTGGGACAATGAAGCTGCATGAGGTGATCTCCGCCGTGCGCTTCGATCCCACGGTGCCGCCGTGGCTGATCGTGGCCCTGCTCGCCCTCTGCCTGATTCCGGTCGCGCTGGGCTTGTGGCGGCGCGCGCGCGGGGCGTGGCTGCGGCTCGCAGCGTTCGCGGTGCTGGCGATCTGGCTCGCCGGGCCGCGGCTGGTGCAGGAGACACGACAGGGCCTGCCCGACATTGCGCTGCTGGTGATCGACGATACCGCCTCCATGCACATCGGCGACCGGATCGGCTTGCGCGACACGGCGCGGGCGAAGCTCGAGGCCGAGGCGGCGAAGCTGCCCGATCTCCAGTTGCGCACGATCACGGTGCCGGAGGCGGGCCAGGACGGCACCCGCCTGTTCACCGCCGTGGGGCGGGCGCTCGCCGATATCCCGAGCAAGCGGCTGGCCGGCGTGGTCGCGATTACCGACGGGCAGGTTCACGACATCCCCGACAAGAAGCTGACGGCGCCGCTGCACGTGCTGATCCCGGGCAAGGGCGAGGAGGTCGATCGGCGGCTGCGGATCGTCGATGCGCCGGCCTACGGTATCGTCGGCAAGGGGGTGACGCTGCGGGTCGCGGTCGATGATCTGGGTGCGAGCCGCGGCGGCCGTGCCACGCTCACGATCCGCCGCGACGGTGAAAAGCCGGTGGTGGAGCAGGTGCCGACCGGCCGGGTGGAGTCGATCCCGGTGCCGATCACCCGTGCCGGCCCGGTCGTGATCGACTTGCAGGCGAGCCGGCTGCCGGGCGAGGTCTCCACCGTCAACAACCGCGCCGTGGTGCCGATCAACGGCGTCCGCGACCGGCTGCGGGTGCTGCTGATCTCGGGCGAGCCCAACCCCGGCGAGCGCACCTGGCGGCAGCTGCTGAAATCCGACCCGGCCGTCGATCTGGTGCATTTCACCATCCTGCGGCCGCCCGAGAAAGACGACATGACGCCGCTGAACGAGCTGGCGCTGATCGCCTTTCCGGTCCGCGAGCTGTTCCAGGAGAAGATAAAGGGCTTCGACCTCATCATCCTGGACCGGTTCCAGAACGGCGGCATCCTGCCTTCGATCTACCTGCGCAACATCGCCGACTACGTGAACGAGGGCGGCGCGCTGCTGCTCAGCGTGGGGCCGGAGTTCGTCGGGCCGGGAAGCCTCGCCGACACCCCGCTCGGTTCGGTGCTGCCGGCGCAGCCGGAGGGCCAGGGCGGCGTGGTCGAGGGGGAGTTCAAGCCCCGGATCACGGCCCTCGGCACCCGCCATCCGGTGACGGCCGACCTGCCCGGCTGGCGGCCGGACGGAGCGCCGGGCTGGGGCGACTGGTTTCGCCACATCGTGCCGGCCAGCACCAGCGGCGAGGTGCTGATGCAAGGCCCGGACGGCGCGCCGCTGCTGGTGCTCAATCGCGTGGGCAACGGCCGGGCCGCGATGCTGCTGTCCGATCAGATCTGGCTGTGGTCGCGCGGCTTCGAGGGCGGTGGCCCGCAGGCGGAACTGCTCCGTCGCACCGCGCACTGGCTGATGAAGGAGCCCGACCTGCAAGAGAACGCGCTGGAGGCGCGGATCGCCGACGGGCGGCTGCACATCACGCGACGCAGCCTCGATGCCGGGCCGCCGCCGCCGGCGACCGTCACCGACCCGAACGGCAAGCGCGAGCAGGTGATGCTGCGGCCGGCGGGGCCGGGCCGGGCGGACGCCTCGCTGCCGGCCGCCGCCCCCGGTGTCTGGCGGGTGAGCGACGGCAAGCGGACGGCCTATGCCGCCGCGGCGATGACAAACCCGCTCGAATTCGCCGATCTGCGCGCGACGGCGACCAAGCTGCGCCATCTCGTCGACGCCTCGGGCGGCAGCATCCATTGGCTCGATCCCGTCGGCGCACCGGCGCTGCGGCGGGTGAGCGCGGAGGCCGATACCGCCGGGTCCGGCTGGATCGGGCTGCGCCGCAATGACGACCATGTCGTGACCGGCATCTCGGCGATTCCGCTGCTGCCGCCCTGGGCGGCGCTGCCGCTGCTGCTGGGCCTGGTGGTCGGCGCCTGGCGGCGGGAGGGGCGTTGAACCGGGACGCGCGGCAGGCGTATCCCTTGGGCGAAGGGAGATCGTGTCTTCCAGAACGTCGAATGGCATGATCGCGGGGCATCGTCACCGGGCGCGTCGCTGCTGGCGCTGGTGGGCTTCCTCGGACTTTGCCTGCTGGTGGGTGCGGCAGCGGGCGAGCTGACCGCGGGCACCGTGCGGGTCTGGTACGACGCGCTGACCCGGCCGCCCGGCACCCCGCCCGACTGGGCGTTCGCGCTGGTCTGGGGCGTGCTCTATCTGATGATCGGCACCGCCGCATGGCTGGTCTGGCGGCGGGTCGGCAACGCCTCGCCGCTGCGGCTGTGGGGCTGGCAGTTGCTGCTGAACGCGCTCTGGGCGCCCGCCTTCTTCGGCCTGCGCCAGCCGGCGCTGGGCCTGGCGGTGATGCTGACGCTGCTGGTTCTGGTGATGCTGACCGCACGCGCCTTTGACCGCGTGGAGCGGCGCGCGGCGCTGCTGATGCTTCCCTATGCCGCCTGGGTCGCCTATGCCACGTATCTCAATCTCGGGTTCTGGTGGTTGAACCACGCTTGAGCTAAGGGTTCCGCCGATGCGCTCCGTGATCCGATTCGCCCCGATCGTGCTGACGCTGACCGTCTCCGGCCTGGCCGCGGCGCCGGCTTTCGCGCAGTCCGCGATGAGCGGCAATACGGCGCTGGGCCTGCCCTCGGCGCGGGCCAACAAGCCGCAGGGGCCGGTGCAGCCGCCGCCGCCGGCGATTCCCGGCGCGCAGTCCACCCCCGGAACCGCCGCACCGCCCGACCGGCCGATCACCGACATGGCGCCCAACGCCGCCCTGTTCGACGCGATCAACCGCGGCGACATCACCGCCGCCCGCGATGCCCTGAACCGCGGCGCCGACCTCAATGCGCAGAACGTGCTGGGCATGACGCCCATCGACCTCTCGGTCGATCTCGGCCGCAACGACATCACCTTCCTGCTGCTTTCGATGCGCGGCGGCTCGGACCAGGCCGGCACGGCCGTGGCGGCCGCGGCCAGCCCGCCACCCGCCCCGCGCCGCGAGGCCACCCGGTCGCGCCGCGCGGTCGAGGTTTCGGCCCGCATGAGGGTTCAGGCGCCAGCGCCGCCGCCGCCGCCGCGAACGGCACCGCTGTTCGCCCACGACGGCGGCGCGCCGGTGCCGCAAGCGGGATTCTTGGGCTTCGATCCGGGATCGACGCCGCGCTGATTGCGGGCGATCAACCCGACATCAGCACGAAACGGCGATTGCGCGGCTGCAACGGTCGCGCGCTGTGCGGATAGAGCGCCCGGAACCGGTCCATGTCGGTTTGGCCGACCGCGATCGGTTCGCGCAGCACCATCCAGGTGACGATCTCGGCGCAGGCGGGCGTGGTCAGGGAGCCGGCATAGCTCCAGTAGGCGCGCGTCCGGGGCAGCAGGCCGGCAGGTGCGACCGTGATCGGGGCCTCGCCGCCCGGGGCCGGCGGCATGGCGCGCGCGATCTCGGCGAAGGCGGCGTTGGCGCCGCCCGGCTGGAGGAACACGCCGATGACGCCGAAGCCGCCGCCTTGCGGCGCCTCCTGCCAGTCGTTGCTGCCGTCGACGGGATCGGCGCCGCCCGTGCGGCGGTGGACGAAATGCACCTCCATCGCCGCCCGCTTGCCCGCGACCGCGTGCTCGGCGGGAGCGTGAAAATGGAATTCCACCATCTCGTAAGCGATGCTGCCGACCCGTAGCGTACTGCCCGGCGGCATGTTGACGCGGATCGTGTAGCCGGGGTTGACGATGGTGGCGTTCGCCTGCCGCCACGAAACTTCGAGCGGCGGCAGATCGGCCTTGATCCCGCCCGCGAGGTCGATCGGCGATTGCTGACGGCCGTCGGCACACGTCGAAAAGCCGGGCAGCGACCCCCAGTGCTCCGGTCCGGTAGCACCTGACCAGCTCCAGCCGGCAGCGCGAGCGCGCGGGGCACAGAGCGGGCAAAGGGCGAGGCCGCCGAGTGCGCCGAGAAGCGAGCGACGTTCCATGTTTTCCCCCGTTGCCTTGTCTTCCCTCACGATCCCGGCGGCGCCGGAATCGCGATGTCTTGCGGCGCGAAGCGGCCGGTCGCGGCATCACTGTGGCACGCGTCGCAGGCGGACGCTCGATAGACCGGCTTGGAGCGGAACACCGCATCCGGGATGCCGCGGTGCATCCGCCGCCAGCCCGGCGTGTCGGTCAGCCGCAGCGAGCCGTCGGCGGCGGGCGTGCGCATCAGATGCGCCGGGTAGCTGTCCCAGTGTCCGGCCGAGTTGGCGTCGAGGTAGGCGCGGATGTGCGCGATCTGCGCGGCCGAGAGCGTGGCGTCGTCGCCGAAATGATGCTGCAGGTCGGCCAGGATGGCGTTCCAGGTCGAGGCCGGCGCGAGGCTCGGGGAATAGGCGAGATGGCAGGCGCCGCACTGGTCGGAATACATCGGATCGAGTGTCGCCGGCGGCACGCCCAACCCCGGCAGCCCCGCCAGCGCCGCCACACCCGCGCCGCTCGCGATCCCGGCCCCGAGCACGATCACGGCCGCAATCGCCGGATGCGCCCGCGCCGGCCGCACCACCTCGGCCGCCGGGCGCAGGCTCTTCTGCCCGGTGATCATGGCCCGCAGCAGGCTCTCCCGCCCGCGCCAGCTTTCGTAGGCAACGCCGAGGATGTGCGCGCCCACCATGCACAGCACCACGATGCCGAAAAAATTGTGCAGGTTGTATGCCTGCCACCCCACCGCGAAGCTCGTGAACGCACGCAGCGGCCCCTGCTTGAACACGCCGCCCAGCGTCAGGGTGCCGGTGAGCACGATCAGCACCAGCGCGCCGAGCAGCGCGAACACCATCAGCGCGCCGAGCGGGTTGTGGCCGAGGTGCCGATCGTGCGCGGGCCGGTGCAGCCCGCGCAGATGGGCCAGCACGCTCGCCGGCGCCGGCAAAAAGCGCGTGAAGCGCGCGTAGGTGCCGCCCAGCACGCCCCAGACGAAGCGGAACAGCAGCAGCACCGCGATCGCCGTGCCGGCCACCAGGTGCCAGGCCAGCGTGTCCATGCCGAGCAGGAACCCGGTGACCGCGGAGACCGCCAGTGCGGCGACCAGCAGCCAGTGGAACGCCCGCACCGACGGATCCCACACCCCGATCGTGCTGCCCGGCGCCGGCCGCTCCCCCACCACCGCGCGCCACGCGGCGGCCGCGAGGCCAGCGGCGCTCCGACGCTGCTCGACCCGGTGCTGCATGGGCCTCATCCTGGCGACGATTGCCGACGCCGAGCTTAGCGCATGTCAGCAGGCCCGCCAGTTCCAGAATCTCGATCGCAAGGACCGCGGTGGAGCGCGCGCAGTCCGCCCGTTTTGCAATGGTCTCGTAGGGTGTCTTTCGTCCCGATGCCCAGGAGCCGGGTCGTATGCTACAATGGGAAGCACCGGACCACGCGATGCCCATGAACCGCGACGAGGCCATAGCGAAGCTGAAGCAGCACGAAGCCGAGTTGAAGCAGCTCGGTGTCGAGCACCTGTACCTGTTCGGCTCGACGGCGCGCGACGACGCCAGCCCGGATTCGGATGTCGATCTGTTCTTCGACTACCAAGAGGGGAAGCTCGGCCTCTTTCAGTTGATGGACGTGAAGGAGCGCGCGTCGAGCATTCTCGGCCGCAAAGCCGACATCATGACTCGTGACAGCCTGCACAAAGTTCTACGGGCAGGGATCGAAGCGGCGGCCGTGCTTGTGTTCTGATGGCCAACCGCACGCTCATTCCGCGCCTGTCCGACATGATTGAGGCGATCGAGCGCGTCCGCGGCGTCGTGGGCGATCTGCCGCTCGAAGCATTCGAGGCCGATTGGGAGAAGCGCTGGCTCGTCGAACGTGGCGTCGAAATTCTCTCCGAGGCGAGCCGCCACCTGCGGCGCTGAAAGGCCGCCACCCGGAAATTCCGTGGCCGAAGGTGGCGGGGATCGGCAACGTGCTGCGTCACAGTTACGAAACCATCGCCGCTCCCGTCATGTGGGCGCTTGTGCGGAACGATTTGCCGCCTCTGGAAAAGCTTTGCCGAGAAGGGCTGGCAGCGGAGCAAGCCCGCGAGCGGAAGTGATGCCGCGTCTTGCGGCAGTCTCGGTTCGGCAGTCGATCGTCAGATCACGCCCTTCTCGCGCAACTCGGCCAGGGCCACGGCATCGAGGCCGAGCCGCTCGCCGAGCACCGCATCGGTGTGTTCGCCCAGCAGCGGCGGCGGAATGCGGTAATCGGCCGGCGTCTCCGACAGGCGCACCGGGTTGGCGAGCACCTTCACCCGCCCGGCCGTCCCGTGCGGCATCTCGACCACCGCACCGCGCGCCTGCACCTGCGGATCGGCGAACACCTGCGACAGAAGGTTGATCGGGCCGCAGCCGATCTTCTCTGCTGTCAGCCGCTCCAGCCACCACGCGGTCGGGTGCGCGCGCAGCAAGGGTGCCAGCGTGTCCGTCACCAGCGCGCGGTTGCTCACCCGTGCCGCGTTGGTCGCGAAGCGCGCATCGTCGAGCAGCCCCTCCTGCCCGAAGGCGCGGCAGAACCGCGCGAAGGTGGGATCGTTGCCGATCGAGAGCACCATGTGCCCATCCGCCGTCGCGAACTCCTGATACGGCACGATGTTGGGATGCTGGTTGCCTAAGCGCGGCGGGTCCTCGCCGGTCGCCAGATAGTTCATGCCCTGGTTCGCGAGCCACGCGACATGCGCGTCCAGCATCCCGATATCGACCTGCTGCCCCTGCCCGGTCGCGTCGCGATGGCGGAGAGCGGCGAGGATGCCGATGCAGCCATAGAGGCCGGCGAACACATCGCCGATCGGCACGCCCACCTTCTGCGGCGGGCCGTCCGGCTCGCCGGTCAGGCTCATGATGCCGCCCATCGCCTGCACTAGGCTGTCGTAGCCCGGCCGCTCGGCATAGGGTCCGGTCTGCCCGAAGCCGGTGATCGAGCAGTAGATCAGGCGCGGGAAGTCGGCATGGAGCTGCGCGTAGCCGAGCCCCTGGCGGCCGAGCGAGCCGACCTTGAAGTTCTCCACCAGGATGTCGCTCTGTGCGATCAGGCGGCGCGCGATCGCCTGCCCCTCGGGCTTCCCGATGTCGAGCGTGACCGAACGCTTGTTGCGATTGACGCCGACGAAGTAGGCGCTCTGGGTGGTGCCGGGCATGGTGGGCGGCGCGAAGCCGCGGGTGTCGTCGCCGCTGCCGGGGCGCTCGATCTTGATGATGTCGGCGCCAAGATCGGCCAGCATCTGCACGCATGTCGGCCCGGCGAGGACGCGGGTGAGATCGAAGACCACGAGGCCGCGAAGCGGTCCGGTCGGTTCGGCCATGCGGGTCGCTCCGGCAGTGACGAGCAGCGAGTTAGCCGTAGCAACGGCCGCTGGCAACGGCGCGGCTGCCGCGTCGCCGACACAGGAGCTAGAGTGTCCGACGCCGCCTGATCACGCCAAAAGCGGCTAACCCCACCCCCAGCAATCCCAAACTCGCGGGCTCAGGAACTGTGAAGCCCGTCAACGAGAATGTGGCATTGAACGGCCCCTGCCCGGTGACGTCGGTGCCGATGCGCTCCCAGTCGGGGGCGAGCGCCCCGGGCCCATCGGTGCGAATCCAGCTTTGCAGGTCAGCCGAGAACGGCGTGCCGGGTGGAACGATCGGCTTTGGCGCGGAGAGCCAGAGGAAGTTACCGGCATCTCCCACATCGACCTCGGGGCGGAAGAAGACGTGATCCGGCCCCAGCGTAAAGGGCGTGTTGAAGGTCACGTTGAACTGCACTTCCTCTCCCGTCACCGGCCCCTCGCCGCCGGTGAACTGGTTGGGGAGAGGGTGAATGCCGTTCACCACCGAGTTTGCGGCGGTAAAGCGCGGGTTGAGCACCGTCGTCGTGAAGTGGAGCTGGCCCAGCGCGCTATCGGCCGCAGCAAAATTGTTGTCCGATGGTGAGTTGGTGCGCGTGATCACGCGGCCATCCGGCGGATTGATCGAATTGATCGGAAACACGTGATAGAGCTCGATTTCGACATCGCTGACATTGCCGGGCGTCGCGCCGCCGACGAGCAGGCCGGTGAAGGTGGCGTTGGTTATGGCGGTCGGGGCCGTGGTCACGAAATCGTCCGCGGTCTCGGTCTCGAGCATGCCGGGGCTCGCGGTGCGCGAGAGCGTCGCGATCAGCCCGTCCGGATTGCCGGTGCTGAAGAAGAACGGATCGGCCTTCGCCGGCGTGGCGAGCAAGCAGCCCGCACCGGTCAGGAGAACGTAGCCCAGGACTCGCGTGTGCATTGCATAATCCTCCGCGGCTGAACCTCACTGGTTATCCAGCTAGGCCTCAATGTGGCCACGGATATACGCTCCGACGGCGTGACAACCTCGCCGCTGGATTAATCCGAACGTCGTGGCCCCCAGAGAGACCCGGCTCGGCTTGTTGCAAGATCGACTTAGCCACGAGTTTATACAGTCGGTTCACAATGGTCTATCGTAATAGTCTATCGGAAATCGAGATCACACGGTTGTGACGCGATGACACCACACGCACCGGTCCGGTCGATCTTGGCACGCGCTGTTTCCTAAACAACGGTGCCCCAGAGGTCGTGGGCGAGCTCCACCACCAATTCGAGCTTCTGCCGCTGCATCGCCGGCGTGATCCGGTTGCCCTGATGGGTGCTGGCAAAGCCGCATTGCGGACTGACGCAGAGCTGATCGGCGGGCGCGAACGCCGCCGCCTCCGCCACTCGCCGCTTCAGCGCATCCTTGCTCTCCAACTCCGGCGTCTTGGTGCTGACCAGACCGAGCACCAGCTTCTTGTCGGGCGGCAGATAGCGCAGCGGCTCGAAGCCGCCGGCGCGGTCGGTGTCGTATTCGACGAAGAAGCCATCGACGCCGATCTGGTTGAACACGGTCTCGGCGACCGGATCGTAACCGCCCTCGGCCAGCCACATGCTCTGGAAATTGCCGCGGCAGGTGTGCAGCGTGACGATGAGGCCCGGCGGACGGGCAGCGACGATCTCGTCCACCACCTCGGCGTACTTGGTCACGAGCTGCATCGGATCCTCGCCGTCCGCGCGCACCTGCTCCTGGATCGCCGCATCGCACAGGCAGGCGAATGACACGTCGTCGATCTGCAAATAGGTCAGCCCCGCTTCGGCCAGGGCTGCGATCTCCGCCTGATAGGCGGCGATCACGTCGGCCCAGAACGCGTCGGTGTCGGGGTAGGTGGCGTCGTCGATCGCGGCGCGGCCACCGCGCAGATGCAGCCAGGTCGGCGAGGGGATGCAGACTTTCGGCGTCCGCCCCGTCGCCGAACGGAGGAACGCGAAGTCCCGCACCATGATCGGCCGCGCACGGCCAACCGGCCCCCGTACGGCGAGCATGGAATGGGTCTGTCCGGTCTCGCCGTGCGCGCCGTGGAAGCCGATCGCGTAGTCGCCCTGCGTCGCCTCGATGCCGTCGAGTGCGGTCAGGAAATCGGCGTGCCACATAGCCCGGCGGAACTCGCCGTCGGTGATGCCGTGCAGCCCCACCTGCTCCTGCATGCGGACCGCGTCGCGGATGCAGCGGTCTTCTATTTCCCGCAGGCGCGCGGCCGTGATCTCGCCGGAAGCGGCATCGGCGCGTGCCTCGGCCAGCTCGGGCGGGCGCAGCAGGCTGCCGACATGGTCGGCGCGGAACGGCGGCGTCGCGGTCATGCGTGCTCCCCCTCGCTTGCGGCGGCATGCAGTTCGCTGCCCGCCAGACGCTCACAGAACTTCGCCATCGCGGTGTGGTCCTGGCCCGGCCCGAGCGTCGCCGCGGCCGCCGCCCAGAGTTCGCGGCAGAGGGAGGCGAACGGCGCGGGTGTGGCACTCGCGCGCGCCATGTCGAGTGCGATGCCGACATCCTTCGCCATCAGGTCGAGGCCGAAGCCGGCGGCGAAGCGGCGGGAGAGCACCTGCTGCGCGAACTTGCCCTGCGTGCTGTTGTTCATCCCCGACGAGGCGTTCAGCACCTCGACCATGACCGCCGGATCGAGGCCGCATTTCTGCCCGATCAGCAGCGCCTCGATGCCGATCAGGAAGCCGCCGGCCGAGACCAGGTTGTTCAGCGCCTTCATCGCCTGCCCCGAGCCGATCGGCCCGGTGCGCAGCAGCCGCGACCCCATCGCCTGCAGCAGCGGCGTCGCGCGCGCGACGTCGGCATCCGCGCCGCCCACCATGATCGCGAGCTGGCCGGTCTCGGCCCGCGCGACCCCGCCCGAGACCGGCGCGTCGATCATCGCGCAGCCCACCTGCGCCGCGCGCTCGGCGAGTGCCTGCGTGATCGCGGGCACGCCGGAGGTCATCTCGATCAGCAGCGTCCCCGGCGGCGAGCGCCGGCAACACGCGGTCCATCACGTCGGCCACGATCGCGCTGGTGGGCAGGATGGTGATGATCGCCTCGCTCCCCGCCGCGAGGGCGTCGAGCGATGCGGCCGAACCCCCGACCTCGCGTGCGAAGGCGGCCGCCTGCTCGGGCCGGCTGTCGTGCAGAGAAAGCTCGAAGCCCGCGCGGTGCAGAGAGGCGGCCATCGGCCAGCCCATGCGGCCGATGCCGATGACGCCCACGCGCATCCGCGGCTAGCTCGCGGCCTTGGCGTCGGCTTCCTTGAACACCTCGGCGGCGGTCTTGAACGCATCGAGCCCCGCGGGGATACCGCAATAGATGCAGGCCTGCACGAGGATCTCCTTGATCTCGTCGCGGGTGACGCCGTTGGTGAGCGCGCCGCGCACGTGCAGCCGCAGCTCGTTCGGACGGTTCAGTGCGGTGAGCATCGCGATGTTCAACATGCTGCGCTGCTTGCGGCTCAGGCCCGGGCGGGTCCAGACTTCGCCCCAGCAATACTCGGTGGTGATCTTCTGGAACGCGCGCATGAAATCGTCGGCACGCGCCAGCGAGTCGGCCACGTAGTCGGCCCCCAGCACCTCGCGCCGCACCGCCAGGCCGCGGGCGAACAGCTCGCTCTGGTATTCCGGATGCTCGGCCATGGCGTTCTCCCCTTCCCTGCCGCCCGGGAAGGCTAGAGAGTGCGGCCGATACCGGCAAGCCGGAGGGGGATGCGATGACCACGACGCCTGCTTATGAGATTTTGGCGCTGCGCTACGCCACGGTGCAGGAGCGCCGGCAGGGCGAGAACCTGATTTTCCCTGACGACCACGCCGCGATGATGCCGATCGACTACTATCTGTGGGCGATCCGCGGCGAGGGCCGGACGATCGTGGTCGATACCGGGTTCGGCGACGCTGCCGCCACCCGGCGCGGGCGCGCCCTGCTGCGCCATCCGCTCGCCGCCTTGCGGGAGGCCGGCATCGACCCCGCGACGGTCGCCGACGTGGTGATCAGCCACCTGCACTGGGACCATGCCGGCAACCTCGATGCCTTCCCCAAGGCCGTGTTCCATTTGCAGGACAGCGAGTTGGCGTTCGCGACCGGGCGCTGCATGTGCCACGGGCTGTTCCGCCGGCCGATGGACGTGGAGGACGTGGTCGCGACCGTGCGTCACGTCTATGCCGAGCGGGTGCGCTTTCACGACGGCACCGCCGAGATCGCCCCCGAGATCGCCCCGGGGATTACGCTGCATCTGGCGGCGGGGCATTCGGGCGGGTTGCAGATCGTGCGCGTGCCGACCGCGCGCGGATGGGTGGTGGTGGCGAGCGATGCCGCGCATTTCTACGCCAATATCCGCAACCGCAATCCGTTCCCGCTGGTGGTGGATGTGCGCGGGATGCTGGCGGGCTGGCTCTTGTGCGAGGAACTCGCCGACGGGCCGGACCACATCATTCCGGGTCATGACCCGCTGGTGCGGACCCGGTTTCCCGCGATGGCGGGGTCTCCCGACACCGTGCGGGTGGATCTGGCGCCGGCGCGATGAGCGCCGGCGGCGCGCCCGCCCTGATCGCGATCGGCGGCGCGCGGCGCCGGCGATGGCTGGTCCCATACGGGGCGTTCCTCGCGGTTCTTCTCGGGTTCATGGCCCTGCTGCTGGTCGGGCCGCCGCTATCGGTTCAGGAGGCGAAGGCGGCGTGTGTGACCAGCATCACGCTGCCGGGGCGGCTGCGCCTGATCCTGGACTGCGATTCGCCGGTGTTCATGCGCGATGCCCATCGCCCGGCGCGGCTTTTCGAGGCCGGCAGCATCCGCCAGTCGCGCCCGGTGTTCGTGTTCGCCGGCACCCTGGCCGGCGCCGTCTTCTCTCCGTTTGCGCGCGTGCTGCGCCCGTTCGTGCCGGAACATCCCGGCGCCACCCAGCACGACCCGGCAAAGCTCGAATTCGGTTTCAAGACGCTGCTGCCGTATTTCTTCGGCTATGTGGCGCTCAATATCGGGCTGCTGGTACTGACCTTTGCGCTCTACTGGCGCGCGGCCACCGGGCCTGCGCCGCTTTCGGCTCTAGCCGTCCGGATCGCATTCTGGGTCGGCACGCTGCTGATCTTCAACGACGTGGTGCGTGCCTTCGTCTGGTCACCGCACACGCAGATGTTCAACCTGCTGCTGCCGGCGGTGGGTGTGGCCCTGATCCTGGCGGATCGGCGGCGCACGCCGGCGCGGCTGTGCCTTTATGCGCTTGGGATCGGCGTCGGTATTTTGGCTTATGCAGCCTGGGCGTTGCTGTTTCCGTGTCTGGTCATCGCCGAGGTGTGGGCGCGCCGGGGCACCGGATGGCGGGCGGGAGGATGGCGATTGCTGGGCCTGTTCGTCGCGATGGCGATGCTGTGTGCGCTGCCGACGATATTTTGGTTCGCCTTCCTGCACAGCGCGGTCGGCAAGATCACGGTGCCGGAAACCAGCCGCTATCACGAGGTGGTCTGGATTGCGGAGGCCTTGCGTACCGGCGTCGGCACGTTCCTCACGACCGCGGCGCAGTTCCTGGCGTTCTTCGTCGTCCAGTTTCTTCGGCAGGGCATTCCTGCCTTCGTGGCACTCGGCTTCGCATTGTGGCTCGGCGGATGGCAGGCGAGGCGGCCGGACGCGATCGGGCCCGCCGCCTTCGCCGCGGGTGCGGTGGCGCTGGTGTGCATCGGCTTCTTCACCTTCATCGGCTGGCCGGCCCCGCGGCTTGGCTATCCGCCGGTGGTGGCGATCATCATGCTCGCCGGCGTGGTCGCGGTACGCGGTGCGGCGACGCTGTCCGGGCACGTGGTTCGGCGCGCGGAATTTTTCTTTGCGACCCTCGCCCTGGCCCAGGCCGCCTACACCCTGCTCAAGGGCGGCCCGCTCTCGTAGCGCTGGATCAGGGTGCCGCCTCCTGAGAACAGGGTTTTATCGAGCTCGCCGCCGCCCCATCCCAGTCAGTTCCGTGTCCGCGTCGCCGCCGTACCGGGTGGCCGAAGCGGGGCAGGTGGCGGAAGCGGGGCCTCAGAACAGGGGCGGGGCAGGTGCGGGCGGACGGGTCCAGGGGACCAGTTCGTCCGACAGGGTCCGCCCACTGAGATGTAAGATGCTGCCGGCTCGTTGAACGGCCGCGCCGTTGTCTCGTCCGGCCGGCCCGGCTCCTTCACCGCCTCGCCGCTCGTCACGGCCGGGTCCGGCTCGGCTGCTTCGGCTGCCGCGACCGGCTCCGCCGCCGGCTCGCCGCCATCCGGCGCCGCGTCAGCATCGGGGACGTCATCGGGGACGTCATCGGGGGCGTCATCGGCGAGCGGCTCCACGGGCTGCTCCGGCAGGCACGGCGGTTCTCGCTCTTCGTCGCCCCGCTGTTCGTCGCCCCGCTCTTCATCCTCGGGCAGCGGCAGGATCAGTCCCAACGGGAACTCCGGCGCCTGCCGCGGTCGCCCATAGCGGCGGTCCAGCAGCGCCGTCGCCGCCGCCACGCGCGCCCGCGCCGGCCGCGACCAGTCCCGCACGATGTCCATCAGCGTCCCCACCAGTTCCGGGGACAGCGCCTCGATCATGTCGCGCGCCTGCCGCACCGCCCGCGGCCGGCCGCCGGGATTGCCGCTGGTGCCCTCCACAAATCGCCCGTGCTCGTCTCTCATGTGTCGATCCCGTTGCTCGCACCGCCGCCTCGAGGCCCCTTGCCGTTGAGTGCGGGAGCGGCGCTGTGTTAGGGAGAAGCACTAACTAAATCCATCAAAAATGTCAACAATATTAGCGATCCCTTGGTCTGACCCACGACTTTGCCGCCTGCCACCAAAGTCGTGGATGGTCGGCCGGAGCCTGTCCTCGGGCGGGCCTTCGGCCCGACCCGGGGGCCGACCATGACGGAGTGGATGCCAGGCGGTGGCGAATTAACCCTTGCCGGCCCCGAGGGTGGAGAGGGAGTTGACCGGGAAAAGCCCTTTTGTAAGCCGTTTGTGCCGATTACGATGCAGTTCCCGCGGAGAGCGTGCATGATGACCGAGATCGGCCTGTTCGAGGCGATGTATTCGGCGCGCGCCCTGCGGCGATTGAAGCCCGATCCGATCCCGGAAGAGCTGATCACGCAAATTCTGGATGCGGCGATCCGCGCCCCGTCAGCGGGGAACGCACAGAACTGGGCCTTCGTGGTGGTGCGCGACCCCGGCCTGCGCGCGGGGCTCGGCCGCCTCTATCGCGAGGCCTCCGATATCGCCGCCGCCTACTATGAGGCGCGCGGCCGTCCGGCCCATATGAGCGAAGACCAATGGCGGCGGATGATGTCGTCCGGCGCGTATCTGTGGGACCACATGGGCGACGCGCCGGTGCTGCTGATCCCCTGTCTGGTGCGGCGCGAGGTGCCGCCGGTCGCGGCGCTGGCGCCCGAAATGCAGGCGACCTACCAGAACGAGATCGCCTATCTGGACCGAATCCGCGGCGCCAGCATCTATCCCGCCGTGCAGAACATCATCCTCGCCTGCCGCGCACTGGGATTGGGCACCGTCATCACCACCAACCACCTTCGCTGCGAGGACAAGATGAAATCGCTGCTGGGCCTGCCGACGAACGTGGAAACCTTCGCGCTGATGCCGATCGGCTATCCGCTCGGCAAATTCGGGCCCTTGGCACGGCGACCGCTGGCCGAGGTGGCCTATGCCGATCGCTGGTCAACCCCATGGCCGGCGCCGCCGGCCGGCGGCTGAATAGGGTGGGGAGAATGGAGGCAAGCGACCTCGCCGCGATGATCGCGCAGGGGCGCGGCGCCCAGTCTGCGGACCTCGTCGTTAAGGGCGCACGGCTGCTCGATCTCGTCACCGGCGCGCTCGCCCAGACCGACATCGCGATCTGCCGCGACCGCATCGTCGGCACCTACGGCGAGTACCGCGGGGCGCGCGAGATCGACGCACGCGGCCTGATCGCGGTGCCCGGCTTCATCGATACGCATTGCCACCTGGAATCCTCGCTCGTCACGCCGGACGAATTCGACCGCTGCGTGCTGGTGCACGGCGTCACGACCGTGATCTGCGATCCGCATGAGATCGCGAACGTGCTCGGCGCCGAGGCCATCCGCTACGTCCTGGAGAGCGCCGCACACACGGCGCTGGACCTGCGCGTGCAGTTGTCGAGTTGCGTGCCGGCGACGCATCTGGAGACCGCGGGCGCTCGGCTCGACGCCGCCGACCTCGCCCCCTTCATCGGGCACGAGAAGGTCATCGGCCTTGCCGAGTTCATGAACGTCCCGGGCGTGCTGCATGGCGATCCCGCGTGCTTGGAGAAATTGCTGCTGTTCCAGAACGGCCATATCGACGGGCACGCGCCGCTGCTGCGCGGCCTCGACCTCAACGGCTATCTGGCCGCCGGCATCCGCACCGACCACGAAACCACGACCGCGGCCGAGGCGCGCGAGAAGCTGGCCAAGGGCATGACCGTGCTGATCCGGGAAGGCTCGGTCTGCAAGGACCTGAATGCACTGGCCGAGATCATCTCGGTCGAGACCTCGCCCTCCCTCGCCTTCTGCACCGACGACCGCAACCCGCTCGACATCGCGGAACAAGGCCATCTCGACTTCATGATCCGCACGGCGATTGCGCGCGGCGCGCCGCCGCTTGCGGTCTATCGGGCGGCCACGATCTCGGCCGCCAACGCCTTTGGCCTCAGGGACCGCGGCATGGTCGCACCGGGGCGGCGCGCCGATCTGGTGCTGATCGACGACCTCGCGGCCTGCGGGGTGCAGGCGGTGATCTCGGCGGGACGGCTCGTGGATGAGGCCCTGTTCGCCGCGCGGGGCGGTCGGGTGGCCCCGATCGGCCTTGCGTCGATGCGGGCGCCCTTCGTGACCGCCGCGCACTTCCGCGCGGCAGGACCCGGTCCCGCAACACCGGTGATCGGCGTCGTGCCGCGGCAGATCATCACCTTGCACCTGACGCTGGACCTGCCCTACGCGGACGGCGCGCGGCACGATCGACCTCGACCAGGACGTGGTCAAGGTCGCGGTGGTGGAGCGGCACGGGGTCAACGGCAATATCGGCGTCGGCTTCGTTCGCGGCTTCACGCTGAAGCGCGGCGCGATCGCGTCCTCGGTGGGGCACGACAGCCACAACATCACCGTGGTCGGCGCGGACGACGCCGATATGGCGCTCGCCGTGAACCGGCTCGGCGAGATCGGCGGCGGCTTCGTCGTGGCCGAGGGCGGCCGCGTGCTGGCGGAACTGGCGCTGCCCGTGGCCGGGCTGATGAGCCTGCGGCCGTTCGAGGAGGTGCGCGCCGCGCTGGGGCCGCTGCGCGCGGCGGCCCGGGACGCGCTGGGCGTGAGCCTGCCCGAGCCGTTCCTGCAGGTCGCGTTCCTGCCGCTGCCGGTGGTGCCGCACCTGAAAATTACCGATCGGGGCATGGTCGACGTGGATCGCTTCGTGCTGCTCGAGCGGTAGTCTCGCGTCTCCGGGCCCGGGGGTTTGACGGGAGAGGTGCCTATTTCAGCCGGGGCCCTGCCCGCCAAAGGCCCTGATCCGCAGGCCGGACGTTGCTCCGGCGGCTATCCGCCCTGGCCAGCCGGCGCGCGTCGCCGGGCGGTCGTTGGCGTGGCTTCAGCGCGGCTTCACCAGGAGCGCAGAATGCCCCTCTGCGGACCACTGACCGATGTGGCGGTCGCACGCTCTGCGACAACCCACCACCACCGGATATGCCGCGTTCCCCGCGCTGCAAGTCTGCGCGTCGGCATACTGCATCAGGCCCGGACAGATGAGCATGCCTTGTGAGCGCGGCCTCCCGTAAACCGCTTCACGTCGATTTCGCCCGCCCGCTGCCGCATGATGTACCCGTCATGCCATGCCTGCATGCGCAGCAACGTATCCATGTTGATGCCGAAAGCCTTCTCGATCCGAAGCGCCATTTCGGGCGACAGGGCGGCGTTGCCGTTCACGAGATCGGACAGGGTGGCGCGGCGCACGCCCAGCACCTCGGCGGCGCGGGCCACGGACAGGCCCAGCTCGTTCAGGATCTCCTCGCGGATGAATTCGCCGGGCGACGACGGCTTCATGCCGATTTTTACAGGTGCGTCGTCCATCAGTGATAGTCCTCCAGATTGAGGTTGCAGAGTTCCCCGGCATCGAGGGTGAAGGTGATCCGCCAATTCCCGGACACTGACACGCTCCACGTTCCGGCGCGGTCGCCGGCAAGCTGGTGGATGCGCCAGCCGGGCGGACCCTGCACCCCGTCCATGTCCTGGCGCCGCAATCAGGGCGGTCAGGATGCGGCGCACCCGGTTGGTGAGGTCGGGCCGGATTTCCCGGTCGTCGTCATGCTCTACGAAGCGTTTCAGGCCCTTGTGGCGGATATTCCGAACCCTCACGTCCCTAAAGTGCACGGTAAAGCCGTACGAATTGCAAGCCCTTTTGTCGCGGTGCTGCGATGACAACTGGTGCTGAATGGTGGAGCAGGCTCGCTCTACTGGGCACGCCAGACACTCCGCGTAGCGCGTGATCAGGGGCGCCGCAGCGATCGGGTGGCGGTCCTGGGCCTCGCCGCGTCGGAGCCGGTCGCGTCGGTTCGCGACCCAAAACCGGCCTGAGAACAGGGCCGGGTCAGAAGCGCGCGCCGTGGGTCGGGTGGCGGTCGCGCCCGGCCGGGCGGGGCGTCACAAATCGCGGGTGCAGGGCGGAGAGCAGCGGCAGGCCGTGGGTCGAAGGGTTGGGCATCCCGTGCCGATGCTGCGGTGCGCCGAATGGCAAGATGATCCTCCGGCCAGGGTTTGCTAAACGGGAGACCATGATCGGAGCCCGACCATGAGCCAGGTGTCGAAGATCGAGATTCCCGTCGAGGAGGCGACCGCGGCTGCCCTGGCAGACGCGCGGCGTCGCGAAGCCGTTGGCCGCCTCGTTGACCGGCTCGTCCGGCCGGGCGCCGATGATCCGTTGGTGGCGCTGTTTGAGCGGACGGCCGCCGAGGCACGAAAGGCTGGTCTGACCGAGGCCGAGATCGAGGCTGAGTTGGCAGCCTACAATGCGGAGCGTCGGGCCTGAGCATCTACGTGATTGATGCGGACATGGTTGTCTCGGCCGCGCTGAACCCGAACGGGCTGCCTCGCCGCTGGCGCTCGCTCGGGCGAAGGGCTCCTCGTTATTCTGCAAACCCTTGGCTCATAGACAGCGCGTCACGGAATAGAAACGGCACCCAGAACATTCGGAAAATCCTTCGACCCTCGAAGTTGGAAGAAGCCGATCTCAACCAACCTAAATGCCCGTTCCTGCGCTTGATCTCGGCTAGTTTCCCAAATGCTAGCGAGGCTCTCGACGGTCTGCTCTGTTTTCTCGCCGTTCAGCCTAGCGAGGATATCCTTTAGGTCTGGGTATTCGGCGATTATAACTCTGGTGATAGCGAGTCTCAGAGACGATCGGCAGTGCCTCCTTGAAAACGGAACGATCGAACAGCAACTCATCCGCGGCGGGTGGCTCGCCACGCTCAAGACGACTTATCTCTTTGTCCCTCAAGGAGGTCAGGAAATGTATCAACTCGCGGGGCGCCGTCTTCCCTGTCCCGTCAGCGCACCGGCTGATCATCCAATCGAGGGTTGATGGTTTTCGAGAACCTTGGTCCACTTGAGCCGGAAATATTCGGTAGAACAGATCACTCTGCGCACTGAAGTCGCCCAAAATTTTCTCTTTCTCAATGTCCAGCGTTTCCACCAGAGCTTGATTGCTGACCACTCGGCGTATGACAAGGTTCAGCAGGGACTCTTGATCCCAGTCAAGCACGGCAAATTTTGTAATATGGCTTGCTTCCCGAAAGCCACTCTCAGTGATACGTGACCAGATATCAGAACGGAGAAAAATTTTGAGCGTGATCGCTTACCGGTTCCTCGGCGAGTCACGGTAGACACGAAAGAGCGCACGAAGAGCATTTCGCTCCAATTCCTGGGTTTCCGCGAATGCCACATCAAGGCGATCGAGGAGCGGCCGAATCTGCACACCAGCTTTTTTCAGCGCTGCGTTAGCATACCCGAGCAGGCGGTCGGCGGTTAGAAAGCCCTGATCCCTGAGGACGGCGGCCGGCTCACGCAGCGTAATCTTGCCTGTAACGCCGTCGCATGAAACCCGTGAGGGGGTGAGATCGTGAGACCGCCCTCTACTGCCTCCGCTCTAAACAAGCGAAGCGAGCAAGATCCTGGGCGGCACGAAGAACGCCGGCCAAGTCATACTCGCGATCCACGAAGAGCAGTGCTAAAAACTCGATACGGTGCACCATAAAGCTGTCGTCGGCTTCGAAGCTCCTTTGATATCGGTTACCAGTCGCGTCAATATGTCTTTGGGCACATCGCGCGCGTCCAGACGCGCTCAACAGTCTGAATAGCGGCCCGGATTGCCGCGCCCATCGCGCCTCCTTGGCCGTCGGCATTCCGGCTGGTCATATAGCTATGCCGCTGTTCCTTCCGAAGAAATGAAATCCCATCCGAGGCTTCAACAGCTGGAACGATGGTCTCGCGCTTCCGCCATCAAAGCCGAGCTCATCGTTCCCGGAAGTCCTGAGTAAAGCGGTCCGGCCGACGAGCCTCGTTCTAGCTTTCCGCGCCTCTTCGGATCAACCTCAGTCGACGCCATATACGGCCGCCTTTGACCACTACCACTACCCTCGGTGCGCCTCAACAGCAGTCTCTCGCCACGGCGGCAGTCTATCCAATCGCCAACTCTGCGCCTGAATGAAATGCGCCCTCAAGCCGTCCAAGCTCGCTCCTTCGAGTAAGCACCGGCGACTGCCCGCTCGCGACTCGTGTAGAGCGCGGACGCTATGAGCCATTCCGCCGCCTACGATCCATAGAATGTCCATTGCGATGTCCGAGTCTGGTCATAAAGCTGTCGGTGAATGCAGCCGCCCGGATCAGCCCGTCACTGGCACGCCAGACACTCCTCGTAATTCGTGGCCGCCGCCGCCTTCGCCACCAGCGGCAGCGGTGCCATGATCGTTCGCGCCGGCGAGCAGGATGTCGCCCGGCCGCACCACCTTCTCGCTGACGTTGTCGGCGCGCTGGATCGACAGGCTGCGGCAGTAATAGAGCGACTTCAGCCCCCGCTTCCACGCCAGCATGTGGATCTGGTGCAGGTCGCGCTTGTGCACGTCGGCGGGCAGGAACAAATTCACCGACTGGCTCTGGCAAATGAACGGCGCGCGATCCGCCGCGTGCTCGATCACCCAGCGCTGGTCCAGCTCGAACGCGGTCTTGAACACCGCCTTCTCGTCATCGGTCAGGAAATCGAGCCGCTGCACGCTGCCCTTGTTCAGCGTGATCGACGACCACGTGTCCTCGTCATCGTGCCCGCGCTCGGCGAGCAGGCGCTGCAAGTAGCGGTTGCGCACCGTGAAGCTGCCCGACAGCGTCTTCTGCAAAAACACGTTGGCCGCGATCGGCTCGATCCCCGGGCTCGCGTTGCCGGCGATGATCGAGATCGACGCGGTGGGTGCGACCGCGAGCTTGTTGGAGAACCGCTCCATGACCCCGTACTCGGCGGCATCCGGGCACGGCCCGCGCTCGTCGGCGAGCGTGCGCGAGGCGGTGTCGGCCTGGCCGCGGATGTGCTGGAACATGCGCCGGTTCCACACCTTCGCCATCACGCTCTCGAACGGCACGCCCTGCGATTGCAGGAAGCCGTGGAACCCCATCACGCCCAAGCCCACCGAGCGCTCGCGCATCGCCGAATAGCGCGCCCGCTCCATCCCCGGCGGCGCGCGCTCGATGAAGTCGCTGCAGCACGTTGTCGAGGAAGCGCAGCACGTCCTCGATGAACAGCGGATGGTCCTGCCACTCGAACCAGGTCTCGAGATTGAGCGAGGAGAGGCAGCACACCGCCGTCCGCTCCCGCCCGTGCTGGTCGCGCCCGGTCGGCAGCGTGATCTCGCTGCACAAATTCGAGGTCTTCACCTCCAGCCCGGCGAGCTTCTGGTGCTCGGGGATCGCCCGGTTCACGTGATCGGAGAACACCAGATAGGGCTCCCCGGTCTCGATCCGCGCGGTCAGGATGCGCACCCACAGCGCGCGCGCCGAGACGGTGCGCACCGCGGTATCGTCCTTGGGCGAGGTCAGCACCCACGCCTCGTCGGCCTCGACGGCGCGCATGAACGCGTCCGAGACCAGCAGCCCGTGATGCAGGTTGAGCGCCTTGCGGTTCGGGTCGCCGCCGGAGGGCTTGCGCATCTCGATGAACTCCTCGATCTCGGGATGCGAGACCGGGAGATAGACCGCCGCCGAGCCGCGCCGCAGCGAGCCCTGGCTGATCGCGAGCGTCAGGCTGTCCATCACGCGGATGAACGGGATCACGCCGGAGGTTTTGCCGTTCTGCCCGACCCGCTCGCCGATCGAGCGCAGATTGCCCCAGTAGCTGCCGATGCCGCCGCCCTTGGAGGCGAGCCAGACGTTCTCGTTCCAAAGCCCGACGATGCCTTCCAGGCTGTCGGACGCCTCGTTGAGGAAGCAGGAGACCGGCAGCCCGCGCTGGGTGCCGCCGTTCGACAGCACCGGGGTCGCCGGCATGAACCAGAAGCGGCTGATGTAGTCATAGAGCCGCTGCGCGTGCGCCGCGTCGTCGCCGTAGTAGCTGGCGACGCGGGCGAACAAATCCTGATAGCCCTCGCCGGGCAGCAGATAGCGGTCGTCGAGGGTGGCGCGGCCGAAATCGGTCAGGAAGCGGTCGCGGCTGCGATCCACCCGCACCTGATGCCGGCCCTGCATCTGCACTGCGTCGAGCACGGCGGCGTCTCCTGTCGCGGTCGGGTTCATGTCGCTGATCCTGCCAGTTGCACCGGCGCCGTCAACCGTCAGACACAACATGATGGGGCTGCGTGGCCCCACCGACACAAGATGGCGAGTCGGCGCCGGTTTTTCGACCCCTCCCCCGCCAAATCGTGAAGAACAAACAGGGGCCATGCTCGCGCGCGCGCAAGCCCGGGTCAATCGGGCGTTAAAGTCGGCGGACCCGCCGCCCCGCCGCCGGATGCGGCCGCCCGGATTCGCGTGGCCCTGGGGCCGCGCTCAGGCCGCCGCCTGCTCCGCCAGCCAGTCCATCGCGGCATCCACCCCGCCCGCAGCCGTGCGGGACGTGCTGCAGCCGCAGCGCCAGCTCCACGGCACCCGAGCGTCCCCAGCACCATCGGCTCGTTCAGGTCGCCCAGATGCCCGATGCGGAACACGTGGCCGCCGAGCTTGCCCAAGCCCGCCGCCCAGCGAGACGTTGAACCGGTCGAGCGCCGTCCGCCGCACCGCCTCGGCGTCGTGGCCTTCCGGCACCAGCACCGCCGTCACCGAATCCGACAGCCGCGGACGGATCGGTGCAGAAAGAGCTGCGGCCCGTTGTTGCCGGCCCAGCGGCGCACGCAGGCGCGCACCGCCTCGGCGAGCCGATGGTGCCGCGCGAGCACCTGGTCCAGCCCCTCCTCCTCGATGATGCGCAGCGCCTCGCGCATCCCGTAGAACGGGGCGGTCGGCACGGTGCCGACGAAGCTCTTGTGCCGGCGCCCGATCATGTTCGACCAGTTGAAATAGTGCTTTGGCAGCTTCGAGGATTGGTGCGCCGCCATCCCCTTCGCCGAGACGCCGGTGAAGCCGAGGCCGGTGGCCAGCATCAATCCCTTCTGGCTGCCGCCCACCACGCCATCGACGCCCCACTCGTCCATGCGGAAGTCGATCGAGCCGAGCGAGGAGATCGTGTCCGCCAGCAGCAGCGCCGGATGCCGCGCCGCGTCGATCACCTGGCGGATTTCGGCGAGCGGCAGCGTGATGCCGGTCGAGGTCTCGTTGTGGACGATGCAGACGGCGCGGATCGCGTGCGTCGCGGTCGGCCTCCAGCGCCGCACCGAGCGCGTGCAGATCGACGCCGCGCCGCCAGTCCGCCGGCACGCTCTGCACCTTGAGCCCAAGTCCCTTCGACATCGCCGTCCAGCTCTCGGAGAAATACCCGCTCTCGGGGATCAGCACGAGGTCGTCGGGCGAGAGCAGGTTGACCAGGGTCGCCTCCCACGCGCCGTGGCCGGAGGAGGTGTAGAGGAACACCTCCTGCGTGGTGCGCAGGACGCGCTTGAGGCCTTCGACGCATTCGTCATAGATGGCGAGGAAGCTCTCGTCGTGGAAGTCGATGCTGGGCTGGTTCATCGCCCGCAACACGCTGTCGGGGATGTTGGTCGGGCCCGGATTGGCGAAGAACTGGCGGCCCGTCTGCTTCCTCATGCGTCACTCCCACTCCGTTGTTCGCTTCCGGCCTCGATCCGCCGTGATATGGCAAACGCTCGCGATGGCGGCCCGGTGTCAAGGAAGCGGCGAAGGCAAGAGCGAGAAAATTTATGTCGGCGTCGGCGGCTGGACCTACGAGCCCTGGCGAGGGACGTTCTATCCGGACAACCTCCCGCAGAAGCGCGAGCTTGAATATGCCGCGAGCCGGCTCACGTCGATCGAGATCAACGGCACCTATTACGGCTCGCAGAAGCCCGAGAGTTTCGCCAAGTGGCATCGACGAGACGCCGGACGGCTTCGTGTTCTCGGTCAAGGGGCCACGCTTCGCCACCAACCGCCGCGTGCTCGGCGATGCCGGCGAGGCGATCGCGCGATTCTTCGCGAGTGGCGTGATGGAGCTCAAGGACAAGCTCGGACCGATCAACTGGCAGCTCATGCCCACCAAGAAATTCGATCCGGCGGACTTTGGCGGCGTTCCTGAAACTTTTGCCCAAGAAAGTGAGCGGCCGCGCGATCCGCCATGCGGTCGAGGTGCGCCACGACAGTTTTCGCACGCCCGAATTCGTCGCCATGATGCGCGATCAGGGCGTCGCGATCGTGCTCGCGGCGGATTCCGCCTATCCGCAGATCGCCGACGTCGACGGCGCCCTTCGTCTATGTGCGCATCATGGGGACGCAGGAGACGGAGGCACGGGGCTACCCCGAACCCGCGCTGCATCGCTGGGCGGACCGGGTGCGACTCTGGGCCACGGGCGGCATTCCCGACGATCTGGAAAGGGTCGCTCCGCCAACGGCCGACGGCTTCGGCCGCGACGTCTATCTCTACGTCATCGGCGGCCACAAGGCGCGCAATCCCGCCGCGGCCAGAGCGCTGATCGAGAGCTTCTCGAGAGTGATGAACACCCTTTTTGACGATACCGAGCCGCAGGCGCCGGCGCGCGAGGACATGGCCGAGGGTGCGGTCCTGCTGCGCGGCCGGGCGCTTGCGCGGGAGAGCGAAATCCTCGCCGCCCTCGATGCGATCGCGGCCGCCGCACCCTTCCGCCACATGGTGACACCCGGCGGCTTCGCCATGTCGGTCGCGATGACCAATTGCGGCGCGGCGGGGTGGGTCACGGATCGGACCGGCTATCGGTACGATCCCGACGATCCCGAGACCGGCAAGCCGTGGCCGGCGATGCCGGCGAGCTTCCTCGCACTCGCGACCGCGGCGGCGGCAGACGCCGGCTATCCGGATTTCGTGCCCGATTCCTGCCTCATCAACCGCTACGAACCGGGTTCACGCCTGTCGCTGCACCAGGACAGGAACGAGCGCGACCTCGCGCATCCGATCGTCTCGGTCTCGCTCGGGCTGCCGGCGACGTTCCAATTCGGGGGTCTGAAGCGCACCGATACGGTGGCGAAATATGCGCTTCGCCACGGCGATATCGCCGTCTGGGGCGGACCGTCGCGGCTGCGCTATCATGGCGTTTCGACGCTCAAGAATGGCGAGCACCCCAGGCTCGGGCGGCGGCGCATCAACCTGACGTTTCGGCGTGCGCTGTGAGCGCTTCGATTTCGATCCCAGGGCAACAACCGGAGTGCCGCCGTCCGTCACGTGGACCACTATAAGGGTCCTGTCGCACGGAGGCCATCATGTCGGAACGCATTCGCTATGCGTGGGGTGCCAGTTCCCTCGGCGATTTCATCGCGGCGGTCTCGGATCGGGGGCTGGTGGCCTTCGAATTCGCCGATCGCGATGGCGCCATTCTGGACCAACTGCGGACCCGTCTTCCTGCGGCCTCGCTCGAAGAGGATGCAGGCCTTGGCGAGCTCGTCGGAAAACTCCAGATGCTCGTCGATCACCCCGAAGCCGATCCGGATATCGCGCTCGATCCCCGCGGCACCGACGATCAGAGGCAGGTCTGGTCGCTGCTGCGCGACATTCCCGCGGGTCAGACCACGACCTACGGCGCCCTTGCCGCCCGGCTCGGCACAAGCGACGCCCGCGACGTGACCGAGGCGATCGCCGCCAATGCGATCGCGATCCTGATTCCCTGCCACCGCGTGGTGAAGCGCGACGGGTCGCTGTCGGGCTATCGCTGGGGTTTCAGGCGCAAGCGTGCCTTGCTCAAGCGCGAACGCCATTGCCGCGCCGTTCCAGTTGGCGTGACTCTGGCTCTGGTGAACGGCACGGCGGATATGACTATCTATCACTGGCTCATCATCGCACTCTGGCTTGCCCTCGTCGCCTACTGGGCTGTCGCTGCCGGCGGCGTGAAGCGGAATATCGGTGGCGGATGGGTATGGCGCCGGGAGATCGGGTTGCGCCTGGGGGTCGTGGTCCTCGTTCTGCTCGCATTGCGCCTGCCGGCCGTGCGCCACGCATTGCGGAACGCGCGGCTATATGCGGTCAACACCCGCATGGTCACGGGTGCCATCGGTGTCGCGCTCTGTGCGCTTGGCGTAGGGCTTGCCATCGTGGCCCGCGTCTATCTTGGCCGGAATTGGGGCGTGCCGATGTCGCGGAAGGAGAATCCGGAACTGGTCACGGCCGGCCCGTACGGGTTCGTCCGGCATCCGATCTATACCGGCCTGCTCCTTGCCATGCTCGGCTCGGCGATCGGCCAGAGCATATTCTGGCTCCTGCCGCTCGTTTTGGGCGGGGTCTACTTCATCTACAGTGCGCGGCGCGAAGAAAAACTCATGATCGAGCAATTTCCGGAACGCTATCCGGCGTACATGAAGCGGACGAAGATGCTGCTGCCCTTCGTGCTGTGATTGAATTGCGCCGGCCCGCGCGCCACCAAAGTCGTGGATGGTCGGCCTTCGCCGACCATGACGGAGTGGAACCGCCCGGCTATGCCTTCGGATAGCGGAAGCCGAAGCTCTCGGAGAACGGTGTCCACCAGGCCGGAACCCCGGTCGGCTTGTCGATGTGGCGCAGGAAGCCGTTCGCCTCCGGCGACGTGAAGCGGTAGGTCAGCCGATACGCGCCCGGCCCGTCCATCTTCACGTTGGCGGCGTAGTGCGGGCCATCGGCGGCAGTCATCGGCAGCAGCGAGCCGGTGGCCTGCCACGGACTGCCCTGCTTGGTCAGCGTGTAGGCGATCGTCAGATACGGGACCCATGCGCCGTCGGGATAGCCCCAGGGGCTGCCCGCGGTCGCGTGCACGTCGGCCTCGAGGTGGATCACGTCCGCGCCCATCGGCATCCCCGCGGGCATCGGCGCCATCTCGATGCCGACCAGATAATTGGCGACGACCTCCATGTGGTTCGCATGGACCGGGCCGCCGATGAAGTACTCCCGCGCGAGAGCGGGCGGGGCGGCGGCGAGGACGAGCGCGGAGACGCCCGCCAGAACGGCGAGAGGTCGGGTCATGTCGGAACTCCTGGTTTTCGGGTGTGGGCCGGGTTCGGTCAGTCGCTGCCTAGGTGGGCCGCGGGACGGATGCGCCGCCGCCGGACCCCTGGCGGCTGCGCAGCACGCGGTCGGCGAGCAGCAGGCCGGCCAGCACGACCGCCCAGGCCGCGAGCTGCACGCCCATGGGCCGGTCGGAGTAGCCGACCAGCGCCTGCAAGGCGCGCCCGGCGAGGCTGCCCGACGACAACAGCCATGAGCTGTTCCAGAGCTGCCAGCCGAACGCCGGGATCAGGTTCGCGCCGGCGAGCAGCGCCGCCGCCTGCCCGGCCATGCCCGCCGCGAGCAGCGCGATCAGCGTCGTGGTGACGGCAAACAGATGCCGCAGCGGGATCGCGAGCAGGCCACGATAGAGCGCCCACGACACCGCAACCCCGCCCAGGACGCCGAGGACGACGCCGCCGAGCAGCGCTACGGCGCCGACGCCGGTGGCGGCGGCGATGCCGGTCAGGAACAGCACGACCTCGCTGCCCTCGCGCAGCACCGCGACGCCGACCACGATCCCGAGTGCGGCCAGGGATCGCTCGCCGGTCGCGACGGCCTGGCCCACCGAGGCAATCTGCTTGGCGATCTCGCGGCCGTGGACCGCCATCCAGAGATTATGCCAGGCGAGCATTCCGACCGCGACGATCAGCACCGCGGCGTCGAACACCTCCTGGCCGCTGCCCGCCATCGCCTGCGTCAGCGCCCCGGCGAAGGCTCGCGAGCAGCGCCGCCCCGGCAAGGCCGCCGGCCACGCCGGCCACGATCCACCGCATCCGGCCCGGCAGTCCCTTGGTGGCGGCCAGCACCACGCCGACGATCAGGCCGGCCTCCAGCACCTCGCGAAAGACGATCAGCGCGCTTGCCAGCATGGGCATTACTTACCCCCTTCGGCGGTCAAAATGCCCTTGGCCTGGTCCGGATGATAGTCGCCGAAGAATTTGTAGGTGCCCGGCTGCAACGGCCCGACGAACACCCGGATCGTGGCGCCCGGCACGACGATCTTCTCGAACCGCAGATCATTGCTCTCGAATTCCTCCGGGGTCGCGTCGTTGTTCGTCACCTCGATCGGGACCCGCTGGCCAGCCGGCACCGTGACGTGCTCCGGGTGGAAATGGTGGTCCTTGATGGTGAGGCGGACCGGGTTGGCCGCGATGGCCGGGATCGCCGCCAGGGCCAGCAGCGGCAAGGCGGCTATCAGGGGGCGAAGCGGTCTCGGCGACATCGGCGGCGACTTCGTCAGGTCGGGTGGCCGGCGTTGCTACTGCGAGTGATTTGCAATAGCAAGGCCTGAAAATGCGTCCCGGATTTCCCGCGGCCTGCTGATCGCGCTCGACGTGACCTGAGGGATGGTGGCCGGACGGCTATTTCTTCGAGCCGTCCGGCGTTGAACGTCTCCAGGTAGGCGATCACGTTCTGCCGGTCCTGCGCGCTCGGCAGTCCGGGGAAGATCATCTTCGTGCCGGGCACCACTTTCTGCGGGTTGGTCAGGTACTTGTCGAGTTCCGCCGGGGTCCAGGTGATGCCGGAGTTCTTGTTGGCGCTGGAGTAGTCAAAGCCCGGATAGGTGCCCGCCTTGCGCCCGACCACGCCGTTCAGCACCGGGCCGACCGCGTTCTTCGCCCCCGGCCCGATCTGGTGGCAGGCGCGGCAGATCAGCGCCGTCTTCTCGCCGGCGGCGGCATCGCCCGCAGCCCGGGCCTGGGTGAACGCAGCGGGCGCGAGCGCCACGGCTAGCACGGAACCGAGCAGGACGGAACGGATCACGAAACCCCCCTCGCCCGCTGCCGGGCGTTGTTGTCGATCTTGGTCTCGCGGAAGTCTCCGCATCCGGGTCGGGCCGTGTCAATGCGCGGGCGTGGCGGAAGCTCGGCCGCTCAGGCCGCAAGCCCTCCGCCCCGAGGGGCGGAGCGGGCTTTGAACCGCTCGCGGTCACTGCGGAAGAGACATCGTGCCCGAATCACCTGAATGTTGCTTACTCAGCTCTTCTCGCTTTCGCTGTCCGGCCAGGCGCAGCGGTAGCGGGCGATCGCGCAGGTTCGGGTGCTCGCCGACCCATTGCGCGAGATAGGGCTGCGCCTGCGCCATGCAGGCGCGCAACGAGCCGCTGGACTGGAACAGCAGATGATGCGTCTGGCAGGCGCCGGGATTCACGATCGAGCAGGCCAGCACGATCAGGTCAACCATGTTCATGGGCGGTCTCCGGGTGCGTGGACGGACATACGCTTGATCGTCCGCTCGCACAGGCCGGATGCGTCACGCGCCGCGACCGGAAGCAAAATCTCGCCGCGGCCGAGCGTCGCGTTGTCGCCGGTGAAGCGCGCGAGCCGCCGCGCCGAGCAGGCGCGCGGCCGGCCGGCTGGTCGACGGCGACCGCGCGCGCGAGCAGCCGGAGGAACACCGGATCGGGCCTGCCGGACGCGGCGAAGCTCGGCATCGGGTCGGCCGCCTCGCCCAGCACCAGCGTGCCGCGCCGCATCAGGACTGCCCGGCGACGGGCCGCAGGCGCCGCAGACGATCAGCGTGCCCGCGATCATGCGGCAGCCGGGCGCCGTCGCCGGCGCCGCCCTCGACGACGATCAGCCCGCGCCGCAGCCGGTCGCCGGCCCGCGCGCCGGCCCGGCCGCGCACCAGCAGCACCCCGCCCGCCATCCCGGCGAGCTCGCCGGCGAGCGGGCCGCCCAGCAAGTCGCCGGCATCGCCCGCGATCTCGATCTCCCCGCCGCGCATCGCGCTGCCCGCGAACGGGCCGACATCGCCCCGGATGTCGAGCCGGCCACTCGCGCATCCTCCGCCCCGCGCAGGCTCCGGCCGCGCCGTCGACCAGCAGCGTGCCCTCCTCCATCGCCTCGGCCACGCGGTCGAACCGCGCCGAACCGCCCTCGATGACGATATTGCCGGGATCGTCGCCGCGCACGCCGGAACAGATCGCCGACCGCGAGCGGGGCGCGCGTGGTCTGGATCGGCAGGCGTTCGATCGCGGCGCGGTCCAGTCCCGCCGAGCCGCGCCGGCACCAGCGCCGAGAGATCGACCCGCTGCGGCGGCGGCTCGCGCAGCGTGAAGCGCAGCGCGGCCATCAGAGTAGAAACCTCTCGTGGTGTCCAGTTCGCGCCGTAGCACCCCTCCCCCAACCCCCTCCCGCAAGGGGAGGGGGCTTGCCGTGCGCGTCTCCCCCCTCCCCTTGCGGGAGGGGGCTGGGGGAGGGCGGACGTCGATCCGCTGGACCATCGCGCATCAGATCAGCTCGCGCAGATGGAAATGGTGGCGGCCGAGCTTGCCGCCGTAATTGCCGGCGCCGATCCGTGCCGCACCCTGCTCCGGCCCCAGCGCCACCGCCGCCTTCAGCCCCGCGCGCATCGCGTCGGCGACCGCAGCGGGCGTCAGCCCGTCGATCACGATCTCCAGCACCGCGGCGATGTCGGGATCGAGCGCCGTGCCGCCGGCACCGCGCAGCGTCGGGCAATAGGCGTTGTTGGTGGAGGCCGGCAGCGCCTTGTATTTGGAGCCGACCTTCGAGCCGGATCGCGTGATGCCGCCGGGGAACGGCATGATGGCGCCGGAGACCTCCGCCATCGCCGCCGCCGCCGCCTCGGCCGCGCGCAGCGTCGCCGCCGCGCTCCGCCCCATCAGCAGCAGATTGCCGCCGCCGACCGCGCCCTTGGTCAGCCCGGTGGTGCCCTCGATGACGAACTCGCCGTCCATCACCGGGATGCGCCAATAGTGCTTGCCGCGCGAACTTCTTCGAGATCTGCCAGCCGTCGCCGAAATAGCGCAGCCCGTCGCCGAGCCGCAGCGTCTCGGCGCCGTCGAGGCCGGCGTAGCAGGCGGAGCCGGGGCTGGTCAGCACGCACTGCCCGACACGGTTCGTCACCTGCTTCTGCAATTCCGCCGTGGAGCCGGCGAACACCAGCACCCGCACGCCCGGCCGCCCGTCCGGCGTCGCCTCGGCGGCCAGCTCGGCGTCGATCCCGGCCTCGGCGCCGCAGGCGATGATCGAGGTCGCAAAGCCGGTCATCGTCACCGCCGCCTGCCGCGCCCAGCGGCGGGTCGGCGCGGTGATCACGAGCGCGGTCGCGCGCATGTCGAAGGCTTCGGCGAAGCTGTCGTCGATGTGAACGCCGTTGCGGGTCAGGCCATTGCGGGTCACGCGGCGCACGGCACGATCTCCGCCGCCACCAGCCGCGCCGGCACGTCGAATGCCGATTGCGCAACGCCCCAGGCGCGCTCGGCGAAATCGTCGAGCCGCCGCTCGATCGCGCGGTCGAAATCGGGAGCCACCGCGAGCACGCGGCCCTGCGTGTGCGCCACCGCCTCGCCGTCGCGGAAGATCAGCGTGCCGTCCTTGAACACCAGCGCCGCCATCCGGAACGTCGCCGCGAGGTCGGCTTGCGGGCGATAGACGGCGATGTCGGCCCGCGCACCGGGTGCCAGGTGCCCGCGATCGGCCAGCCCCAGCAGCCGCGCGGGGGCCGCGCGCGTCATGGTCGCGATCTCGGTCCACGAATACTCGCGCGCGATCGAGGGCAGCGTCGTGACCGCCATCGCCTCGGCCGGCAGCTCGGCGATCCAGGCGCCCGCGTCTCGCGGCTCATCAGCAGCGAGAACAGGTCGGGATAGGTGGTGAACGGCGCGCCGTTCGGATGATCGGTGGTGAAAAACAGCCGCGCTCGGATCGCGCACGAGCAAGAAAAGCTCCAGCCCCGCCGCCCATTGCACCGCGTTGTGGAAGTTCGTCCGCCGATATCGGTACGGCACGATGCCGCCGCCGTTGCCGTCGCCCTCCCAGATCACCGACTTGCGCGGATGCGCCTGGCCGCGCGCGCCGAACTGCCGCAGCACGTCGGACGAGACCGTGACCGTCTGTCCGAACATCACCTGCCCGACATCGGCGGTGATCGTTCGGGTTCGCCTCGATCGCCTCGGCGAGCGCGGGCGCGGCTGAAGAAAATCCACGTGGTCCCTCGGTGCCGTAGGCGTAGAATTGCAGGTGTGCCAGATGCAGCGGCCGGCCCTCGGCCGCGGCGATGGTCGCGAGTGCGGTCTCGACATTGCCCGGCAGGCCGAGATTGGAGCAGTGCAGATGCACCGGATGCGGCACGCCGAGTGCTGCCACCGCGTCCTGCATCGCGCGGATGATCGCGCGCGACGAGACGCCCCATTCCGGCACCGCGTCATCGAGCCCGAAGCGCCGCGCGTTCTGCTTGAAGGCCGCCGCTCCGCCCGGATTGATTACCTTCACGCCCAGCGCCCGTGCCGCCCCGAGCATCCGTCCGGCATAATCCGCGACCGCTGCGTCGCCTGCATCGCCGCGCAGCAGTTCGAGCAAAAAATCCTCGTTGCCGAGCACCACCAGGATCGCCTTGTCGATCCAGGGGATCGCCGCCAGTTCGAGCTGCGCCTGCACCGCGACGTGCGGCGAGATCGCCGGCTCGACGACGGTGGTGAAGCCCATCCGCGCATAGAGCCGGCCGATCTCGTGCGAGACGGGGGCAGCGTCGAAATGCCCGCGCGCGCGCTGATCCGGCAGCAGCAGCCGCGCGGAGTTGACGTTGAAGCCGGCGATGTGGCTGTGGATGTCGATGCCGCCCGCCATCACGATCGCTCCCGCGGCATCGTGGCGCGCATCCGGGGCGCGATCCTGGGGTGCGACGATCCGGCCGTCCTCGAACCACAGATCGGCGGTCTCGTCGCGGCCGTGCGCCGGATCGATCACCCGCCCGCCGGCGAGCAGCGTCAGCACGGCAGCGCCGCGAGGATGCGGCCGAGCGCCTCGGCCGCCGAGGGCGCCTCGCCCGCCGCCGCCGTCTCGCGTGCGACCAGCGTGCCCAGCGCCGGATCGAACAGCACCGCGTCGTGATCGACGCCGGGCCGGCCCACGGTGATCGCGACCGCGGGGGTGTCGCAAAGCGCGTCCCCGGCGCCGTGAGCGCCACCAGTTGGAACGTTCCAAGACGGCGCCGATCCCGCGATCGCGTCGATCCACAGCGCGGCGTCCGCCTCGCCCGCCGCGATCATGCGCGCCGCGTCGAACCGCCAGGGGTCGTGCTCCGCCTCGCCGCGCCCGAAGCCGACCCGGACCGGAAATCCGGTGAGCCAGCCGCAGGTCTGCGCCACGCCGGCCGCGTTGCCGGGCGGGGCAATCGGCAGGCCGGCAAACCGGGTCTGCGCGTTGAGGTCGTCGATCAGCCCGCACAGCATCTCGATCGCGAGCGCGTCGAGCGTGCCCGCCGACCACGACACCACGCCGTAGCGCGCGGATTTGAGCGCCTCGGCGACGCCGGACAAAGCCCGCAGCCGCGCCGCCGGCAGCCGCACCGGCCGGCCCGCCGCGATCGCCCGCAGCGCGCCGAGCAGGCCGGGCAACTCGGCCGGAGCCGCCGCAATCGTTTCGGCACCCGCGATCGCCGCATCCCGCCCCGGCCCGAGCCGGATCACCCGCCGCGCCGATCCCGCGCCCGGCGGCAGCACCGGCGCCGCCTCAACACCCGGCCACGCCGCCCCCGTCCCGACCAGCAGCGCCAGATCGGCCCGCGCGCGCGCCTCCGGCGGGGTCGCGACCATCCAGCCGGCGGTGCGCATCACGTCCAGATCGCGCAGCAGCGGCCCCGAATGCGCGTGGTCGATCACGCCGCCGATCCGCCGCGCCAGCGCCACCGCCGCCGCCGCTCCGGCCGCGTCGGTCGCCATGCCGCCCAGCACCGCGCAGCGGCTGGCGCCCAGGATGCGCGCGGCCTCCGCCACCGCGGCCTCGAGCGAGGCCGCGCGTCCCCCGACCGTCGCACCGCTCACGGATCGTACTTGATGTAGGCGAAGCGCTGGTCGGTGCGGGGCGTGCCTTCCAGCGGCCCGCCTTCGGTTCCCGGCTGCCAGCCGATCACCTCCTCGATCTTGCGGGCCAGCGCGAAATCCTTCTCCGTGATGCCCTTCGCCGTGTGCGTCATCAGCCGCACCTCGACCCAGGCGTAGGAGAGGCTCATGTCGGGGTGGTGCCACGCCGCTTCGGCGAGGTGGCCGATGGCGTTGGCGACCATCAGCGTCGCCTTCCAGGAATGCGTGCGGAAGGTGCGGCGGATCCAGCCGCGTTCGAGCTTCCAGTGCGGCAGCTCGGCGCGAAGGCGCGCCTCGACGTCGGCTTCGGGAATGGCGTGCTCAGTCGGCTCGGTCATGGCGTCTCCCTCCCCTCCCCGGCCGGCGCGGTTGCTGCGCCTGCTCGCGCCCAGCAACGGTTGCCGCGCGTCGTCGCGCGATGGAACATGCGGCATGACGGCCGCGCAGCACAACGAGCGGGTGAGCGTGCGCGCGACCGCGCGGCTGCATATGGGTTTCCTCGACCTGAACGGATCGCTCGGGCGACGGTTCGGCAGCATCGGCATGGCCCTCGATGCGCCCGCGACCGTGCTCACCGCCGCGCGCAGCACCCATGACGCGATCACCGGCGAGGAGCAGGCGCGCATTGCCCGCCACCTGGCCACCCTGGTCTCCGCCCTCGGCCTGCCCGCCGGCCATAGCATCGAGGTGCGAGAGGCGATCCCGGCGCATTCCGGCCTCGGCTCCGGCACCCAGCTCGCGCTGGCGCTGGCCGCGGCCCTGCGGCGGCTGCACGGGCTGGCGCCGGACCCCGCCGGCGATGCGGCCCGGCTCGGCCGCGGCGCGCGGTCGGGCATCGGCGCGGCCCTGTTCGCCGCCGGCGGCTTCGTGCTCGACGGCGGCCGCGGCGCCGCGGCGGCACCCCCGCCGGCCCTCGCACGGCTGCCGGTGCCGCCCGCATGGCGGGTCCTGCTGCTGCTCGACCCGGCGCAGGCGGGGCTCTCCGGCGCGCGCGAGGCCGCGGCCTTCCGCGCGCTGGCGCCGATGCCGGAGGCGACCGCGGCGCATCTCTGCCGGCTCGCGCTGATGCGGCTGCTGCCGTCGCTGGCCGAGGCCGATTTCGAGCACTTCGGCGCGGCGCTGACGGAAATCCAGGCGATCGTCGGCGACCATTTCGCCCCCGCCCAGGGCAGCCGCTTCGCCAGCCCCCGCGTCGCCGCCGCCCTGGCCGCGCTGACGGCGGCGGGCGCGCACGGCGCCGGCCAGAGCTCCTGGGGGCCGACCGGATTTGCCTTCGCCCCCGACGAGGCGGCGGCGCGCGCCTTGGGCCGCGCGATCCGACCGCAGGCCGCAGGTCTGGACATCCGCATCTGCCGCGCGCTCAATCGGGGGGCGGCCGCGGCCCTGTCGGGAGGGCATCGCGCGCGCCTGCGCCGCGCCGCCGCATAGCGCCGGCCCAGTAAAAGATGGAGCCGGTAAGATGAAGCCGGTGACCCGATCCGACGTTCATCGTCGTGGCGAGGAGCGGAGCGACGAAGCAATCCAAGGCGGTGCCGCGGGGAAGTTGCTGGATTGCTTCGCTTCGCTCGCAAGGACGGGAATTGCAACGGGAATTGTTACGTTAACGGACTTCTGAAGCGGGATACCAAGCATGGCGGACAAGAACATCCTTCACATGCTCACCCCGCTGCCGCACGCCAGTCCGTTCGACGTGAACATGGCGTTCGACGCCGGCTTCGATGCGGTGCTGCCCTATATTTCCGTGAAGCACGACGATGTGACGGGGCTGGTGCAGGATGCGATGTTCTCCCGCCCGCCGAAGGTTGGCGTGCGGACCGGCGTCTTCATCGGCGGCCGCGACGCGATCGTGGCGCTGGACATGCTGGAGGCGGCGAAGGCGGCGATGGTGCCGCCGTTCGCGGTCTCGCTGTTCGCCGATCCGGCCGGCTCGTTCACCACTGCCGCCGCGATGGTCGCCCGCGTCGAGCGGCTGCTGAAGCGCGAGCGGCAGCGTGAGCTCAAGGGCCTCGCGGTTGCGGTGTTCGGCGCGACCGGCGTGGTCGGCTTTGCCTCCGGCGTGATTGCGGCCCTCGAAGGGGCGCGGGTCACTCTGGTCGGCTATGACGGCCTCCCCCGCGTCGCCCGCGCCGCCGCGGAGATCGGGCGTCGCTTCGGCGTGCAGGTCGAGGCGGCGGACGGCAGCACCGAGGACCGCAAGGGCGCGATCCTGGAGCAGGCCGAGGCGGCGTTCTGCGCCGGGCGCGCGGGCGTGCAGATCATCGACGCGGCGCTGCTCGCGCGCGGGCGGCGGCTGCTGGTGGTTGCCGACGTCAACGCCGTGCCGCCGCTCGGCATCGCCGGCCTGGAGGTGAACGCCGACGGCGCCAGGATCGGCCCCGGCGCCCTCGGCTTCGGCGCGCTGGCCATCGGCCAGACCAAGTATCGCACCGAGTTCGGCCTGTTCCGCCGCATGATCGAGGCGGAGAAGGCGGTCCGCCTGGATTTCCGGGACGCCTTCGCGCTGGCCCGTGAGCTCGCTGCCTGAGCGGGGCTTCGTCCTGATCGCCGCCCTCTCCGGCCGCGCGCTCGCCGCCGCGGCGTCCCGCTCGGGCTACCGGCCCCTTGTGGCCGACCTGTTCGCCGATCTCGACACCGTGGCCCTCGCCGCTGCCACCGAACGGGTGCCCGGCAGCCTCGCCGGCGGCTTCCGCGGCCCGGCACTGCTCGCGGCCCTCGATCGCCTCGCCGCCGGCCGCGCGCTGCCCGGCGTGGTGTGCGGCGCCGGGTTCGAGGACCGGCCCGCCCTGCTGGCCGCGATCGGCCGCCGCCACCGCCTGCTCGGCAACCCGCCCGAGACGGTGCGGGCGGTCAAGCGGCCCGACCGGCTGGCCGCCCTCTGTGCCCGCGTCCGCGTGCCGCATCCGCCAACCCTGAGCCGCACTGGGCCGACCGGCGATTGGCTGGAGAAGCGGGCGGGCGGCTCGGGCGGCGTGCATGTCCGGCCGCTCGACGCCAGTGCAAGCCCGCGCCCCGGACGCTATGCGCAGGCCCGCGTCGCCGGGCGGCCGGTCTCGGCCCTGGTGCTCGGCGAGGGCAAGCGCGCGCTGGTGCTCGGCTTCTCGGAGCAATGGTGCGCGCCCGCGCCCGGCCGGCCGTTCCGCTACGGCGGCGCGGTCCGGCCGGCATCCATGCCCGCGGCGATCGCCTACGCATTGCGCGAGGCGGCGGCACGGCTGGTCGCGGGCGCCGGGCTGGTGGGACTGAACGCGCTCGATTTCATGGTGCGGGCGGACGGGATCGACTTGGTTGAAATAAATCCGCGCCCCGGTGCCACGCTGGACGTGTTCCCGCACCCCGACCTCTTTTCGGCCCACGTCGCCGCCTGCGACGGCGCGCTGCCGGATGCGCCGCCCGCCTTCGACGGGGCCGCAGCCGCCGCGATCGTCTATGCGCCGCGCCCGCTCGCCGTGCCGCCGGATTTCGACTGGCCCGACTGGACCGCCGACCGCGAGCCGCCCGGGCACCGCATCGCGGCGCAGGCACCGCTCTGCACCGTGCTCGCCGCCGCCCCCGACGCCGCTGCCGCGCGCGCGCTCGCAGGCGCCCGCACCGCCGCGATCATCGGCCTGATGGAGCAAGCGCCCTGATGGAGCAAGGGTATGGCTGAGCCGCAGGCGATCAGCGTCAATGCCGGCGCCTGGCCGCTGTTCGAGGCGCTGTGCGCCGATGCCGCCGCGCTGCGCCTCGGCGTCACCGTCGTCGCCTGTGGCGCGCGGCTGGTCGATGCCGGAGCGGCGCAGCGCGGCGGGATCGCCGCCGGCGTCGCGATCGCGCAGATCTGCATGGGCGGCCTCGGCCGCGTCCGGCTGGGCACCGACCCCGCCCTGCCGCGCTGGCCGTGGACGATCTCGGTCGCGTCGTCGCAGCCGGTGATCGCCTGCCTCGCCAGCCAGTATGCCGGCTGGAGCCTCTCGCATGGCGAGAAGCCGAATACGTTCTCGGCCCTCGGCTCCGGTCCCGCCCGCGCGCTCGCCCGCCGCGAAAAACTGTTCGAGGAGCTCGGCTACGCCGACGCCGCCGACGCTGCGGTACTGGTGCTGGAAATCGACCGTCCGCCCCCCACGCCCCTGATCGAGCGTGTCGCCGGCGAATGCGGCGTGGCCGCTTCGCGCCTCGGCATCATCTATGCGCCGACGCAGAGCCTGGCCGGCGGCGTGCAGGTGGTCGCGCGCGTGCTGGAGGTGGCGCTGCACAAGATCCACACGCTGCATTTCCCGCTCGATCGCGTGCTCGACGGGCTGGGGGCGGCGCCACTGCCGCCGCCGCACCCCGATTTCGTCACCGCGATGGGCCGCACCAACGACGCGATCATCTTCGGCGGCCGGGTGCAGCTTTTCGTGACCGGCCCGGCCGCCGAGGCGCGCGCGCTCGCCGAGGCGCTGCCCGCCGCCGCCTCGCGCGACTACGGCCGCCCCTTCGCCGAGACGTTTCGCGCCGTGCGCGGTGATTTCTACGCGATCGACCCGATGCTGTTCAGCCCGGCCGAGGTGATCGTCACCGCCGTCGAGACCGGCGAGAGCTTTCGCGGCGGGCGGCTCGACCCCGCGCTGCTCGACGCCTCGTTCGGGTGATCCGCGTCGCCCTCGCGGTCGATGGCCCCGATTGGCACACGCGCGCGCTGCGTGCCGCCTTCGCGGCGGCGGGGGCCGAGGCGGTGCCGCTCCGCCTTGCCGCGTGCGGCTTCGACACCACGCGACCGCACGGCCTCGCACTGCCCGGCTTCGAGGCCGGCCTGCCGGACGCCGTGTTCGTCCGCGCGATCGCCGCCGGCAGCTTCGAGGAAGTGACGCGCCGGCTCGGCGTGCTGCACGCGCTGCGCGAGTGCTGCGTGCCGGTGTGGAACGACGCGCGCGCGATCGAGCGGTGCGTGGACAAGTCGATGACCAGTTTTTTTCTCGCCGGTGCCGGCCTGCCGACCCCGCCGACCTGGGCGGTGGAAGGGGACGCAGCGGCACGCGCCATCGCGGCGCGCGAACTGCCGGCCGGCCCGCTGGTGTGCAAGCCGCTGTTCGGCTCGCAGGGGCGCGGCCTGTCCCTGGTCGCGCGGCCCGAGGAATTGCCGCCGCCCGAGGCGGTGGCGGGCGTCTATTACCTGCAACGCTTCGTCCCGCCCGCCGGCGCCGGCTACGCCGACCATCGCCTGTTCGTCGCCGCCGGACGGGTGCTGGCCGCGATGACCCGCCGCCATCGCACCTGGATCACCAATCTCCGCCAGGGTGCGGCCCCGGAGCCTCTCGCGCCCGATGCCGCGATGGTGCGCCTGGCTTTGGCCGCAACCGAGGCGGTGGGAGCGGATTATGCGGGCGTCGATCTGCTGCGCGGCGCGGACGGCGCGGCGCAGGTGATCGAAGTGAACTCGATGCCGGGCTGGCGCGGGTTGCAGAAGGTGAGCGACACGCCGATCGCGCGCCGGCTTGCCGAGGCGCTGCTCGCCCGGCTGCGGTGATCGCTCCCCACTTCATCGCGCACGCCTTCATCGCCGCCTGCACCGACGAGCTGGCGGCGCCGAAGCCGGGCAACGTTCACGTCCACGCGGGCGGTCATGGAATGCGGGCGGCCGATTTCCTGCGCAGTGCCGCCACGGCCGCGCCCGTGCTGTGCCGGCCCGGTGCCCCGCTCGGGGCGCGCATCCTGGACGCCGTTCGCGCGACGCGGCGCGCCGTGGGGCAGAACACCAATCTCGGCATTCTTTTGCTCTGTGCGCCGCTGGCGATGGCAGCGGAGGGAGGCGGCCCTTTGCGCGAGGCGGTGTGGCGGGTGATCGCCGCCTCCACCCGCGCCGATGCTGCGGCCACGTTCCGCGCCATCGCGCTCGCGGGGCCCGGCGGGCTGGGGGCCGCCGCACGTTACGACGTGCGCAGGCCCGCCCAGGTGACGCTGCCGGTCGCGATGGCGGAAGCCGCCGCACGCGACCGCATCGCGGCGCAGTGGGCGGGCGGGTTTGCCGACATTTTCGACATCGGCCTGCCTGCGTATGCGGCGGCGCGCGGACGCTGGCCGGACCCGCGCTGGGCGACGCTCGCGGTCTATCTTGGCTTCCTCGCCGCCTTCCCCGACAGCCACGTGGCACGCCGCCACGGCGCCCGCGCCGCCACGGCACTCCGCGCCCGTGCTGGGGTGTTCGCGGGCCGCCTCGACGCCGCCGCCGACCCGCGCGCATTGCTGCCGGAGCTGCTCGCCTGGGACGCGGCGCTGAAGCGGCGGCGATATAATCCCGGCACCAGCGCCGATCTGACGGTCGCGACGCTGTTCGCCGCCCGACTGGAATGAACCTCCTGCAACGAACGTCCTTGCAGGGGACTGCCGATGATGGTTGATTGGCCGGGCCGGCCGACTGCAAGCCGCCGGCTGGTTCCCGTGACCCCGACGGCAGGGAATGCAGCAAATGTTGTTCTGGAAACGCTCAGGCGAGAGAGGAAACGTGATGGCGACGATCAATAAGGTCTGCGTGGGCGAGTCCCTGGTCGGCGACGGCAACGAGGTCGCGCACATCGATCTGATCATGGGTCCGCGCGGCAGTGCTGCCGAGACCGCGTTCTGCAACGCGCTGACCAACAACAAGGAAGGGTTTACCGCGCTGCTGGCGCTGGTCGCCCCCAACCTGGCGTGCAAGCCGAACACGATCCTGTACAACAAGGTCACGATCAAGGGTGCCAAGCAGGCGGTGCAGATGTTCGGCCCGGCGCAGCACGCGGTCGGCAAGGCGGTCGCCGACAGCGTCGCGGAGGGCGTGATCCCGCAGGCCGAAGCCGACGACCTGTTCATCTGCGTCGGCGTGTTCATCCACTGGGAAGCCGCCGACGACAAGAAGATCCAGGATTTCAACTATCGCGCCGTCAAGGAGGCGATCGCGCGCGCCGTCCGCGGCGAGCCCAAGGCCGCCGAGGTCGTCCGCCGCCGCAACGAGGTGAAACACCCGTTCGCGGCGTAGGCCGAACCGAAAATCCCCTCCCCCCTGCCCCCCACGGGATACAAGCCCTCTCCGCCCCGGGGGGGGGCGGAGAGGGTTGGGTGAGGTGGGGCTGATTACCGCGATGAAGGCCGGCGCTACCGGGTGGTCGTGTTGTCTGCCCGAGAACAATGGCGTGCCGGAAGCCCGTGCATCCGCGCCGTCCCCCACCTCACCCCGACCCTCTCCGCCCCCAGGGGCGGAGAGGGAGTTGTGCGCTTCTTCAGCGGAGTGGCAGAAGTGCTGAGCGAGCGCGCCACCGAGCGCACCACCGGCGCCATGCTGGTCGCGCGGCTTGACCGCATTTCGGTCTGGTCGCTGCCGGGCCTGTTCATCGGCATCATCGGCGTGGGCTTTCTGTTCACGTTCTACGATATCTTCGACATCAACGTCTCGTTCATCCAGACCTGCATTGCGATCGTGCCCGGCTGCACGCCGGAAAGCTCGGCCGGGCATCTCGGCATTCCGGTGCTGCTGAACCTGGTCGGCTACGTGATCGGCACGCTGGTGCTGTGCCCGCTCGCCGACCGCTCCGGACGGCGCGACCTGCTGCTGGTGACCATGCTGATCACCGGGATCGGCTCGCTGGCGACCGCGTTCGTCGGCAGCTACGGCTGGTTCGTCGCGGCGCGGACGCTGACCGGCATCGGCATCGGCGCCGACCTCGCGATCGTCAACACCTATATCGGCGAGATGGCGCCGCGCGAGGGTCGCGCGAAATACACCGCACTGGTGTTCGTGTTCTCGGCGGTGGGCGCGGTCGCCGGCATCTGGCTCGGCCTGATCCTGACGACGCCATCGACGCCGTTCCCGCTCGGGCTGCCGTTCGCGGCCGCCGGACCCGGCTTCACGTGGGGTTGGCGGCTGATGTACGGGATCGGCGGCGCGCTCGCCGGCATCGGCCTGCTGCTGCGTTTCAAACTTCCCGAATCGCCGCGCTGGCTGATCGCGCACGGCCGCATCGCCGAGGCCGAAAGCGTGGTCGAGGCGATGGAGCGGCACGCGACCCGGCACGGCCCGCTGCCGCCGGCGGGCGGGCCGTTGGCGGTCGCGACCACGCCGGAGGTGATCGGCTACGGCGCCATTCTGGCCCACGCCGAATACCGCCGCCGCACCGTGATCCTGCTCGCGATGTGGTTCTGCGCCTACATCACCATCTATGCCTTCTCCGCCGGCTTTACCTCCGTGCTGGCGGCGCTGCATTACCCACCGCCGGAGGCCGGGCTGATCACCGCGATCGGCGCGTTCGGCTTCGTGCTGTGCGCGCTGACCGCCTACGCGTACGGCGAGCGCATGGAGCGTCGCGCCTGGCTGCCGGCCTCCGCCGTGCTGACCGTGATCGGCAGCCTGATCGTGGCCTTGGCCGGCAAGGTGATGGGCTTGAGCGTGTTCGGCTCCGCGGTGGTGTTCTTCGGGTTCAATCTCTGGGTGCCGATCGCGTATGCGTGGTCGGCCGAGAGCTATCCGACGCGTGCCCGCACCACCGGCTTCGCGATGGTGGACGGCATCGGCCACCTCGGCGGCGGCGTGGGACTGCTGTTCATCGCGCCGCTGACGCCGCAGCTCGGCGTGCTGGGCGCGCTGCTGTTCATCAGCGCCTTCCTGGTGCTGGCTGCTATAATCGCGCAGTTCGGCATTCGCAGCCGTAGCCGGCGGCTGGATGAAATCTCGCCCTGATTGAGTTTTCCTGCTTCCCTTGCTACCGTTTCCGGTGGAATCAGCGGCGAGGGAGACGGAAATGAACCGCAGGACGCTGTTGACCGCCGCGGCACTCGCTCCGGCCGCGCGTGCCGTGGCAGCGCAGGCGGTTCCGGCGCAAGCGACCCTCGATCCGACCCTGCTCCCGTATCTCGCCCGCTACGGGCTGCCCGCGGTTGCCGCCGCCGTGGTGCAGGGCGGCCGCATCATCGCCGCGGGGGCCGTGGGCACGCGGCGTGCCGGCACCGAGACGCCGGTGACGCTCGACGACCGCTTCCACATCGGCTCGGACACCAAGGCGATGACGGCGCTGCTCGCCGCCATGCTGGTCGAGATGGGCGCGCTGCATTGGGACAGCACCGTGGCGGCGGTGTTCCCGGAGCTCGCGGCCACGATGGATGCGGGCCTGCGGCGCGTGACGCTGCGGCAGTTGCTGTCGCACACCAGCGGCATCCCCAGCGACAACCAGGCTTTCACCGACCTGATCGGAAAATCCTTCGCGCAGGAGAGCCTCAATCTCGATGGGCTGCGCTATTGGCTGGTCCGTCAGTGGAGCACAGAGCCGCTGGCCGCCGAACCGGGCGCGCGTTTCGCCTACGCCAACATGGGCTACGTGCTCGCGGGTGCCATGCTGGAGCGCATTGCGCGATCGACCTGGGAGGAGATAGCCGTCGCCCGCATCTTCACGCCGTTCGGCTTCCGCACCGCCGGTTTCGGCCCGCAGGCGAGCCTTGGCCGCGTCGATGCGCCACTCGGGCACCTGATCCGTCCCGACGGGGCACTGATGCCGATGCTGGCCGGCCCGGACGGCGACAATCCTGTAATCCTCGGTCCTGCCGGGACGGTGCATCTCTCGATCCTGGAATTCGCGACGTGGGCCGGCTGGAATGCGGGCGAAGGGCGGCGGCCTCCCGCGCTGGTGCACCCCGAGACGCTGCGGCTTCTGCACACGCAGGTGATTGCAATCCCGCCGCTTCCCGGTGCCGCGCCGGGGACGCCGTCAGGCGGCGGCGGCTACGCACTCGGCTGGGGCATCGCGCGGCTGCCGTTTTCGACCGCGCCGTTCGTGACCCATGCGGGATCGAACGGGATGAACCTCGCGACCGTCGCGATGCAGCCGGCGCATGACTTCGCGATGGTGATGGCGACCAATGTCGGCGGGACCAAGGCAGATGCGGCGCTGCGCGCGCTGACGCAGGCGCTCTACGAGCGGTTCGGCCCGGCACGGTAAGAACCGGCTCGCCCGGTGGGGGAAACGACCCCATCGGTCCGATGTTCTCGGGAAGCTGCAGGACCCGGCGGAGGCCCACGTCCGCGATGCCGATATCCGTATGGTCCTCGCGCCACGATCGTGGACAAATCGGCAAGGCTCTCCCCGCCTTTCATCGGTATCACCGTTATTGAACGCCCGTATCACGCTCATCGGAAGAATTTCGGTCAGGCTATCTCCAGCGGCGACCATCATCGAGCGGTTGCCTTCGAGACAAACAGAGTAGGACGCGAACGTGGACACATTTGTTGTCAGCAACCTCAACGACTCCGGCGTTGGGTCCCTGCGCTCTGCCATCGAAGCGGCCAACGCTGCGGGTTCGCCGTCGACGATCTCCTTCTCTGTTGACGGGGTGATCACCCTGAATGGAGCGCTGCCGGCGATAGGCGCGGACGTCACGATCGACGGCACGTCCGCCCCCAGTCATGTGGCAGGAGGCCCGCCGGTCGTCGAGGTCAACTTCAACAACAATGCGGGACTGACCTTTGCGCCGGGATCGGAAGGGGCGCAGCTTCTCGGGCTGTCGCTCTGCGGAGCAAGCGGCGATGGCGTCACTCTCGATGCCGGATCGATAACCCTCGCCGATGATTATGTCGGGCTAACCCTCGGCGGCCAGGCTCTCGGCAACTCGGGAGACGGCGTCTATGTCGCCTCGGGTTCATCGAACGACCTCATTGGCTCTAACCCGACGGCGGCCTCCGGCGTCGTCTCGAACGTTATTTCTGGCAATGGCGGGAATGGAATTAGTCTCAACGGTTCGTCACAGGACAAGCTGGTTGACAACTACATCGGCACAAACTCTTCCGGCACCGCCGCGATTGCCAATGGCGGCGACGGGATCCTGCTGACGGATGGGGCCGGCGACAACGAGATCGGCGGCACAGCATCTACCGACACGAGCACTGGCGCCGCAAACGATCCCACCGGCGATAAAGGGCAAACAACGCCGGTCTTTGTGGTGCCGCCGCTCGGGAACCTGGTTTCGGGCAACAGCGGGAACGGCGTCCTGATCGAGGATAATTCGCAGAACAATGTCTTGAATGGCAATTTCGTCGGCACGACCGCGAATGGCAATGAGGCATTGGGCAATGCGCTCGATGGAGTGGACATAAATGGGTCGGACAACAATGCCCTGATCGGATGCCTAGCCCAGGATAATCCATTCATATACTATAATGTCGCGAGCGGAAACGGTGCCAACGGACTCGAAGTCACCGATTCCAACAATATCGTCGTGCACGCAAACTTCTTCGGAATTGGCGCCAACAACAGCACGGTCATCGGCAATGCGCAAAACGGCATCCTCGTGGATGGATCGTCGCAGAACGTGCAGGTTGGGGGCATCATTCCATTGGGGAACGTTGCGGCAGGCAATGGCCAGAATGGAATAGAAGTGACCGATACGGTCGGCGGATTTACGACGTTCAACACGTTCGGCGGCTTGTTTGCGTTCGGGGGGGCCGCGCCCAATGGCAATGACGGCCTGCTGCTCACGGCGACCGGTGGCAACCAGACAGTCCAGACCAACGTCTTCTCCGGCAATTTGAACAACGGGATCGAGATCGGCGGCAACGCCTCTGGCGTGACGGTCGATCCGAACATTGCCGGCCTGAATACGATCGGTGGCGCAGCCCTGCCGAACGGCGGCGACGGACTGCTGATCGACGGGACCGCCAACAATAACGTCATCGGTGGCTATCAGGTGTCGGTCATCCCGCAGAACACGTTTTCCGGCAACGGCGGTTACGGGATTGCGATCGAAGGGCAGGCCAACAACAACACCGTGTTCAACACCTTTATCGGCACGGGTGTTTCCGGCACGACGGCGCTCGGCAATCAGCAGGGCGGCATCCTGATCGGCGGCAGCGCCACCAACAACATCATCGGCGGGACAACCATCACGTCGGGAGGGCAGCCGGTCGCCGATCTGGTGAGCGGGAATAATGACAACGGGATCACGCTCGGGGCCGGAACCAACCTTAACAGCATCCTCAACGATTCGATCGGCTACGATCGGCTTGGGTTGCCGTTGCTGCCGAACTCCGGTGCTGCGATCGCCGCGTCCGGAAATGCGAACTTCATATTCGGCAACAGTACGTTCACTGTGACCCCGACGGGCACCGACAACAATCCGGTCGTGCCCGTCGGCGGCAACGACTTGATCGTCGCCAATGGCAGCCCCGACGTGATCCTCCCCGATACCGGTGGCAACGAGACGATCTTCGCGTTCGGTCCCGTGCTCGCCGCGATGGGATCAGGGACGATGTATTTCGTCAACGGCAACAGCCCGTCCACCGTGATCGGCGGCGGCAGCGGCAACGCGATCATCAATGGCGGCGCCGGCGGCGGACTGTATGCGGGCGGCACCGGCGGTGCCAACGTGATCGTGGGCGGCTCGGGTGCCTGCACCATGTTCGGCAGCAGCGGGTCGGACCTGCTGATGGCGGGCGGCGCACAGGCCAACCTGCTGGTGGCGGGCAGCGGCAACGAAACCCTGACCGGGGCCGGCTCGACGGGTGCCAACGTCATGTATGCCGGGTCGGGCAACGATCTGCTCGGGGGCGGCGCGGGCAATGAGACGTTCTTCGCCGGCCACGGCAACGCGACTGTGATCGGCGGCAGCGGTGCCGACCTCTACGGCTTCGTCAACGGCCTTGCCGGCGGAACCGAGACGGCGTTCGGCTTCAACACCGCCAAGGGCGATGCGATCGCCCTGCAAGGCTACGGGCCGGGCGAAGCGCAGAATGATCTCGCGAACGCCGTGGTTGCCGGCGGCAACACCACGCTCACGCTGTCGGACCACACGCAGGTGACGTTCGTGGGTGTGACAAACCTGAACGCCTCGGCCTTCACTTGATATCACCCCGATCAGCGTCCCGAGCACCGACCCAGGCAAACCCAATAGCCACGACCAGCGCCAACGCGACGCCAAGCCGCCGCGCCGTCTCCAGTTCGCCCAGCATCATGTTGCAGCCGCCGTCGCCGGTCAGCGACACCACCGCTCGCCCGAGTGCGGCGAGGGCCGCAGCCACCATCGCGGGGACGGCGCCCTACAGCGACGGATCATCCGCGCGTTGCCAGATCAGGTTCGCTTGGTCGAGCTTTAGCTCGCGCAGGATGCGCGCGATCACCTCGCCGATGCGCCGCCCGTCGCCGAGCGAGATAGGCAAATACACCGTGCTGGTGCGCGGCGGGTGCCCGCGGTAATGCAGGATGGTGAACGGGACGCTGTCGTCCAGCAGCAGCGCCAGTCCCTCGAACTCATCGAGATCATCGTGCCCCTTGACCAGGGGCAGTCGTGCAGCCTCACCAATTGACGCGATCGGCTGGCCGATAACCGCCTGCGGCACGAACTCCGCTTTCGGCAGGCTCTCCATCGCGAGCGGGTGCAACATCAGGGCACCTGCGTATTTCTGGTCACGGTGACGGCAATCACGGCGAACCCCGCACTGTTAACCCACGCGCAGGGACAACAAGGCTGTGCCCCGGTCGAGCACGGATACCATCGCGCCTCGTAAGGGCTGCCGTTGCCGACCGGCGCGCAGGACGTGGTGAACTCGATCCCGCGGCTGCCGGACGGGAGGCTGCCACGATAGGCCTTAACGGCCGGATAAAGACCGCCATTCCTTGCAACCTGTCCCCAAATCTGGCCTGATGACACCTGCTGCTGAGCATCTGCCCTCGTCTGGCTCGGCGACTCAAGTCGGTGATAGGGCGTCGAGTTGCCGTGTTTCGTCGTCCGGCCTGAGCTGACCGCCATCGTCTCGGAAGTCATTCGCGCCGTCCACCCCGGCCTTCGATCGGCACTATACCACACAGCCGCCGTTCGAGACCCCGGCGCGATGGGGCCTGGACAGCCTCAGGCCACCCGGTCCCCTGCCCGCACCTGCACCGCGCGATTGTCCGCCGCCGGCAGCATCTTCGCCGGATCGCGCGTCACCACGAGGTCGATCACGGTCACGCCCTCGCCGCGGAGCCCTGTATCGAGCGCGCCCGCCAACGCCGCCGGCTGCTCGACGCGGATGCCGCGCACGCCGAGCGCGTCAGCCGCACGCGCATAATGTGTCTCGGCCAGATCGCTCGCGTGATAGGCGCCGACGCCGTACATCAAATGCTGCAACGCCTTCACGTATCCCGAGGCGGCGTTGTTCACCACGACCAGCGTGAACGCGACCCCCAGCCGCCGCGCCGTCTCCAGCTCGCCCAGCATCATGTTGCAGCCGCCGTCGCCGGTCAGCGACACGACCGCGCCGCCCGGATGCCGCCAGTGCGGCGCCGATCGCGCCGGGGATGCCGTAGCCGATCGAGGCAAAACCGCGATCCGGCACGAAGCCGCGCCCCGCACGCTTGGTGTCGAACAGCAGCCCGCCCCAGTGCGCGGCGAAACCGCCATCGGCGACCAGGATGCCGTCCGCGGGCAGCGCGCGGTTGAGCTCGCCCATCAGCCGGCCCATCGCGACCGGCACTTCGTCCGACGCGTAGCGCGCCGTCGCCGCCTCGCGCCACGCCGCCATGCGCCGCGCGATCTCGGCCGCGTGCCCTGCCTGCCGCGCGCGGATCGCGGGCGCATCGTCGGCCAGCGCTGCCATCAACGCCGAGAGCGTCTCGCGCGCGTCACCCCACAGCGGCAGCGCCGGTGTCACGGTGCGGCCGATCTCCTCGGCCACGATGTCGATGTGAATGATGCGTGCGTCCGCCGGCGGCACGGTGTAGCGCTTGGTCGCGATCTCGCCGAGCTTGCAGCCGACGACAACCAGAAGATCCGCGTTCGCGATCAGCGCATTCGCGATCCGGTCATAGCGGCCGAACAGCCCGGCGCTCAGTCTATCGGTGCAGGCGACCGCGCCCTTGCCGGTCATGGTATGCGCGATCGGCAAGTTGAGCGCGTGCGCGAACGCGCCCAGCGCCTCGGTGGCATTGCTCAGATGCACGCCGCCGCCGGCGAGCAGCATCGGCCGCCGCGCCTCCGCAATCATCCGCGCCGCCCGCTCCAGCGACTCCGCATCGGGGCGCGTGCGCAGCGCGGGGGCGGCGCGATAGCGCAGATCGGCGGCAAACGCCTCGGGCGCAAAACCGTGCGTGCCGTGGCACACATCCTCCGGCACATCGAGCAGCACCGGACCCGGACGGCCGGAGGTCGCGATCGCGAACGCGCGTCGCACCAACTCGGGAATGCGGGAGATATCCTCGACGCGCAGCGCCTCCTTCACCGTCGGCCGCAGGATGTCGAGCTGCCGCGCCTCCTGCGTCATGTTGCGCCCGGCGTGCAGCCGGTGTGCGTCGCCCACCACCGCCACCATCGGCGTGCCGGCGTTCAGCGCCTCGACCAGCCCGGTCGCGAGATTGGTCGCGCCCGGCCCGAGCGTTGCATCCACCAGCCCGACGCGCCCAGAGACCTTGGCATAGGCATCGGCGGCGAAGGCCCCGGCGCGTTCGTCATTGATCAAATGGTGCGGCAGGCCGAGCCGGCGCGCGGCGTCGTAGAACGGCAGCAACTGAAAGCCGCCCATGCCGAACATCGGGCCGCCCTCGTGCGCCGCGATCATCCGCGCCAGCGCCTCGCCGCCCGTCATCTCGTTCGTCATTTCGTGGGTCATCGGAGCATCTCCCGCGCCGCCTGCACGATCTGTGCTGCGGTCACGCGCACCGCGTCCTCCACCGGCGGCGCGTAGCCGATCAGCGCCCGCGGCGCGCCGAGCCGCCGCACCCGTGCGCCGGTTTCTTCCGCAACCGTCGCTGCGATCTCGGCGCCGAAGCCGCCCGTTCGCACCGCCTCGTGCGCCACCAGCAGCCGCCCGGTTCGCGCCGCACTCGCCAGTACCGCCTCGCGGTCCCAGGGAAAGATCGTGCGCAGATCGAGCAAGTCCGCGGCGATGCCATCCGCCGCCAGCGCCGCCGCCGCGTCGGCCGCCACATGCACCTGCGCCGACCACGAGACAATCGTGATGTCGCCGCCCTCGCGCAGCGTGCGCGCACGCCCGAGCGGGACGCACCATTCGGGGTCGTCGGGCACCTCGCCTTCCAGGCCCCAGAGGTTCTTGTGCTCCATGTACACGACCGGATCGTCGCTGCGGATCGCGGATTTCAGCAGCCCCTTGTTGTCGGCGGGAGTCGCGGGACACACCACCACCAGACCGGGGATGTGCGCGTACCACGCTTCCAGCGACTGCGAGTGCTGGGCCGCCGAGGATCGCCACATGCCGATCGGCATTCGCGCCACCAGCGGCACGCGCGCCTGGCCGCCGAACATGAAGCGCGCCTTCGCCGCCTGGTTCACCAGCTCGTCGGTCGCGCACAGCGCGAAGTCGGAGAAGCGCATCTCGGCCACGGGCCGCGTGCCCAGCATCGCCGCACCCACGGCAACGCCCATGATCGCGGCTTCCGAGATCGGTGCGTCGGAGATGCGCGCGGGCCCGAACTCATCGGCCAGCCCGCGATAGGTGCCGAACACGCCGCCGCGGCCGAGGTCCTCGCCGAGCGCCCACACCGAGCCGTCGCGCCGCATCTCCTCAATCAGCGCCCGCCGGGCGGCGTCGAGATAAGTCATGCGGCTCATGCCGGCGCGCCCGCATCCTGCACGTCGCGGAACGCCTCGGCGGCGCCGGGGAAGGGTGCCGCGAGGGCTGCCGCGTACGCCGCTGCCATCTCCGCCACCGCCGCGCGCCGATCGGCTTCCAGCTCGGCTTCGGCAACGCCCGCCTCGGCGAGCCAGGCGGCGGCGCGGGCGATCGGGTCGCCCTCACGCCGCGCCGCCACCTCGGCAGCCGGGCGATAGGCGGCGGCATCCGCGGCGGTGTGGCCGGTGAGGCGATAGGTGTGCGCGAGCAGGAACCGCGGCCCGCCGCCGTCGCGGATCGCGCCGAGCGCATCGCGCGCCGCGTCCTCGACCGCGAGCACGTCATTGCCGTCCACTTCCTCGGTCGCGATCCCGAACGCGCGGGCGCGCGCTGCGGGCCCGTCGCCCGCGGTCATCGCGGCGGTGCGCGTGGTCGCGGCAAAACCGTTATCCTCGCAGACGAACAGCACCGGCAGCGAAAACACCGCCGCCCAGTTCAGCCCTTCGAGGAACGGCCCACGGTTGATCGCACCATCGCCGAAGATGCAGCACACGACGCGCCGCTCGCCGCGCAGCCGGATCGCGTGCGCGGCCCCCGCGGCGATGACGATGTTCGCTCCCACCACGCCGTTGGCGCCGAGCATCCCCACCGAGAAATCGGCGATGTGCATCGAGCCGCCCTTGCCGCCGCAGGTGCCGCCCACCCGGCCGAGCAGCTCGCGGATCATCGCCTCGGCCGCGGCACCCTTCGCCAGCGTGTGCCCGTGGCCGCGATGGGTCGAGAGCAGGATGTCGTCGCGCGCGAGCGTTCCCGCCACGCCCGCGGCCACCGCCTCCTGCCCGATCGAGGGGTGGATGGCGCCGAGCACGACGCGCTCCGCCATGCCGCGCAGCGCCGTCTCCTCCAGCGCCCGGATGCGCAGCATCAGACGGAAGCGCGCGCGCAGGCGCGGCAGGTCGAGGTTGCGCAAGCAGGGGTCCCGGGCGGTTCTTTTCTCGGCGCTTGCGTGCCACGCTCCCCGGATGGCCGCAATGCCCGAAGGCGTGGTGCTCGCGCCGACCGTGACCGAACTGCCGCCCGAGGCGCGCGGCGCGGTGCTGCTGACCGGCTCGCACGGCGGGCGCTATGCGGGGCACTGCGCGCTGGCGGCCGGCGTGCGGGCGGCGGTGTTTCACGACGCGGGCATCGGGCGCGATCAGGCGGGGATCTTCTCGCTGCCGATGTTTTCCGCCCTTGGCGTCCCGGCCGCCGCGATCTCGCATCGCTCGGCGCGCATCGGCGATGCCGAGGATATGCGCGTGCGCGGCCGGATCAGTGCCGCGAACGCACCCGCCCGCGCGCTCGGCGTGACGGAAGGCCAGACCTGCGACGCGGCGCTTGCCTGTCTCGCGCGCGCGGTCGCTGTGCCGTTCGTCGCGATCCCCGAGGCGGCGGAGGCGCGCACAGGCGCGCGCGCTGCCGGGCGCCGCGCGTCGCGTGGTGCTGGTCGATTCCGCCTCGCTGGTGCGCGCGGAGGATGCCGGCGCCGTGATCGTCACCGCCTCGCATGGCGGGCTGGTCGGCGGCGATCCGGCGATGGCGCTGCGCACGGACGCCTTCGCGGCCCTGTTCAACGACGCGGGCATCGGCATCGAGCAGGCGGGCATTGCCCGGCTCGCGGCGCTCGATGCGCGCGGCATCGCGGCGGCGACGGTCGCGGCGGCGAGTGCCCGCATCGGCGAGGCACGCTCGACGCTGGAGGATGGCGTGCTCTCGGCGGTGAACGCGACGGCGGCCTCGCTCGGGGCCGCGATCGGCGCGCGCGCTCGGGACGTGGTCGCGGCCTGGGCCTGGCCACGATGATCGAGCGCTACAGCGATCACGCGGCGAACGAGCGCACCTTCCTCGCCTGGGTGCGCAGCGCGATCGCGGTGATGGCGTTCGGCTTCGTGGTCGAGAAGTTCGACCTGTTCCTCGCGATCGCCGGCAACTCGCCCGCACGACACCGGATTGCCGGGCGGCTGATCGGCGACATCACGGGGCTGGCGCTGATCGTGCTCGGCGGCGCCATGATCGTGCTGGCGGCGATCCGTTTCCGCCGCACGGCGCGCGCCATCGAGAGCCCGGAGATACGCCCCGGCACCGGCACGCGGATGGACACGGTGTTGGTCGGCCTGCTGGTGCTGCTCGGGGCCGCGCTGTTCGTCTATCTCGCCTACACGGTGATCAGCCGGCTCTGACCCGCGCAACGGGGGCTTGCGTTTCCGCGCCGAGGCGCCGATGTAGCCGTCCTGAAGCCCAGGGCGCGTAATTGGTCCCCGTCGCATCGGCGGGTCGCCCCTCCCCGGGACATCTCATCCGCAATTGGTCCGCCCGTCGTTACGTGGGGTTGGCGGACGACAGGGCGCCGCCATCGGGCATCGATCCCGCATGGCCGCGCCGAGGACCCATCTCGACATGATTTCTCCCGATTTCACCTCGCTCGGCCTGGCCGGGCCGCTGCTCCGTGCGCTCGCCGCGGAGGGCTTTGCCGCGCCCACGCCGATCCAGGCCGGCGCCATCCCCGCGCTGCTGGCAGGCCGCGACCTGCTCGGCATCGCGCAGACCGGCACCGGCAAGACCGCCGCCTTCGCGGTGCCGATCCTGCAGCACCTGGCCGGCTCCCCCCGCCGCGCCCGCCCGTTCGGCACCCGCGCGCTGATCCTGGCACCCACCCGCGAACTCGCGCAGCAGATCGAGGCCGCGATCCGCACCTTCGGCGCCGGCCTGCGGCTCGCGACCGCGGTCGTGGTCGGGGGCGTCGGCCGCCGCCCGCAGGAGGAGCGGATGCGCCGCGGCCCCGACATCGTGGTCGGCACGCCGGGACGCATCTGCGACCTGATGAACACGCGCCATCTGCGGCTCGACGAGGTGAGCCATTTCGTGCTCGACGAGGCCGACCGGATGCTGGACCTCGGCTTCATCCGCGATATCAGGCGGGTCGCGGCTGCCCTGCCGGCGCAGCGCCAGTCAATGCTGTTCTCGGCGACCATGCCGGTCGAGATCGAGCAACTCGCAAAAAACTTCCTGCGCGATCCGGCGCGCGTCGAGATCAAGCCGGAGATCGCGGCGCCGCTGCTGATCGAGCACCGGGTGCATTTCGTCGAGGCGGCAGCCAAGCGTGCGCTGCTGACGCGGCTGCTCGATGATCCGGCGATGGATCGGGTGATCGTGTTCACCCGCACCAAGCACGGCGCCGACCGCGTCGCCGAGCACCTCGTCGCCACGCGCGTCAACGCCGAGGTGCTGCACGGCAACAAGAGCCAGGGCGCGCGCGAAAAATCGCTCGACCGCTTCCGCTCGGGCCGCGCGCGCGTGCTGGTCGCAACCGACATCGCCTCCCGCGGCATCGACGTCAGCGGCATCTCGCACGTGGTCAATTTCGACCTGCCCGTGGAGCCGGAGAGCTACGTGCATCGCACCGGCCGCACCGCGCGGGCCGGCGCGCGCGGCATCGCGATCTCGTTTTGCAGCGGCGCCGAGCGCCCGGCGCTGCGCGCGATCGAACGGCTCGCGGGCAGCAAGCTGCCATCGGTGGGCGAGCGGCCGGCCGAGCCGCAGAACCGCGAGGCGCCGCGAGCGGCGAGCAACCGCCGCCAGGGCCGCCCGCAACAGCGGCGGATGCGCGCCGCCGCCTGACGCGCCGGCTACTTCGTAACACCCCTCCCCCAACCCCCTCCCGCAAGGGGAGGGGGCTTAGGCGTGCTGCTCCCCCTCCCCTGCGGGAGGGGGCCGGGGGGAGGGGTCCGGCTACGGCGGCAGATGCCCGAGCCGCGCCAGCTTGGTCGCCAGATAGTGGTCGTTGATGCCGTTGGCGGCGAAGGCGTGCGGCTCGCGGCCGGCGATCTCGATGCCGTTGGCGGCCAGTGCGGCGAGCTTGTCGGGGTTGTTGGTCAAGAGCCGCACCCGCCCGATGCCGAGCGCCGCCAGCATCGCCGCCGCCGGCGCGAAGCTGCGCTCATCGACGCCCCAGCCCAGCGCGCGGTTGGCGTCCAGCGTATCGAGCCCGCGATCCTGCAAGGCGTACGCGCGCAGCTTGTTCACCAGCCCGATCCCGCGCCCCTCCTGCGCCAGATACAGCACCGCCCCCGCGCCCTCCTGCGCCATCCGCGCGATGGCGCCGCGCAGTTGCGGGCCGCAGTCGCAGCGCAGGCTGCCCAGCAGGTCGCCGGTGAAGCAGCGGCTGTGGATGCGCACCAGCGGCGCCGCCGACGCCTCCGGCCGGCCGATCAGGATCGCGAGGTGTTCGACGCCGGTATCGGGGGCGCGGAATGCAACCACGCGCGCATCCTCGGCCTGCTCCATCGGCAGCCGGGTCTCGGCGACCTGCACCAGCGCCGCCGCGGCGACCGAGCCGGCCAGCACGTCCTGCGCCGCGATCGCGAGCACGCCGTACCCGGCGGCCCGCGCCTCGGTCTCGCCGCCGGCTCGTGCGGCCAGCAGCGCCGGCAGCAGCCGCGCGAGCTTGGCGAGCGCCAGCGCCGCCGCCGCGAGCGCGGGCGCGGGCGCCGGCTCCAGCGTCTCGGGCAGGGCAAGCCCGGCGACCGGGTCGGCCAGTGCCCGCAGCCCCGTGGGCGTCGGGGCAGCGCCGAGGCGCACGGCGAAGGCCGGCGGCACGGGACCGCCCAACACGGGGCCGGCGCAGCAGCGCGCAGCGGCGGCGCGCGCCGGGGCCAGCAGCACCGTCTCCCCCGGCTCGCCCGCGATGGCGGCAAACTCCTCCAGCGCCGCGGCACTCGCCGCCTCCGCCGCGAGCACCAGCAGCGGCGAGGCGCCGAGCAGCAGCACCGGCACCCCGCGCCGCAAATCGTCGGCGGCCCGCAGCACGCCGCGCAGCCGGTCGGGCCTGGGCGAGGCTTGGGTCGGATGTGGGATGAACCGCCGGGGCGGGTGGATGCTCAAGTCGGGCGGCCTCGGCGATGCGTTGCGTTCGGGCAGAGAATGGGGTCGCGCGGCGCTTCGCGCCACTCCGCTCGACATCCCGGCCGCCCTGCCCTGCCCGAAGCCTTCCCGCCCGGCTCGCTCACCGCCCGCCCGCTCACCGGATTGTGTGCGGCTTGCGCCGAGCGGGCACGGTTTGGCAGCATGTCTGTTGCGTTGGGCGTGAGGACCGGCGATCACAAGCGCTTGGGCCACGAGCACGTGTTGGCGGCGTCCAGCAAAAGCGGGGAAGAGACAATGGCGGGCGAACGGCCAATCCTGATCGTGGACGACGACGGCGCGCTCCGCGAGACGCTGGCCGAGCAGCTTGAGGTCGATGGCGAGTTCACCGCCAGCGAGGCGGCAACCCTCGCCGAGGCCGAGGCCAAGCTGTCCGCTGCCGAGGCACGGTTCGATGCCGTGATCCTGGACGTGACACTCCCGGACGGCGACGGGCGCGATCTGTGCGCCCGGCTGCGCCGGCAAGGCGTGCGGGTGCCGATCATCATGCTGACCGGCTCGGACGATGAGAGCGACGTCGTGCGCGGCCTCGATGCCGGCGCCAACGACTATATCGCCAAGCCCTTCCGACTGGCCGAGCTGCTGGCGCGAGTGCGCGCGCAGCTCCGGATTTTCGAGAACAGCGAGGATGCGGTCTTCACCATCGGCCCCTACACGTTCCGCCCCTCGGCGAAGCTGCTGCAGGAGCCGGCGAAGAACCGCCGCATCCGGCTGACCGAGAAGGAGGCGGCGATCCTGAAATTCCTCTACCGCGCCGGCACCCGGCCGGTGGCACGGCAGGTGTTGCTGAACGAGGTGTGGGGCTACAACGCCGCCGTGACCACGCATACGCTGGAGACCCACATCTACCGCCTGCGCCAGAAGATCGAGCCGGATCCGGCCAATGCGCGGCTGCTGGTGACGGAGGGCGGCGGCTACCGCCTCGACCCCCAGGGGGTGCCGGCCGTCCCCGCGTAAGCAGGCCGGGGAGGAGAGCCATGACCACCAGGCGAAACGGCTTCGGGCAAAACGGCTCCGGGCAAAGCGGCTTCGGCAACGAGTTCGCGACCGAGGCCGTGGCCGGCGCGCTGCCGATCGGGCGCAACTCGCCGCAACGCCCGCCGCTCGGCCTCTATGCCGAGCAGTTCTCGGCCACCGCCTTCACCGTGCCCCGGCGCGAGGCGCGGCGGAGCTGGCTGTATCGCATCCGCCCCTCCGCCGCGCACGGTGCGTTCCGGCGCATCGAGCAGGGGGCGCTCGCCGGGACGCTGGCACCGCCGACGCCGAACCGGCTGCGCTGGGACCCGCTGCCGATGCCCGAGGCGCCCACAGACTGGCTCGCCGGGCTGGCCACACTCGGCGCCAACAGCGCGCCCGAGATGCCCGCCGGCGTCGCGGTGCATCTCTACGCGGCGAACCGCCCGATGCAGCGCGCCTTCTACGACGCCGACGGCGAGCTGCTGATCGTGCCGCAACAGGGCACGCTCGCCATCACGACCGAATGCGGCCGGCTCGATGTGCCGCCCGGCACGGTGGCACTGATCCCGCGCGGGATGAAGTTCTCGGTCGCCCTGCCCGAAGGTGCCGCGCGCGGCTATGTGTGCGAGAATTTTGGGGCGGCGCTGCGGCTGCCCGATCTCGGCCCGATTGGCGCCAATGGCCTCGCCAATCCGCGCGACTTCCTCGCACCGCTCGCCTGGTTCGAGGATCGCGACGAACCCACCGAGCTGGTGCAGAAATTCCAGGGCACGCTATGGGCGACGACGCTCGACCATTCGCCGTTCGACGTGGTGGCCTGGCACGGAACGGCGGCGCCGTACACGTACGACCTCGCGCATTTCAACACGATCGGCTCGATCAGCTTCGACCATCCTGATCCGTCGATCTACACCGTGCTGACCTCGCCGACCCCCGCACCCGGCCTTGCCAACATGGATTTCGTCATCTTCCCGCCGCGCTGGCTGGTCGCCGAGGACACGTTCCGGCCGCCCTGGTTCCATCGCAACGTGATGAACGAGTGCATGGGTCTGGTGCGCGGCGTTTATGACGCGAAGGCGGAGGGTTTCCTGCCCGGCGGCGTCTCGCTGCATCCCTGCATGAGCGCGCACGGACCGGACGCGGAGACGACCGAGCGGGCGATGAGCGCCGAGCTGGCGCCGCACAAGGTCGGTGACACGCTCGCCTTCATGTTCGAAACCAGCCAGGTGATCCGCCCGACCGTGGCCGCGATGGCGTGGCCCTCGCTGCAGGCGGATTACGATGCCTGCTGGGCCGGACTGCCGCGTCGGTTCGGGCCGCGATGACGCTCGACGAGACGCACGACCCGGCGCGGCGAAGCTGGGTCGCATCCGCGAACGGACATCCCGAGTTCCCGATCCAGAACCTGCCGCTCGGGGTGTTCTCGCCGCCCGGCGGTGGTGCGCGCGGCGGGGTCGCGATCGGCAATGCCATTTTCGACCTTGCCGCGGCGGCGAGCCTTTTCACCGGCGATGCCGCCCATGCCGCGAAGGCCGCCGCCGCACCGACGCTGAACGGGCTGCTCGCACTCGGAGAAGGGCCGCGCGCGGCGCTGCGGGCGCAGCTCTCGGCGCTGCTGGACGAGGGCGCGACACCCCGCCCCGAGCTGCTGCACGAGGCGGCCGCCTGCACGCTGCACCTTCCCGCCGCGATCGGCGACTACACCGATTTCTACGCCGGCATCCATCACGCGACCAACACCGGCCGCCAGTTCCGGCCGGACAATCCGCTGCTGCCCAACTACAAATACATCCCCGTCGCCTATCACGGCCGCGCCTCCTCGGTGCGGGCCTCGGGGGCCGCGGTGCGCCGGCCGAACGGACAGCGCAAGCCGGCCTCCGACCCCGCCCCCAGCTTCGGGCCGTGCCGCAATCTCGATTTCGAACTCGAACTCGGCGCCTGGATCGGGCCGGGCAACGCACCGGGCGAGCCGATCCCGATCGCGAGCGCGCCCGCGCACGTCGCCGGCTTCTGCCTGCTCAATGACTGGTCGGCGCGCGACATCCAGGCCTGGGAGTACCAGCCGCTCGGGCCGTTCCTGGCCAAGAACTTCTGCACCACGGTCTCGCCGTGGATCGTGACGCCGGAAGCTCTGGTGCCGTTTCGCGTGCGACGTGATCCGCGCCCGCCCGGCGACCCGCCGCCGTTGCCGTATCTGGACGATCCGGCCGACACCCAAGCGGGCGGGCTCGACATCACGCTCGACGTGCGGCTGTTGACGGCGGCGATGCGCACCGCCGGCGAGCCGCCGTTCCGCCTGTCCCGCAGCAACGCCCGGCATCTCTACTGGACGGTGGCACAGATGGTCGCGCACCACAGTTGCGGCGGCTGCGATCTGCGGCCCGGCGACCTGTTCGGCTCGGGCACGATCTCGGCGCCGACGCCGGACGGGTTCGGCAGCCTGCTCGAGATCACCAACGGCGGGCGGGCGCCGATCGCGCTGCCGTCCGGCGAGACGCGCCGCTTCCTGGAGGATGACGACGAGATCCTTCTTCGTGGGCGCGCAGAACGGGAGGGGTTTGCCTCGATAGGGTTCGGCGAATGCCGCGGCCGCGTGCTCCCGGCGCCGGAGGCATGGACCGGCTGAGTCACCTGCGCCGGGATTATGCCCGCGCGATCCTGGCCGCGGCCGGCGTCGAGGACGACCGTCTGGAGGCGGCGTTCGCGGCGACCCCGCGCGAGGCATTTCTCGGACCGCCGCCTTGGATGGTCGGCCGCGAGCCGGGCGGTTACGTCGCGACCGACGATCCGGCGGCGGTCTATCACGACGTTTTGGTGGCGCTCGATCCCGAGCGCGGCATCAACAACGGCCAGCCGAGCCTGCACGCGCTGGCGCTGCATGTGCTGGCACCCCGGCCCGGCGAGCACGCCGCGCATGTCGGCTGCGGCACCGGCTACTACACCGCGATCGTGGCGCGACTCGTCGGCGCCGACGGCCGCGTCGAGGCGTTCGAGATCGTCGCCGCCCTGGCCGCACGGGCGGCGGCGTGCCTCGCCGACCTGCCTTGGGTGCACGTCGCGGCACGCAGCGGCACCGAGGGCGCGCTGCCCGCATCCGACATCATCTATGTCAGCGCCGCGGCCGCGGCGCCGGCGCGCATCTGGCTCGACGCGCTGCGCGAGGGCGGCCGGCTGCTGTTCCCGCTCGCACCCGCGGGCAGCTCGGGCGGGATGCTGCTCGTGCAGCGGGAGGGCGAGCGCCTGCCGGCGCAATTCCTGCCGTGGCGGGTGTCGTTCATCGCGTGCGAGGGCGCGCAGGACGGCGAGGCGGGGGAGCGCCTGCGCGCCGCCTTCGCGGGCGGCGACATGGGATCGGTGCGCTCGCTGCGGCTTGGCTCGGCGACTGACGAGTCGTGCTGGGTGGCCGGCGAGGGATGGTGGCTTTCGAAGGACTGACGAGAGCAGCCTATGGCGCGAGAACGAGCGGTCCAAAGCGAGACTGCATCATCTGGTCTCCGCGCTCGCGCAATGCGGCGTTGCGGATGGCAGGCGGCATTCGGAAACTTTCGGCCACAGCGATACTTTGCTGCTGGACCCACTTGACTCGCGGTTTGCGTCTGCGGACGTAGTTGCTCAGGGCGCTCTCCACGGTAGGCGCCGAGCGGAGGACTTCGGCCAGCACCCAGGCGTCTTCCATAGCCATACAGCCCCCTTGGCCCATCAGTGGCGAGCTGGCGTGCGCGGCGTCGCCGATGAGCACCACACGACCGATATACCACTCATCGACGTCCACCCACTCCATCGCCGAGCAGTGGACCTGCTCGTCGCGCTCCAGGGAGCCCAGATACTCTCGGTACGAGACTCCCAAATGCCGCAAAGCGGTCGCGGAGGCGTTCAAGCCGACCCTCCAGCGGATCGCGGAATCGCGGCTGCATGAGATACCCAAAGCCGTACGTGCGCCCCTCGCCGACGGGGCAGAGCCCGAAAAAGCACCCATCGCCCAGCAGGAACCGCAAGGCGGTCAAGCCATGCGGGCGAATCGGGGCAATACTGCGCCAATTCACCGCGCCGAGATCGGCGGCCGAGGCCGCGCTCAGCGTCAGCGTGCGCACGGTCGAAGAAATGCCGTCGGCTCCGATTACCAGGTCGTACTCGTCGGTCGAGCCGTCACTAAGGCGGACGGAAACGCGGCGACTGTCTTGGCTCAATGATATGACGGAGGTGCCGAGCCGATGCGGCACAGCGGCGGCGCCTGCTACCAGCACGTGGTGGAGCTTGGTCCGTTCGATGCCGATGAAGGGTGCGACATCGCCCCACAACGCTTCCAGATCGGTTTCGGAGAGCACCTCTCCCTGCTGGTCGCAAAAGCTCCACCTGCGTATGACCGTTCCGGCTTTCTCCACCGCCGCGCCCATGCCGAGAGCGTGCAGGATGCGCATCCCGTCGGGCTGCACCGCGATCCCCGCCCCCACGGCAGGCCAAGCCGAGTCGCGCTCAACGAGCTCCGTCGTGAAGCCTCGCTGGTGGAGAGAGGCGGCCAGGGTGAGCCCTGCGATTCCCCCGCCGACGATCAAGATGCTTTCAACGTCGGCCATCCCTTGGGCCCCGCGCGTCTGGGGCAGCGCCCTCGTTGCTACGCCCGCTGCACCAGCTCGATCTTGTAGCCGTCCGGGTCCTCGACGAAGGCGATGATCGTGGTGCCGAACTTCACCGGGCCCGGCTCGCGGGTGATCCGCGCCCCCGCCGCGCGCAGCGCCTCGCAGGTGGCGGCGACGTCGGGCACGCCGACCGCGAGATGGCCGAAGCCGGTGCCGACTTCGTAGCCGCCGTCCTGGCCCCAATTGTAGGTGAGCTCCAGCACCGTCTGCGACGCTTCGTCGCCGTAGCCGACAAAGCTGAGCGTGTACTTTCCGTCCGGCACGTCGTTCCGGCGCAGCTCCTTCATGCCCATCAGCCTGGTGTAGAAATCCACGCTGCGGTCGAGGTTCTTCACCCGCAGCATGGTGTGCAGGTAGCGGGCGCGGGTGTCGCTCATGACATCTCTCCGGTTTGGCAAGCCGCATTATCCGGCTCGATGCCGAGCAGGAAAAGCCCCACCGCGTCGGCGGCCTGGATCAGCGCCGCGCGATCGGTGAGCAGGGTTCCACCGGCCTCGACCACGATGCCCCGCAGCCCGGCGGCGGCTGCGGCGCGGACCGTGCCAGGCCCGATCGTCGGCAGGTCCGCGCGCCGATCCTGTCCGGGCTTGACCAGCTTCACCAACACCCCGCCGGGGCCAGGCCGGGCGAGTGTCGCGGCACGGGCCAGCATGGCATCGGTGCCTTCGATCGCCTCCGCCGCCAGCACGATGCCCTGCTGCACCACGCAGCCCTGGCCGACATCGGCAGCGCCGAGGGCACGAGAAACCGCGATCCCGCGCGCGATGTCGGCCAGCGCCGCCGCGTCGGGCCGGTGCGCGCCGAGCGTGCCGCACGGCGCCACCGCCTCGGTCAGCACGTCGTGGGCGCCAATCACCGTGAACCCCTCCTCGCCCAGCACCCGCACCACGGACGCGAGCAGCCCGTCATCGCCGCCGAATGCCGCGCGGCCGATGCGGGCGAGCAGGCGCGCGCCCTCGGCATCGGGCCGCAGATCGAGAAGCGACGGACGGCGCACCGGCCCCACCAGCACCAGGTCGCGACAGCCCTGCGCGCGCAGCAGCGCCAGGATCGCGCCGGCGGCGCCAAGGCGGGCGAAACGGTGCGGAAAAGGCGCCAGGATCGCGGGTTCGGCGAAGCTCTCCAGACCGACCAGGAACACCGCCCGCCCTGCCGCCTGCGCCGCCGCCGCGACCCGGCCCGGCAGCGGGCCGCCTCCCGCGATAATGCCGAGCGCGCGACCCTGCCATGCAAACGGTGCGCTGCTCATGCGAAGCGGCCGTCAATGCACGGTGCGGAAACGCCGGTGTCACGTTCTCTCCGGACGCTCGCACCGCAGGACCAAACCCCCGCTAAGACTTGCCAGGAAAACATGAAATTTCTATTGCCGCCCTGTAATCGTTTGGGCATACAATCGCACTACCCATCGGGCCCGGACGTCTTGAGGACCAACATGGCAGAAGCCGACCCCGCCTGCAGCACCGATGCGGACTGCGCGGCGACCGCGAGCGGTATTTTCGAGTGTCTTCGCATGCTGGCCCAGGAAGCGGCCTCCCTCAATCTCGCCCGCACCCTCGGCGCGATCACCGCGGCGCTGGAAGCGTGCGCGTCGGAGCGTGACGGTCGCGGCCCGATCTCGACCGGAACCCTGCACTGACGAAGCGAACGGCTGACCGCCGGTTCGCATCGCGCGGCGGCTAGGCGTCGTCCTCGCCCTCCGGGCCGATGGCGGGGCGCACCAGGCCGCGACGGCTGGGCGCGTCGATGAAGGCCAGGATCTCGGCGACCAGCGGATCCGCGCCGTCACGCCCCCGCACCTGGACCAGCCTCTCGGCGAACACGCCCTCGGCCCCGAACAGCGTGCGGAACGCCCGGCGCAGCGCGTGCAGCCGGTCGTGGCCGATGCCGCGGCGCTTGAGCCCGATCACGTTCAGCCCGACCAGGCGCGCGCGGTTGCCGAGCACGCTGCCGAACGGGATCACGTCGGCCTCCACGCCCGACACGCCGCCCACCATCGCGCCGCGACCGATGCGGACGAACTGGTGCAGCGCCGCGGCACCCCCGATCACGGCCCCCTCGCCGATCGTGACGTGCCCGCCCATGACCACGTTGTTGGCGACGATCACGCGGTCGCCGAGCGCACAATCGTGGGCCACATGCGTCACCGCCATCAGCAGGCAATCGGCGCCGACGCGGGTGATCCCGGTGCCGGTGACGGTGCCGCGATGGATGGTGCAGTGCTCGCGCACCTGGGTCCGGGCGCCGATCTCGCACGCCGTCGGCTCGCCGCGGTATTTCAGATCCTGAGGCGCGAGGCCCACCGTGCAGAACGGCCACAGCACCGCGCCGGCGCCGATCCGGGTGCGGCCGTCCACGACCACGTGACTGACCAGACGCGCGCCCTCCTCGATCACCACCTCGGGGCCGACATGACACCACGGTCCGATCGAGACGCCCTCGGCCAGTTGCGCGCCGCGGGCGACGACGGCATTCGGGTGGATGGCCGTCGCCGTAGCGGTGCGAAGTTCGGGTTCGGTCTGATCCAGCATTCTGCGCCCTCGATGGCAGCCGGCCGGGAGCCTGCGAGGTTTCGCCGGCCGTCCCGTTCCGGCCAAGACAATCGTTGTGTCGGCGTGTTACCGAGCCGCGTGCGCCGCCCGCTCAGCCGGCGCGCTCCCTGATCATGGCGGCATAGGTCGCCTCGGCCACCAGAACGCCCTCCACGCGCGCGATCGCGGTGAACTTCCAGACGTTGCCGCGGCGGCGGTCCTTGAGGACGTGGATGCGGAGCTGGTCGCCCGGCACCACCGGGCGGCGGAACTTGGCGCCGTCGATGCTCATGAAATAGACCAGCTTGCCGGCGGCGTCGGCGCCGAGCGTCTCGACCACCAGCACCGCCGCGGTCTGTGCCATGCTTTCGACGATGAGCACGCCCGGCATCACCTTGTGGCCGGGGAAGTGGCCCTCGAAGAAGCTCTCGTTGGCGGAGACGTTCTTGATGCCCACCGCCGAGCGGTCGGGCACCACATCCACCACGCGATCGATCATCAGGAACGGGTAGCGGTGCGGGATCGCGTGCATGATCCGGCCGATGTCGATCACGCCGCCCTCGCCACTTGCGGCCGAGATTGCCGCTGCCTCCCGCCCGTCCATCGCGTCAGCCCGCCTCCTCCTTCTCCGAGCGGCCTTGCCGGGCCAGACGGCGCAGGGCTGCCACCTGGCGGAAGAAGGCGCGCGCCGGCCCGGCTGGGCTGCCGAGAACCTCCGCCCGCGCATCCACGTCAGCCATGACGCCGGCCTGTGCGCCGATCCGCGCACCTTGGCCCACGTGCAGGTGCCCGATCAGGCCCGCCTGACCGGCGACGGTGACGAAATCGTCGAGCACCGTGGAGCCCGAGATGCCGGCCTGGGCGACGATGACACAGCAGCGCCCGAGACGGACGTTGTGACCGATCTGCACCAGATTGTCGAGCCGCGACCCGGCCCCGATCACGGTATCCTGTGCCGAGCCGCGGTCGATCGTGCTGTTGGCACCGACCTCGACGTCGTCCTCGAGGATGACGCGGCCGACCTGCGGAACGGTGACAAACCCCTCTGCCGCCGAGGCGAAGCCGAACCCCTCGTGGCCGATGCGCGCACCGGGCCCGATCTGCACCCGCCGACCCAGCAGGGCGTGACTGACGCTGGCATGGGCGCCGATGCGGCCATCCTCGCCGATCTCCACCCCCTCGCCGATCGCGGCGCCGGCGCCGATGCGGCAGCGCGCCGCGATCCGCGCGCGCGCGCCGATCACCGCCAGCGGCCCGATTTCGGCGCTCGGGTCCACCACGGCGGCCGGATCGATCACGGCGCCCGGCCCGATCCCCGGCCGGACCGGCGGCGACGGATGGAACAGGGCGGCGACGCGCGCCCAACCCAGATACGGCTGCTCGGTCACCAGCGCCACGCTGCCCGCCGCCACGCGGGCCGCCAGGTCGGGATGGACGATCACGGCCCCCGCCCGCGTCTCGCTCAGCAGCCCGGCATAGCGCCGGTTGTCGAGCCAGCTCACGTGCTCCGGCCCGGCGAGCTGCAGCGGCGCCACCCCGTGCAGCATCAGCGGCGGCGCCGATGCGGCGTCCGGTGGCAGCGGCGCGCCCGCCGCCGCGGCGACGGTGGCGAGGGGGTAAGGGCCGGTACGCGCGTAGAACCGGGCGTCGCCGACCGGATCGCCGCCGCTCACTTCTTCTTGGCAGGCGGCGCGACGGCGGCCGGCTTGCCGGTCGGGCTGGCGGGAGAGGGCGCGGCGGGGGTGGTGGCGGCCGGGGAAGCGGCCGGGGAAGCGGGTGGTGTTGCCGTCTTCTGCATCGCCAGGAACTTGGCCGCCGGCATCCCGTCTGGCGGGATCTGCACCGCGGGCAGTACTTTGTTGAGTTCGTCGGCGACCTGCTGGGTGATATCGAACGCGTTCACGTTGAGCGCGATCTGCGCCCGGTGCAGCACCAGGTTCATGCCCCGGCTCTCGGCCACCTGCCGGATCACCGCGATCAGGGTGCGCTCGATCTGCCCCAGCGCCACCTGCGCCGCTTCCTGGATGATCGTATTGCGATCTCGAAACGTCTTCTGCGCGTTGGTGATCCGCTCCTGCAGCGAGCGCTCACGGGCACGGACCACCGCCGGCGTAAGCCGGGACCGGTCGTTGACCAGCGCCTGCTGCAAGTCACGCCATGCGGCCTGCTCCTTCTGCGCGTCCTGGTTGAGCTTGTCGCGGCGTCCGCCGATCACCTTCTGCACCTGCGTGGCGGCGGAGGAGGCGCGCATCACCTCCGGCACGCCGAGCACGCCGACCACCGCGACCGGCGGCGCCGTTCCCTTGGCGAGTGCCGGAAGCGTGGGCACCGGCAGTTCCGGCAGCTTGGAAAGGTCGGGCGTCGGCCCGGGTGAGGCGACCGCCGCGGGCGGCGGCGGCACCGTCGGTTCGCGCGGCGGCGTGGGCGCGGCCACCCGTCCGGCCGGGCGGGAGGCCGGGCGCGGCTGCGCCTGCGGCGGGATGAACCATCCCGGTCCCGTGTTCTGGGCGTGAGCGCCAGATGCAGTGAGCAGGGGTGCTGCGAGCAGGGCCGCGGCGGCGAGCGCCACCGGGGCGAAGCGAAGAACCGGGGCGAAGCGAAGAAGATGGCGCTTGTGCAACTCAGAACCTCGTGCCGAATCCGAACCGAAACACCTGGGTCTTGTCGTCCTTCTGCTTCACCACCGCGTCGGCCACGTCAATGTTGATCAGGCCGAACGGGGTGCGCCAGGACACGCCCACCCCGGCGCCGACCCGCGGGGCCGAGCTGTCGAAGACCGGGCCGAAGGTCGCATTGACCACCGAGAGGCTGCCGACATCGACGAAGGCGCGCCCGGAAAGGCCGAGATCGGGCGAGATCGGCAGCGGGAAGCGCAGTTCGGTCGATTGCGTCCAGATGAAGCGGCCGCCGAGGCTCTCGCCGGTGGCCTGGTCGTGCGGCCCGGCACCGCCGGCCTCGAAACCGCGCAGATTGTCGCCGCCGAGGAAGAAGCGGTCGATGATTTTCTCGATGTGGCCGCCAAGCTGGAACAGATAGCCGGCCCCGCCCGAGATCGCGATCCCCCAGTCGGAATTGCCGGTGAAGCGGTCGAGCGGAATGTAATAGACGCCATCGACCTTGGTGCGGACGAAATGGGCGTCGCCGCCGAGGCCCGCGAAATCGCTGCCGAAGCGCAGCACGAAGCCTTTGTGCGGCTCCACCCGGCTGTCGCGGTAGTCCACGGTCAGCGTCTGGCCGATCTGGGAGAGCAGCGAGGAGCCGGCCTCGTTGACGATGTAGAGGCTGGCGCCGCTCTGGATGTCATAGACCGTGCGCTGCACCAGCGAGTAGTTCCACGCCTGGCTCAGATGGTCGTTGAACTGGTAGCCCAGCCGCAGCGTGCCGCCGGTGCGGCGCTCGTTGTAGTTGGAGATGTCGATGTTGTTGGTCTGCACGTGGAACAGGTCGAAGCCCGCGACCAGGTTGCGGTCGAGGAAATAGGGGTCGGTGACGGAGAGGTTCACCTGGCTCTCCTTCTGCGCCAGCGTGCCGCCGAGGCTCGCGTCGATGCCGGTGCCGACCAGGTTGCGCTCGCGCAGGCCGGCATTGGCGAGCGCGCCGATATCGGTCGAGTAGCCGCCGCCGAGGGTGAACTCGCCGGTCGATTTCTCCGCGACCGTGGTGTCGAGGATCGCGCGGTCCGGCGCCGAGCCGGGCACGGTCTTGATCTCCACGTTGCTGAAGTAGCCGAGATCCTGCAGCCGCTGGCGGGTCTTGCGGATCGCCGAGGCGCTGTACGCGTCACCCTCCGCGAGCTGGAACTCACGGCGGATGACCTTGTCCTCGGTGCGGGTGTTGCCGGTGATGTTGATGCGCTCGACATAGACGCGCGGGCCCTGCGTGACGTCGAACACCAGATTGACGGTGTGCTTGGCAGTGTTGCGGGCGATGCGCGGCGTGACCTCGATGAACGCGAAACCACGGTTCTGCAGATCATCTTCGATCGCCTGCGTGGTGCGCTCGACCGCGTCGCCGTCGTACCAGTCGCCGGGCGAGAGCTGGACCAGCCGCATCAGCGAGGCGCCCGGCACCTTGGGCAGGTGGCTGTCGATGCTGATCTTGTCGACGCGATAGCGGGCGCCCTCGTGCAGCACGAAAGTGAGGAAGAACGAGGAGCGGTCGGGGGCCAGCTCGACGCTCACGTTCTCGACCCGAAAGTCGACAAAGCCGTTCTTGAGATAGAAGCGGCGCAATTCCTCGCGGTCGAAGTTCACGCGGTCGGGATTGTATTCGTCGGAATTGCTGAGGATGCGCCAGAACGCCTGTTCGCGGCTGGTGATCACCTCCTTCAGCCGCCCCTCGCCGAAGGCGTGGTTGCCGACGAAGGTGATGCGGCTGACCAGCGTGAGGGTGCCTTCGTTGATCTCGAACACCACATCGACGCGGTTCTGCGGCAGCCGGATCACCTTGGGCACCACGGTCGCGGCGTAGCGCCCGCGCTGGGCGTAGAGGTCGAGGATGTGCTGGCGGTCGGCCTCGGCCATCTGCGGCGTATAGACCGCGCGCGGTCGCAGCCCGAGCACCGGCAGAAGCTGCGCGTCAGTAACCGCGCGGTTGCCCTCGAAGGCGATGCGGTTGACGATCGGGTTCTCAACCACCCGCACCACCAGATCGTTGCCCTGGCGGCTGATGTTGACGTCGCGGAACAGGCCGGTCGCGTACAGCGTCTTGAGCGAGCGGTCGATGCGGTTGGCATCGAACGGGTCGCCCGGCTGCAGCAGCATGTAGGAGAGCACGGTGCCGGTCTCGATGCGCTCGTTGCCCTCGACGCGGATGGCCTGGATCACGTCGCCCGGCCGCGCCGCCGCGGGCCGTGCCGCCGAGGCGGCGGTGGGGGCGCGGACGGGCGCCTGGGCCTGCGCCGGCAGCCACGGAACACACGGCACGAGACCGGCGGTAGCCAGGAGGGCGGCACGCTTGACGTTCAAGAACTGATCCCCCCACTCCGGCCGCACGCGACCCACGACGCGACAGGCCACGCGACTCCGGGCCGGCCGCAGCCGGGCGAAGCAGCATAGCCGCGTGCCGGCCCCCTCGCCACCCGCCGCCAATCCTCGGTGGGGCGCAGCGGCTCGTCGCTCAGAGCCCGGCCATCCAGCGGAAAATGCCGAGCTGGGTGAGGTCGTTCCAGGTAGCGAACAGGAACAGCCCCGCCAGCAGCGCGAAGCCGGCGCGATAGCCGTACTCCAGCGCCCGCGGCGGGATCGGCCGGCCACGGATCGCCTCGGCGACGTAGAACAGCAGATGGCCGCCGTCCAGAATCGGAATCGGGAACAGGTTGATCAACCCGAGATTGACCGACAGCACGGCGATGAATGAAATCAGGCTCGCGAGGCCAAGCTCGGCGACCTGTCCCGACAGTTCGGCAATCCGCAGCGGGCCGCCAAGATCGGCGGTGCCGCGCTGGCCGCTGACCATCTGCCCGATGCCGGCCAGCGTGTCGCGGGTGATCTGCCAGGTCTGGGTGGCCCCGGCCGCGACCGCACCGAGCGGGCCGACGCCGACATAGCGGGTCTTGCCGGCGCTGATGCCGAGCACGCCCTCTCTTTGTCCGTCCAGCATCCGCGCCCCGAGTGTCACCGGCAGCGTCTCGGTGGCGTTGCCGCGCCGGATCTGCACCGTCACGTGCTGGCCGGGGCGGGCGACGACGATGTGCTGGATGTCGAGGAAGCGGCGGACCGGCTGCCCGTCGATTGCGAGCACGCGGTCGCCGGCATGGAGGCCGGCGGCAGCGGCGGCGCTGGCAGGCACCACGCCGCCCACCTCGGGCAGCACCACCGGCCGGCCCACGGTCGCGAACAGCAGCGTGAACAGCACGATCGCGAGCACGAAGTTGGCGACCGGGCCGGCGGCCACGATCAGCACCCGCGAGCCGACCGGCTTGCCCTGGAAGGTCTGGCCGTCGATCCAGCGGGCGCGCACTTCCGGGGCGACGTCCTCCGGCCGTTCCTGGCCGTGCATCTTCACGTAGCCGCCGAGCGGCAGCCAGGCGAGCTTCCAGACCGTGCCGGCGCGGTCGGTCCAGCTCGCGAAGGCGCGGCCGAAGCCGATCGAGAACACCTCCACCCGCACGCCGCGCCAGCGGGCGGCGAGGTAGTGACCGAGCTCGTGGACGAACACCAGAATGCCGAGCACGACGGCGAAGGCGATCAGGGTGCGCAACGTGGCGACAAAATGGGGCAGCATGGCGTCGTTCCCGAAGCGTCAGGCGGCGCGGGCGGCAGCGATCCGCTCGGCGTACCGGCGCGATATTGCATCAAGGTCGAGCACCGCATCCAGCGCATCGGCCGGCGGCGCGCCCAGGCGGTCCAGCACCGCCTCCACGGTCGCCGCGATGTCGAGAAAGCCGATCCGCCGGGCGAGGAAGGCCGCGACCGCCACCTCGTTGGCTGCATTGAGGATGGTGGGGGCGCCGCCGCCGGCGCGCAAGGCGCTGCGCGCCAGGTGCAGCGCCGGGAACCGCACCGGATCGGGGGCGAAGAAATCCAGCCGCGCCAGCTCGGCGAGGTCGAGCCGCGCGCAGTCGGTGGCGATCCGCCGTGGCCACGCGAGCGCGTGCGCGATCGGGATGCGCATGTCGGCGGCACCGAGCTGGGCGAGCACGCTGCCGTCATGGTAGCAGACCATGCCGTGCACCGCCGCCTGCGGATGCACCAGCACCTCGACGCGCGCCTCGGGCAACGAGAACAGCCGCGCCGCCTCGATCACCTCCAGGCCCTTGTTCATCATCGTGGCACTGTCGATGGAGATCTTGGCCCCCATCGACCAGACCGGATGGCGGAGTGCCGCCTCCGGTGTCGCGCGCGCCATCTCCTCGCGGCTGGCGGTGCGGAACGGGCCGCCGGAGGAGGTCAGCACGATCCGCTCCACCGACGCGGCATTGCCCCCGGCGAGCGCCTGGAACACCGCGTTGTGCTCGGAATCGACCGGCAGCAGGGTGGCGCCGGCTTCGCGAACGGCGCGCAGCATCACCTCGCCGGCGCAGACCAGCGCCTCCTTGTTGGCGAGTGCGACGCAGCGCCCGGCGCGGATCGCGGCGAGGGTCGCCGGCAGGCCGGCGGCCCCGGTGATCGCCGCCATCGTCCAGTCGGCGCCGAGGGACGCGGCCTCGATCACCGCCTCCGGTCCGGCGGCGGTCGCGATGCCGCTGCCCGCGAGCGCCTCGGCCAGCGCCGGATAGGCGGCGGGGTCGCTGATCACGGCGCGCGCGGCCCCGAGCCGGCGGGCCTGGGCGGCGAGCAGGCCGGCATTGCGGCCCGCCACCAGGGCCTGCACCCGCCAGGCACCGCAGCCGGCCGCCAGCAGTTCGACGGTGCTGGTGCCGACGCTGCCGGTGCTGCCCAGCACGGTGACGGTCCTCAGCGCCACAGATGCACCCCGCGCCCGAGCACCACCGCGAGCAGGGCCGCGGCCGGGGCGGCCGCCAGCACGCCGTCGAGCCGGTCGAGCAGCCCACCGTGGCCGGGGATCAGCCGCCCCGTGTCCTTCACTCCGAATCGGCGTTTGATGGCGCTCTCCAGCAGGTCCCCCGCCTGCGATACCACTCCGAGCGCCCCCGCGACCAGCGCGGTGCGAGCCGGCAGGCCGGGTGCCCACAGCGCCACCGCCAGCCCGGCGGCGACGGCCGCGGCAAGCCCGCCCGCCGCCCCCGACCAGGTCTTGCCCGGCGAGATCAGCGGCGCCAGCTTCGGCCCACCGCACAGGCGCCCCACGGCATAGGCGCCGATATCGCTCGCCCACACCACCATCATCAGGAACAGCACGTTGATCCGCCCGGCGGCCGCGTCCTCGCGCAGCCAGATCAGGGCGAGGCCGGCGGCACCCACATACACGACGCCGGCAGCCAGCACCCAGCGGCGAGAGGCCGCCCAACAGGCAACGAGGCCGGCCGCGAGCAGCCCCCCGCCCAGCCGCGGCCGGTCGGCCGCCGCCGCCACCACCGGCAGGATCGCGGCGAGCGGCACCAGCAGCCCCGGCAGGCGGGCGGGCCGCGCGCCGCACAGCCGCACCCACTCCAGCGCGAGGCCGGCGGCAACCAGCATCACCAGCAGCGCCCACGCCACCGCCCCCGCCCACAGGCAGGCAAGCGTCGCCGCCGCCAGCAGCGCCGCCGAGACGGCGCGGGGCCGCAGGTCGATCCAGTGCCGGCGGCGCGGCTCAGCCCGGCCTGGCACCGAAGCGGCGCTCGCGGCGCGCGTATTCCTCGAGGGCGGCGGCGAAATGCACGGCGGAGAAATCCGGCCACAGCACGTCGAGGAACACCAGCTCGGCATAGGCGAGCTGCCAGAGCAGGAAGTTGGAAAGCCGCTGCTCGCCGCTGGTACGGATCAGCAGGTCGGGATCCGGCATCTCTGCGGTGCCGAGCCGGCCGGCGAAATGCGCCTCGTCGAGCGCGCCCGGATCGAGCCGTCCGGCCGCCGCGTCCGCGGCGCAGGCGCGGGCCGCGGCGACGATCTCGGCGCGCGCGCCATAGGAGAGCGCCACCGTCAGGTTCAATCCGGTGTTGGCCTCGGTCCGCCGCTCGGCATGGGCGAGGTCGGCGCGGATGTCGGCCGGGAAGCGTTCGCGCTCGCCGATGACCCGCAGCCGCACGCCGCGGGCGGCGAACTCGGCGAGTTCGCTGCGGACATAATGGCGCAACAGGCCGGTGAGGTCGGTGATCTCGCTCTCCGGGCGGCGCCAGTTCTCGCTGCTGAAGGCGTAGAGCGTGAGCCAGGCGACCCCTTGCTCGCCGGCCGCTTCGATCGCGCGGCGCACGGCCGCCGCACCCGCGCGATGGCCGGCGACGCGCGGCAGGCCGCGCGCGGCGGCCCAGCGGCCATTGCCGTCCATGATGATGGCGACGTGGCGCGGGATCGGCGGTGCCGGCACGGAGGGGATCAGACCTGGCGGATGTCGCGCTCCTTGTCGGCCAAAAGATCGTCCACCTTCTTCACGTACTGGTCGGTGAGCTTCTGCACCTCGTCGTGCCAGTGCTTGGAGCTGTCCTCGCCGATCTCGTGCTTCTTCTCGAAGCCCTTGATCTGCTCCATGCCGTCGCGCCGCACGGCGCGCACCGCAACGCGTCCGCCCTCGGCATACTTGCCGGCGAGCTTGGCGAGCTCGTTGCGGCGCTCGGTGGTGAGCTGCGGGATCGGCACCCGGACGAGCTGACCGTCGGAGCCGGGATTGAGGCCGAGGCCGGCGTCGCGGATCGCCTTCTCCACCGCCGAGACCAGGCTACGGTCCCAGACCTGCACGGTGATCAGCCGCGGCTCGGGCACACCGATCGTACCCACTTGCGCGAGCGGCACCTCCGAGCCGTAGGCAGTAACGCGCACCGGCTCCAGCAGGGCGGGGCTGGCGCGGCCGGTGCGAAGCCCCGCGAATTCGCGCCGCAACGTCTCCATCGCACCATCCATGCGGCGGGCGAGTTCCTGCTTGAGCTTGTTGAGATCGGCCGGCATGGCCTGTTCCTCCGCGACCCGTGGGTCAGGTTTCCATGATGGTCGTGAACCGGCCTTCGCCGCGCATCACCGCGGCGAAGGCGCCGGGGGCCTGGATGTTGAACACCACGATCGGCAGCTTGTTCTCGCGCGCGAGGCTGATCGCGGCGGCGTCCATCACGTGCAGGTCGCGCGAGAGCACGTCGTGATAGGTGAGCCGCTCGAACCGCTCGGCGCCGGGCACACGGCGCGGGTCGGCCGAATAGACGCCATCGACCTGCGTGCCCTTGAGCAGCGCGTCGCACCGCATCTCGGCAGCGCGCAGGGCCGCGGCGGTGTCGGTGGTGAAGAACGGGTCGCCGATACCGGCCGCGAAGATCACCACGCGGCCCTTCTCCATGTGCCGCTCGGCGCGGCGGCGGATGTAAGGCTCGCAGACCGAGGCCATCGGGATCGCCGACTGCACACGGGTGGGCGCGCCCTGCTGCTCCAGCGCGGTCTGCATCGCCAGCGCGTTCATCACCGTCGCCAGCATCCCGATATAGTCGGCCTGCGCCCGATCCATGCCGGACGCGGCAGCGGAGACGCCGCGGAAGATGTTGCCGCCGCCGATCACCAGGCACACCTGCACGCCCATGGCGGTGACGTCGTGCACGTCGCCGGCGATGCGGCCGATCACCTCGGTGTCGAGCCCGTACTCGCGCCGCCCCATCAGCGCTTCGCCGGAGACTTTCAGCAGGACACGGCGGTAGATGGGCGATCCGGACATGGTGGCCTTCGCGGGGCGGCGGCCGCAGGGTAGTGGGCGGGGGGAACGGGGACAAGGCGCGGCCGGCGGTGTCGTGGTGCGTTGTTCGTCCGCGTTTTCCGGCGCGTTGGGTCGTCGTGATTGATTCACGGTCTGTTCGTCGCGCGCGAGGGCGGCGGCCGGCGGGCGGCGTCACATCGCCACGCGGGGGGTGGTTCTCCTATTGCCGGCGAATGGCCCGCGCGGTCAGCCCGGCTGCGGCGCCGCTCCGCGCAGCAACGGCGATCCGCCGCCCACATAGCGCGTCCACAGCGCCTGGTTGGCGCCGGTGAAGTTGAAATTGTCCACCCACCGGTCGAGCCACAGCCACCAATCGAAGTCGCCATAAGGAAGGCCGATGGCCGTGATCGCCGTGAAATAGGGAGGGTTGAGCACTCTGAGCTTGCCCGGATAGGTCTTCATGAGATCGATATTGAGGATCGTCAACTCGCCGGTTGCGGTAACGCGCCGCGCCAATAGCGCCTGCTCCGCATCGGCAACGGTGGTGAACGCCTTGAGCTTCGCCTTGGGCAGAATCGGCGGCCAAATATTGGCCTCATCCCCACCGAGCGCATAACCCAGCGTCACGTTCGGCTCATTCAGGCTTGCGACGGTCTGGTACGGCGAATCGGCCAGCACGATGAACTGGCTTGCCGGGTTCGCATAGGCGCGGGTGTAGGCCACCACCTGCGCGCGCGCCGGCGTGTAGTCGAGCTCGGCCACGACAATGTCCGCCTTGCGTGTCTGCAGGATCGGGATGCGGCCGGCGCCCGACGTCTGGATGAATTTCACCTTCACGCCGAGGTCCGCGGCAATCGCCTTGGCGACGGCGATATCGTACCCGTCAAGCTCGCCGTCCGGCTTGGTGATTTCCCACGGCGGGTTGCCGCTGATGGTGCCGACCGTGAGCATGCCCGCGCGCAGGACCTTCCCCAGGATGCTGTCGCCCGCTGCCGCTCCCGCCGCTGCCTTGGCAACAGGCGGAACTGCCGCCGCAAGCGCCGCTCCGGCGACGCCCGCCCCGAGAATCCGCCGCCGCAGCCTCCGGGATTCCGAAATCGACTCCGCCACGAGCGCCTCCCCCTCTGATCGAGCCCGCCGCTTGCCCGCATGTTGACGGTATATCGTATTTCCTGCACGCTTGACTGACAAGCCCTGCCTCACTCGATTGCGCCAACACGGCGCGAGCGTGACCGATGATCGCCCGCGCGTTGCCATCCGAAAACCGGCTCCTAGACCTCGCACGTGTCGCCGCTCGTCAATCCTCATCTGCTCTGGAATTCGCGTGCAGCGATCGCCGCGGGCGCGGAAGACACTTTGCTGCTCGGCGCCGTGGCCCTTCTGATCAGCCTGGCCTGCGGCCTCGTCGGCTGGCTGCTGAAATCGTCGCGCCGGACCACGTTGGCGTCGCTCGGCTCCGTCTACGTGGAACTGTTTCGCAACACGCCGACCCTGGTGTTCCTCTACCTCTGCTATTTCGGGCTGCCGGGGATCGGCGTCAGCTTGAGTGCATTCTCATACGCGGCGCTCGCGCTCGGCATCCAGGGCGGCGCCTATGTCGCGGAGATCATTCGCGGCGCGTTCAGCGCCGTGAGCCCCGGACAGCGCATGGCCGCGCGCGCGCTCGGCCTGCGCGACTGGCAGAGCCTCGCTTTCATCGAGCTGCCGCAGACCTTTGCCGTCGCCTTTCCGGCGCTGGGGAACCAGGTGGTCGCGACCGTGCTGGGCACCGCGCTGGCGAGCGTGATCACCGTTCCCGAACTCACCTACAAGCTTCAGATCATCGGCGACTCGACCTACCAGTACTTCAGCGTGTTCGCCTCGGCCGCGGTTGTGTACATCGTGCTGGTCCAGGTGCTGAACCAGTCGTTCCAGGCGCTCGACCGCCGGTGGTTCAGCAAATGGCGGGGGAGCGCCTGAGTGCCGAGGACGGTCGCGTACGGCCTGCTCATGATCCGCGCCGCGGGCATCACGCTCGAAGTGTCCGTGCTGGCGCTGGCGCTCTCGGTCCTCGTCGGCGTGGCGGTCGGGATGATCGGCACTGCCCGCTGGAAGCCGGCCGAGCTGGGCACGCGCCTCTACGTGGAGCTGATCCGGTCGGTGCCGCTCCTGGTCCTCGTGTTCTTCGCCTACTATGCCGTGCCACTGGTGACCAATTTGAGCGTCTCGCCTTATGCGGCGGCGACCGGCACCCTTGCCATCTATGGCGGCGCCTACATGGCGGAAGTCGTGCGCTCGGGCATCCAGTCGGTCGCCCACGGCCAGTGGGAAGCCGCGCGCGCCCTCGGTCTGCGCTACCCGACGGTCATGCGGAGCGTGGTCCTTCCGCAGGCCATCCGGGTCATGGTCCCGGCAGGAATCGGCGTCTTTATCAACCTGATCAAGGAATCCTCAGTCACCAGCATCATCGGTTTCGTCGAGCTGACGCAGACCGCGATCAACATCCGCAACACGGTGTTTTCCTTGGACCCGATCCTGTTCGCGGGCCTGCTCTATTTCCTGATCTGCTTCGGCCTCTCGCGCGCCGGGCGCAAGGTCGAACGCACGGTCCACAGCGGCGCACACGGAGGGTGAAACCATGATCTTCTTCCCCAACAAGGCCAAGCGTAAGCTCGACGCCGGTGAGGTCGCGGTGAGCTTCGGCGTGCATCATCTGCGCACCGCCGCGGCACCCGTCCTGGCGGCCGCGACCGGTCACGACATCCTGTTCATCGACATGGAGCACGGCGCCTTCACGGTGCAGGAGGCAGCCCAGCTCTGCATCGCCGCACTGCCCACCGGCGTCGCACCGATCGTCCGTGTCTGCGTCGGGGCGCTCGACGAGGCGACCCGTCTGCTCGACAACGGCGCGCTCGGCATCGTCGTTCCCCACGTGGACACCGGCGCGCAGGCGCACGCGGTCGCCGAGGCATTCCACTACCCGCCCGAAGGGCGGCGAAGCTGGGGCGGCCCGCCGCCTATCTATGGCTATCGGCCGCCGTCGGTTAGCGAAGCGATGGCCGTGATCAACGCCGAGATCCTCACCGTGGTGATGATCGAAAGCCCGCTCGCCGTGGACAATGCCGATACGATTGCCGCGGTTGCGGGTGTGGACGTACTGCTGATCGGCACCTTCGATCTCAGCGCCGAGCTCGGCATCGCGGGCCAGGTCACCCATCCCAAGATAATAGATGCCTACGCCCGGGTCGGTGCGGCGTGCCGCAAGCACGGCAAGATTCTCGGCATGGGCGGCATCAACGACCCCCAGGACATGGCACGCTACCTCGGCATGGGGGTGCGCTATCTCGGCGCCGGCTCGGACCAGAGCTATATCGTCTCAGGCGCCGAAGGGCGGATGACGCTGCTCCGCGCGATGCTGGCCGGCGATCCGGTGGCCCAGTCCTCCTCGGCCCGGTCCAGGTGATCGATCGGCGCCACCGCGGGCGACGATGGATGGCGGCCGCCGGAGATGGTATGCTAACGGGCGTATTTCATGACGGTTGCCACATCGTCATGGCCGGGCTTGTCCCGGCCATCCTTGCCGGCGGCGCGTGAAGTCGTGGGTACCCGGCCTTCCGGGCATGACGGGGACCCGGCGCCGGTGCGCGCTGGCCGAGCGGAGAAGCAGAAGCATGTGCGGGATCGTCGGCATCATCGGCGCGCGGCCGGCGGCTCCCCTGCTGCTGGAGGCGCTGCGGCGGCTGGAGTACCGGGGGTATGACAGCGCCGGCATCGCCACCCTCGTCAACGGCCACATCGAGCGCCGCCGCGCCGAGGGCAAGCTCGGCAATCTCGCCGCCGTGCTGGAGCGCGCGCCGCTCTCCGGCACCAGCGGCATCGGGCACACCCGCTGGGCCACCCACGGGGCGCCGACCGAGAGCAACGCCCACCCGCACGGCACCACCCGCGTCTCGGTGGTCCATAACGGCATCATCGAGAACCACGCAGCCCTCCGCGCCGAGCTCGAGGCGGAGGGGCAGGAGTTCCAGACCGAGACCGACACCGAGACCGTGGCGCAGCTCGTCGATCTGCACCTCCGGCGCGGCATGGACCCTGCCGCCGCCGCCGGCACCGCGTTTCGCCGGCTCGAAGGCGCCTATGCGCTGGCGATGATCTTCGCGGGGCACCCCGAGCTCATCATCGGCGCGCAGCGCGGGGCGCCGCTCGCCATCGGCTTCGGCGAGGGCGAGATGTTCGTCGGCTCCGACGGCCTCGCCTTGGCGCCGCTGACCGAGCGCATCGCCTATCTGAACGACGGCGACTGGGCGGTGGTGACGCGCGATGGCGCCCGCTTCGCCGATCTCGACGGGCGTCCCGTGCAGCGCGAGGTGCGGCGGACGGCGCTGACGGGGGCCGCGATCGGCAAGGGCAATTTCCGCCACTACATGGAAAAGGAGCTGCACGAGCACCCGACGGCGATCGGCGACGTGCTGCACCGGATGGTCGATCCTGCGAGCCGCGCCGTGATGCTGCCCTCGCTTCCGATCGACTTCGCCGCGGTCTCGCGCATCAGCCTCGCCGCCTGCGGCTCGGCGTTCTACGCCGGCCTCGTCGCCCGGCACTGGTTCGAGAGCCTCGCCCGCCTGCCCTGCGATGCCGATGTGGCGAGCGAGTTCCGCTATCGCGACCCGCCGCTGCCGAGAGACGGGCTTGGGCTGCTGATCAGCCAGTCGGGCGAGACCGCCGACACGCTGGCGGCGTTGCGGGCGATGCGCGCGCAGGGCCAGACCGTGCTCTCGGTGCTCAACGTCGCCGAGAGCACGATGGCGCGCGAAAGCGACGCCGTGCTCGAGACCGTGGCCGGACCCGAGATCGGGGTCGCCAGCACCAAGGCGTTCACGGCCCAGCTCACCGTGCTCGCCTGCCTCGCGATCGCCGCGGCGCGTGCCCGCGGCGCGATCACGCACGCACGTGCGGGCGAACTGACGGCGGCGCTGCTGGAGGTGCCTGCCCGCGCCGCCGAGGTGCTGGCGCGCGGCCCGGAGATCGGGCGGATTGCGTCGCGCATCGCCGAGGCGCGCGACGTGCTCTATCTCGGCCGCGGCGCCTGTTATCCGATCGCGCTCGAGGGCGCGCTCAAGCTCAAGGAGATCAGCTACATCCACGCCGAGGGCTATGCGGCGGGCGAGATGAAGCACGGGCCGATCGCGCTGATCGAGCCGCGCGTGCCGGTGGTGGCGATCGCGCCGTCCGGCCCGCTGTTCGAGAAGACCGCATCCAATCTTCAGGAGGCGCGGGCGCGTGGCGGCCAGTTGATCGTGTTCACTGATGCGGCCGGCGCCGGCCGGCTCGGCGGGATCGCGGCCGAGATCGTGGTGCTGCCGACCGTCGATGCGTTCGCGGCCCCCATCCTGCACGCGATCCCGGTGCAGCTTCTGGCCTATCAGGTGGCGGTGCTGAAGGGCACCGACGTCGATCAGCCGCGCAATCTCGCCAAATCGGTCACGGTGGAGTAGCGCGATCACCCCCAAGCAGTGCATCGAGCCGATCCCAGCCGAAGGCGATCTCGTCGAGCAGCCAGGTCGGCCGCCGCACCGAGCGGCGCAGCAGCGCCCGCCCGCCGAGTGCCGTGTAGAATGCAACCGCGCGGCCGTTGCTCGCCATCACCCAGAGCGCCATCGTGTCCCGACCGGTCGCCGCGAGGTGGCGCGCCGCGTCTATCATCAGCGCGCGCCCGATGCCGCGCCGCTGCGCGCGGCGGAGCAGGTAGATCGACCATACCTCGCCGGCGTGGTCGGGAAGCAGGTCCGGCTCGCGCTGCTCTGCCGTCAGCGCGAAGCCGGCCAGCCCCGCTTGATCCTCGGCCAGCGTCACGTGTTGCCGGGCGGCGATCGCCGCGCGCCAGACCGCCGCCCGCTCGGCCGGATCGAGGGCCGCGAGCCGGGCGGCGGGCACGATGCCCGGATAGGTCTCGCGCCATGCCTGCACGTGCGCGCTTCCGATCGCGGCGGCATCCACATCTATTGCGGGACGCAGAGTAAAGGTCATTCAACCCGGCGGTTGTGCCGATTTTCACGATCAAAGGTCTGTGGAATCACGCCCGCGGTTCATCCACAACCGCAGCGGATCGGTGAACTTCCGGCAAGGTTGCGCCGGCATTTTTCGCAACAGCCAGCTTGGACGTCGCGAAGCACACCGATTTTTCTTCGCCACATCAAGTCATTACCTTGTTTCAGAAGGAGCGCCTCACCCGCCTCCGGAGGCCGGAATGGCTGCCGGACGCTCGCAAAATCGTGTGCTATGAGGCATTTGGGCGGGCTGTCTGCGCCGGCCCGCAAAAGCCCGGATAGCCAATCCACAGACTTATGCACAGGCTTGCGCCGCAGCCGCCTGCCACGCCGCCTCGATTCGCGCCAGCAGCGCGGCGCGCGCGAGCCCGGGCGGGATCGGCGGCCCGACGATAATCCGGATCGTGCCCGGACGCTTGCGAAATGCGCGGCGCGGCCAGCAGCGGCCCGAATTCGGTCGCGACCGGAATCACTGGCAGGTGGGTGCGCGCGGCCTGCGCCGCGATGCCGGGCTGCAGCGGCACCCGCTCGCCGGGGGGCGTGCGGGTGCCCTGCGGGAAGATCACCACCGGGCGTCCCTCGGCGACCGCGCGCTCGGTCTCGCGCACCAGGCCGCGCAGCGCCGCGGCACCCGCGGCGCGGTCGAGGCCGATCTGCCCGCCGTGGCGCAGCAGCGGGCCGAACAGCGGCAGCCGCATCAGCTCGCGCTTGACCACATAGGCGGGAGCCGGCACCAGGAGGTGCCAGACGATGGTATCGAAGGCCGACTGGTGCTCGGCCGCGATCAGCATCGGGCCGTGCGGCGGCAGGTGCTCCCGCCCCAGCACCAACAGGCGGATGCCGCAGAACCAGCGCAGCCCCGCGACCGCCAACTGCGCCCACAGCCGCGCCAGCACTGCCGTCCGCCACGGCGCCATCCAGCGCAGCGGCACCCCGGCCAGGCAGAGAACGAAGGTGAGCGCGAAAAAATAAGCGTTGAACAGCGCCGAACGCAGCAGCACGCCCGGTCCGTCGGCCGCCCGCACCAATCGGGTCATCGTGTCTGGCGGCTCATCGTGGCTGGCGGCTCATGCGGCGGCCTGCGGCAGCCGCGGCAGCCCGGCCAGCGCGCCCAGATATTTCGCGTATTCCTCCGCCAGTAGCCGCAGCATCGCGACGTCCAGCCGCCCGCGCAGCGCCGGCGGCAGCACCGGGTCCGGGTAGAGCCGGGTGCGCGGCAGCGCGCGGCCGATCTCCAGCAGCGCCCGCCGCATGTGATAGCCGGCCGTGACCACGATCAGCGTGCGGATGCGGTGCGCGTGAACCCAGGCGGCGGTCTCGGTCGCATTCCCCACCGTCGAGGTCGCATGATGCCCGATCGTCACCTGCCCGGCGACGCGCGCGGGATCGAGGCGGGCGCGGCGTGCAAGGTCGGCGAGGTCGGCGACGGGTGCCACGCCCGAGATCAGCAGCCGCCGCGCCCGCCCCGCCAGCAGCAAATGGAGCGCGGTCTCGATCCGATCCGCGCCGCCGGTGAGCACCACGATGCCGTCGGCGTGCGGCGGCGGCGCGCCGGCGCGCAGGGCCGCCTGGACGAACCACGCGAAGCCGGCACCGAAGCAGACGATCGCGATGGCGCCCAGCAGCGCCGTGCGCAGCACCAGCCGACGCCATGCGAGCCGCCGCGTGGGCATCGCCGTCGCGCTCACGGCAGCCGCCGCAGCCAGCGCCGCACCGTGGCCTGCGCGGTGAGCCAGCCGATCAGCGCGGCGGCGATCGGCAGCGCCGGCACCGCGAGCCAGAGCGCCGCCGGCACCGCGGCCAGCACGCCTGCCGCATCCGGCGCGGCGGCGGCCTCCTGCCCGGCGGCGAAGGGCGCGGTCAGTGCCCCGAGCACCACCAGCAGCGGCACCGCCGCGACGGCGCCCGCGGCCCCGCCGCCGGCGGCCAGCAGCGTGGTGCGGCGGGCGAAGCGGCGGGCGATGTAGCCGTCGGTGGCGCCGAGGCCGTGGACGATCTCGATCGCTTCGCGCCGCGCCGCCAGCCCGGCGCGGGTCGCGACCGCCACCACCGCCGCCGCGACCAGCGCCACCACCAGCAGCGCCAGCGTCGCGGCCGCCTGCAAGCTGCGCGCCAGCGCCGTGAGCCGCTCGATCCACACCCCCTGGCGTTCGAGCAGGGTGCCCGGTGCCGCTGCGGCAAGGCGCGCCGCCAGCGTGTCCAGGTCGGGCGGCGGCTCGGCGAGACGCACCTGCACCACTGCGGGCAGCGGCAGCGCGAGCCGCCCCGCGCCGCTGCCCAGCCACGGCCGCAGCAGCGCGTCGAGTTGCGCGGTGGTGAGCGCGCGCGCCGCGGCGATGCCGGGGGCCGCGTGCAGGATCGCGAGCACGCGGTCGAGCCGGCCGCCGGCGTCGCCGGCCGCCACCCCGTCCGGCTGCGGCACCTGCACCGTCAGCTCCGAAGTCGCCCCCTGCTGCCAGCGCGCCGCCAGCGACGAGGCGCCGATCGCCCCGGCGAGGGCCAGCACGGCGAGGAACGCCATCGCGCCCACCAGCAGCGGCAACAGCCGGTCCGAGAGCGCGCGCCGCAGGCCGAGATCGTCGAGCCGGGCCGGCCGCAGGCTGGGAGGCGCTTTATTCCGACCGCCCAACACACCGACCTCTCGACCCCTCCCCCAACCCCCTCCCGCAAGGGGAGGGGGCTATCGTGCTCGCCTCCCCCTCCCCTTGCGGGAGGGGGCCGGGGGGAGGGGTATGCCCGACGCCAAAAAGGACCATCACGCAATCACCGCTGATATCAGGCGAGCGCGCCATCTTGCCTCTCCCGCGGCCGGCCGGCGGGGTGACGCGGCGCCGCCCCAATCTCGCCGATGAGCCGGCCGTGCTCCAGCAGCAGGGCGCGCGCCGGATGGCGGGCGACCAGCGACTCGTTATGGGTTGCGACCAGGACGGTGGTGCCCAGCCGGTTCATCTCCTTGAGCAGTTGCATCAGCCGCTCCGCCTGGGTCTCGTCGAGGTTGCCGGTCGGCTCGTCGGCGAGCAGCAGGCTGGGGCGGCTGATCACCGCGCGCGCGATCGCGACCCGCTGCTGCTCGCCGCCGGAAAGCTCGGCCGGGCGGGCGTGCTGGCGGGGCCCCAGGCCCACCCAGGCCAGCATCTCGGCGACGTCGGCGCGGATCGGCCCCTCCGGCCGGCCGGCGATGCGCAGCGGCAGGGCGACGTTCTCGTAGGCCGAGAGGTGCGGCAGCAGGCGGAAATCCTGGAACACCACCCCGATCCGCCGCCGCAGCCGCGGCAGCGCCCGCCGCTCGGCGCGATCGACCCGCACGCCGAGCACTTCGAGCCGCCCGCGCGTCGGCCGCACCGCGAGGTAGAGCAGCCGCAGCAGGCTGGTCTTGCCGGCACCGGAGGGCCCGAGCAGCCAGCGGAAGCCGCCCTCGGGGATGGCGAAGCTGAGCTCGTGCAGCACGGCCGCACCGCCGTCCGGCCCGCCGTAATGCAGCGCAACATCGTCGAGGCGCACCATGCAGGCTTCCCGCCGGCTCTCCGGCCCCTCTTGCCACTTCCTCCCGCTGGCATGGAAGAGGATGCCGCGCGAAGAACGTATGTAGCGAGCACCTAAAGATGTCCGGTGCAGGTAGCAGATGAATTGACCGCTTTTGATGATGCTGGCCCTGTGGGCAAGTGGGCAAGCCACTTGGCTTGTCCATCTTGTCCACAGGGCTCGGCCGGTCGCGAAAGCGGTTCACGCGGCGGGCCTCAACTCGGGGTCCGAAGCGGCGGCCGGATCGCCCGGCCAGCGCACCAGACAGCGCGGACCATGAAATAGCGCCAGCGCGCCGTCGGCATACTCATGCACCCGAACCCGCGCCCGCACAAAATGCGCCCGCGCCGGGTGGGGTGGGATCTGTAGCCGCCGACCGCGCCAAGCCACCGTGTTGTCCGGCGCTACCACCCGCTCCTCCTGGATGCACAGCACGTCGCGCCATTGCGCCTCGGCCACCGGCACGAACGCCGAGGCGCTCTCTGCCGGTGCTATCACGAACTGCGCGTTGTGCAGCGGCAGATAGACCTCGCGGATGAAGCGGTTCGCCGTCGCCACATCCTCGGTGATGCCGGCCAGCGCCAGCTCCTTCGGCAGCCGATCCTGCAGAGTTCGGAACGCTCGCTCGCAGCGCCCTCGCGCCTCCGGCGAGTAGGCCGCAATGTGCTCGATGCCAAGCTGCGCCAACGCCCGCCCGACCTGGGTGTGCACCCCTCGGCCCACCGGACCGCCCGCTTCGGGTGTGTGAAAATAGTGGCTGCCGCGGTCGGTATAGAGCGCGCACGGCAGGCCGTGCGCCGCGATCGTCTCCGCCAAGCTGGCAAAACTCGAGGCCGTGCCCTCCTCGGTCACCAGGAACGCCGAGTAGAGCGTGCTGGTGGCGTCATCCAGCGTGATCACCAGGTCAAGCGGCGCCAGCCCGGCCAGCCAGGCGTGCCGCGAGCCGTCCTGATGCAGCATCATCCCCACCATCGGCCGGCGCGGGCGCTTGCGGCGATGCGCCCCGCGGCGGGGCGCCTTTGCCACCAGCCCGCGGCTTTGCAGAAAGGTCTTGGTCCAGGTGTAGCCCCAGGCGAAGCCGTGGCTGCGCCGCAGATGCTCGTGGAAGTGCTTCACCGTAAAACCGGCGTAGCGCTCGCGGAACAGCCGCTCCACCTCGGCCGCCTCGGCTTCCGGCACCGCCCGCCCCGATCGCCGCCCCAGGCGCCGGTCCATCACACCGGCCTCTCCCTCCTCCTCATAGCGCCGGGTCCAACGACGGAACGTCCGTTCGCTCATCCCCAGCAGCTCAGCCGCTTCCATCTGACTCAGCTCGTCCGCCTCCCAGCGGCTCAACACGTCGCGAAGCTTCAGCATCCGCACGCCCTGCCGTTGCTCCGTCCGACGCATCTAACCCCCCAGAGGTCAAATGCACCGGACAGATCACGTGCTACCTGCACCGGACAGACCGCGTGCTCCCTACACCCCTTGCGGGAGGGGGTTGGGGGAGGGGTGTCGCGGTGGCAAAATGAACTGTGACGAAGGACCTCGGGCATCATTGGGGCGTCTCGATCGTGTAGCCGAGACGCTCGATCGTCGGCGCCAGCATCGGGATCACCGGTGCCAATTCGCGCAAATAGGCGCGGTAGCGGAAGCGCGAGCGGTCGTAGAGCTTTTCCGTCACCTTCGCATAGCTCGCGGTGCGGGCGTAGCGGCGGTTCTCGTCGAAGCGCAGGCAGCGCGCGTCGAAAGCCTCGCCGACGAAGTCGAGCATCCGGCGGACGCTGCCCTCCTGGTCGGCGATGATCTCCTCATAGCGCACCGGCAGGTAGCGCAGCGCCATCTCGCCGCGCACTTGCGCGACCAGCTCCATCATCAGCAGATAGGGCGTGGATTTCCGCCTCGGCGAGTGCCCCTTTGCCGAGCAGGATCAGTGCCAGCTCGTTGGTGGCCGAGAAATTGTTGGGGTTGATCGCGACCAGCCGCCGCGCCAGCGCCTCGGCCGCTGCCGCATTTCCCTGCGCCTTGCGGATATTGTGCAGCAGTGCCAGCGCGTCCTCGCGCCCCGCCGCCAGCTCCAGCACTTCGAGGCACAGTGTCTCGGCGGTCGCGATCTCGTTCGCGTCGAGGGCGGTGCGCGCGCGCTCCACGACCGGCGCGAGATGCCGGCTCGCCTCGGGGGGGCTGAGTGCGGCGAGGTCGAGCGCGCAGCAGCGGGCCGCGCGCAGGCCGCTGCCGCATGGGCAGAGGCGCGGGTCCACCATCGCAGAGATGCGCCCGCTCATCCGAGCGGCAGTCCCACGTAGTTCTCGGCGAGAGCGGTCGCGGCGGCACGCGAGCCGATCACGTAGTCCAGTTCCGCAAGCTGGATGCGACGGTCGAACGCGGAGGCGCCGTAAAACCGGTGCAGCATGGCGGTCATCCAGCCGGAGAAGCGCTGCACCTTCCAGATGCGGCGCAACCCGATCTCGGAATAGCGCGCCAGTCCTGCGTCGTCGCCGCGGCGGAAGAAGGCCTCCAGCGCGCGCGCGAGCACGACCACGTCGGCGGCGGCGGAGTTGAGGCCCTTCGCGCCCGTGGGCGGGACGATATGCGCCGCATCGCCGGCCAGGAACAGCCGCCCGCACTGCATCGGCTCGGCGACGAAGCCGCGCATGGCGGTGACGCCCTTCTGCAACACACGGCCTTCGTGCAGCGTCACGCCGTCGCAGGCCAGCCGCGTGCGCAGCTCGTCCCAGATGCGCGCATCGGACCATGCGGCAAGGTCCTCGTGCGGGTCGCATTGCAGATAGAGCCGCCCGACCGTGGGCGAGCGCATCGAAAGCAGCGCGAAGCCGCGCTCGTGATTGGCGTAGATCAGCTCGTCGGACGCGGGCGGCGTCTCGGCGAGGATGCCGAGCCAGCCGAACGGGTATTCGCGCTCATGCAGCGTTACATGCCCGGCCGGCATCGCCGAGCGGCAGACGCCGTGAAAGCCGTCGCAGCCGGCGACGATGTCGCAGGCGAGCTCATGCGGCGCGCCAGCACGGCGGTAGCGCAAGAGGGGCGGGCCGGTGGTGAAGTCGCTCGGCGTCACGTCCTCGGCGTCGAACACGATTTCGCCGCCGCCGGCGAGGCGCGCCGCGATCAGATCCTGCACCACGTTGTGCTGGCTATAGACGGTGACATGCTTGCCGGTAAGTTGCAAAAAATCGATCCGGTGCAGCGTGCCGCCGAACAGCAACTGCGTGCCGTGGTGCGGCAGGCCCTCGCGTTGCAGCCGCTCGCCCACGCCGGTTTCGACCAGCAGCGCGGCGACGTCGTGTTCGAGCACGCCGGCGCGGATGCGGTGCTCGACGTGCGCGCGCGAGCGGGCTTCGAGGATCACGGATGAGATGCCCGCGAGGTGCAGGAGATGCGCCAGCAGCAGGCCGGCCGGCCCGGCGCCGACGATGCCGACCTGCGTGCGTTCGCGGGTGACGCTCACGGCGTTGCCGCTTCAGCGCACCGCGAACTGCTTCTTGCCGAACAGCACCTCGCGCTGCGCGTCGTCCATCGGGCCGCGCCGCTGGTGGTCGGAGAGCACCGCGACGCCGCGCTGCACCGCCGGCCGCGCCGCCACCGCATCGAGCCAGCGCGCCAGATGCGGCAGGCCGCCGAGATCGACACCGCGCCGGTCCGGGTTGCGCGCCCACGGCCAGGTCGCGATGTCGGCGATCGAATACTCCGCCCCCGCGAGGTACTCGGCCTGCGCGAGCCGCTTGTCGAGCACGCGATAGAGGCGCACCACCTCGTTGGCGTAGCGCTCGATGGCGTACGGCAGCTTCTCGGGCGCATAGCTGGCGAAATGGTTCCATTGACCGAACATCGGCCCCACGCCGCCCATCTGGAACATCAGCCATTGCAGGCAGACGTAGCGTGCGGCGGGGTCGGCGGGGATCAGGCGCCCGGCCTTCTCGGCGAGGTAGATCAGGATCGCACCCGACTCGAACAGCCGCAGTTGCTTGCCGCCCGGACCGTCGGGATCGACGATCGCGGGAATGCGGTGGTTGGGCGTGATCGCCAGGAACTCGGGCTTGAACTGGTCGCCGGCGCCGATATCGACCGGCACGATCTTGTACGGAAGGCCAAGCTCCTCGAGCGCGATATGCACCTTGTGGCCGTTCGGTGTCGGCCAGCTCCAGACCTCGATCATGGCACCTCTCCTGCGGTTTGCCGGCCCGATTGAAGCGCAGGCGGCGCCGCGGTGAAAGCGGCTCAGGTAGGCCGGTCCTGCGGCCCCGCGACCGCGCGCAGCCCGGTGACCGGGATGCCGCGCTCGCAGGGCAGGCAGAGCATGTTGATCGAGACGATGCCGGGAAAATCGCTCTCCGCCTCGCCGGCGAAGTTGTCAGCGGCGTAGAGCGGCGGCAGGTGCCAATACATCGCGTAGTCGAAGCCCGCGATCAGCGCGATCAGCCGGCCGAGCGCTCGGCGCGGTCGTTCTCGACGTACAGCACCGGGCGGCATCGCGCGATCGTCGCCGCGGCGCCGCGCAGGACCTCGGTCTCCATCCCTTCCACGTCGATCTTGAGCGCGTGGCAGGCGGCGAGATCAAGCCCATCGAGCGTTACCATCGGCACCGGTTCGCCGCCGTGTGCGCCCAGCAAGGAGAGGCCGCCGAAATTGCTGGGGGCATTCGGCGGCAGGGCGGGGACGCGGATGGTGCCCGCCGCGGCGCCCACCGCCGCCTGTCGCGCGTGGACGTTGGCGCACTGGTTCAGTGCCAGATTGGCGCACAGCGCCTGGAAGGCGATCCGCTGCGGCTCGAACGCGACCACGACACCGGCCGCGCCCACCAGCCGCGACAGCGCCACGGTGTGCGCCCCGATATTGGCGCCCACCTCCACCACCACGCCGCCCACCGGCACGATCTGGCGGAACGCGGCCAGTTCGCCGGGCGAGAACTCGCCGTAGCGGGCGAGCGAGCCGCCCACGTAGCGGTCGAAGCGGTTGAACAGCATCGGGCCGCCGCGGCACATCGCGAGCTCGTTGAAGCCCTCGGGCAGAACGATCGGCCCGCGCACCGGCATTCAGGAATGACCCGCGAGGCTGTCGATCGCCGCCTCGGAACAGGGGATTTGCAGGAAATGGCGGCCAAGATGGGACATGGCGCGCGTTTTTTTTGCCTATATGCCGGGGGGCGGCAGGGTGGGACCGGAAGCAGGACGATCCATGACGACGATGCTTGCCGAAGTCTACGACGCCTTCTTGTCAGCCGGTGCTCCGGAGGACAAGGCGCGGGCGGCGGAAGGCGATTGCCGACTACGACAGCCGGTTTTCCAAGATCGTGGCCGACCTGCTGGTGTTGAAATGGATGACCGGGACCATGCTCGCTGCCGTGATCGCGGCCCTCATCAGGGTTTTCCTCCATTGAAGGCGAGGGGGCGTGGCCCAAGACCCATAACGCAAGGGTTCCAAGGGCGACTGCCCTTGGCGGGGTTTGGGGCGGAGCCTCAACCTTTCCACATTACGGCGGAGGCGAACACCTCACCCGTCGTGCCGTCCGCAATGCCGATGTCGGTGACATGGGGACCGGGGTTGCAGGCAAGGCTGGCCCCGAACACCGATTTCAGCACGAGATAAGGCGGCCTCCACTCGGCGATCGGCTCCGCCGCCGCGCGCAGGGCACGGAACTGCGCAGCGACCGCCGCGGTGGGCGCGTCGGACAGCAGGCCGCACACCGGCAGCTCGACGATCGCGCGAAGCTGCCCGCCGACTGCAACTGCGACGCCGCCCTGCGCCGCGATCACTGCGTTGGCGGCGATCGCCATGTCCGTGCCGTCGCGGCCGAACACGACCAGGTTGTGGCTGTCATGTGCAACCGTCGTCGCCAGCGCGCCGCGCCAGGTGCTCCAACCCCGCAGCACGCCGATCCGCGGCGCGGCGGGCGCGCGGCCGTGGCGGTGGATCACCGCCATCAGTGTCGCGTCGTCGGGCAGCACCGCCGCTCCGTCCCGCACCGCGACCAAGAGCTCGCCCCATTCCGTGAAGCGCGGCTTCTCGACGGTGCGCAGCCGGACGCGGCGGCGCCGAGTCCGGGACCGGCAGGCGGAAATCGGCGGCCGAAAGGGTGGGCACATGCACACTCGGGCCGGGCAGCGGTCACGGCAGCGGGCGGCAGGGCGACAGAGAGCGTCCCGCCGCTCGCCACCTGCCGGCCGGCGGCGAACACGTCGCGCACGCGCATCCCCGCGAAATCCGACAGCACGATAAGGTCGGCGCGGCGCCCGGGTGCGACGAGGCCGAGGTCGCGGCGGCCGACGCGCATCGCGGCGTTCAGCGTCGCCGCACGCATCGCCTGCACCGGCGGCAGCCCGTACCGCACCAGCCGGCGCAGCACGTCGATGACCCCGCCGGCACCCACGAGATCGTCGGGAAACACGTCGTCGGTGCAGATCGTCAGCGCCTGCGGCACCACCGGCAGCGACAGCAGCGCCGCGACCGCGCCGGGCAGCACGTAGTCGTGCGACCCGCGCAGCTCGATCGCGAAGCCGGCGCGCAGCTTCTCCAGCAGATCGTCGCCGGAGGTGATCTCGTGATCGGACTGGATGCCGGCCGCCGCGAAGCCTTGCAGATCAGGGCCGCACAGGCCGCGCGCATGGCCGCAGACCAGCTTGCCGCTCGCGAGGCCCGCGCCCATGATCGCCGCCATGCGAGCGCGACCCTCGAGCACGCCGCGCATGTCCATCACCTCGGCGACGCCCGCGACCTCCGGCCAGGCCAGCATCCGCCGCATCTCCGGCGCCTCGAAGCTCGCCCCGGCGCGCTCCAGCCCCGGCGCCGAGGGCACGCAGGACGGGGCGAGTGCGAGCACGCGCAGCGGCAGACCGCGCGCGGCCTCGATCGCCCAGCGCACGCCATCAAGGCCGAGCACGTTGGCGAGCTCGTGCGGGTCCCAGCAGATCGTCGTCGTACCTTGCGGCAGCACGGTCTCGGCGTAGCGCCGGGGTGTCACCATCGAGCTTTCGACGTGGACGTGCGTGTCGATCAGACCCGGTGCGACGAAGCAGCCCGCCGCATCGAGGATCGTGCCGGCGTCGCGGCGCGTGCCGGCGGGATGCACGCTCGCGATCAACGGGCCGACGATGCCGACATCGGCCGCGCGCAGCTCGCAGGTGATCACGTCCACGACGGTGCCGCCGGCGATCAGCAGATCGAACGGCGCCCGCCCGCGTGCGGCCTGCACGGCGCGGCCACGCAGCGCGGGGTTGTCGAGATCCGCCGGCTCTTCGGTGCTCATAGGCGAGCGTGACACTGCTCTTGCACCGCAGCAAGCGGTGCGTAATGTGCCCGCATGGATGGTTTCGGGGCGAATGATTCCGGCGTGGTGGCGCTGCGGCGCGACCTGCACGCGCATCCGGAACTCGGCTTCCTGGAATATCGCACGGCGGCACTCGCCGCCGACCGGCTGCAACGGCTGGGCTTTGCGGTCAAGGCCGGCCCCGAGGTCATGAATGCTGCGGCGATGGCCGGCGCTCCGGCCCCTGATGCGATCGCCGCCGCGCAACGGGATGCGCTCGCGGCCGGCGCGTCCGCGAACTGGATCGCGCGGATGCCGGGCGGCCAGACCGCGGTGGTGGCGGAACTGCGGCGCGGCGCCGGGCCGGTGCTCGCGCTGCGCTTCGACATGGACGCGCTGCCCGTGGTCGAGACCGCGCAGGACGGGCACCGGCCGAACCGCGACGGTTTCCGCTCGCGCCGCGACGGCCTGATGCACGCCTGCGGCCATGACGGGCACACCGCGATCGGACTGGCGGCGGCCGAGCGTCTGGCCAATCCCGCCGCCGGCTGGCAGGGCACGCTGCGGCTCATTTTCCAGCCGGCCGAGGAGGGCGGGCGCGGCGCCAAGCCGATCGTCGCGGCCGGCGTGCTGGATGACGTGGATTACTTCTTCGCCGGCCATCTCGGCTGCAAGTTACCGACCGGCCGGCTGGCCGCGCAGGCGAGCGGGTTCCTGTTCTCGCGCAAGATCGACGCGACGATGCGCGGCCGGGCCGCCCACGCCGCGATGGCACCGCAGGAGGGCCGCAACGCGCTGCTCGCCGCGGCGGCGGCGGCCCTGGGACTGCACGCGATCGCCCGCCACGCCGAGGAGATGACGCACGTGAATGTCGGCCGCCTCGTCGCCGGTTCCGGCCGCAACATCATCGCCGACCGGGCGGAGATGCAGATCGAGGTGCGCGGACAAAGCCAGGCGAGCCTCGACATCATGGCCGCCCGCGTTGAGCAGGTTCTGCAAGGCGCCGCGGCGATGCAGGGCGTGTCGGTCGCGACGGAAGTGATGGGCGAGACAATCGGCGCCCGCGCGAGCGAGCGCGCCGCTGCCATCGTCGCCGCGGCCGGGGCGGGCGTGGACGGCATCGCGCAGGTGGTCCCGGAATGGCCGATCGGCGGCGGCGACGATGCGACGTTCATGATGCGCCGGGTGCAGGAGCGTGGCGGGCAAGCGGCCTATTTCATCCTCGGCAGCGACATTGCCGCAGGCCACCACGCGACCGATTTCGACATCGACGAGCGTGCTCTCGATCAGGGGGTGCGGCTGTTCGAACGCCTCGCCGGGCACGTGCTGGGCACCGGAGCGTCGGCATGAACCACCCCATGACGCGGCGCCAACTGGCGGGAGCCGGCATCGCCGGCATCGCAGTCGCGGGTCTCGGGCCGCGGCGTGGCGCGCGAGCGGCCGGCCGCGTCGCGGTGCTGGGCATCGACGCCGACCCGCCGACGCTCAACCCGGGGCTTTCCACCGAATACGCGACGGGCGATGTCGGCGCCAAGATTCTCGAAGCGCTGATCTGGCTCGATCGCGACTACGCCCCGCAACCGTCGCTGGCGACGGCGTGGAGCTTCTCGCCCGACGGCAAGTCGTTCCGCTTCACGCTGCGCAAGGGCGTCAAGTGGCATGACGGCCACGATTTCTCCTCGGCCGATGTCGCGTTCACCTTCGAGCATATTCTTGCGAAATACCATCCGCGCACCTCGGCGGTGCTCAAGACCATCGGGGCCGCGGTGCAGACGCCGGACCCCGAGACCGTGGTGTTCACGCTGCAAAAGGGCTACGCGCCGTTCCTGGTGCAGCTCTCGGTGTTCGACGCGCCGATCCTGCCGCGGCATCTTTATGAGAACACCAACATCCTCGCCAATCCCGCCAACCAGGCGCCGGTCGGCACCGGCCCGTACCGCTTCCGCCAATGGTCGCGCGGCGCCAGCATCCGCACCGAGCGCAACCCGTCCTGGTGGAAGGGGAGCCCCGGGCTCGACGAGCTGGTGTTCCAGATCGTGCCGCAGCCCGCCAACCGCGCCTCGGGCCTCGAGACCGGCGAGATTGACGCGGTCGTGGATTTCTATCTCGCCAAGCCGGACGAATTGCGCCTGCTGCGCGACAAGTCGCTGCAATACCGCAAGGGCGTCAACATCCCGGCGGTCTATTTCCTCGGCTTCAACACGCGGCGTCCGCTGTTTGCGAAGAAGGCCGCCCGTCAGGCACTGGCCTCAGCGATCGACCGCAACCGGATGGTGCGCCAGGTGATGGACGGGCTGGCGCGCCCCGGCTACGGCGCGTTCGGCGACGGGTTCAAGTGGCTGCTCGATCCGGCCGACGACTACGCGGTGAAATATCCGCTCGACCCGGCCCGCGCCCGCACCCTGCTGCGGCAGGCGGCCTATGACGGCAAGCCGGTCACGCTGGTCTATGACGCGGCCCGGCCGCAACTGCGGAGTGCGGCCGAGATCATCCGCGAGAACCTGCACGCGATCGGCATGGGCGTGCGGCTGCAACCGCAGGAGCGCGCGGTGCAGTTCCACAACGTGTTCACCGCGTACGATTTCGACCTGACGCTGCAATCCTATTTCTCCGCCGGCGATCCGGCGATCGGCTATCACCGCATGTACCTCACCGACACCAGCGGGCGGCCGCTGGGCAACTGCACCGGCTACTCGAACCCGGAGGTGGACCGGCTGCTCGGCGAAGCCGCGACCGCGCCCGACCGGGCGCGCCGCGCCGCGATCTACCGCAAATTGCAGGCGATCCTGAACGACGACCTGCCGAGCCTGGTGCTGTTCGACGAGGAGACCGTGGATTTCGCCACCCGCAAGCTGACCGGGCTGTGGCCGGCGATCGACCCGCGCGACCAATGGGGCGGCGTGCAACTCTCCTCGGGCTAGATGCGCGCCGCTTCACTCGGGCTGTTCGTCCTGCGCCGGCTGCTGCACGCGGTGCCGCTGCTCGCGTGCGTCGTGGTGCTGAACTACGCGCTGATCGCCAGCACGCCGGGCGACCCGGTGACGGCGCTGGTCGGCGACTTTCCCGCGCCCCCCACGTATCTCAAGCAGGTCCGGCACGACTATGGGCTGGACCGGCCGGTGCCGGTGCAGGTGCTGCGCTATGTCGGCCGCGTGCTGCACGGCGATCTGGGCTACTCCTTCGCCAATCGCCAGCCGGTGCTGTCGCTCATCCTCGGCCGGCTCGGGGCCACGCTGGAACTCACCGTCACCGCACTGGGCTTCGCGAGCCTGCTGGGCATCACCCTCGGCGTGCTCGCGGGGCGAGCGCCCGGCGGCGTGCTGGACCGCAGCGTGCGCGCGCTCACGACCTTCGGCTTCGCGCTGCCGGAGTTCTGGGTGGGGCAGCTCCTGATCCTGCTGTTCGCGATCCGGCTCGGCTGGCTGCCCTCGCAGGGCGACCAGTCCCTGCGCGGCGCGCCGGCGGGCTGGGCCGGCTTCGTGGACGCTTTGCGCTACCTGGCACTCCCCGCCTTTGCGCTCTCGCTCCGCTACCTGGCCCTGATCGCCCAGGTCACACGCGCCAGCATGATCGAAGTGCTGGGCGCCGAGTTCATCCTGGCGTCGCGCGCACGCGGCGCGAGCGAGCGCGCGGTGCTGATCGGGCACGCTTTGCGCAACGCGGCGGCACCGGTGCTGACGGTGATCGGCTTCAATCTCGGGCTGCTGATCGCCGGCTCGGCGCTGATCGAGACGGTGTTCGGCTGGCCTGGCGTCGGGCGGCTGCTGTTCGAGTTCGATCGCCAGCCGCGACTACCCGACGATGCTCGGCATCCTGCTGCTGGTCTCCGCGACCGTCGTGGTGGCGAACCTCGCGACCGACATCATCCACCGCCTGCTGGACCCGCGGGTCACGTGATGCGCCGCCGCTGGCCTGGCGGCGCGTGGCTCGCAGGCGTGTGGCTCGCGCTGGTGCTGCTGGCCGCGGTGTTCGCCCCGGTGGTGGCCGGGTCCGACCCCTACTCCGGCTCGGAGCAGGCGCTGCTGCCGCCGCTCTCGCCCGGCCACCTGCTGGGCACCGACGATCTCGGCCGCGACATCTGGGCGGAGTGCGTGTTCGGCACGCGCGTCTCGCTGCTGGTCGGGCTGTCCACGGCGTTCGTGGGCAGCCTGGTGGGGGTCGCGATCGGCGCCGCCGCCGGCTGGCGCGGCGGCGCCGCAGATGCGGCCCTGATGCGCGTGACCGAGTTCTTCCAGACGCTGCCGCGCTTCGTCCTGGCGCTGATCGTCATTGCGCTGTTCGGGCCCGGGATCGCCAAGGTCATCGCCGTGATCGCGGCACTGGCGTGGCCGCAGACCGCGCGCGTCGTGCGCGCGTCGGTCGCCGCCCTGCGCACGGCGCCGTTCGTGGATGCCGCGCGGGTCGCGGGGATGCCGGGCGGCGTGCTGGTCGTGCGCGAGATCCTGCCGAACGTCGCCGCGCCGGTCATCGTGCTCGCGGCGCTGGACGTGGCGACGGCGATCCTGCTGGCGGCGGGCCTCGGTTTCTTCGGCTTGGGCGACCCGAACCTCGTATCCTGGGGTGCGATGCTGAACGAGGCGCAGCAATTCCTGCGCAGCGGATGGTGGATGGCGGTGTTCCCGGGCGCCGCAATCGCGCTCACCGTGCTCGCGTTCAACACGCTGGGCGCCGCCATCAACGCCGCCGCCGATCCGCGCGGCAGGGCATGACGCCGCTGCTGGAACTGCGCCGCCTCTCGGTCGGGCTGCGGCGTGGTCCGCTCCTGGTGGAGGAGGTGTCGCTCACGGTCGCACCCGGCGAAATGGTCGGGCTGGTGGGCGAATCCGGCTCCGGCAAGTCAATGACCGCCTATGCCACGATGGGGCTCTTCCCGACGCCGGACGCGCGCATCGCCGGCGGTGCCGTGCTGCTGGACGGACGCGACCTGACCCGGCTCGGGCCGGCGGAGTGGCGGCAGGTCCGGGGGGCGCGGATCGGCATGGTGTTTCAGGACCCATCGGGCTTCCTCGATCCGCTGCTGCCGGCCGGGCGTCAGGTGGCGGAGGCGCTGCTGGCACACGGGATGCGGACCGGCGCGGCACCGCGCGTCCGGACACTGCTCGACCTGGTGGAACTCCCCGCCGACGTCGCCGCGCGCTACCCGCACGAGCTCTCCGGCGGCCAGAAGCAGCGGGTGCTGATCGCGGCGGCGCTGGCGCTGCGTCCGGCGCTGCTGATTGCCGATGAACCCACGACGGCGCTGGACGTGACGGTGCAGGCCGGCATCCTGGCCCTGCTGCGGCGGCTGCGTGCGGAGATGGGCCTCGCGGTGCTGCTCATCACGCACGATCTCGGCGTCGTCGCGCAGACCTGCGGCCGGGTTTACGTTATGTATGCCGGGCAGATCGTCGAGACCAACGACACCGCGGCCCTGTTCGCGGCGCCGCGCCACCCTTACACGCAGGGATTGCTGGGGAGCCTGCTGGACGCCCGTACCCGGCCCGATGCCCTGTTCTCGATCCCCGGCACCGTGCCGGGCGCGCGCTCCATGCCGGCCGGCTGCCGCTTCCATCCGCGCTGTCCGCTGGCGCTGCCGGACCCCTGTGTCATCCGCCCACCGCCGCTGCTCAACCGCCCGGACGGCGGCGCCAACCGCTGCTGGCGCGCGGAGGAACCGGCGGCGGCCGATGCCTGGCGCGCCGATGCCGCCTGAGAGGGTGCCGCCTGATCCGCTGATCGAGGCGGACGGCTGTCTGCCGCGACTTCCCGTTGCGTGGCGGCGGCTTCGGGCGGCGGCCGCTGCTGCGCGCGGTCGATCGCGTCTCGATCGCCGTGGCACTGGGGCAAACCCTCGCCGTAGTGGGCGAGAGCGGCAGCGGCAAGTCGACGCTCGGGCGGATGCTGCTGGGCCTGCTGGCCCCGACCGAGGGCGTCATCCGGTTCCGCGGCGAGCCACTCGGCGTGCTGCAAGGCGAGGCACGGCGCCGCTTCCGGCGAGAAGTCCAGGTGGTGTTCCAGGACACCGGCGCCTCGCTCAACCCGCGCCGCACCATCGGCCAGAGTGTCGCCGTGCCGCTGCGCTGGAATCTGGGGCTGGGTGCGGCGGCGGCGCGGACGCGCGCCGCGGCGCTGCTGGACCAGGTGGGGCTCCCGCCCGCGCAGTTCGCCGATCGCCGGCCGCACGCCCTCTCCGGCGGCCAACGGCAGCGCGTCGGGATCGCCCGTGCGCTGGCCTCCGGACCGCGGCTGGTGGTGGCCGACGAGCCGGTCTCGGCGCTCGATGTGTCGGTGCGCGCGCAGGTGCTGCGGCTGTTCCGGGAGTTGCAGGGGCAGCACGGCCTCGCCTGCCTGTTCATCACCCACGATCTCGGCGTCGTCCGCGCGATCGCCGATCGGGTGGCCGTGATGTATCGCGGGGCGGTGATCGAGGAGGGCAGCGCCGACGCGATCCTCGGCGCGCCGAGCCATCCCTACACCCAGGCGCTGCTCGCCGCCCTGCCCGCCCCGGGCATCGCGCCGGGCATCGCGCCGGCAGCCCCGCCGCCGGGCGCCGGGGACGAGGCGCCGGCCGGGGACACGGGCTGCCGGTTCCGTGCCCGCTGCCCGGTGGCGATCCCGACGTGCGCGCAGGTTTCGCCCGTTCTTCGGGCGGTCGGCGAGGATCACCGCACGGCGTGCCATCTCGCGTGATGCGCCGGCCGGTCAGCCCAGCATCGCCATGCCGCCGTTGACGTGCAGCACCGTGCCGGTGATCCAGCCGGCTTCGTCGGAGGCGAGATAGGCGACCGCCGCGCCGATATCCTCCGGCCGCCCCATACGCCCCATCGGGATGGCGCCCAGCAGCTTCTCGTGCTGTGCCGCGGGCAGCGCCGCGGTCATCGCGGTCTGCACGAAGCCGGGGGACACCACGTTCACCGTGATGCCGCGGGACGCCACTTCCTGCGCCAGCGACTTGCTCATCGCGACCAGTCCCGCCTTCGCCGCGGCATAGTTCGCCTGCCCGGGATTGCCGGTGGCGCCGACGATGCTGGAGATGCCGATGATCCGCCCCGCCCGCCGGCGCAGCATCCCGCGCAGGGCGGCGCGCGCCAGCCGGAACGGGGCCGCGAGATTGACCTGCATCACCGCGTCCCAGTCCTCGTCCTTCATCCGCAGCGTCAGCATGTCGCGGGTGAAGCCGGCGTTGTTCACCAGGATCCCGAGCGGCCCCGCCGCCGCCTCCGCCGCCGCCATCAGCGCGTCGGGGGCCGCGGCGTCGCGCAGATCGGCCGGGCAGACGAACGCCCCTTCGCCCAGCTCGCCCGCCAGCGCGTCGAGCGCGTCGCGCCGCGTGCCCGACAGCGCCACGTGCGCGCCCTGCGCGTGCAGCGCGCGTGCGATCGCGGCACCGATCCCGCCCGAGGCGCCGGTGATCAGCGCCGCCTTCCCGTCCAGCCGGAACATCACTTACCCCTACAGCGCCTTGAGCAGCGCCTCGATCTCCTCCGGCGTGCCGGCGGCCTGCGCCGCCGCGTCGGGCAGGATGCGCCTGACCAGGCCGCTCAGCACACGGCCGGAACCCAGTTCGCAGAAACTGTCGACGCCCATCGCCGCCATCGCCAGCACACTCTCCCGCCAGCGCACCATCATCGTCACCTGCCGCACCAGAAGGGCGGCGATCTCGGCCGGATCGGTCGCCTTCGCTGCCGTGACGTTGGCGATCAGCGGCACCACGGGTGCGCTGCGGCGGCGTGCGTTCCAGCGCCTCCGCCATCGCGTCCGCCGCCGGCGCCATCAGCGCGCAGTGGAACGGCGCGGAGACCGGCAGCAGCATCGCCCGCCGCACGCCGTGCGCCTTCGCGAGCAGGGTCGCGCGCTCGACCGCCGCGCGGTCGCCGGAGACCACGACCTGCCCGCCGCCATTGTCGTTTGCCGGCTCGATCACCTGCCGCGTCTCGCTGCCGTCCTCCTGCGGCAGCGACGCCGCCTGCTCGCAGATCGTGCGCGCGGTGTCGAGTTCGCAGCCGAGCAGGGCCGCCATCGCGCCGGCACCGGCGGGCACAGCGTCCTGCATCGCACGCCCGCGCAGCCGCAGCAGCCGCGCCGCATCGCCGAGCGCGAAGGCCCCGGCCGCGGCCAGTGCCGAGTACTCGCCGAGCGAATGCCCCGCGACCAGCCGCGCCCGCTCGCGCACGGTAACACCCCCCTCGCGCTCGATCACCCGCAGCACCGCGAGCGAATGCGCGAGCAAAGCCGGCTGCGCGTTCTCGGTCAGCGTCAGCGTCTCCCCCGGCCCTTCGAACATGAGCCGCGACAGGCGCTGGCCGAGCGCGTCGTCGATCTCTTCGAAGGTCTCTCGGGCGGCGGGGAAGGCGTCGGCCAGCGCGTGCCCCATGCCGACGGCCTGGCTTCCCTGGCCGGGAAAGATGAAGGCGTGAACGAGCATCGGCGCTTCCTCGGACCGGCGGCATATCACCGGGCCATGACAAGGTGTCAATCTGGCATGACGCAATGAACCAGGGGGTGCCCATGCCGCCGCCGATCGCCCGCGTGGTCGTGCTGATGATGGAGAACCACTCCTTCGACCGGGTGCTGGGCTACCTGCAATCGCTCGACCCGGCGATCGACGGCGTCGATCCGGCGAGCCCGGGCCGCAACCCGGACTGGCCCTCGGGCACGCCCGTGCTGCAAGCCCCGACCACGGCGCGCAACGTCGCCGACGACCCGATGCACGACCTCGACAACGTGCTGCGCCAGATCGACCACGGCCGCATGGATGGCTTTCTCACCGATTTCGGGCAGTCCTATCCCAAGGCCGGGGCCGCCGAGCGCGACGAGATCATGGCCTATTACGCGCGCGGCGCGCTGCCGGCGCTGCACTTCCTGGCCGAGAGCTTCGTCGCCTGCGACCGCTGGTTCTCCTCCATGCCCGGCCCCACCTGGCCGAACCGCCTGTTCGCCCACAGCGGCACGTCGCTCGGCCACGTCGATATGCCGAGCGGGGTGTTCTCGCCGGGCTTTCACCTCTACGACCAGACCACGCTCTACGATGTGCTCAACGAGGCCGGCATCGGCTGGGCGATCTACTACGGGGACTTCCCGCAGTCGCTGGTGCTGCTGCACCAGCTCGATCAGCTCGACCGCTACTTCCCGCTCCCCCGTTTCAGCGCCGATGCCGCCGCCGGCCGGCTTGCGCCGTACGTCTTCATCGAGCCCGCCTATTTCGGCACCGAGGAGAACGACCAGCACCCGCCGCAGGACGTACTGCGCGGCGACGTGCTGATCGCACAGGTGTACAACGCCCTGCTCGCCGATCCGGCCGAGTTCGAGAAGACGCTGCTGATCGTCGTCTATGACGAGCACGGCGGCTTCTACGACCACGTGCCGCCGCCGGCGACCGTGCCACCCGACGCCAATACCGCCGCCTTCGGCTTCGACCTGCTCGGCGTGCGCGTGCCGGCGGTGCTGGTCTCGCCCTGGCTCGATCCCGGCGGGCAGCACGCGGTGCTCGACCACACCAGCCTGCTGCGCATGGCGGGCGATCTCTGGCCGAGCGTTGCGCCAGGGGTTGCGGGCGGCAAGCTCGGGCGGCGGGCGGCGGTCGCCCACTCGCCGCTCGACGGCCTGTCGTGGCGGGCGACGCCGCGCACCGCGCTGCCGGCAGCGCCGGTCGCGACCGGGCTGCAGGCAGTGCAGGTCATGCCGACGCTCGACGGCCGCAAGCAGGCGCTGCTCGACTACAGCCATTTCCTCGAGAGCAAGATCCAGGATCCGGCGACGAAGCAGGCCCTGATGGGCCGCGCGCACGAGGTCCAGCAGGGCAGCCTGGCGCAGGCGCAGCTTGCGACCGACCGGCTGGACGCGTTCATGGCCGAGCGGCGCGGCATCCCCTGAACCGCGCATGAAGGTCTCGCCATCTGCCGCATCGCGGCCGATGGATGCGGCCCTTGCCCTCCCCAATCGGCACCGAAGGCGCTACATCGGCGGCCGATGGACGACGGCAGGACGGCCTCCCGGGCCTGGACCCGGCAGCAGACCAGGCTCGGACAGCGCGCCGCCTTGCCGGTGGTGGCCCTGGGCCTGCTCGGCACGGCCCTCGCCGTGGCACAGGTATGGTGCGTCGCCGCGGTGCTGAGCGCCGGGCTTGGCGGCCAAGGCCGGCCGTTCGATGCGCTGGTCGGCTTCGGCGTCCTGGCACTGGTCCGCACGGCCCTTGGGGCGATCAGCGAGGGTTTCGCCGCGCGGGCCGGCGCGCGTGCGCGGCGGCGGCTGCGCAGCGACGCGCTCTCGCGGCTGCTCGCCGCCGGCCCGGCGCTGCTGCGGCATTCTCACTCGGGCGAGCTCGCCGCGGTGGTCGTCGATCGGATCGAGGCGTTGGACGGGCTGTTCGCCCGCTGGGTGCCGGCCGCCATTCTCGCCTGGTCGGGGCCGCTCCTGGTGCTGGCCGCCGCCGCCATCTGGGCGGACTGGCGGGCGGCACTCGTGCTTGCGGTCGCGGGGCTGTTCGTGCCCGCGGCAATGGCGGTCGCCGGCATCGGCGCCGCCGCCGCGTCCCGCCGCCAGTTCGTCGCCCTGGCGCGGCTGCAGGCGCGTTTCCTCGATCGCGTGCGCGGCATCGCGACCATCGTGCTCGCCGGCCGCGCCGGCGACGAGGCGGCTGCCCTCGCGCGCGCCGCCGACGAGCTGCGGGCGCGGACCATGCGCGTGCTGCGGGTGGCCTTTCTCTCCTCCGCCGCCCTCGACTGCGCCGCCGCCGCTGCCCTGGTGGTGCTCGCGATCCACTACGCGGGCGCGCTGCGGACGGGGCAGGGATCGGTGCGCACGGCGCTGTTCGCGCTGCTGCTGGTGCCGGAGTTCTTCGCGCCGCTGCGCGGCTTCTCGGCCGCCTATCAGGACCGGCTGCACGCGACCGGTGCCGCCGAGTCGCTCGCGAGCCTGCCGCAGGCGGCGGCGCCCGCGCCCGCAGTCGCGGTACGCACCGTACAGGCCCGCGGGGTGTCGGTCGCGTTCGAGGACGTGCGGCTGACCTGGGATGCGGCGCGCGGCCCGGCGCTCGACGGCCTCAGCTTCCGGCTCGCCGCCGGCGAGACGCTGATCCTCGCCGGCCCATCCGGCGCCGGCAAATCGACGGTGCTGGAGATCCTGCTCGGCTTCGTGCGCCCCGAAGCCGGGCGCGTGACGCTCAACGGTGCCGACATCGCCAGCATCGTGCCCACGGCGTTGGCACGCATGACCGCTTGGATCGGCCAGCGCCCGCTGCTGTTCGCGGGATCGATCGCCGAGAACATCGGCTTCGCCCGTCCTGACGCGAGCGGCGAGGAGATTGCCCGCGCCGCTGCGGCGGCCCACGTCACCGATTTCGCGGCCACGCTGCCGCAGGGACTCGCGACGCCGGTGGGCGAAGGCGGGTTCGGGCTTTCCGGCGGCCAGGCGCAGCGGGTGGCGATCGCGCGCGCGTTCCTGAAGAACGCGCCGCTGCTGCTGCTCGACGAGCCGACCGCGCATCTCGATCCTGCAACCGAGGCCGAGGTGCTGGAGAGCCTGCGCCGGCTGGCGATCGGGCGCACCGTGATCCTGGCGACGCACTCGGCGGCGGCCCACGCCTTCGGCGGCCGGCGGCTCGACCTGCGCAACGGGCGGGCGCTGGCGGCGTGGGCGGCATGATGCGCGCGGTCTCTTCTCCCCCTCCCCTTGCGGGAGGGGGTTGGGGGGAGGGGGTGCGCGACCCCGAGCGGCACCTGTGCGGTTCCACCCCTCTCCCCGGCCCTCCCCCGCAAGGGGGGAGGGAGCAGGCGCCGCCGCGATGAAACCGATCCTCCGCATCCTCGGTCTCTGGCGTGGCCGCGCGGCGTGGCTCGCACTCGGTGCCGTGCTGGCGCTGGCTTCGCTCGCCGCTGCCATCTCGCTCACCGTGGCCGCCGGCGCGCTGCTCGCCGCGGCGCTTGCCGGCGGCGCGATCGTGGCCGGGCTGCTGGTGCGCGTGCTCGGCCCGGTGCGCGTGGTGCTGCGCTACATCGAGCGGCTGGCGACGCACGACGCGACTTTTCGCGCCCTGGCCGATCTGCGGGTGTGGTTCTTCCGCGGCCTTGCCCGCGGCGCTGCCGGCGGGCTCGGCTTCCGCCGCGCCGGCGACGCACTGGCGCGGCTGGTCGGCGACGTGGAGGCACTGGACGGCCTTTATCTGCGGATCCTGGTCCCGCTCGCCGGCGCGGTGCTGCTGCTCGCGGTGCTGCTGGTGTGGTTCGGGCGCAGCGACCCCGCACTCGCGGCCATCGTGGGGGTGCTGTTCGCGCTGGCCGGCTTCGTGCTGCCGGTTCTCGCCGCTCGCGCCACCACCGCCGCCGGCACGCGCCTCGCGACCGCGCAGGCCGGGCTGCGGGTCGCGGTGCTCGATGCCATCTCCGGCTTGCGCGAAGTGCGCGCATTCGGCGCCGAGGGCCGGATGCTCGCCGCCGTGCAGGCGCGAGAATCGGGGCTGCTGGCGGCGCAGCATGAACAAGCGGCCCATGTGGCGCTCGCCGGCGCGGGCGCGTTCCTGTGCGCTCAGGCGGCCCTGCTCGCGGTGCTGGTGGCGGCGGGCGCCGGGCCGGGACTTGTGATCGGTGTGTTCCTCGCCCTGGCGGCGTTCGACGCGGTGGGCGGACTGCCGCGCGCGGGCGCGCTGGCCGGGCACGCCGCTGCGGCCGCCGCGCGGGTGCTCGCCGCCGCCGAGGCGCCGCCCGCCGTCGCGGATCCGGAGCGTCCCGCGCCGCTTCCCGCCGGCACGGCATTCCGTTTCGAGGGCGTTCGCTTCTCCTGGGCGCCGGACCGGCCGCCGGTGTTCGACGGGCTGACGCTCGACGTGCCGGAAGGGGCGCGGGTCGCGATCCTCGGCCCCTCGGGGGCCGGCAAATCCACGCTGGCCGCCCTCGCGCTGAAGGTCGCCGCCCCGCAATCCGGGCGCGTACTGCTCGGCGGCGCCGATCTTGCGACGCTCTCGGCCGCCGAGGTGCGCGGGCGGATCGCGTGGCTCTCGCAGGCGACGCACCTGTTCGACGACACCATTCGCAATAATTTGCTGCTCGGCCGCCCGGACGCGAGCGAGCCGGCGCTGTGGGCGGCGCTCGACGCCGCCGCGATCGGCGAGGCGGTGCGCGCGTTGCCCGACCGGCTCGACACCTGGGTGGGCGAGGGCGGGGCGCGTTTCTCCGGCGGCCAGGCGCGGCGGCTGGCGCTCGCGCGCGCACTGCTTTCGCCGGCGCCGATCCTGATTCTCGACGAGCCTGCCGCCGGGCTTGATGCCGAGACCGAGCGCGCCTTCCTCGCCACGCTCAACGGCCTCGCACCCGGGCGCAGCATGATCCTGATCGCGCATCGCCTCGCCGGCGTGGAGCGACTGGACCGCATCTGGCGCCTCTCGGGCGGCCATGCGGTCGCGGCGGCGGCGTGAGTGCAGGCCACTTTCTCCCGTTGCCCATCCGCGCTGGAGCGTCGCATTGTCATCGCCCGTCAGGGGAAGTCGCGGCGAGAGGGCCGGATGCTCAAGATCGAGTTGGAGCGGGAAGAGGACGGCCGCTGGATCGGCGAAGTTCCGGCGCTGCCTGGCGTCCTGGCCTATGGCGAGACGGCAACCGAGGCCCGGACCAAGGTGGCTGCGCTGGCCCTTCGGGTCATGGCCGATCGGATCGAACACGGCGAGCCAGTGCCAGCCGAGGCGCACGGTCTCTTCGTCGCCGCGTGAGCACTTGGCCGGCTGCGAAGGCGGGTGCCTCTTGTGGATCGGATGGGAAATCAAGCGGTTCGCATCGCATGTTGGCGCGGGCGGGGAGGCGTCTTCAAGAGCCGTCGTAACAATGCATCGCGACGCTTGCCGTCGTCGCTTTTCTGATCACTCATCACGCGGAAGCGGATAGCATGCCAAAGCTCCCCATACCTCGATCATTCTACGAGGCTCTAGGAATAGCTATCACGGAATGGGAAGGTGTTGAGCGGCCCTTATGTGCAGTATTTGAGAAGGTTAGTAGTTGCGAGAACTCGCAAATAGCAAAGGCTATATTTTATTTCCTCGGAGATTTTTCTGAAAAACTAAAGATGACCAACTACGCTGCCAGACTATCGCTAGACAGCGGCAAGTTCCAAAAGTAGCTACAGATAAGAAGCAAAACGACAAAACTTAGCCAAACAAGAAACGCTCTGGCACACTTCAATTTTTCCTCTATCATGTCGCGCGAAATTTCAGCCGTCCTCATAGCGGCTGATATGCTCTCGCAATCACGAAGTCGCTCTGATGAGCGTGATGATGAAAATACACTCGCAAAGCACACCCGAAGGACCGGGTCGTTCGTCTGGTTGCACCCTCACGACGCATCGATCCCCGATTGACGCGGCGCGCACGGCACGGGCACGTATCGCGCGCCATCAACCCAGGGGGGGAATCGGCGATGCGCCGGATGACCGCACTCGCGCTGCTGCTCGGCCTTGGCGCGTGCTCCACCATGACGCCATCGCCGCAGGCCGCCGGGGACGGCCCCAGCTACGTCGTCTATTTCCAGGAATGGTCGGCAGGCCTGGATCAGGCGGCCAATAACGTCATCGCCGCGGCCGCGCGCGCGGCCGCCGCCGATCCGGCGGCCCCGGTGCATGTCCTCGGCGCCGCCGACATGCTCGGCAGCCGACAGGCCAACATCTATCTCTCGCAGACGCGCGCGCAGGTGGTCGCCGACGGGCTGGTGCAGGACGGGGTGGCGCCGGACCGCATCGTGCAGGGCGCGCGCGGCTCGGTGCAGCCGGTGGGCGGCAACGTCGAAAGCCGGCGGACGACGATCACCATCGGCGGCTGAACCCGATGCGCGGCGGCGCCGACCCGGCCGAAATCCTGCGCCGCGTCTTCGGCTTCCCGGCCTTCCGCGGCTTGCAGGAGCCGGCGGTGCGGCACGTCACGGCCGGCGGCGACGCGCTGGTGCTGATGCCGACCGGCGGCGGCAAGAGCCTCTGCTACCAGCTTCCCGCCCTGTGCCGGCCCGGCACCGCGATCGTGATTTCGCCGCTGATCGCGCTGATGGACGACCAGGTCGCGGCGCTGCGCCAGCTTGGCGTGGCCGCCGCCGCGCTGCATTCCGATCTCGAACCGGAGGTCGCGCGCGAAGCCTCGCGCGCGCTCGCCTCGGGGCAGCTCGACCTGCTCTACGTCTCGCCCGAGCGGCTGCTTGCCAATGGCACGCTCGAGCGGATGCGGCACCTGGAGATCGCGCTGATCGCGATCGACGAGGCGCATTGCGTCTCGCAATGGGGCCACGAATTCCGGCCGGAGTATCGGGCACTCGCCCGGCTCGGCGAGGATTTTCCCACCGTCCCGCGCGTGGCACTGACCGCGACCGCCGATCCGCGCACTCGCGCCGACATCCTTGCCTCGCTGCGCATGGATGACGCGGCGGTGTTTGCCGCGAGCTTCCATCGCGACAACCTGCACCTTGCCGCCACGCCGAAGACCGCCGAGACCGCGCAGCTCCTCGGCTTCCTGCGCCGCCGCGCGGGAGACGCGGGCATCGTCTATTGCGGCAGCCGCGCCAAGAGCGAACGCACCGCCGAACGGCTGCGCGCCGAGGGCCTGCCCGCGGTCGCTTTCCACGCCGGGCTCGCCGCGATCGAGAAGCGCGAGGCCCTGGCGCGGTTCCGCTCCGGCGAGCCGGTGATCGTGACGGCGACGATCGCCTTCGGCATGGGCGTCGACCGGCCGGACGTGCGCTTCGTCGTGCATCTCGATATGCCGGACAGCCCGGAATCCTACTACCAGCAGATCGGCCGCGCCGGGCGCGACGGCGAGCGTGCCGACACACTGCTGCTCTATGGCGGCGAGGACATCGCGCGCGCCCGCCGCTGGCTCGCGCAATCGGCGGCCCCCGAGGCGCAGCAGGCGATCATGCGCGACCGGCTGGAAGCGATGATCGGCTTCTCCGAGACGCCGGAGTGTCGCACCCGCACGCTGCTCGCCTGCTTCGGCGAGACGCTCGGCCGCGACTGCGGCCATTGCGACCGCTGCCGCGCCCCGGTGCGCACGGTCAACGCGCTGGTCGAGGCGCAGAAGGTGCTGTCGGCGGTGTATCGCACCGGCGGCATGTTCGGAGCACTGCACATCGCCGCCGTGCTGCGCGGCGAGCGCACCGAAGCGGTGCTGCGCCACCGCCACGACCGATTGCCGCTGTTCGGGATCGGCGCCGACCACCCGATCGGGTTCTGGCGCAGCGTGACGCGGCGGCTGCTGGCCCTGGGCGCGCTGCGCACCGAGGAAGGCAAGTTTGCGACGCTGGCGCTGGTGCCGGACGCGGCGCGGCCGATCCTGCGCGGCGAATTCGCGGTGCTGCTCGCCGAGGAGCCGGCGGCCGCGCCGGACGCCGCACCCTCCGGCCGCGCGCCGAAGGCCAACGGACGGCCGGAGGGTGCGATGCCGGCGGCGGAGGCGGAGGCGGGGGGCGCGTTCGAGGCCCTGCGCACCTGGCGGATGCGGGCGGCGAAGGCGCAGGCGGTGCCGCCCTACGTGATCTTCCACGACAGCGTGCTGCGCGAGATCGCGGCGGTGCGCCCGGCGACGATCGACGAGCTGGGCGAGATCAAGGGTGTCGGTGCCTCCAAGCTCGCCCGCTACGGGCGCGAGGTGCTGGCTGCGGTGCGCGGCGGCTGAGCCGCCCTGACGCCATAACTGGACAGCGCACACTCCGCCCCTCTATCGCTGGCTGGAACCCCGGAGGCTCCATGCTGTTCGATTTCGCGCCGCTCACCGAGCAGGAGCGGTACAAGCTGATGGTCGCGACCGTGGTGCCGCGCCCGATCGCGTGGGTGACAAGCCTCGATCTCGACGGGCGGCTGAACGCGGCGCCGTTCTCGTTCTTCAACGTGATGGGGGGCGAGCCGCCGGTGCTGGTGATCGGCATCGGCGGCCGCGCGCCCGGCGATGCCAAGGACACCGGCAACAATATCCGACGCACCGGACAGTTCGTGGTCAACCTCGTCTCCTTCGAAACCGCGCGGGCGATGAACGTCACCGCGATCGACTTCGGCCCGGAAATCGACGAGCTCGCCGAGGCCGGGCTGACGCCGGCACCATGTCTGCGCGTCAAACCGCCGCGCATCGCCGAGAGCCCGGTCGCGTTCGAGTGCGAGCGCTTCACCATGCTCGACCTCGCGCCGGACCGCTCGCTGGTGCTCGGCCGCGTGCTCGCCGCCCATATTCGCGACGATTGCGTGCTCGATGCCGCGCGGTGCTACATCGACACGCCGAAGCTCGACCTGATCGGACGGATGCACGGCACCGGCTGGTACGCGCGCACCACCGATCGGTTCGAGGTGCCGCGCATTCCGGTCGCGGATTGGGAGCGCCGGCGGCCGGAGTGATGAAATCACCCGCAGCCGGTGCCGCGCTGCGTCCAGCGGACGGCGCGGCCGTCCACCACCTCGAATGTCGTCTCGCAAATGCGGATGACGAGTTCCGGCGGCGTGCCCAGGCCGGTGCCGGCCGAGAACGGGTCGGGCGTGCGGAACGGCGCCTGGGCCACCGGCCCGGAGCCGGGAACGACGGCGTCGATCCGGCGGTCGAACGCCATGAACAGGATGCCGCCGCTGCGCCAGGTGCGGGCCGGCACGCCGAGCGCGTGGACCAGGGCCACCGGCGGCTGGCCGATCAGCGCGTTGAGCGCCGACGCCGGCGGACCTGCGGCGCAGCCGGCCAACTCCGCCGCCGGCCCGAGTGCCAGGCAGGCGCCGATCAGGGCGGGGCGGAGATGCACCCGCCCGCCTCGTCCGCGGCCCGGCCGAGCCGCCGCCAGATGGTGCCGTAGCGCGTCACCAGCCGCTCCGCGTCCACCTCCAGCTCCGCCGTGAAGCCGCTGTCGAGATTGCGATACCGGAACCGCCCCGGCCCGAGCGGCGCATATTCCTGCGCCACTGCGCGAACGTCGAGGCTCGGCAGGCGCACGTGTGCCACGCGCAGCGTGACCGGACCTTGCGGGGCGAGGCGGCGGATCGGCAGCGTGTTGGTGAACGGGGTTGCCATGATGTCGATGTCCTCGCAGCCGGACAGATCAGGGCGCGCGGTGCCGTCCACGCGCCATTCGCCGCCGGGCGCGCAGGTTAGCACGCAGGTTCGGCGCGCATCCCCGTCTCCGAGTGCGATTTCGGCCGTTCGGAAGCGCCATCCCGGATCGCACACGACCCTATAGCGCAGCCGCATCGCGATCCCTTCAACTTCGGCGACGACCACCCCCTTCGCCTGCACCCCATCCGCGCCGACCGCGAGATCGAGCACCTCCAGTCCCGGCCGGTCGAGCCATTCCCAGGCGATCATCCGCCGCTCCGTCGCCGGCCGCGGAACGCAACGGTCAGCCGCCAGCCGCCGTCGGCCGTGCGCGTCTCGGCGCGCCAGCGGAACGAGTCCCGCGTCATCTCGTGGAACACCCAGCGATACGCGGTGCCGTCCGCCTCGGTGCCGTCCTGCACGATCTCCTCGCCCTGCCGCCGTGCCGTCATGGTGGCAAACGCCTGGCGCGCCGGATTGATCCAGGTGATGTGCCACGACTCCGACCCGGGATCATAGACCCGCAACGTGGCGCCGTAGCGGTTCTCGGCGCCGGCTCCTGCCCGCGCACCCCGCGACGGCACGATGAACACGTCCTGGATCGCGCGGCCCTCCAGCACCCAGCCGAAATGCCATTCGCCGCGCGAAATCCGGTCGCTGCCATCCGCCATCCGGTCCGCGACCTCCACCTCCCATGCCCCGATCAGCCAGCCATAGAGCGACATCGCCCCGGTGCGATCCGCGGCTGGGCCGTCCGCGCCCAGCGCCTGCAGCATCGTGTCTCCTTGCATCCCTCGCCCTCCTTGATCTGGTCGCGTGCCGGTCATAGCTGCGGACGCACTGCCCAGACTTGGGAGAAATTGCGGCTTGGAAGAAATTGCCCTGTCACGCACGCACGAGACGATGCTGGCAGAGGGCGATCTGTGGCGGGTGCGCGATCTGGTTTGCACCGCCGGCCCGCGCGACCGGCCGTTCGAGGAACGCCACGAGGAGGCCTGCATCGCCGCGGTGCTCGGCGGCAGCTTCGCCTATCGCTCGACGCACGGGCGGGTGACGCTGGCACCCGGCGCGCTGCTGCTCGGCAATGCCGGGCGGTGCTTCACCTGCGATCACGAGCACGCAGCCGGCGACCGCTGCGTCTCCATCACCCTGGCACCGGCGCTGTTGGAGGAGATCGCGACCGACATTCCCGGTCTGCGCCGCGCGGCGTTCGCGGTGCATCGTATTCCGCCGCTGCCCGCGACGGCGCCGGCGCTCGCTGCGATCGAAAGCGGGACCGAGGATTGGGAGGAGATCGCCATCGCCATCGCCGGGCGTGCTCTCGCGCTGCTGGCGGACGCACCCGTGATGCGTGTGGGTGCCGCGGACGAGCGGCGTGTGACGACGGCGCTGGGCGTGATCGCGGCCAGCCCCGCCGAACCGCACTCGCTGGCCGCGCTGGCCGCGCGCGCGGGCCTCTCGCGATACCGGTTTCTGCGAGTGTTTCGCGCCGTAGCGGGCGTGACGCCGCACCAGTTCGTGCTGCGCACGCGGCTGCACCGCGCCGCCATCCGGCTGCGCCGGGAGTGCGGCGCGATCAGTGCGATCGCCTACGACGAGGGTTTTGGCGACCTCTCGACCTTCAACGCGCGCTTCCGCCGCACCTTCGGCTGCGCGCCCAGCGCCTATCGGCGACGGAACGCGGTGACGTAGGGCGTATGGCGCGAATTACAGGCCCAATGCTCAACTCAGCCCCGACATGCAACGCCGGCCGGGAAGGCGGAGACGAAATGGTGACACCCTGACAAGGGCCCGGTTGAGCGTTGCAATTGCCGTGAGGGCGGGCCATACCTTGCGCGCCAATGCTCGCGCAAGCGAGACATGTGGGCCAAGTCGATAACGACCATGGGAGCGATGACGGGATGCGCCGGCCGGTAACATGGATCATGGTCGCGCTGGTCAGCCTTGCGCTCGCTGCGGGCGCGCAGGCGAAGGACTGGACGCATCTGACGATCGGCGTCGAGGGCGCCTTTCCGCCGTTCAACTTCATGACACCCGATGGCAAGGTCGCCGGCTACGACATCGACGTGGCGAACGAGGTCTGCAAGCGAGTACGTGTCACGTGCAACCTGGTCGCCCGCGACTGGGCGAGCCAGCTCCCGAGCCTGCTGAACGGCCAGTTCGATACGGTGCTGACGATGGGGCCGAATGCGCGGCGGCGCAAGGTGATCGACTTTTCGATCCCCTATGCCCAGACCTCAAACTCGTTCCTCGTCGTGAAATCGGGGCCGCTCGCGAAACTGCCCGACACCGGCGAGGCGCTGTCGACGAACGATACCGCGAAAGCCGCGCCGGTGCTCAGTGCGATAGGCAAGGCACTGCACGGAATGACGGTCGGCGTGCCGGTCTCGACCAGCCAGCAGCAGTTCATCGAAGGCACGTTCAAGGGCGATGTCAGCGTGCGCACCTACAAATCCTCGCCCGACGCGACACTCGACCTCGTGGCGGGGCGAATCGACGCGCAGTTCGACAACAACGTCTATCTCAGGAGCGCGATAACCAAGCCCGGCAACCAGGGGCTGGCGATCGCCGGGCCGATGTTCACGGGCGGGGTGATGGCGACCGATGTCTGCTTCGGCATTCGGAAGAACGAGCCGGAGCTCAAGGCGATGCTGGACAAGGCGATCCGGTCGATGACGGCGGACGGCACGCTGCGCCGCCTCTCGATGAAGTGGTTCCACTTCGACATCAGCCCCGCAGGCCGCGCGGCAAGCGGATGAGGCTGGCCAGCCCCGGCGCCAGCAGCGAGCTGTGACCGGTGTTCGACGCGGCGATTAGGTCGGCGGAGGACGACGACAGCCTGCCGAAGCTGTCGGAGCACTGGTTCCGCGCGGCCCCGAAGCCGAAGACAATGTGAGCAGCTATTTCGTTCTCATCGGCTTCGGTCCGCAGGGCTGGGGCGACCAGCTTCTCAAAGCCATGCTGATGACCGTTATCGTCTCGGTCGCGGCGTTTGTGGCCAGCTTGGTTTTCGGCATAATCGCCGCCTGGGCCAAGCTGTCCGCCTCCCGCGTCGCGCGCGCAGCGGGGGAGGCGTACACCACCATTCTGCGCGGCATCCCCGACCTGCTTGTGATCTACCTGTTCTATTTCGGCGGCAGCAACTTGGTGACCGCGATCGGCCATGCGCTCGGCGGCCAGGGCGCCATCGGCTTCAACGGCTTCACCGCCGGGATGCTCGCGGTCGGCATCGTTGCCGGCGCCTATCAGACCGAGGTGCTGCGCGGCGCGTATCTCGCGATCCCACGCGAGGAGCTGGAGGCGGCGCGCGCCGTCGGCATGTCGCGCCCGCTGATGCTGCGCCGAATCACGATCCCGCTGGCGTTGCGTACGGCGCTGCCGGGGATGGGCAATGTCTGGCAATCGGTGGTGAAGGAGTCGGCGCTGATCTCGATCGTCGGGCTGACCGAGCTGACGCGCCAGGTGCAGATCAGCGCCCGCTCGACCGACCTGCCGTTCCAGTTCTACGCCACCGGGGCGGCGCTCTACCTGGTCATCACCGCCGTCTCGGGCCTGGCGTTCCGCGGCGCCGAGCGGCCGGGATTGCGCGGATTGCAGCGCCCGTGACCGACCTCTCGTTCGTGGGCGGCACACTGGGCCAGCTTGCCGCGGGCGTGCCGCTGACGCTCTCGCTCACCGCGCTGTCGGTCGCGATCGGTGGCGTGCTGGCAGTGCTGCTCGCGGTGCTGGGGGCCGCGGGCGGGCCTGCCGCCTGGCTCGTGCGCAGCTACGTCTTCGTGTTCCGCGGCTCGCCGCTGCTGGTGCAGCTCTATTTGATCTATTACGGGCTCGGCCAATTTCCCGCGGTGCGGCATTCCATACTGTGGCCGTTCCTGCGTCAGCCCTATTGGTGCACCGTCATCGCACTGGCGCTGAACACCGCCGCCTACGGGTCGGAGATCGTGCGCGGCGGATTGCTGGCGGTGCCGGCGGGGGCAGTTGAGGCGGCGCGCGCCTGCGGCATGTCGGGCGTGCTGCTCTATCGCCGCATCGTGCTGCCGCTGGCAGTGCGGCAGGCGCTGCCGGCCTATAGCAACGAGATCATCATCATGGTGAAGTCGACCTCCCTCGCCAGCATCGTCACCCTGATGGAGATCACCGGCATCGCCTACACCATCATCTCCGAGACCTTCCGCCCCTTCGAGGTGTTCGCCTGCGCCGGCGCGATTTACCTGCTGATCAATTTCGCCATCGCGCGCGCGGTGCGGCTGATCGAGCATTGGCTGACGCCGCACCTTCGCGCGGTGCGCGCATGAGTGAGGCTGCGATCGCGGTGCGCGGTGTGCACAAGCGGTTCGGCGCGCTGGAGGTGCTGAAGGGCGTCTCCCTCGAGGCGCACGAGCACGACGTGATCGCGGTGATCGGCTCCTCGGGCTCGGGCAAGAGCACCCTGCTGCGCTGCATCCCGCTGCTGGAGGTGCCCGAGCGGGGCGAGATTTCCGTGGCCGGCGAGACCATCGCGATGCGCGAGCGGCGCGGCCGGCGGGAGCCCGCGAGCACGCGCCAGGTCAACCGCATCCGCGGCCAGATCGGCTTCGTGTTCCAGAGCTTCAATTTGTGGTCCCATATGACGGTGCTGCAGAACGTCATCGAGGCGCCGCTTCATGTCCAGCGGCGCCCGCGTGCGGAGTGCGTCAGCGAGGCGGAGGCGATGCTGGAGAAGGTTGGAATTGCCGACAAGCGCGACCACTACCCCTCGCAGCTCTCCGGGGGCCAGCAGCAGCGCGCCGCAATCGCGCGGGGACTGGCGATGCGGCCGCGCGCGATGCTGTTCGACGAGCCGACCTCGGCGCTCGACCCGGAGCTGGTCGGCGAGGTGCTGCGCGTGGTGCGCCAGCTCGCCGAGGAGGGGCGGACGATGCTGATCGTGACCCACGAGCTCGGCTTCGCACGCGAGGTGGCGACCCGCGCGATCTTCCTGCACGAGGGCCGAATTGAGGAGGACGGACCGCCGGCGCAGGTGCTCGACGACCCGCGCTCCGCGCGCTGCCGCCAGTTCGTCACCAGCCATCTCACGCGCGGGCGGCCATGATGGTCAGGATCTTTCGTGCCCCACACAAGGTCCATCAAATGCAACGCCGGCCGGGATTGGCCCGGCCGGCGCCCAGAAGGAGGGGACGATATGGACCATCGCCAACTCCTGCCGTTCATCCTGGTGACCTTGCGCATCAGCGTCAAGATCACCGCTCGGAAACGGCAGGGGGAGTCCGGCCGGTCTCGGCCGGCCGGGCTTTCCCTCCTGGGTTTCTACACGGTCCGCCCGTGGCAGTGCTTGTATTTCCGCCCCGAGCCGCACGGGCAGGGCGCGTTGCGCGGCGTCGCCGCCCAGGTCGCCGGGTTGTCGGGATCGACCGCCTCGATATGCCGCGGGCCGGCCACCACCCGCACCGGCTCCGCCTCGGCCAGCGCCAGCTCGCCGCCGACCGTCGCCGGATCGGGATGGCTCTCGAACATCCCGCCCGCCATGATCCCGAGCGGCTCCGGCGGCGCCTCGGGCGCCAGCTCGACGCGCGCCAGCATCGCCGTGACGCGCTCCTTGAGTTCGTCGAGCATGGCGTTGAACATCCCGAACGCCTCGCTCTTGTACTCGTTCAGCGGATCGCGCTGGCCGTAGGCGCGCAGGCCGATGCCCTGGCGCAAATGGTCGATCGCCAGCAGATGCTCCTTCCAGACCGCATCCAGCACCTGCAGCAGCAAGGATTTCTCGATGTAGCGCATCAGCTCCGGACCGAGATTGGCCGCCTTCGCCGCCATCATCGCATCCGCCGCCCGCTCGATCCGTTCGTGGATCGCACACCTCGTCGATGCCCTCCTCGGCGGCCCATTCGACGATCGGCAGATCGAGCCCCAGCACGCGGTTCATGTCCTCGGCCAGCTCGGCGCTTTCCCATTGCTCGGCGAACGCCTTCTCCGGGATGCGGCGCGCCACCATCGCGGCGATGATCTCGCTCCGCATCTGTGCCACCGTCTCGGAGACGTCGTCGGCCTTCATGAACTCGCGGCGCTGCGCATAGACCTCGCGCCGCTGGTCGCTCATCACGTCGTCGTATTTGAGCACGTTCTTGCGCATGTCGAAGTTGCGCGCCTCGACCTTCTTCTGCGCCTTCTCCAAGCGCCTTGTTGATCCAGGGATGAACGATCGCCTCGCCTTCCTTGAGGCCGAGCTTCTGCAGCATTCCGCCCATCCGGTCGGAGCCGAAGATGCGCATCAGATCGTCTTCCAGCGACAGGAAGAAGCGGCTGGCGCCGGGATCGCCCTGCCGGCCGGAGCGGCCGCGCAACTGGTTGTCGATGCGCCGGCTCTCGTGCCGTTCGGTGCCGATCACGAACAGGCCGCCGGCCTCCTTGACCACCTCGTGCGCGTGCGCGATCTCGTCCCTGATCTCGGCCTCGCGCGCAGCCCGCAGGGCGGCATCCTCGATGCCCGCCAGCTCCTTCTTCAGCCGCATCTCGAGATTGCCGCCGAGCTTGATGTCGGTCCCGCGCCCGGCCATGTTGGTCGCGATCGTGACCGAGCCCGGCGCGCCGGCCTGTGCGACGATCTCCGCCTCCATCTCGTGGAAGCGCGCGTTGAGCACCGCGTGCGGTACCCGCTTCTGCTTCAGGATGCCCGACAGGTGCTCGCTTTTCTCGATGCTGACGGTGCCGACCAGCACCGGCTGACGGCGCGCGCGCGCCTCGGCGATCAGCTTGGCCACTGCCTCGTATTTCTCCGCCGCGCTGCGGTACACCTCGTCGTCCTGATCGGTGCGGATCACCGGCAAGTTGGTCGGGATGTCCACCACGTCGAGCTTGTAGATCTCGGCAAACTCGTCGGCCTCGGTCATCGCCGTGCCGGTCATGCCGGCGAGCTTGGGATAGAGGCGGAAGTAGTTCTGGAACGTGATCGAGGCCAGCGTCTGGTTCTCCGCCTGGACGGTGACGCCCTCCTTCGCCTCCAAGGCCTGGTGCAGCCCCTCCGAGTAGCGGCGGCCCTCCATCATGCGCCCGGTGAACTCGTCGATGATGACGATCTTGTCGTCGCGCACGATGTATTCGGTGTCGCGCGCGAACAGGGTGTGCGCACGCAGCGACTGCGTGACGTGGTGCAGCACCGAGACGTTGAAGATGTCGTAGAGATTGCCCTCCTCGATGATGCCGGCCTCGCGCAGCATCTGCTCGACGCGCTCCGATCCGTCCTCGGTGAGGTTGACGGTCCGGAACTTCTCGTCCTTTTCATAGGTGGTTTCGTCTTTGACCAGCTCGCGGACGACCGCGTTCACGCTGCGGTAAAGATCGGAGCTGTCCTCGGCGGGACCGGAGATGATGAGCGGCGTGCGTGCCTCGTCGATCATGATGTTGTCCACCTCGTCCACGATTGCATACGCGAAGTCGCGCTGCACCATGTCCTCGAGGCGGTACTTCATGTTGTCGCGCAGGTAGTCGAAACCGAACTCGTTGTTGGTGCCGTAGGTGATATCGGCGGCATAGGCGGCGCGGCGCTGCTCGTCGTCCAGGCCGTGCACGATCACGCCGACGCTCATGCCGAGGAAGCCGTAGATCTGGCCCATCCACTCGGCGTCGCGCCGGGCGAGATAGTCGTTCACCGTCACCACATGCACGCCGGTCGCGGCGAGCGCGTTCAGATAGACCGGCAGGGTGGCCACCAGCGTCTTGCCCTCGCCGGTCTTCATCTCGGCGATCTTGCCCTCGTGCAGCACCATGCCGCCGATCATCTGCACGTCGAAATGGCGTTGCTCCAGCGTGCGCTTGGAGGCCTCGCGCACCACCGCGAACGCCTCGGGGAGCAGCTGGTCGAGCGTGGCACCGTCCGCGATCCGTTGGCGGAACTCGGCGGTCTTGGCCCGCAACGCCTCGTCCGACAGCGCGGCGAGGGCCGGTTCCAGCGTGTTGATCTGCGGCAGCCGGCGCTGGTAGGCCTTCAGCCTGCGGTCGTTGCTGGTGCCGAAGATGGTGCGGGCGAAGCTGGCGAGCATACGGGGCCTTCCGGAGTGGGCCGCGGGCCAACCTCCGGGACGGCGGACGGGCCAGCTTGGGCAGGTTGCAGATAGGCCGCACCCCGCCCCCGGTCAACGCGCGCAGAGGCGCGCGGGGCGCGCGCAGGCGCCTGCCTTGCGGCAGCCGGACCCCTCGGCCACACTCGCGGCCTCATCGAGGTGCCCCATGATCATGCCACGCCTGAGCCTTGCCGCACTGTTCGCGGCCACCGCCTTCTGCGTCCCCATCCTGGCGCAGACCGGGCTGGCCCAAACGGCGCCCGCCGGAACTTTGCCGCCGCCCGCCCCCGCCGCGGCGCCTGCGGGCGACCCGGTCGTGGCGCGCGTCGGCGACCAGACCATCCACGCGAGCGACGTCGCCGCGACCATGCAGACGCTGCCCGCGCAGCTCCGCGGCCTGCCGCAGCCGGTGCTCTATCCGATGGTGCTCGGCCGGCTGGTGGACGAGGCCGCCCTGGTCGCCGAGGCCCGCAAGGAGGGACTACAGAACGATCCCAAGGTGGCCGCCGCGATGAAGGCGGCCGCCGACCGCGCCCTGCAAAGCGCGCTGCTGCAGAAGGAGGTGGGGCCCGACATCACCGAGGCCGCCGTCAAGGCCCAGTACGACAAGCAGTACGCCGGCAAGCAGGGGCCGAAGGAGGTCCACGCCCGTCACATCCTGGTGCCCACCGAGGCGCAAGCCAAGGACATCATCGCCAAGCTCAAGGGCGGGGCGGATTTCGCCGCCCTCGCCAAGCAGGAGAGCAAGGACACCGGCAGCCAGGCCTCCGGCGGCGATCTCGGCTGGTTCAAAGAGGGTGACATGGTGCCCGCCTTCTCCAAGGCCGCCTTCGCGCTCAAGCCCGGAGAAGTCTCGCCCACGCCGGTGCATACCGAGTTCGGCTGGCACGTGATCCAGGCGCTCGGCGACCGCCGCACCCCGCCACCGACGCTCGACAGCGTGAAGCAGCAGATCGAGCACTCGCTGATCAGCAAGGGCATTGCGCAGGCGATCACGAAGGCGAAGGCCGACGTGAAGATCGAGACCTTCAACGCCGACGGCAGCCCGCACCGCGCGACCGACACCGCGACGCCGCCTGCGAAGCAATGAAGAATGGGGTCTGGGGCCTGCGGCCCCAGCGGGGTCGAGGGGCAGAGCCCCTCGCCTTGGCTTGCTGATCCGCCGATGCCCGCGCCGCCCCGTTCGCCGCTCGCCGTCGAACTGCCCGAGCTGCCGCCAGTCGCCGGCGTGCGGCTGGGGGCGGCGGCGGCCGGCATCCGCTATCAGGGCCGCGCCGATCTGGTGATGGCCGAACTGCCGGCGCGCAGCACCGTGGCCGGAGTGTTCACCCGCAGCCGCTGCCCGGGCGCACCGGTCGATTGGTGCCGCGCCGCGTTGCCGGCCGGGCGCGCACGGGCGCTGGTGGTGAACGCCGGCAACGCCAACGTCTTCACCGGCCGCGCCGGCACCGAGACCGTTCGCGCCACCGCCGCCGAGGCCGCCCGTCTGGTCAGCTGCCGGCCGCGCGAGGTGTTCCTCGCCTCGACCGGCGTGATCGGCGAGGTGCTGCCGCACGCGCGCCTCACCGCGGTCCTTCCTGCGCTGCACGCCTCGCTCACCGAGGACGGGTGGGAAGCGGCGGCGCGCGGCATCATGACCACCGATACCTTCCCCAAGGCCGCAACCCGCATCGCGCGGATCGGGCAAATCGAAGTGCGCATCTCCGGTATTGCCAAAGGCAGCGGCATGATCGCGCCCGACATGGCGACCATGCTCTGCTTCGCCTTCACCGACGCGGCGATCCCGGCCGCCGTCTTGCAGGCGATGCTCGCGCGCGGTGTCGCCGGCAGCTTCAACTGCACGACGGTCGATAGCGATACCTCGACCAGCGACACGGTGCTGCTGTTCGCGACCGGTCAGGCCCGCCATGCCCGCATCCCGGCCGCGGGCGGTCCGATGCTGCGCGACTTCCGCGCGGCGCTGGACGCGGTGCTGCACGATCTCGCCCTGCAGGTGGTGCGCGACGGCGAGGGCGCGCAGAAGCTGGTCCACATCGCGGTTTCCGGCGCGGTCTCGCGGCGCTCGGCGAAGCGGATCGCGATGGCGATTGCGAATTCGCCGCTGGTCAAGACCGCGATCGCGGGCGAGGACGCGAACTGGGGCCGGATCGTGATGGCGGTCGGCAAGGCGGGCGAGTCGGCCGACCGCGACCGGCTTTCAATCGCGATCGGCGGCGTGTGGATGGCGCGTGATGGCGCCGTGGTCGAAGGCTACGACGAAGCGCCGGTAACGGCCCATATGAAGGGGCGGGAAGTCGCGATCGCGGTCGATCTCGGCCTCGGCCGCGGCCGGGCCGAGGCGTGGACCTGCGATCTGACCCACGGCTACATCGACATCAACGGCAGCTACCGGAGCTGAGCCACGGAGGCGGCCGGCCGTCGGCGCTGTGCCGCGCCGAGCACCGGGCGAATGAACTCCAGCGCCTGCGCGAAGCTCTCGAAGCGTCCCAGCACGGCGCCGCGCACAGTGTCCAGTACCGCCCAGCCGACGCCCTCGAAACGCACGAGATAGGCCGGATCGGGATTCTCCCGCACCCAGATCACCGCCATGCCGGTGGGCTCAGCGGCACCCTCGGGCGTGCGGTGGACGATCGCTGCATCGTGCAGGCCCATCCGCCGTCCGGCCTTCACCCAGGCCGCGAGCAGCGCGCGATGGGCGTCGCAGAGCCGCGGCCGCAACGCCACCACGTTGGAGATCGCGACCGGCATCGCCGCGGCCGGCATGATCGCTGTCATGTCCCCACTCCTTGCTGGCGCGGACATCGTGGGGATTGGACGCGCACGCGGATGTGAGACACTTCACACGCCGATCGCTTTTCGGCTTGGCGATCGGGAATAGTGCTGGGGGCGGGATGGCGCGCATCGGCGTGATCGGCGGCGGCATCGTCGGGCTCGCCTGCGCCCATGCCCTCACCACCGACGGTCACGCCGTCACTGTGCTCGACCGCGATCCCGACGGCGACAAATGCTCCTGGGGGAACGCCGGCGGGATCGGCGTCAGCGAGGTGATCCCCGCCGCCAGCCTCGCCGTGCTCGCCCGCGTGCCGCGCTATTTGCTCGATCCGCTGGGCCCGCTCGCGATCCGCCCGGCGCATTTGCCCGCGCTGCTGCCGTGGCTCGCCGGCTTCGTCGCCTCCGCCCGGCCGGCGCGCGTGGCTCGGGGTGCCGCAGCACTCGCGGCCCTCACCACCCGCGCGCATGACGATCTGGTGCCGCTGCTCGCCGCCATTGGTCTGTCCGATGCGCTGATCCGCGCTGGCGCGCTCACGGTTTATCGCAGCCGCGCCGCGTTCGAGGCCGAAGCGGCGGAGTGGGGGCAGCGCGGCCGGCTCGGCGTCACGTGGCAGGCGCTTTCGGGCGCGGACGCGCGCGCGATGGATCCGGCGCTCGGCCCGGCGGTCGCGTGCGGCGTGCTGGTGCCCGGCTGGTCGCAGGTGCGCGACCCGCACGCGGTCTGGGCGGCGCTGCTCGCCGCGTTGCGTGGCCGCGGCGTCGCCGTGCGCCGCGCGGAGGTGGTCGCTCTCGATGCCGACGCCCGCCTGCGCACCGCGGATGGCGGGCAGCACGCCTTCGAGGCGGTGGTGGTCGCCGCTGGCGCGTGGTCGGCGCCGCTCGCGCGCGGCCTTGACGACCGCGTGCTGCTCGCCTCCGAACGCGGCTACAACACCACGATCGCCGAGCCGGGCGTCAGGCTCTCGCGCGAGGTCATTTTCGCCGTGGAAAAATTCGTCGTCGCCCCGCTGGCAGCGGGCCTGCGCATCGGCGGGGCCGCCGAGTTCGCGGGTCTGGATGCATCGCCCAATTTCGCCCGCGCGCAGCGGCTGCGGGGGCTGGCGAAGCGCTACCTGCCGGACCTGTCGGACGCACCCGGCAGCGAATGGATGGGCCAGCGTCCCGCCACACCCGACAGCCTGCCGGTGATCGGGCTTTCGCCCGCGGCCCCCCGGATCGCCTATGCGTTCGGCCACGGTCATCTCGGCCTGACGCTCGCCGCCACCACGGCGCGGCTGATCGCCGACCGGCTCGCCGGCCGGCCGGCGGTGCTCGACCTGGCGCCCTACTCGATCGCTCGCTTCAACAATATCGTCACACTTTGACGCTTCCATTGCGACACCGAAAGTCATATCATCGGCCTTCTCCCCAAGGGCCAGCAACGGCCTGGAATGCCGATCAGGTGCGGCCCAATCTTCTGCAGGTTTGGGGGGAACGTTTCGCCGGCGGTGACGGCACAAGCAACAAACCGAGAGAGCGAGGGCGTTTGACATGGTCATCCGTTCCCTGGTCAGCCGCGATTGTTATGACGCGGGTGCGTTGCGACACGGCATCGGGCGCGTGGTCGTACTTTTTGCCGGATTGGCACTTCTCGCACCGGGCGCTTTGGCACAACAGCCAGCCCCGGCCGCCCCTGCCTCGCCGCCTCCGGGCGCGAGTGCCGCCAATACAAGTGCCGCGCTGCAAGCACGGGTCCGGAACGCCGACGCGGCGGTGCAGCGGCTGCCGACCAACGTGCCGACGTTTTTTCCGCACTATTACCACTCCGCCCTGTCGGCCCCCGGCTTCACTCCCAAGCAGCCAGCCTTGCCCCAAGAGCAGAAAACGACGACGCAGCCATGCGCGCCGGACACCATCTTCAGTCAGGGCGGAATCCCCGCGACGATCGGCAAAAGCCGGGTGGACAGCGACACTACGGGTTGCCAGGGTTCGTACCAGCCGAGCGGTGCGGTCCAGACCGGCTCCAACGCGTTCTTCGAGTTGCTCGGCTCGAATGGGCGAACCTGCGTCACCTGTCACCAGCCGCCGAGCGGGATGAGTGTCGTCCCCGCGAACATCAACGCTCGCTATCAGGCCACCGGTGGCACCGATCCGATCTTCGCCGGGGTGGACGGCGCCAACTGTCCCAACAATCTGCCGCCCAATACCGGCAATGGGGCCGCGTTTCGCGCTGCGCATTCTCTGCTTCTGACCCGAGGTCTCATCAGGATCTTTCTGCCCGTGCCTGCCGGGGCGCAGTTCAGAATCACGGTCATCAGCGATCCCTACGGATGCAACACGGACCCCGCCTATGACCAGGACACCATTGGCGGCCAAACGGCGCAGATGATTTCGATTTACCGGCGTCCGCGGATTTCGGCCAATCTACCCTTCGTCAACTTGCCCGGCCGGCCCGAGGGGCCGGCGATCATGTGGGATACGCGCGAGCCCAGCCTGGAGAGTCAGGCTCATGATGCGACGCTCGGGCACGCGCAGGCATTCACTCCGCCCAGCGCCCAGCAGATTACGGAGATGGTCGGGTTCGAGAACGGCATCTTCAGCGCGCAATCCTACGACACCAATGCGCGCAGCCTCGGAGCGATTGGAGCCACGGGCGGTGCCCAAAGCCTGTCCTCTCAGATACCGGGCCAGGGCGGACCGCCGAACAATGTTACCTTCTCGGAATACAACGCCTGGGCGGGGCTTGCAGGAAATTCGGTCAACACCGACCGCGCCGCGATCGCGCGTGGTCAGGCGTTGTTCAATACCAGGACCTTCACCATCTCGAGCGTCGCGGGTTTGAATGACGTCTCGGGCAACCCCACGATCACCGGAACCTGCAGCACCTGCCACAATCAGGCCCATGCCGGGAACAACCTGAAAGGAAAGGTCGCCACCCTCGACATCGGAATCGGGGGTGACTCGACGGCGCATCTGGGTCCGCCGCCATCGCCGCTTCTGCCGATCTTCCAGGTCGTGTGCCTGCAGGGGCTGAGCACACCGTTCAACGGCCGCTCGGTCACGACGAATGATCCGGGGCTTGCGCTCATCACCGGCCAGTGCGCGGATATCGGCAAATTCGCGGGTCCACAACTCCGCGGACTGGCCGCGCGTGCGCCCTATTTCACCGACGGCTCGGCAGCGACGCTGCAAGACGTGGTGAAGTTCTACAACCAGCGCTTCAGCATCGGCTTCAAGCCGAGCGAAATACAGGATCTGGTCGCCTTTTTGAACACACTCTGAAAACGAGAGCGCCCATCGCCAAGGGCGGAGAGGCAGCCGAGCGTCGGAGCGGGTGGTCGGATGCTACCGCACGATGAACCCGTGCGCCAGCGGATCGCGGTCATCGACGAAGATCGTGTTGTGCCCGATCACGCGCGCCCATCCGGCGACACTCGGCCGGATCGCGGGCCGGCCGCCGACCTCGTCGGCCGCCTCCACCCGGCCGTCGAACATCGTGCCGATGATGCTCTCGTGGATGAACTCCTGCCCCACCGAAAGCCGCCCGCGTGCGGCGAACTGCGCCATCCGCGCCGAGGTGCCGGTGCCGCAGGGCGAGCGGTCGATCGCGCGATCGCCGTAGAATACGGCGTTGCGTGCGTGCGCGCGGGCGGCGCGTGGCGCGTCGCACCACATCACGTGCGTGACGTCGCGGATGCGATCGTCCTCGGGATGCACCGGCGCCACCGCCGCCTGCGCCGCTGCCCGCACGCGCGGGCTCGCCGCCTGTATGTCCGCGGCACTCATCTCATCGAGGCCGCGCCAGTGCCGCTGCGGCTCGATGATCGCGTAGAAATTGCCGCCATAGGCGACATCCACCACGAGCGCGCCGAAGCCGGGCACCTCGATCTCGACCTCGGCCGCGTGCAGATAGGAGGCGACGTTGAACAGCCGCACCTGCTCGACGAACCGCCCCTCCTGGCGGTACTCGATGCCGACCCGCCCGGCCGGCGCCTCGATCGCCATCCGGCCCGGTGTGCGCGGCACGACGAGGCCGCTCTCGATCGCGGCGGTCACGGTGCCGATGGTGCCGTGCCCGCACATCGGCAGGCAGCCGCTCACCTCGATGTACAGCACGCCGATGTCGCAATCGTCGCGCGTCGAGGGATACAGGATCGAGCCCGACATCACCTCGTGCCCACGCGGCTCGAACATCAGCGCGCGGCGCACCCAGTCGAAGCGTTCGCGGAAGATGACGCGCTTTTCCGCCATCGGCACGTGCGGCAGCAGCGGTGCGCCGCCCGCGACCATGCGCACCGGATTGCCGCAGGTATGGGCGTCGATGCAGAAGAAAGTGTGGCTTGGCATGGCATCCTTCGGTCGCAGCCGTGCTCAGTCGCCGTAGCGGCCGATAAGCTGGGTCTTGGCGATCGTATGGTAGTGCAGCATGAAGCCGACCACCGCGGCTGACGCGCCGGCGTTCAGCGGCAGCATCTCGTTCACCGCGGTGAGCGTGAAGATATAGTGGTGCGGCTGGTCGCCGTGCGGCGGGCACGGGCCGCCGTAGCCCATCCCGCTGTAGTCGTTACGGATCTGCACCGCATCCTTCGGCGCCAGCTTCGCCTGGATGTCGCCGGCATTCTTGGCAAGCGAGGTCGTGCCGGGCGGGATGTTGAAGATCACCCAGTGCCAGAAGCCGCTGCCGGTCGGCGCGTCGGGGTCGAACAGCGTCAAGGTGAAGCTCTTGGTGCCGGCGGGTGCCCCACTCCAGGACAGCGCCGGCGAGATGTTGCCGCCCTTGCACGTGCCCTCGTTGAACACCTGCTCCGCCTTGATGGTGCCGCCCTCGGTGAAGGCGGAGCTGGTGAGGGTGAAGCTCTGCGCCCGGGCCGGGCCGGCGACAACCGCGCCCAGCACGAATGCGATACCCAGGGATTGCATCGTCCGCATGACCTGTGCCTCCTCCGTCAGCTCGGGCGCCAGTCGAACCGGCTCGTGAGCCAGCGGCGCAGCACCAGCAGGGCGGCGGCATCGACCACCAGCGCCTCGGTGCTGGCGTTGGCGGCCGGCGCCGCCTGCGGGCGCACCGCGATGCTGCTCGCGGCGGCCTGCAACGCGGGCGCCGCGGCGGCCTTGGCACAGGCCTGCCGCCACAGCGCCACCATTGCCGCCGGGGTCAGATGCGGCAGCACCAGGGCCACATCGAGCTGCACCGCCGTCGCCGCCGCACGCCAGGCCGGCAGCAGAGATGCCGCCGGCGGCATCCCGCGAGCGGCGCACAGCTCTGGCAGTGTCGGCAGCGTCGGGTAGGCGGCGTCGCGCTGCCACACCCCGGTCGCGTCCGGGCTGCCCATGCTGACCAGCGGCAGCGCGCCGGCGGCGGCGAGCGCCGGCACAAGCTGCGGCACGTCGCGTCCACCCACGAACACCGCGTCCACCACGCCGTGCGCGAGCGCATCCCGGCGCGCCATCTCGGTGCCGATGCCGAACACCGGCACCAGCCGCAGCCCGAGCAGCTCGATCGCCAGCAGCCCGGGCAGCTCCGGCCCGTTCGGAGCCGAGGCGGCGAAGCGCACCGGGGCCGCCGGTGCCAGCCGCCCGAGTGGCAGACGGGACGCGATCACGCCGCTGCCGATGCCCGCCAGACCGGGCACCCAGTGCGCCACATCGAACTTTGCCCGCGGGTCGCCGACCAGCCACAGCAGGGCCGCGCTGCCGGGCAGCAGCAGGGCGGTGGCGCCGTCCGGGGTGGTGCGTGCCTCGAACTGGTTGGCGGCGGTGACACCGTCCGCTCCCCCCACGGGGTTCTGAACCAGCGGCGTGGTCAGCGGCAGGCCTTGTTGCAGCAGCGGTGCCAGGAGCCGCCCCCATTCCGCGGTCCGCCCGCCCGCCGGGCCGCCGACCAGAAGCGTCGCTCCCTCGGGGAAGGCCGCGACCATCGCTGCTGCGGCCGCCCGTCCCGGTCTGCCGAGCGCAGCCGCTGCGGCGAGCGCGGCGGTGCCGGTGAGGATGCGACGACGCGGCAGCTTCGGGGCTAGCATCGGCGGTCTCCGGCAGAGGGGGTCGGGCCGAGCTGAGGCCCGGACCGCGATAGCCTGGATGGCGCCTGTGGCGAAGCCGTGGCGCCCGGCCATCCTGCTTACAGCGTCAGCCCGCCGTCGACCACCACGGTCTGTCCCGTCACCATTGCCGCCCCGCAGCCGAGGAAGGCGATGACCTCGGCGATGTCGTCGGGCGTGCAGCGGCGCCGCAGCAACGCCCGGTCGGCCGATTGGCGCCGCCGCTCCTCGGTCCATTCGATCGGCCACTCGCTGTCCACCGCACCGGGCGCCACCGCGTTCACCCGCACCTCCGGCGCCAGCGCCCGCGCCAGATCCTTGGTCATCTTGATCAGCCCGGCCTTGGTCGCGCCATACGCGAGGCTGCTGCCGGCGGCGCTGACTCCGGCAACCGAAGCCGTATTGACCACCGCACCCCGCGCCGCCCGCAATGCCGGGGCCGCCGCGCGGGTGCAGCGGAACGGCCCGAGCAGGTTGACCGAGAGCAGCAGCGACCAGAATTCCTCGGTCATCCGGTCGAGATCGCGCGGCTCGATCACCGCCCGCGCGCCGGGCGTTCCCGCATTGTTGATCAGCAGATCGAGCCGGCCGAGCCGGCCGATCTCCGCCGCGACCATCTGCTCCGCCTCCCCCGCCTGCCCGACGTCGCCGGGTGCCGGATGCACGTCGCACCCGTCCGCGCGCAGCGCCGCCACCGCCGCCGGCCCGCGCGGGTCGTCGGGGAGGAAGTTGAGCGCCACCGCGGCGCCGCCGCGCGCCAGCAGCCTCGCCGTCGCGAGCCCGATGCCGGAGGCGGCCCCGGTCACCAGGGCCGCCCGTCCGGCCAACTCGTAGCGGATCACCAGGCACCCTCCCCGTTCAGCTCGTCCAGTACCAGGCGTTGAGATTCCAGCAATCCGACAGCGAGTTCACGTTCGGCGCCAGCCCGACCAGCCCCTTCTTGGTGCCCTTGACCATGGTGTACTGGAAGATCGGCAACAGCGGCAGATCGTGGCGCACATGCTCCTGCACCTGCTGATAGTCCTTGGTGCGGCGTGCGCGGTCGAAGGTGGCGTCGGCATCGCGCAGCAACGCATCGACCTTCGGGTTGGAGTACTGGCCCGAGTTCTGGCCGGCACCGCCCTTGGCCGGGATCGACCAGCCGGCCAGCCGCAGCGACGGGTCGGGATCGGCGCCGATCAGGAAATCCTCGCCCACCATCACGCTGTCGAACTGCGACAAATGGTAGTAGTCGCCCCAGATCACGGCGGCCGGCATGTTGTGGATCTTCATGTTGGCGCCGATCGCATTCCAGTCCTGCTGCAAAAGCTGCTGGGCCTGCTCGCGCACATGATTGCCGGCGGTGGTGGAGTTGAGGAACTCCAGCTTCTGTCTCCCCTTCGCGCGCACGCCCCCCGCCCCCGGCTTCCATCCGGCGGCGTCCAGCATCTGCTTCGCTTTCGCCGGATTGTACTCTTGCTTCGGCAGGTTCGGGTTGAAGGCCCAGGACTGGCGCGGAAGGTAGCTCTCGGTGGCCGACGGCAGGCCATAGTAGATCGAGTTGATGATCGGTTTTTTCTGCATCCCCAGATACAGCGCGTCGCGCACCACCTGCTCGCCGAACACCGGCTTGCCGAGGTTGAAGGTGATGCTCTCCACGAACGCCTGGGGCACCACGACCACGACGCGGTCCTTCAGCGTCTTGGCCTCGGCGTAGTGGTCGGGCGAGATGCCCTGGATTTCGGTGTAGTCGATGTCGCCGGTGCGGAATTGGGTGTACATCACCGTCATGTCGGGGATGTATTTGAACACCACGCGCTCGACATGCGGGCCGTCGCCGAGGAAATGCGGGTTGGCTGCCAGCGTGATGTGGTCGCCCGCGACGCGTTCGCTCCATTTGAACGGCCCGGTGCCGACCGGCGAGGTGTTCAGCGAGGAATTGTTCGGGTCCTTCGCCTTCTCGACGACGTGCTTGGGCACGATGAACGTCCACGCTACGATCGAGGGATAGGGCGCATACGGCTTCGAGAGCTTCCAGGTGATCTCGGTGGGGCTGAGCACTTTCACGTCCTGGAGCAGATTGTGGCCGTCGCGCGATCCGGCACGGAAGTTGGGGTTGTTGATGAGATCGAGCGTGAACTTCACGTCGTCGGCCGTGAACGTCGCGCCGTCATGCCACTTCACATCCGGACGCAGCTTCATCTTCCAGGTCAGCCCGTCCTCGGAGATGCCGCCATTGGCGACACTCGGCACCTCGGTCGCGAGCTGCGGGAAGAACTGGCCCTTCGGATCGACGCCCCAGAGCGGCGAATAGACCGCCCACCAGACGCCCTGATCGACCTCGATCGCCGGCATCAGCGGGTTGAACACGGTCGGCTCCTGCGACAGGCCGATCACGATCTGTCCCTTCGGTGTCGCGGGCGGCTTCGACGTCGCTTGCGCGCGAGCCGCGGTGCCGAACGCGCCCGCGGCGGCCCCGGCGGCCGCCAACGCGAGCAGCGAACGGCGCGGCAGAAGCAGCCCGCCAGAGGAGAAATCCCGATCCCGACCCGATCCGCTCATGCTATGTCTCCTGCCCCTTGCGCGCGCCGTTGCGCGTCCGGCGCGAGTGTGTTCCCTCGCCGCGCCGGCCGCAATCCACGGACCGACCGGCGGAACAAACTCACACCCGGTTATGCGACCCGGAGAACCAGGGTTGGGACACCCGTGTCTCTCAAACCCATTTAATCAGCATCGCGCGCACGCGCGCGACCACGCCCGCCCAGTCGCCCGGCCGACGCTGGCGCACGATGCAGAGGCTCGGATACCACGGGCTGTCGTCGCGGTCGGTGAGCCAGCGCCAGCAATTGTCGAACCGATCCAGCAGCAGCACCCGCCTGCCCATCGATGCCGCGAGATGAGCGACCGCGGTATCGGCCGACACCACCGCATCGAGATTGGCGATGATCGCGGCGGTATCGGCGAAATCGGCGACCGCCGGCATCGGATCGTGCAGGCACGAGGTCAATCTCGGAGATCTGCGCCGCCGCGCGGCCCTTTCTGCAAACTGACGAATTGCACGCCCGCCAGATCACCCAGCGGCGCGAGTGCCGCGCGCGGCAGGCTGCGGCGGCGGTCGATTGCGAGTGCCGCCGGATTGCCCTGGCGCGCCGCCCCGGCCCAGCATAATCCGATGCGCAGCCCGGGCCCCGAAGGCAGCCGCGCGGCCCAGCGTGCCACCAGGGCCGCGTCCGGCACGATCACCGCCGGCGGCGGGATCGTCTCCAGTGTGGTTGCGAACACATATGCCAGCGACAGGAACGGCGCGTGCCAGTCGCAGGCAGGTGCGGCCGCATCGCCGCTGAGCACCTCGGCAATGCCGGGGACAACGCGCGCGATGCGGGCCAGCTCCGGCGGCACCCACGCCAGCACGCGCGCACCCGCCTGCGCCAGCAGCGGCACGTAGCGCAGCATCATCAGCGTGTCGCCCATGCCCTCGTCCTGCGTCAGCAGCACGGTCTTTCCGGCGAGCGCCGCACCCGGCCGGAGCCGGCGCGCCGGCGACAGCAGCGCGCGCCCGGGCAGGCGCAGCCGCCATTCGTGCGCCGCGAAGCCTTCGGCGAGCCGCCCCGCCTTGAGCAGCGCATAGGCGTGGCCGAGCCGGATCGCGACGTTCTCGGGTGCCACGCGCAGCGCCGCGTCATAGGCCGCGATCGCCGCATCCATCTGCGCTTCGGCGGCGCAGGCCGCGCCCAGATTGGCGAGCGCGCCGGCATTCCCCGGCTCGGCCGCAAGCACCGCGCGAAACGCCGCGATCGCTTCGGCCGCGCGGCCCTGCTCGGCGCGCAGGATGCCGAGCAGGTTGCGCGCAGCGGGCGAGGCCGCCGGACCCAGCCGCGCCGCGGCCTCCTCCAGCCGTCCCTGCTCGTGCAGGAAGGCGGCATGGGCGAAGGCGAGCCGCGCATCCGTCGGGCGCGAGCCGGGCGGCGGCGCGGAAATGCGCCTCGGCCTCGGCGGCCCGTCCGGCGCCGCGCAGCAATCCGGCGAGGTCGCCGCACGGATGCGCGTGCGCCGGGCGCGCCGCCGCGACCCGCGCCAGCAGCGGCGCCGCGCGTTCGGCCTCGCCCGCCAGCCCATGCGCGAGGCCGAGCAGCAGCACCGCCTCGATGTCGTCCGGGTCGGCCGCCAGCAGACGCGCCGCCGCACGTCGCCGCCGCGGCGGCGCGGCCGGCGTGCAGATCGGCGACGGCGCCCCGCAGCACCGCCGCGCGCGGCGGGCCGGACGCGATCAGGGCGCCAGCCAGATCGGCTCCTCGATGCGCGCGAGGAACGCCGCGTGCGCCGCCAGCTCCGCCTCGGTCGGCACCATCGGCCGCGGCGCGCGGGCACCCGCCGCGCGGTAGTTCACCGCCGGCAGCGCCGCCGCCTCCGCCGCCGCGAGCGCCAGGCCGCGCTGCCGGCCGCCGGTCAGCTCGACATACACCTCCGCCAGCAGCCGGCAGTCGAGCAGCGCGTTGTGCGTCGTGCGCAGCGAGAGGTCGATCGCGAACCGCCGGCACAGCGCATCGAGGCTGTTCGGCAGGCCGGGAAAGCGCGTGCGCGCCAGCTCCATCGTGTCGAGCATCCGCGCGCGATCGAGCGGCCGATGCCCCGCGCGCGAAAACTCGGCGTCGAGAAAGCCGAAATCGAACGCGGCGTTGTGCGCGAGCAGCGGACCGTCGCCCAGGAAGGCGATCAGCTCGCCCGCGATCTCGGCGAAACGCGGCTTGCCGCGCAGTTCGGCGCGCGAGAGGCCGTGGATCCGCGTCGCCTCCTCGTCGATCTCGCGCTCGGGGTCGAGGAAGGCGTGGAAGTGGCGCCCGGTCGGGAGATCGTTGACCAGCTCCAGCGCCGCGATCTCGATCACGCGGTGGCCGGAGGCCGGGTCCAGGCCCGTCGTCTCGGTGTCGAACAGCACCGCGCGGCTCATCGCAGCCCCGCCATGTAGCGACGGAGCGTGCGCAACGCGTGGCCGCGCGAGAGGCCGGTGCGCACCACCAGATCGGCACGGCGGCGCTTCTCGGCGTCGGGCATCTGGCGCGCGATGATGGCGGCGATCTGCTCGGGGCTCATGCGGCGGCGGCGGCGTACCCGCGCCGCCTGCACCGCCGCGCGGCGCGCTGACCACCACCACCTCGTCCACCCGCCGATCCCCGCAGGTCTCGAACAGCAGCGGGATGTCGAGCACCACGGCGCGGCGCCCGACGCGGCGGTGGCGCGCCGACGAAAGCATGCTCGGCGCGGCGGACCAGCGGATGCAGGATCGCCTCCAGCCGTGCCATCGCCGCCGGATCCTGCACCGCCACCTCGCGCAGCGCCGCGCGATCGACGGCGCCGTTGCGCACCACGCCGGGGAAGTGCGCGGCGATCGCGCGCACCGCGGCGCCGCCGCTGCGCCTGCAGCCGATGCACCTCGGCGTCGGCGTCGAAGACCGGGATGCCGGCGCGCCGGAACGCGTCGGCCGCGGTCGATTTGCCCATGCCGATGCCGCCGGTCAGGCCGATCACCTTCACCGGCGCGCAATGTCGGCGGCGACGAAGGCTTCAAGCGCGTCATCGACCTCCGGCCGGGCGCCGAACCACGCCTCGAACCCCAGCCCCGCCTGGTGCAGCAGCATCCCCAGCCCGCCCACGGTGCGCAACCCGCATGCGGCAGCCGCGACCAGCAGCGGCGTCTCGATCGGCACATAGACGATGTCGGCGACCGTCATCGCCGGTGCGGCGCGCGCGAGGTCGAGCGGCAGCGCCTCGTGCCCGCTCATGCCCGCCGCGGTGGCGTTGACCAGCATCGCGAAATCGCCGAGCGCCGCCTCGCGCTGCTGCCAGGGCACCACGCGCAAGCCGGGCAGTACCTGCGCCAGCGCCGCGGCGCGATCATGGGTGCGATTGGCGAGGCTCACCACGGCCCCTGCATCCTGCAACGCCGCCGCCACCGCGCGCGCCGCCCCGCCGGCGCCGAGCACCAGCACCGGACCGGCCTGGCATCGACGCCGTGGGCGCTGCAGGCTGGCGATGAAGCCGGGGCCGTCGGTGTTGTGGCCGAGGATCTTGCCGCCGTCGAACACCAGCGTGTTGACGGTGCCGCTGCGGCGGGCGGAGGGGTCGCGCTGGTCGCAGATCGCGAACGCCGCCTGCTTGTGCGGTAGCGTCACGTTGCAGCCGCGGAACCCGGCGGCGCGCAGGCCGTGGATCGCGACCGAGAAATCCCCCGGTCGCACCGGCAGCGGCAGATAGGCGCCGTCGATCCCCATCCGCTCCAGCCAGAAGCCGTGCAGGCGCGGCGAGCGGGAATGGGCGACCGGCCAGCCGACGATGCCGGCGAGTCGGGCGCTTCCGGTGAGCATGGGCATCGCCAAACAAGACACTGCGCGCCGGCGCCGATCAAGCGTCGCGGCGACGGCCTTGGGCGCCTGCCGCTGCGCCAAGCGCCGTCAATTCACGGTTCGCAAACCCGGACCGTAACCTTTCGTGCCGTGGGGGGCGTTCAGCGCCGCCAGCCGCCCCAGCCGCCGCGCCAACAACAACCCCCGCGCCAGCCGCCGCCAAAGCCGATCGCGACGTTGCCATAAACCGGGGCCGCCGCCGCGTAGGCCGGGTAATACCCGTACGGCGCGTAGCCGTAACCGGGATAGTAACCATAGGGGTAGTAGGCGCAGCCGCCCAAGGACACCAGGACCAGCAAGCCGATGGCGACGCCGACGCGCCGCAGGGTGCGAGGATTCATGGCTCCCTCCTCTGATGCGTCGGTTACGCGCGTTGTGTGGCGAGATGGGGGCGCGTTCCCGCGAATTTCGTTCCGCCCTGGTCAATCCATTGTGACCCCGGCGCGTTCCATCGTGGCCTCGTTTTGCCATCTTGCTCTTCCACAAGAGCGCATTCCGCAAGGAGTTCGTCCATGCGCCTTCATTCCCGCCCGTCCCGCCTGTGCGCGGTCGCCGCGGCCGGCAGCTTGGTGCTGGCGCCGATCTGGCCCGACGCCGCCTGGGCGCAGACGGCATCGCCGCCCCCGCCGCCGGCCGGGCAGAGCGCCGCGACGGCGCTGAACCAGGTGCCGCCGACGCGGGCCGGGAGGCTGGCGCAGATCACCGGCACGGTCTCGTTCCATGCCGCCGAGGACACCCAGTGGAGTCCGGCGGTGCTGAACTACCCCGTCACCACCGGCGATTCGTTCTGGACCGAGCCGCAGGGGCAGGCAGCGCTGGAGCTGTCCGGCAACCGCTTCCTGATGATGAGCTCGAGCGAGCTCGACGTGACCCAGCTCGACGATCACGCGTTCGCCGCGACGCTGCCGCAGGGCGAGATTTGCATGGCGCTGGCCTTCGTTCCCAGCGGCGATACCTACGCCTTCCAGACGCCGCGCGGCCAAGTCCAGATCGCCGCGACCGGCAACATCGCCGTGGTTGCCGGCGACACCCAGAACCCGACCACGGTGCTGGTGCAGAACGGTGCGGCGCAGATCACCGGCACCGACCTCTCGCTCCAGGTCCCCGCCGGGCAGATGGCCTCCATCTCCGGTTCCAACTCGTTCCAGGGCAGCGTCGGCCCGGCACCCGGCCCCGACCCGTGCCTCCAACAGCTTCTCGCACCCCCGGCCCCGGTGCAGGCGCAGGCGACCGGCCAGGCACCCGCGCCCGCACCCGCCGCTGCCTCGGTGGCGCCGCCGCAGGAGGTGCAGGAGATGACCGGATATCAGGACCTCCAGCAGTACGGATCGTGGCAGCAGAGCAGCAGCTACGGTGCGGTCTGGTATCCGCAGGTCGCGTCGAGCTGGGTGCCGTACCGCGAGGGACGCTGGGCCTATGTGGCGCCCTGGGGCTGGACCTGGGTGGACAGCGATCCCTGGGGGTTCGCGCCGTTCCATTACGGGCGCTGGGTCTATGCCGGGAACCGCTGGGGCTGGGCGCCGGTCCAGCCCGGCATCGGCTACGGCGGGCCGCCCTGCTACGCGCCGGCCCTGGTCAGCTTCTTCGGCGTCGGCGCGGCCGTTGCCGCCGGAGCGGCCGTCGGCGCCGCGATCGGCTACGCCTTCAGCGGCGGCAACGTGGGCTGGGTGCCGCTCGGCTGGCACGAGCCGTACTACCCCTGGTATCGCGTCAACAACGCCTATCTGGGGCGGGTCAACCGCTACAATGTCACCAACGTCAACACGGTGATCAACAATTACCACAACACAACGTATATCAAGAACGTCCAGGTCAATAAATTCGCCAACGTCCAGCGCGCGGCGACGGTAGTGCCGGCGCGCGCGATGGTGGAGTCGCGGCCGGTGCGGGCGGCGGTCGTGCATGTGCCGCCTGCCGAGCTGGCGCGGGCGCAGCCGGTGATGGCGCGCCAGCCGATCCGTCCGGCGATCCAGACGATCGGCGTGAGCCGGCCGGTCGCGCAGCAGTTGCGGCTGCCGGCGGCCCCGCGCGGCGCCCCGGCGCACCCGGTCGCACCCGGCCCGAAGGCGACGGCGCAGCCATTGCACGGCGCGCGGCCGCCGCTGCGGCCGGCTTCCGCCGCGACCCCCCTCGGCCGTCCCGGGGCTGCCGCTCCGGCAAGGCCCGGCGAGCCCGCAAGCGCCCGGCCGGGCGCACCCGCGCCGCGACCCGGCCAGCCGGCGACACCGGCCGCGGCACGGCCCGGCACGCCGGCGCTGCGCACCCCCGCGCAGGTGCAGCACGGCACCCCGCCGGTGCCGCACCCGCAACCCGCGACCGCGCGGCCGGGCAATCCGGCAGCGACGCCGAGACCGGGCGCGCCGAATACCGCAGCGCGCCCCGGCACGCCGGCCCTGCGCACACCGGCGGAAATGCAGCACGGCGCGCTGCCGGCCGTACGCCCACAGCCGGCAACAGCCCGGCCGAGTGCGGCGCCGGCGCGTCCGGCAGAGCCGGCGCGTCCGGCACCGGCGGCGGCTCGTCCGGCCGCACCGGTGCCGCATCCGGCCCCGGCACCGCGCCCGGCGCCGGCGGCGGCTCGTCCGGCCGCACCGGTGCCGCATCCGGCACCGGCACCGCACCCGGCGCCGGCGGCGGCACGTCCGGCCGCACCCGCCCCGCGCCCGGCACCCGCACCGCGTCCGGCGCCGGCGACGGCGCGCCCGGCCGCACCCGCGCCGCGCCCGGCCCCGGCGCCTCGTCCGGCCCCGGCGGCAGCGCGCCCGGCCGCACCCGCGCCACGCCCGGCCCCGGCGCCTCGTCCGGCAGCCCCTGCCCCGCGGCCGGCCCCAGCGCCTCGTCCGGCGGCTCCCGCCCCGCGGCCGGCTGCCGCGCCGCGTCCGGCTCCGGCTCCGGCACCGCATCCGCAACCGCGGCCGGAGCAGAAAAAGCTCTGACGGAAACGCCCGCCGGTCGCGCGCCCTTCGGCCTCAGTCCGAAGCAGCGAGCAGCCGGCGGGCGGCAGCGCAGATCTCCGATGGCAGGTAGGGCTTAGTGACGAACAGCTCGCGCCGGCCGGGAACCGCGGAACCCATCGTGTCGGGGCGGCCGGTCATGAAGATCACCGGCAGGTCCGGCCGCAGAGCGCGCACTTGGTCGGCCAGCGCGTGGCCGTCCAGGCTGCCGGGGAGCTGGATGTCGGTCATCAGCAGCCGGATCGACGGGTCGCGCTCCAGCAGGGCGGCCGCCTCATCGCCGGAGCCGGCCTCGAGCACCTGAAACCCCTCCTCGGCGAGCGCCTCGACCAGCGTGAGGCGCACCAGGAACTCGTCCTCGACCAGCAGGATGCGTTCGTCTGCCATGCGGGTGGTGTCGGGTCCACGTCCTGCTGCACAGGATGCAGCCTGCTCCGGTGCGCGTGCGGCGCAAACTCAAGGCCGCGTGTGGAAGGCGACCGGCGACATACCAGGTGCGGAACCTATTCGGCGCCTGGGCTTCCGCCAGCTTGCAATCGCGTGGGCCGCGCTGAATTGTGACCGCCCTGCCGATCGCCGAAGTCGCCGTGCAAGACCTCGACCTGCTGCTGCTGCACCGCCGCGTCGAGCGGCTGCTGGCACCCTGGGACAGTGCCGCAACGCCAGGCTGCACCGTGGGCGTGGTGCGCGACGGCGCGCTGGTGCTGCATCGCTCGGCGGGAATGGCGAGCCTCGATCTCGGCGTGCCGATCGGCAGCGAGACGGTGTTCCGCATCGCCTCGGTCAGCAAGCAGTTCACCTGCACCGCCGCCCTGCTGCTGGCCGCCGAAGGGCGCCTGCATCTGGATGCCGACATCCACGACGCTCTTCCGGACCTGCCCGATTTCGGCGTACGCATCACGCCCGACCATCTGATGCACAACACCAGCGGCCTGCGCGACTTCCTCGATCTGATGCGGCTCGGCGGCCTCGACCTCGCACAGCCTTGCACGCGCACTGACCTGATGGCGGCGATCGGCCGCCAGCGCGGGCTCAATTTCGCGCCCGGGCAGCCGCTTCCTCTACAGCAACACCGGATTCCTGCTGCTGGGCGAGATCGTGGCGCAAGTGGCGGGCGAGTCGCTTGGGTCGTTGCTGGAGCGGCGCGTGTTCGTGCCACTGGGGATGAACCGTACGCGGCTGGCGGCGAGCACGACCGAGACGGTGACGGGACTTGCGACCGGGTATCTGGCGGATGCGGGCGGCGGCTTCGTGAAGGCGCAGCACGGCTTTCCGCTGGGCGGCGAGGGCGGACTCGTCTCCTGCGTGACGGACCTGGCGTTGTGGGATCGCAACTTCACCACCGGGCACGTCGGCGGCGCGGCCCTGGCGGCGGCGCTCGCCGAGCGGGCGCCGTTCAGCAACGGCGTGCTCAACCCGTATGCGCGCGGGCTGGCGGTGACGGAGCATCGCGGCATCGCGACGGCGAGCCATGGCGGCCTGTGGCCGGGTTATCGCACCGAGTTCCTGCGACTGCCGGAACGCGGGCTGACGGTGATCTGCATCGCCAATTGCGGCGCCATCGACCCGGCGCGGCTGGCGCGACAGGTCGCGGACGCAGCACTCGGGCTGGACGAGATGCCGACGCGACCGGACCCGGCGACGATCGGGGCCATGCTCGGGCGCTGGGTCGAGCCGGAGGCGCCGGCGACCGTGGAGCTGTCCCTCGATCCGGAGGGCCGCGCGGTCGCGACCCTTAACGGCGTCGCCTTCGCGTTGGTGCCGCTGCCCGATGGGGGGTTGCGCGCGGCCAGCACGAGCTTCCCGTTTGTCGCGAGGCTCCGCGAGGAGGCGCTGGAGGTGGAGCGCGACGCCGGACACGTCGGGCGCCTGCATCGGCCGCCGGCCAAGGCGGCGCTGCCCGATGGACTGGCCGGGACTTATGACTGCGACGAGTTGGCCGCCGCGTGGACGATGGCTCCAGGGCCGGATGGAACCATGTCGGCGCGGATCGCCGGGCCGCTCGCCAATGCGGGGCCGTGGGAGGTCTCGACGATCGCGGGCGATGTCATCCGCGTGGCAACGCCGGGCGTTCTGTTTCGCGGATGGGCCGATGTGCGGGTGCTGCGCGAAGGGACCGGCGCGCGGGTGAGCGGATTGCTGGTGAACGGCGGCCGGGCACGGGGCCTGCACTTCCGGCGCCGGGGCTGAGACGCGGGCCGGTCCTCATGTCGGCCCGCATCCCCGATCTCGAACTGCTGCGCTGGCTGGAGGAGGACGCGCCGTGCGGCGACCGCACCTGCGAGGCGCTGGGCATCGACGCCCTGGCGGGTGCCGCCGTGCTCACCGCCGGCGAGGAGATGACGCTCGCCTGCGTGGAGGACGCGGCCCGGCTGCTGGAACTGGCCGGTTGCCGCGCCGCGTGCCACCTGCCCAGCGGCGCGCGCGCGACCAAGGATGCGCGCCTGGTCTCGGCCGAGGGCGCCGCCGCCGATCTGCACCGGGCGCTGCCGCTGGTGCAGTCGCTGCTGGAGCACGCGGCCGGCATCGCGACCCGGGCCGCCGCGATCGTGGCCGCCGCCCGCGCCGGTGCCGAGCGTGCGACCGTCGCGAGCACGCGCCGCCACGCGCCCGGGTTGCGGCGGCTGGCGACGGCGGCGGCGGCGGCCGGTGGCATGGTGCCGTACCGGCTCGGGCTGTCGGAGACGGTGGTGGTGGCGCCGGGGCATGTCGCGTTCTTCGACAGCGATGCGGCGCTGGCGGCGGCGCTGGCGCGGCTGCGGCGCACCGCGCCCACGTGCCGGGCAGTGGTGGTCGCCGGCAGCGTGGAACAGGCGGTCGCGTTGGCCGAGGCCGGCGTGGGTTCGGTGCAACTCGACCGCGCGCCGCCGGACGTGGTGGCACGGGTCGCGGCGGCGCTGGGGGCCTTGCGGCATCGCCCGCTGCTAGTCGCGGCAGGCGGCATCCATGCCGGCAATGCGGCGGCCTACGCCACAGCTGGGGCCGATGTGCTGCTGACCTCGGCACCGTTTCTCGCCCCGCCTCGCGTCGTGCGCCTGCGCATCGCGCGCGCCGGTTGACCGGGATGCCGTGCGGGGCGACGCTGCCGTATCATTGCTGAGGGAGCATGGGATGGCCGACGATGTGATGCCGGTGCGCAACGCCGATCCCTATCGCGCGCTCGGCGTGCGGCCGTACATCAATTGCTGCGCCGTCCGCACCGTCCACGGCGGCAGCCTGATGCTGCCGCAGGTACGGCAGGCAGTCGCGGAAGCCTCCCAGCAATTCGTCAACCTCGACGAGCTGATGCAGGCGGCAGGCGCGCGGCTCGCGGAACTCACCGGCGCCGAATGGGGAATGGTGACCTGCGGCAGTGCGGCGGCGCTTTCGCTCGCGACGGCGGCGTGCGTCGCCGGCAACGATCCGGTGAAGATGCTGCGGCTGCCGTTCACCGACGGCATGGTCAACCGCGTGGTGATGGTGCGCCACCAGCGATTTGCCTACGACCAGGCGATCCGCATGGTCGGCACGCGCATCGTCGAGGTGGAGACCGCGGCCGAGTTGGATGCCGCCCTCGCCGAGCCGGTGGCGATGATCGCAGCACTCGGCACGCACGAGGCGCAGGGTTCGCTGCGGCTCGAGCATCTGGTGGCGGCGGCGCGGCCGCGCGGCATCCCGGTGCTGGTCGATGCGGCCTCCGAGCATCTGGAACGGCCGAGCCCGTGGCTCGTGCGCGGCGCCGATCTGGTGGTGTACAGCGGCGGCAAGTTTTTGCGCGGGCCGCAAACCAGTGGGCTGCTGCTCGGGCGCAAGGCGCTGGTACAGGCGGCTTGGCGCAATGCCTCGCCGCACCAGGCGATCGGCCGGCCGATGAAGGTGTCGAAGGAGGACGTGATCGGCCTGCTGGCTGCCGTCGAGCACTGGACGGAAAGCCGCGACGCGGCGGTGGAGCAGCGGCGCTGGCGGGCCGATCTGGACGCGATCGCGCGAGAGATTTCCGCGGCGCACTGCGAGGTGATCGAACCGCAAGGTGTCGCACGGGTGCCCAACCTTCGGGTGCGCTGGGATCGCGCCCGGCACCCGATCGACAGCGGCGGGCTGCGGCAGGCGCTGCTGGAAGGCTCGCCGCGGGTGATGCTGGACGACATGAGTGCGACGGCGGATTCCGTGACGATCGACCCGTTCGGTTTGCAGCCGGGCGAGGCGGCGGAGGTCGGCCGCGCGATCGCGCGCGCGCTTGCGGCCTCGCCGGATGGGCGCGAGCCGGCGCCGGCGGCGGTCGATGTGTCGGGCACCTGGGAGCTGACAACGCGGTTCCTGCATGGCGAGCGGACGCATCGGCTGACGCTGCGGCAGGATGGGGGCACCCTTTCCGGCAGCCACTCCTCGCTGCATTTCGCCGGGCCGGTGTCGGGGCGCGTCGAGGGAGATGCGGTGCGCTTCGACTGCGTCGCGCGCTACGAAGGCAACAACGTCACGTATCGCTTCCGCGGCACGGCCTCGAACGAGACGATGGCCGGAACGGTCGCGTTCGGCACCTCGAACGACCACCACCAGGGCGAGGTCAACCTGGCGCAGTTCGGCGAGGGCGATTGGCAGGGCCGCCGCGTTTAGAGCACGTGCCGACGGCACCCGCACCGTCATGGCCCGCGAAGGCGGGCCGTCCACGACTTTCGCGGTGCTGGCGCCAAAGTCGTGGATGCCGACCTTCGTCGGCATGACGGTTGAAGCGCCTCGTCGTCATTGCGAGCGAAGCGAGGCAATCCGGCAGCCTCGCCGCGGCACCGCACTGGATTGCTTCGTCGCTTCGCTCCTCGCAGTGACGAGGAACTTCGGAATCGGGACACTCGCGAAGGTCAGCCGAAATCCAGGCGGGCGCGTGCGAGATTGATGATGCGCACCGCCTCGGGCCATAAGGCGTGATCGGCAAGCCTGTCGAACGGCGCCCAGACGAGCGCGTTCACGTCGTCGCCCGCGACCGGATCGCCGCCGATCCAGAGTGCCGCGAAATCGAGAATCGTGTAGTGGAAGCGCACGCGCCCGTCGGGTTCGCGATGAATGCTGTCCACGTGCGCGATTAGGGTGAGCGGACCGACGGAAAGGCCGGTCTCCTCGCGCAGTTCGCGACGCGCCGCCGCCTCGACGGTCTCGCCGAGTTCCTGTGCGCCGCCGGGCAGGCTCCATTGGCCGAGCGAGGGCGCGCGGCCGCGACGGACCAGCAGCACGGCGTCGGGCCGCAGCACCACGATGCCGATGCCGACGATCGGGCGCAGGGGATATTCGCGGTCGCTCACGGCGGGGCGGAACCCCTGCCTTGCCTCACTTCGCCGCCGCCGCGGATTTCGTTGCCAGATCAGCGATCCTGGGAACGAAGGCGGTGCGCTTCCAGCTTCCGAGCTGATAGACCCAGCCCTTGACGCGCGCCTCCAGCGCCGCGCCGTCCTTGCCGCCGGTGGCGGAGAACGCGGCCCAGGCGTGCTTGGCGCCTTCGTTCAGCGTCACGCGCACCACCATTCCGTCGGTCGTGGTGAACGCCGCCTGCCCCGCCGGGCGGCCGGGGAGTGCCGGTCCGGGGCGCACATCGTCGAACGTCAGGTACTCGAAGGCGCGTTGCATGTCCTCGATCTTGTAGCGGTCGAGCGGCGGATGCTGCGCCGGCGCGGTGAGCACGAGTTTTCCGTCCTCGCTGGCGAAGACCAGGTGCTGGCCGGGCGTGATGATATCCACCGATTTGATTTTATCGTGCTGGATGTCGGCGATGTCGCGGTCGAGCCAGAGCGAGGGATCGGCGTCGATCTCCACCGTCCCTTCCGCGAGCCAGGCCTGATTCTTGGCCGGGCCAGCGGACGTAGATTTCCTGCGGCACGTCGCCGCCCGTCAGCACCTTGCGATGGCCGAGCACGATCGCGGCGATCGGCTTGCCGGCGGCATCCAGCACCCGCAGCAGGTCGGCGGAAGATTTCGCCGAGGCGGGATGGCCGAGCCCGAGCAGCTCCAGCTCGGCCGGATCGTCGGTACGCTTGCCCACCAGCCGCAGCTCGGTCAGGCCGGTCAGCACCGCGCGCAGCTTGTCGCCCTGCACCGGATAGAGACCGCGATCGGCAACCCCCCAGGTTTTGCCGTGCTTCTCGATCACCAGCATCTTGCCGTGATAGGTGATCTCGACGCGCGCCGCGGATTGCAGTTTTGCAGCGAGGCCGGGGAAGGCGAGGCGGCCGCTCGCGACCTCTCCGGCCGCCGGCTGCGTGCGAGCGCCGAAATACCAGCCGCCGAGCAGTGCCACGATGCCGAGTGCCAGCAGAAGCAGGCCGGTGCGCGGCTTCATGCGTGGGCTCGCCGGGCGCGGGCGCGGCGCTGGCGCCGGACGAGGCCGAGGCTCACCGCAGCGATCGCGAGCAGCAGCGGCACCGCCGCAATGTCGAGCACCTTCAGCGCCGTCTCCAGGCCCGCGATGTTGCGGCGCAGGTCAAGCTGCACCAGGCGCAGCCGCTCGCGGGTGCGCACGATGTCGCCCCGCGCCGCCTCGATCTCGGCGTGCTGCGCGGGCGTGATCACGGCCGCCATCGCGCCCTGCTTGCCGGTGGCGTCAGTGCGCAGCGTGCGCAGCTTGGCCTGCACCGCGGTCAGGTGCGCCTCCAGCGCCTGCGCGGTGTGCTGGAACTGCGCCTCGGCCGCCGCCTGCATCCGGTCGATGCGGGTGAACGGCCGCTCGGACGGGCCGCGGCCGCGCAAGCCCAGCAGTGCGTCGCCCCCGGCAAGCTGCCCGACCAGGTTGATGATGAACGGACCGTTGTCGCTGAACGGCGTCGCCTGGCGCTGGCCGAAGAAGTCCTGCGTCTGCACCCAGAAGCGGTCGGCGAGAATGTCGGTATCGGCGACGACGACGAGGTTCGCCGCCAACTTGGTCTGCCCGAGATAGGGCGGCAGGTGGGCGGCGCGCTTGACGCCTTTGGGCAACGCCGGCGGGCCGGAGAATGCGGAATGCAGCGTGCCGGTGATGCGCGCCGCGATCACGCGCGGTTTGCCGTCCGGCTTGAACGCGGCGAGAATCTTGCCCGGCTCGGGGTTGGTGCGCACCTCCGCGGCCGGGATCATTTCCGAGCGCCGGCTGCTGGAGAGGATCGGCGTGAAGTCGATCTTCGCACCTGGCGCGGGTGCCAGCGAACCGGCAGCGGCGACCGTCACCTGTTGCAGATCGCCGATCGCGGGGTCGTTCTTGTCGATGCCGTCGCGGATGTTGAACCAGGCGACATAATTGGTGGGTCGCGCGCTCTCGTCCTCGCTGGCACGCACGCGCCAGTCGCCCGCGAGGTCGCCGACGACACGATTGGGGTCGTAGCGAATGCCCCACGCTTTGAACAGCGGCGCCAGATCGCTGCTGGTGTCGGTGGGCGGCTGGCCGTCGGGGCCGGCGGTTGCGGCTTCGGCCTCGCTGGCCGGATCGACCATCGCCAGCAGGTGCCCGCCGCGCATCACGAACTGGTCGATCGCATAGAGCGCGAGCGGGCTGAGATGCTGCGGCTGGGCGACCAGCAGCACCTGGATCGAGGGATCGATCACCTGCGCATCGAGGGGCACGCGCTTGATGTCGAACGTCGAGCGCAGCTCCAGCATCGTCGCCCAGGGCTGGCCGGCATCGCCCTGGCCGTGGCTCATCATCATCAGCCGCGGATTGCCGTCGAGCGGCAGCGAGCTCATCACGCCGACCACCGCGCGGTGGGGCTGGGAGAGATTCCAGACCAGCTTCGTCAGGTCGTATTCCAGGAAGCGCGCGCGATCGGGGCTGAGGAACGCGATGGTGCGCTGCTGATCGACCATGTTGCTGCCGGCGATGCCGAAATAGACCTGATCGCCGCCCTGATCGAGCGGCACCCCCTGCATCCCATCGGCGAGCGCGTGGTCCTCGGTGGTGCTGTACGGCTCGGGGTCGAGGAATTGCAGCCGCACCATGCCGTGCGAGATCGCGGCGTAGCGGCGCAGCATCTCGCGCACGCGGTCGGCATAGGAGCCGAAGGCCGGCAGCCGCACGCCGAGCTGCGGCGAATAGTAGAGTCTCAGCGTCACCGGCTCGCGCAGGTCGCGCAGCACCGTGCGCGTGCCGCGGGCGAGGGTGTAGATGTGTCCTTGCGTGAGGTCGAGCCGCGCACTCGCCAGTCGCGCGTCGGCGATCATGTTCACGCCGATCAGGATCGCCGCCAGCCCGATCACGCTCGCGATCGAGGCCCAGAGGGTGCGGGCGGGCCCGCGCGCGCGCATCAGTCGGTCTTCCTGTGTTCGACCACGACCACGTTCACGAACAGCCAGAAGCCGATCAGGCTGGCGAAATAGATCAGGTCGCGCACCTCGATCACGCCGCGGGTGAATGATCCGAACCGCTCCAGCACGCCGATCCGCCGCGCCGCCTCGGCCAGCCCGGGCGCGTGACTGCTGAGGAAATCGGTGACGACCTGAAGGCTCGCAGCGGCGAAGAAGAAGCAAATGGCGATCGCGAGCACGAAAGCGATCACCTGGTTGCGGGTTGCGGCCGACAGAGCGCCGCCGATGGCGAGGAACGCGCCCGCGATCAGCACCGCACCCGCGTAGCTGGCGGCGATCACGCCGTTATCGGGGGCGCCGAGCAGGTTGACGGTGATGACGAAAGGAAAGGTCAGCACGAGTGCCAGGATGCAGAACGCCCAGGCGGCGAGGAACTTGCCGACCACGGCCTCGGTGTTGGTGATCGGCAGCGTCAGCAGCAGCTCGATCGTGCCGCTGCGGCGCTCCTCCGCCCAGAGCCGCATGCTGATCGCCGGCACCAGCAGCAGCAGCACCCAGGGCAGGAAGTTGAAGAACGGCACGAGATCGGCCTGCCCGCGGGCGAAGAAACCGCCGAGATTGAAAGTCAGCACGCCTTGCAGCACCAGGAAGATGACGATGAACACGGCCCCCACCGGGGTCGCGAAATAGCCGCCCAGTTCGCGGCGCGCAACCAACAATGCGTTGCGCATCAGGCGGCCAGGCGCTGCTCGGCAGGCATGGTGATCGTGCGGAATACGTCGTCGAGCCGGCCGGAGGGATGCATGGCGGCGAGTGCCGCCGGCGTTGCGTCGGCGACCACGCGGCCGACGGCGATGACGATGGCGCGGGTGCAGACCGCGTCCACTTCCTCGAGGATGTGGGTCGAGATGACGATGGCCTTCTGCGGCGCCATCCGCGCTATCAGCGTGCGCACCTCGTGCTTCTGGTTGGGATCGAGGCCGTCGGTCGGCTCGTCGAGCACCAGCACCGGCGGATCGTGCAGCAGCGCCTGCGCCAGACCGACGCGGCGCTTGAAGCCCTTCGACAGCGTTTCGACCGGCTGCAACAGGACCGACTCCAGCGTGGTCAGGGCGACGGCCCGTTCGATGTGCGTGTGCGCATCCGATCCCCGGAAGCCGCGCACGGCGGCGACGAACCGGAGAAAGCCCTGCACCGTCATCTCGGGATAGGTGGGCGCGCCCTCGGGCAGGAAGCCGAGCGCACGGCGCGCCGCCAGCGCGTCCTCCTGCACGTCATGGCCGCAGATGCGGGCACTTCCCTCGGTCGGCGTCATGAACCCCGCCAGCATCCGCATGGTGGTCGATTTGCCGGCGCCGTTGGGGCCGAGAAAGCCCAGCACCTCGCCGCGCGCGACCCGGAAGGAGACGTGATCCACCGCGGTGAAGCTGCCGAACCGCTTGGTCAGCCCGTCGATCTCGATGAGATCGGTCACACGCTCTCCCCCGCTCGCGTCGGGGCGCGGGGATAAAGCAATCGCGGAGGTTTGCAACCGCACCCGCCGCCGGGTTTCGGGGGTTTAACCTGCCTGCAAGGTGCGCACGGCGCGGCCGCGCTCGAACAGGCGCAGCAGCAACCGCACCGCCCGGCCGCGCTCGCTCTCGAGCTTCGGGTCGCGCGCGATCAGCACCGCCGCGTCCTTCGCCGCAATGCGCAGCAGGCCCTCGTGCTCCACGAGATCGGCGATGCGCAGTCCGGGCAGGCCGGACTGGCGCGTGCCAAGCAGTTCGCCCGGCCCGCGCAGGCGGAAATCCTCGTCGGCGATCACGAACCCGTCCTGCGTGTCGCGCAGCAGCAGCAGGCGCCGCCGCGCCGCCTCGGCCAGCGCATCCTCGTGCAGCAGCAGGCAGAAGCTGGCGCGATCGCCGCGACCGACACGGCCGCGCAACTGATGGAGCTGGGCGAGACCGAAGCGCTCGGCGTGCTCGATCACCATCACGCTCGCCGCCGGCACATCGACGCCGACCTCGACCACCGTGGTCGCGACCAGGATGCGGACGCGCCCGGCCAGGAAATCCGCGAGGGCCTGCTCGCGCACGGCACTATCCTGGCGGCCGTGGGCGAGGCCGACCGCGGCGCCGAAGCGGCGGCGCAAATCGGCGAAGCGCGCCTCCGCGGCCTGGAGGTCGCTCGCCTCGCTCTCGCTCACCAGCGGGCAGACCCAATAGACCTGCGCGCCGCCCGCGATCGCACGCGCGATGGCGTCGGCGACCTCGGGCAGGGTGCCGAGCGCGTGCAGCGTGGTGCGGATCGGCGGCCGCTCGCCGGGGCGGTCGGCGAGGCGGCTCACCTCCATCTCCGCCCAGTGGGTCAGCAGCAGGGTGCGCGGGATCGGGGTCGCGGTCATCACCAGGATGTCGGTGCGCTCGCCCTTGGCCCCCAGCATCATGCGCTGATCGACCCCGAAGCGGTGCTGCTCGTCGATCACGGCCAGCGCCAGATCGCGGTAGGCCACACCCTCCTGGAACAGCGCGTGCGTGCCGACGATCAGGCGCACGTCGCCGGAGGCGATATGCGCGAGCAGGCGTTCGCGCGCGCTACCCTTCACGGTGCCGGTGAGCAGGGCGACCGGCACCGGGCAGATGCGGGTGAGGGTGCGGTGGTGCTGGCGCGCCAGCAGCTCCGTGGGTGCCATCAGGGCGGCCTGCGCCCCGGCCTCGGCGGCCCGCAGCATCGCAAGAGCCGCGACCAGCGTCTTGCCCGATCCGACGTCGCCTTGCAGCAGGCGCAGCATTCGGTGGGGTGCGGCGAGGTCGGCGTCGATCTCGGCCAGCACCGCCGCCTGGCCGGGGGTGAGGGCATGGCCGAAGCGAGCGAGGGCGGCCTGCCGCAGCCGCCCGTCGCCCGCCAGCGCGCGGCCGGGCCGGTCGCGCTCGCGGGCGCGCGCCCAGGCGATCGCGACCTGCTGGGCGAGCAGCTCGTCATAGGCCAGCCGACGGCGCGGCGCCTCGTTGGGCAGGGTCTCGGGGGCTTGCAGGGCGCGGAGTGCCGCGGCGAAGTCCGGCCAGTTCTCGCGGCGCTTGAGCGCCGGATCGTGCCACTCGGGCAGATCGGGAAGATGGTCCACCGCCTCCCGCATGACCCGGCCCAGCGCCTTGGGCGACAGCCCGGCGGTCAGCGGCCACACCGGCTCGATCAGCGGCAGCAGCTCCGGCGTGGCGGCGGGCACCACGTGCTCCGGGTGCGGCAGGGTGAGGCGGCCGTTGAACAACTCCAATCGTCCAGAGACCAGCAGGCGGGCGCCGGGCGGGAAGCGGTCGCGACCGTGCCGGCCGAACAGCACGATCTCGGCGAACGCCGTGCCGTCGGTGATCACCACCCGCCAGGGCTGGCGCTCGTTGGCCGGCGGCTCGTGGCGCACCACCTCGACCGCGAGTGTGGCAATGCTGCCCGGCAACGCCTCGCGGATCGTCGGACGGGTGCGGCGGTCGATGAACTGCTCGGGCAGGTGAAACAGCAGATCGCGGATCTGCGGGCCGCCCGCCGCCTTCGCAATCAGGGCAGCAGCCGACGGCCCGGCGCTGCGCAGGCTGCCGAGCGGGGCCAGGAGCGGCGCGAGCGGATCGGGCGGAGCGGGCTGACACTGCACGGCGCCGAGGCTATATGACGCGCGACCCCATGCCGCCAGACGCCACCCTGACCGGAGTAGGGCTTGACGTGCGCCGCCGGCGCATCCTGTTTCGGGCCACGCATCGCGGCACCAAGGAGGCCGACCTGCTGGTGGGCGGTTTCGTCGCGCGCCATGTGGCGGGCATGGACAACGCGGCACTGGATGCGATCGAGGCGGTGCTGGAGCTGCCCGACACGGATCTTGCCGACTGGCTGACCGGCCGCCGCACCATCCCCGAGGAGATGCAGACCGAGATGCTGCGCGCCATGCTGGCCGCCGCGCCCATGCTGGCCGTTCAGCGATGAGTGCCGCGATGATCTGGGGCGCGCCGGAGGGGTTCGACGCGCTGCTGCTCGCCCGCCGTCGCACCGAGCATTCCGGCAGCGTGCTGCACGTGGCACGCGACGACGCACGGATGGCGCGGCTGGCCGAGGCGATCGGTTTCTTCGCCCCCGAGATCGAGGTGCTGCGCTTCCCGGCCTGGGACTGCCTGCCTTACGATCGCGTCTCGCCCAATCCCGCGATCGTCTCGGAGCGGGTGGCGACACTCGCGCGCCTGCTGGAGCCGGCGCCGCCGCGGCGCATCGTGCTGACCACGGTGAACGCGCTGGTGCAGCGCGTGCCGCCGCGGCACGTGCTGCGCGGCGAGAGCCGCACGCTGGCCACGAACGACAGCATCGAACCCGACGCGCTGGGGCGGTTCCTCGAAGCCAACGGCTACGGCCGCACCGGCACGGTGATGGAGCCGGGCGAGTTCGCGGTGCGTGGGGGCATCATCGATATCTTCCCCGCCGGCGAGGCCGAGCCGGTGCGGCTCGACCTGTTCGGCGACACGATCGAGAGCATCCGCCGCTTCGACCCGGCGAGCCAGCGCAGCAGCCGGCGGGTCGAGCGGCTGGAGCTGCGCCCGGTCTCGGGCGTGTCGCTCGATGCCGCGACGGTGGCGCGGTTCCGTGCCGGGTGGCGCGAGCAATTCGGCCCGGCGGCGGCGGAGGACCCGATCTATCAGACGGTCTCGGACGGGCGCCGCCATCCGGGGATGGAGCATTGGGCGCCGCTGTTTTTCGACGCGATGGAGACGCTGCTCGACTATGTGCCGCAGCCGACGGTGAGCCTCGACCACCAGGCCGAGGAAGTCCTCGAATCGCGGCTGGAGATGATCGCCGATCATTACGAGGCGCGGCGGACGCTGCCGCGCGACGGCGAGGTGCCGTACCGGCCGCTGCCGCCGGATATGCTGTATCTCGATCGCGCCGGCTGGGACGCGATGCTGGCGCACGCGCCGCTGTTCCTGTTCAGCCCGTATGGCAAGCCGGAGGCCGCCGCGGGGGTGGATGCCGGCGGCCGGCCCGGGGTGATTTTCACCCGAGCCGGGCAGGCGAACGTCAATGCGGTGCAGCAGTTGCGCGACCAGGCGCAGGTGTGGGCGCGCGAGGGGCGCCGCACGATGCTCGCCGCCTGGTCGCGCGGCTCGCGGGAGCGGATCGCGGCCCTGTTGCGCGAGAGCGGGATCAGGGCGGCGGCGGCCGAGGACTGGGCGGGCGCCGGCGCGCTGCCGGCCGGCACCGCCGCGCTGGTGGTGCTGGGGCTGGAGCGGGGTTTCCTCGCCGACGGCTTGGCGGTGGTCGGCGAACAGGATCTGCTCGGCGAGCGGATCAGCCGGCCGCCGCGGCGGCGCAAGCGGGCGGACCAGTTCATCGCCGAGGCGACCGAAATCGCCGAGGGCGATCTGGTGGTGCATCAGGACCACGGCATCGGCCGCTACGACGGGCTGGTGATGCTGGCGGTGGACGACGCGCCGCACGATTGCCTGCGCATCCAGTACGACGGCGACGACAAGCTGTTCCTGCCGGTCGAGAACATCGAAATGCTGTCGCGCTTCGGCAGCGAGGGCGCGGGCGTCGGGCTGGACAAGCTCGGTGGCGCGGCGTGGCAGACCCGCAAGGCGCGCGCCAAGCAGCGCATCCGCGACATGGCGGGCGAGCTGATCCGCACCGCCGCCGCGCGCCGGCTGCGCGAGGCGGAGACGCTGGCGCCGCCCGAGGGAAGCTGGGACGAGTTCTGCGCCCGCTTCCCGCACGCCGAGACCGACGACCAGGCGCGTGCGATCGCCGACGTGCTGGAGGACATGGCCTCGGGCCGGCCGATGGACCGGCTGATCTGCGGCGACGTGGGTTTCGGCAAAACCGAAGTGGCGCTGCGGGCGGCGTTCGTGGCCGCGATGTCGGGCTCGCAGGTGGCGGTGGTGGTGCCGACGACGCTGCTGGCGCGACAGCACTTCCGCACCTTCGCCGAACGCTTTCGCGGCTTTCCGGTGAAGGTGGCGCAACTGTCGCGGATGGTCGCGGCGAAGGAAGCGGCCGCGGTGCGGCGCGGCCTCGCGGATGGCTCGGTCAACGTGGTGATCGGCACGCACGCACTGCTGGCCAAGTCCGTGGCATTCCGCGATCTGGCCCTGCTGGTGATCGACGAGGAGCAGCATTTCGGTGTCGCCCACAAGGAGAAGCTGAAGCAGATTCGCGAGGACGTGCATGTGCTGACGCTGACGGCGACCCCGATCCCGCGCACGCTGCAGCTTGCGCTGACCGGCGTGCGGGAGATGAGCGTGATCGCAACGCCGCCCGTGGACCGGCTGGCGGTGCGGACGTTCATCATGCCGTTCGACGGCGTGGTGGTGCGCGAGGCGATCCAGCGCGAGCGGTTCCGCGGCGGGCAGGCCTTCTGCGTGGTGCCGCATATCGAGGATCTCGACCGCATGGCCGAACGCTTACGCGAGATCGTGCCGGAGGCGCGGCTGGCGCAGGCGCACGGGCGGCTGCCGCCGACCGAGCTCGAGCGGGTGATGACCGCGTTCGGCGACGGCAAGTTCGACATCCTGCTGTCCACCAACATCGTCGAGAGCGGCCTCGACATGCCGGCGGTGAACACGCTGGTGATCCACCGCGCCGACCAGTTCGGGCTTGGTCAGCTCTATCAGCTTCGCGGCCGGGTGGGGCGCGGCAAGCAGCGCGGCTACGCATACCTGACCTGGCCGGCCAAAAATCGCCTGTCGGGGGCGGCGGAGAAGCGGCTGACGGTGATGCAGACGCTGGACAGCCTGGGCGCCGGATTCACGCTGGCGAGCCACGACCTCGACATCCGCGGCGCCGGCAACCTGCTCGGCGATGAGCAGTCGGGGCATATCCGCGAGGTCGGGATCGAGCTCTATCAGCAGATGCTGGAGGACGCGGTCGCCGAGATGCGCGCCGAGCGTGGCCGCAGGCGGGGCGAGGAACGCGACTGGACACCCAATATCTCGCTCGGCCTGCCGGTGCTGATCCCGGAGAATTACGTGGCCGACCTGCCGGTGCGGCTCGGCCTCTATCGGCGGATCGGCAATTTGGCGTCGGACGCCGAGAGCGACGCGATGGCGGCCGAGCTGGTGGACCGCTTCGGCGAGTTGCCCGAGGAGGTGGACAATCTGCTGCAGGTCGTGGCGCTGAAGCGGCTGTGCCGCGAGGCGGGAGTTGAACGGCTGGAAGCGGGGCCGAAGGGAATGGTGCTGGCATTTCGCGGCAACCAGTTTCGCAACCCGGCGGGACTGGTGGCGTGGCTGGGCGCCAAGGGCAAGGCGGCGGGGATACGGCTGCGGCCGGATCACCGGCTCGCGATCGCGCGCGAGATGGATGTGGCGCAGCGCATCCGGCTGGCGCGCGACGTGCTGGGCAATTTGAACCGGCTGGCACAGCAGGCCGAGGCCGCATAAACTTTCACGTTTCCGTGCAATCGGCACGCGCCGCTGGATAGCCGCGTGAGCCGCTCATAACCTCCTGCGATTGGCCCACCGGATCCCCTCCAACCGGGCGCGCGGAAACGTCCGATCGGTTACGGAACCGCGGCGTGATGGTTGGGAACAGCATCGGGGAGCGTTCGATGGCCGAAGAGACCGGCACGACACCGTACGGCCGCAAGACGCAGCGCCAACCCAACATCAAGGAAGTCCACATTCTGTGGATCACGACGGGGCTCGGATGCGATGGCGATTCGGTGTCCATCACCGCCGCCAGCCAGCCGAGCATCGAGGATGTCGTGCTCGGTGCGATCCCCGGATTACCGAAGGTGCATTTGCACAACCCGGTCCTCGCCTACGAGAACGGCGAGGAGTTTTTGACCGTCTTCCACAAGGCGGCACGCGGCGAGCTGGACAATTTCGTGCTGGTCCTGGAAGGCTCGGTGCCCAACGAGAACCTGAGCGGCGAAGGCTATTGGGCGGCGCTTGGCGCAGACCCGAAGACGGGCCAGCCGATCCGCACGACCGAATGGCTGAACCGTCTGGCCCCGCACGCGCTCGCGATCGTGGGGGCCGGGACCTGCGCCACCTACGGCGGCATCCATGCCATGGCCGGCAATCCGACCGGCTGCATGGGGCTGGGGGATTTCTTCGGCTGGGACTGGACGTCGAAGATCGGCTTGCCGATCGTCAACGTGCCGGGCTGCCCGGTGCAGCCGGACAATTTCATGGAGACCCTGCTCTATTTGCTGCGCCAACTGGCCGGGCTTGCGCCGATGATCCCGCTGGATCAGGCGCTGCGTCCGAAGTGGCTGTTCAGCAACACCGTGCATAACGGCTGCGACCGGGCCGCCTATTACGAGCAGGCGGATTTCGCGAAGGAATACGGCTCGCCCAAATGCCTGGTGAAGATCGGCTGCTGGGGTCCGGTGGTGCAGTGCAACGTCCCCAAGCGCGGGTGGATGGCCGGCATCGGCGGCTGCCCGAACGTCGGCGGCATCTGCATCGGCTGCACCATGCCGGGATTCCCGGACAAGTTCATGCCGTTCATGGACGAACCGCCCGGCGCGGTGCTGTCGTCGAACATGATCCGGCCGTACGGCGTGGTGATCCGCAACCTGCGCAAGCTCACCAACTCGACGCTGAACAAGGAACCCAAGTGGCGGCACAACCGCCCGGTTCTGACCACCGGCTATCACGCCAACTGATCGGGGTTCCGCTCACCAGGGAAGGTTGACCCGCATGGCCGAGATCGCGCGCGACATCGATGTACGGACCGGCGGCGGCACCGCGCGGGCTTCCGAGAACCTGGTGGAGATGAACTGGGACCCGATCACGCGGATCGTCGGCAGCCTCGGCATCTACACCAAGATCGATTTCAAGAACAAGCACGTCGCCGAGTGCCACAGCACGTCCTCGATCTTTCGCGGCTACAGCGTCTTCATGAAGGGCAAGGACCCGCGCGACTCGCATTTCATCACCAGCCGCATCTGCGGCATCTGCGGCGACAACCACGCGACCTGCTCGGTCTATGCGCAGAACATGGCTTACGGCATCCGGCCGCCGGCGATCGCCGAGTGGATCGTCAATCTCGGCGAGGCGGCCGAGTACATGTTCGACCACAACATCTTCCAGGACAATCTGGTGGGTGTCGATTTCTGCGAGAAGATGGTCCGCGAGACCAACCCGAGCGTGTGGGCGAAGGCGCAGAACGCACTGGCCCCGCACTCGGCCGACCATGGCTATCGCACGATCGCCGACATCATGACGGCGCTGAACCCGTTCACCGGCGAGTTCTACCGCGAGACCCTGCACGTCAGCCGCTACACGCGCGAGATGTTCTGCCTGATGGAAGGCCGTCACGTGCATCCCTCGACCCTCTATCCGGGCGGGGTGGGCACGGTGCCGACGGTGCAGCTCTTCACCGACTATCTGGTCCGGCTGATGAAATACGTCGAGTTCATGAAGAAGGTGGTGCCGCTGCACGACGACCTGTTCGACTTCTTCTACGAAGCGCTGCCGGGATACGAGGAGGTCGGGCGGCGGCGGGTGCTGCTGGGCTGCTGGGGGTCGTTCCAGGACCCGGACGTGTGCGACTACCAGTACAAGACGATGACACGATGGGGTCGCGGCATGTTCGTGACCCCGGGCGTGTCGTCGATGGCGAACTGCTGACCACCGATCTGGTGGACATCAACCTGCAAATCCGCATCCTGCTCGGCAGTTCCTACTATGAGGGCTGGGAAAACCGAGAAAAGTTCGTCCACCGGGACCCCTCGGCAACCACGTCCATCAGGACCATCCGTGGAACCAGACCACCACGCCGCGGCCGCAGAAGCGCAACTTCAACGGCAATTATTCATGGGTGATGTCACCGCGCTGGCTCGACGCGCGCACCGGCGACCATCTGGCGCTTGATACCGGCGGCGGCCCGATCGCGCGGCTCTGGGCCACGGCACTCGCCGGACTGGTGGACAACGGCTACGTCAAATCGACCGGGCAAAGCGTCAAGATCTACCTGCCGAAGACGGCCCTGAAGCCGGAGATGGAGCTGGAGTGGAAAATCCCGAAATGGAGCAACGCAATCGAGCGCGACCGGGCGCGCACCTATTTCCAGGCCTATGCGGCCGCGTCAGCCCTGCATTTCATGGACAAGGCGCTCGCCGAGCTGCAGGCGGGACGAACCGCGACCTGGACCGACTTCAAGGTGCCGGACGAGGCGATCGGCTGCGGCTTCCATGAGGCGGTGCGCGGTGTACTGTCGCATCATCTGGTGATCCGGGACGGCAAGATCGCCAATTATCACCCGTACCCGCCAACGCCGTGGAACGCCAGCTCACGCGACAAGTACGGCACACCCGGCCCCTACGAGGATGCGGTCCAGAATACGCCGATCTTCGAGGAGAACGGACCGGACGACTTCAAGGGCATCGACATCATGCGCGCGGTCCGCAGCTTCGACCCGTGCCTGCCCTGCGGCGTGCATATGTTCGTCGGCAACGGCAGGACCGTCGAGAAGGCGCATTCACCGATGTTTGGCGTCGCACATACGCCGCCGGCGGAATAATGAGCGAGGCAGAGGTCGAGCAGTCGCTGCGCCGCATCGAAGGACTGATCGCGGCCCTCGATTTCCTACCCGACCCTGCGGCGCGCGCATCAGGCGCGGGCGTTGCTGGAAGTCGTGCTCGACCTTCATGCGCTGGCACTGGCGCGCATGACGGCCATGATCGCGTCGGCGGCGGGCGGGGCGGCGCTGCTGCGTCGCCTGACCGAAGAGGAGCCGGTCCGGGCAGTCCTGCTGCTGCACGGGCTTCACCCGGAGACGGTGCCGGAGCGGGTCGGCCGCGCGGTGGAGGGGCTGCGTTCGCAACTCGCCGCCCGCGGTCTCGGCATCAAGATCGTGCAGGGCAATGCGGCGCTGGCGCGCGTGCGGGTGCGATGCATCGGCGAGATGCCGGCGCGCCTCGACGCGGCGGCCTTGCGCGAGGAGATCGAGGCGGCAATCGTCGAGGCGGCGCCCGACCTGGAGGCGCTGGAGATCGAGGGGCTCGACGAGACCACCGCGGCTTTGGCCGGATAGTCCGATGGCGGTCGTGGCACCGGCCCATAACTGGGTGAGGCAAATCCAGCGGTTCGCGGCGCCGCCGGTCGAGCGCTGCGAGATGTGCCACGCGGCGATCCCGGCGGAGCACGCGCACCTCGTGGACATCGTCGGGCGCCGGCTGCTCTGCGCCTGCCGCAAGTGCGCGGCCGCGGCCAGCCGGCAGGACGGGCCGTTTCGGCTGCCGCCGCAGCGGATAAAGGCAATGTCCGATTTCCGCATGGCGGATGCCGAATGGGATTCGCTGCAAATCCCGATCGACATGGCGTTCATCTTCCACAGCACGCCGCAAGCGCGGCCGATCGCGTTGTATCCGGGACCGGCCGGGGCGACCGAGTCGCTGCTGAGCCTGGAAGGATGGTCGCGGCTCGTCGCTGCCAATCCGGTGCTGCACTCGCTGCAACCGGATGTCGAGGCGCTGCTGGTCAACCGGACGCACGGGTGCCGGGAATACTACCTGGTGCCGATCGATCGCTGCTACGCGCTGGTCGGCACGATCCGCCGTCAGTGGCGGGGCCTCTCCGGCGGCAGCGAGGTTTGGGAGGCGATCGGCGGGTTCTTCGAACGGCTGCGTCGTGTCGCCGAGGCGGGGCCGGTGCCGTGATCGACCTCGACTTCGCGATCGAGGACATGTGGATCGAGCGCCATGCCGCAGCCCCGCTGCTGATGGCCGCGCTGCGCGTGACCAACAGGACGCCAGCGATCCCGGTGCAGAACGTCATGCTCCGCTGCCAGATCCGGATCGAGCCGACGCGGCGCCAGTACGGGGAGCGCGAACATGAGCGGCTGGTCGAGCTATTCGGCCCTGCAAGAAGCGCTGGGGCGAGACGCTGCGCAGCTTTTTGTGGACGCACACCGACGCGCTGATCCCCGCCTTCGAGACCGAGTGCGCCGCTCGATCTGCCGGTGCCGTGCAGCTACGATTTCAACATTGCGGCGACGACGTATTTCGACGGCCTGCAGACGGGCGAGGCGCCGCTGTCGCTGCTATTCAGCGGCACGATCTTCTACAGCGACCCCGAAGGGCGGTTGCAGATCGACCAGATCGCCTGGAGCAAGGAGGCCCGATACCGCCTGCCGGTCGCCACCTGGCACGCCATGATGGAGCACTATTATCCGAACGGCTTGTGGCTGTGCCTCGTCCGTCCCGTGTTCGAACGGCTTCAGCGCTTCAAGCGCGAGCACGGACATCCGACGTTCGACCGGGCGCTGGCTGCCCTGCTGGAGCGCCAGCCGACGGACGCGGCACTATGAACCTCGATCATGCGTCGGCGATCGTCGCGGCGGTGCTGTACGAGGGCTACATCCTCTATCCGTACCGGCCGTCCTCGGTGAAGAACCGGCAGCGCTGGACCTTCGGCGGCGTGTTTCCCGAGGCCTACGCGAATTGCCGCGGTGGCGATCCGTGCGCCGTGCAGACGCAGTGCCTGCTGCGCGGCGATGCGCGAACGGTGGTGGAGCTGCGCGTGCGGTTCCTGCACCTGGTGGCGCGCGAGATCGGCTCGCTTCCCGGACACGTGGCCGAGTTGCCCGCGAGCGGAGAGCCGGCATTCACGCCGGTTGCGTCGCTGAAGATCGAGGGCGTGCGCCATCTCGCGTGGGAGGAGGCGGTCGAGCGCGAAATCATCGCCCCGATCGCGACGATCGGAGAATTGCTCGACGGCCGGACCGTGCCGTTCGCGTTCGCCGGCAGCCGGGAAGTGGCACCGATCCGCACCGCGACGGGCAGCATCGGCGGGATCATCATCCGCACCGCGAGGGCCGTTCAGGGACGCGTGACCATCACGGCCGCCGCAGCGGCGCCCGGCGCGTACCGGCTGTGCGTTCGGGTCGAGAACCTGACGCCGCTGAGCGTTGCCGAAACCGCCAGCCGCGATCTCGCGCAACGCCGTGCCTTCGCGTCCACCCACATGCTGCTCGGCGTGCAGGGCGGGGCGTTCGTCTCGATGACCGACCCGCCGGACGATCTGTGCGAAGCCGCCGCGCGCTGCGACAACCAGGGCACCTGGCCGGTCCTGATCGGCGCGCCGGGCGCGCTGGACACGGTGCTGTCTTCGCCGATCATCCTCTACGACTACCCGGAGGTCGCCCCGGAAAGTCCCGGTGATCTGTTTGACGCAACCGAGATCGACGAAATCCTGATCCTGCGCATTCTTACCATGACCGAGGAGGAGAAGCGCGACATGACGGCGGTCGATCCGCGCGCGCGCACGCTGCTGGAACGCACCGAGAGACTGACGCCGGCCGAGCTGAACCGGCTGCACGGCACGCTGCGCAATCCGCGCACGCCATTCCGGTCGGCGCCGTCGGCCGGGAACGGCGCCGCATTGAAGGTGGGCGATCGTGTGCGCCTGCGGCCGAAGCCGGGCGGGGACGTGTTCGACATCGTGCTGAAGGACCAGGTCGCGATCATCGAAGCGATCGAGCGCGACTTCGAGAACCGGGTGCATGTCGCGGTGACACTGCTCGATGACCCCGGCCGGGATCTGGGAATGCAGCGGATGCCGGGGCACCGCTTCTTCTTCGCCCCGAGCGAGATGGAAAGCCTGTCCGGGGCGGCGGAATGACGAGCGGCATCCTGATCGCCGGCATCGGCAACATCTTCAAGGGCGATGACGCATTCGGCGTCGAGGTCGTGACCCGCCTCGCGAAGCGTCCCTTGCCGAATGGCGTCAAGGTGGTGGATTTCGGCATTCGCGGGATCGACCTGACCTACGCCCTGATGGACGGCTACGGTGCCGCGGTGATGGTCGATACGATGCAGCGCGGCGAGAAGCCGGGCACGGTCTCCCTGATCGAGCCGGAGCCGGCCCCGACCGAAGACCCGGCGGAGCTGAATTTCTCCCCGCACGACCTCGATCCGGCCAAGGTCTTGCGGCTGGCCCGCCTGCTCGGCGGAGCCTGCCCGCGCCTGCTCGTCATTGCGTGCGAGCCGCTGACCTTCGGCGACGAGGACGGTGCGATGGGCCTGAGCGCACCGGTTGCGGCGGCGGTGGAACCCGCGGTCACGGCCGCGGAAGTGTTGGTCCGGCGGTTATTGCGCGAGCAGGCGGCGGGCACGGAGGAAGCGACGCGAAGGAGCACCCAATGAGCGGATTTTGGAAACTCGTCATCGGCGCGCTGGTGGTCGCGGCGATCGCGGCCAATGCCAAGGATGTCGTCCGCTACATCAAGATCAGCTCGATGTGAACGACGCGGTCGCCCCGTCGCGCGCCCTCGCACGCCCTGGCGCCGGAGGACAGCGGCGAACTCGTCCGGGTGCGCGGTCTGGTCCAGGGCGTGGGCTTCCGGCCCGCCGTGTGGCACCTCGCGCGCCGGCATGGGCTGCGCGGCTGGGTAGGCAACGACGGCGATGGGGTCACGGCGCATGTGTGCGGACCGGCGCCCGCCATCGCAGCGTTCGCGGAGAGCCTTGTGCCGTGCGCGCCGCCGCTGGCGCGGATCGACCACATCGACCGCGAGCCGGCGGCACTCCTGCCGACGGCGGACGAGTTCCGCATCGTGCCGAGCCGGGCCGGAGATGTGCATACCGCGATCGTGCCCGATGCGGCGACCTGCGTGGAATGCCTGCGCGAAATCCGCGACCCCGCGGCGCGGCGCTATCGCTACCCGTTCACCAACTGCACGCACTGCGGACCGCGCCTGTCGATCATCGAAGCCATTCCGTATGACCGCGCCACCACGACGATGCGCAAGTTCGGGTTGTGCCCCGCTTGCGCGGCGGAGTACGACGACCCGTCGGACCGGCGCTTCCATGCCCAGCCGATCGCGTGCCCTGCGTGCGGCCCGCGCGTCTGGCTAAGCTGCGGGGGTGATCCCGTGGCGGAGACGCGCCGGCGCTTGCTGAGCGGGCAGATCATCGCGATCAAGGGACTGGGCGGCTTTCAGATCGCCTGCGACGCCACCGACGAGCGCGCGGTCGGGCGCCTGCGCCGCTCAAAGCATCGTGGGGCAAAACCGTTTGCACTGATGGCGCGCGACATCGGCGTGGTGCGGCAATACTGCGCGGTGACAGCGGCGGACGAGGCGGTGTTGCAAAGTCCGGCAGCCCCGATCGCGCTTCTGGACCAGCTTACGGGACAGGCGCTGGCGGCGAGCGTTGCACCCGGCCTCGGCACGCTCGGCTGCATGTTGCCGAACACGCCGCTTCACCATCTGCTGCTGGCCGACATCGATACGCCGATCGTGCTGACCAGCGGCAATCGCGCGAGCGAACCGCAGTGCATCGACAATGATGAGGCGGCCTCTCGCCTGCGGGGGATCGTCGATCATTTGCTGCTGCACGATCGCCCTATCGCCTGCCGCGTCGATGATTCCGTGGTCCGCCGGATGGGCGGCACGATCCGCGTTCTGCGCCGCGCGCGCGGCTATGCGCCGGCCCCGGTGGCGCTGCCGGCGGGCTTTGCCGCCGCGCCGTGCGTCCTGGCGATGGGCGGCGAGCTCAAGGGCAGCTTCTGCCTGTTGCGCGACGGCCACGCGATCCTCTCGCACCACATCGGCGATCTGGAGAACAGCCGCACGCTGGCCGACTACACGCGCGCAATCGAGCAGTACCTCCGCCTATTCGGCCACGAGGCGCAGACGATCGCGATCGACGCGCATCCCGAATACCTGTCGTCGAAGCTGGGGATCGAGCGGGCCGAGCGCGACGGCGGGACGCTCGTGCAGGTGCAGCACCATCATGCGCATGTCGCGTCGTGCATGGCCGAGAACGGGGTGCCGCTCGGTGCGCCGGTGCTCGGCATCGCACTTGACGGGCTCGGCTTCGGTGATGACGCGACGCTGTGGGGCGGCGAGTTTTTGCTCGCCGACTACCGCCGCTATCGTCGGCTCGTCTGCTTCAAGCCGGTCGCCATGCCGGGCGGGACGCGGGCGATCAGAGAACCCTGGCGCAACGCCTACGCCCATATCGTCGCCGCGATGGGGTGGGAGCGCTTCACGTCCCGCTATCGCCAAACGCCGCTGTTCCGGTTCCTGGCCGGCAAGCCGATCGCCGTGCTCGACGGAATGATCGCGCGCGGTGTGAACGCGCCGCTCGCCAGTTCGTGCGGCCGGCTGTTCGACGCTGTGGCCGCGGCGGCCGGGGTTTGCCGCGAGTGCGTGCAATACGAGGGCCAGGCGGCGGCCGAGTTCGAAGCGCTGGCCGCAAGCGGAACCGACGACGCCTACCGGTTCGCGCTGATGGCGGAGGCCGGAGTGCTCGTGATTGAGCCGCGGCCCATGTGGCTGGCGCTGCTGGACGACATCGCCGCGGAGACGCCGGCGCCGGTCCTGTCCGCACGCTTCCACGCGGGTCTGGCGATCGCGATCGACGCGACGGTTGCGGCCCTGCGGCGAGCCGATCCCGAGGCGGCGGCCACCGACCGCATCGCGTTGACGGGCGGCGTGTTCCAGAATCGCCTCCTGCTCGAACAGGTGATCTGGCGCCTTGCGGCGCGCGGTCTGACGGTGCTGGCGCATCGCGAGGTTCCGGCCAACGATGGCGGCCTCGCGTTCGGTCAGGCGGCTGTCGCCGCGGCACGAAGCGTGGCATGATCAGCAACAAATGAACGGGTGACACCATGTGCCTTGGCATTCCGGGCCGGATCGTCGAACTCATCGATGCCGACGAGGCGCTGGCGATGGTGCAGGTGGGCGGGGTGCGCGGCCGGTGAACATCGGCTTCATCGTCGCCGCCGACCACCCCGCCGAAGCCTGTGTCGGCGAGTGGGTGCTGGTGCATGTGGGCTTCGCGATGAGCCGGCTCGACGAGGCGGAGGCGGCCCGGACGCTCGCCCTGCTCCGCGAATTGGACGAGATGCAGGGCGAAGAGGCGGCGATGCGGCTTTCGGTGGAGGTGTGACATGCCCTCGGACCAGACGCTGGAGGGGCTGTACCCGTTCCTGCACGGCGCGCGGCAGGATCCGGAGAAGCTGCGACTGACGCTGCTCGAGTCGATCGGGCAGAAGGCGCTCGACAGCGTCGAGGTGAAGCAGCGCTTCTTCGCCGAGAACGGTCCCGCAATGGTGGCCGTCGCCGAGGCGCTCGCCGGCGTCTATCGCAACAACGGCCGCCTGCTGAGCATGGGCAATGGCGGATCGAGCTGCGATGCCGCGCATTTCGCGGTGGAGTTCCTGCATCCCGTTACCGCCGGCCGTCCGGCGCTCACCGCGATCAATCTCGCGGCCGACATGGCGATGGTCACGGCAGTCGGCAACGATGTCGGCTTCGGCCATATCTTCGTGCGCCAGGTGATCGCGCATATGGGACCGAAAGACGGGCTGGTGGGGTTCTCGACCAGCGGCAATTCGGAGAACCTGCTGGCGGCGTTCGCGAAGGCGAAGGAGCTGGGAGCCACCACAGTCGGTTTCGCCGGGTACGATGGCGGCAAGATGGGGCGCAGCGCGGACCTGGATCATTGCCTGGTGGTGCCAAGCGAGAGCATCCACCGGATCCAGGAAGTCCACGTGACGATCTATCATATCCTCTGGGACCTCGTTCACACGCTGCTGGCGGCCGATCGCGGCGGCATGGCTTCGGGAGGTGCCTCGTGAAATACGTCGACGAGTTCCGCGATCCCGACCGCGCGCGTGCTCTGGTTGCCGACATCCGCCGGCTGGTCGCGCGCATTCCGCGCGCACGCAATCGGCCGCTGCAGATCATGGAAGTCTGCGGCGGCCACACGCACACGATCTTCCGCTACGGCATCCAGCAGATGCTGCCCGAGGAGGTGGAGTTCGTGCATGGGCCGGGCTGCCCGGTCTGCGTATTGCCGATGGGGCGGGTGGACAATTGCGTGGCGCTGGCCGAGCGCCCGGAGGTGATCTTCACCACCTTCGGCGACGCCATGCGGGTGCCGGGATCGCGCAAGAGCCTGCTGGGCGCGAAGGCGGACGGGGCCGATGTGCGGATGGTCTATTCGCCGCTGGACGCGCTGACGCTGGCGCGGAAGAACCCCGACCGCGAGGTGATCTTCTTCGGCCTCGGCTTCGAGACCACTATGCCCAGCACGGCAATGACGCTGATCCAGGCGAAAGCGAAGGGCGTGCGCAACTTCTCGCTGTTCTGCAACCACATCACTATCATTCCGACCATCAAGGCGATGCTCGACTCGCCGGAACTGAAGCTCGACGGGTTTCTCGGCCCCGGGCATGTCAGCATGGTCATCGGCACCCGGCCCTATGCGTTCGTCGCCGGGCACTACCGCAAGCCGATCACCATCGCGGGTTTCGAGCCGCTCGACGTACTGCAATCGATGTGGATGGTGCTCCGGCAGCTCGCCGAAGGCCGCTGCGAGGTGGAGAACCAGTACGGCCGCGTCGTCCCCCGGGACGGCAACAAGGCAGCACTCGCGGCCATCCAGGAGGTGTTCGAGCTGCGTGCGTTCTTCGAGTGGCGCGGCCTCGGCTCCATCGACCATTCCGGCGTGCAAATCCGCGCAAGCTATGCGGATTTCGATGCCGAGCGGAAGTTCAGCGTGCCGGCCATCAAGATCGCGGATCCGAAATCCTGCCAATGCGGCGAGGTGCTGAAAGGTGTCATCAAGCCGCACGAGTGCAAGGTGTTCGGCAACGCCTGCACGCCGGAGACGCCGTTGGGGTCGCTGATGGTGTCCACCGAAGGTGCCTGCGCGGCCTACTACAATTACGGGCGGCTGGGTGAGCGGAGCAAGCAGGGCGAACTTGCATGAGCGTGCGCCTGCGCGATTCCCATGTCAACATGTCGCACGGCAGCGGCGGCAAGGCGATGCGAGCGCTGATCGAGGACGTGTTTCTGGGGGCGTTCAGCAATGAGCGGCTCGATCCGCTGGAGGACCAGGCGATCGTGGCGCTGCCGGAGTTGACACGGCATGGCGATCGGGTGGCGTTCACCACCGACACCTACGTGGTCGATCCGCTGTTCTTCCCGGGCGGCGACATCGGCACGCTCGCGGTCTCCGGCACCGTCAACGATCTGGCGGTGAGCGGGGCGAAGCCGCTGTTCCTGTCGTGCGGGATGGTGCTGGAGGAGGGGTTGTCGGTCGAGGTGCTGCGCCGGGTCTGTGCCAGCATGCGCGCCGTCGCCGATCGGGTCGGCGTGAGCATCGTCACCGGCGATACCAAGGTCGTCGAGCGCGGGGCGGCGGACAAGCTGTTCATCAACACTTCCGGCATCGGCGTCATCCCCGCCGGCGTGTCACTCTCGGCGGCGAACGCGCGGCCCGGCGACGTGGTGATCGCGAGCGGGGTGCTGGGCGATCACGGCACCGCGATCCTGATCGCCCGCAACCAGTTGGCGCTGGAAGCCGATATCGAGAGCGACTGCCAGCCGCTGGACGGGCTGGTCGCGGCGATGCTGGCGGCGTGCCCGGCCATCCGCTGCCTGCGCGATGCGACCCGCGGCGGGGTCGCGACCGTGCTGAACGAATTCGCCCGCAGCTCCCATGTCGGCATCCGCATCCGGGAACGGGACCTGCCGCTGCGCGAGGAGGTGAACGGCGCCTGCGAAATCCTCGGCCTCGACCCGCTGTATCTGGCCAACGAGGGCAAGTTGATCGCGGTGGTGGCCCGGGGCGACGCCGCAGGCCTGCTCGCGGCGATGCGCGCGCATCCGGCAGCGGCCGAAGCCGCGATCATCGGCGAGGTGGCGGGGCGGCCGGGCATCGTCACCATGCAAACGTCGTTCGGCGGCGAGCGGATCGTCGATATGCTGGTCGGCGAACAACTGCCGCGGATCTGCTAGCGATGCACGAACTGAGCATCGCCAATGCGGTGGTCGAGGCCTGCGCCGAGCGGGCCGCGGGATCGCGGGTGATCCGCGTCAGGCTGGAGATCGGCGCGCTGGCGGCGGTGATGGAGGATGCGGTGCGCTTCTGCTTTGACGTATGCGCCAAGGATACCGTGGTGGAGGGTGCAGCGCTGGAGATCCTTGCGGTCGCCGGGCGGGGCGAGTGCAGCGCGTGCGGGGCCAGTGTCGCCATGACATCGCCGATCGGGCGTTGCGCCTGTGGCAGCATAGATCTGCGCATCGTCGCCGGCGAAGAATTGCGGGTCAAGGAAATGGAGGTCGCGTGATGTGCACGACATGCGGATGCTCGGCGGACGGCGAGGTGGTCTATAGCGATCTGCGGGCCGGCCAGCACGATCATGTCCATGCCCATGATCACGGGCATACCCATCCGCACGATCACCGCCATGCCCATGCACACGACCACAGCCACGACCATCCGCACGATCATGGCCACGGCCACGATCATCGGCATGACGCACCGACAGCCCACGGGCGCACGGTCGCCATCGAGCAGGCGATCCTGGCCAAGAACCAGTTGGCGGCGGAGCGCAATCGGGGCTGGCTCGCCGGGCGCGAGGTGGTGGCTGTCAACCTGATGAGCGCGCCAGGGGCGGGAAAAACCAGCATCCTGGAGCGCACGATCCGCGATCTGCGGGGATCGGTGGCGATCTCTGTGCTCGAAGGCGATCAGGCGACGACCAATGACGGCGAGCGCATCCGCGCCGCCGGTGCCTCGGTATTGCAGATCAACACCGGGACCGGCTGCCACCTGGAGGCCGAGATGGTCGCGCGCGGGATGCGCCAGCTCGATCCCGAGCGCGGTGCGATGCTGCTGATCGAGAATGTGGGCAACCTCGTCTGCCCGGCGCTGTTCGATCTCGGTGAGCAGGCGAAAATCGTGATCCTTTCCGTGACCGAAGGCGAGGACAAGCCGATCAAGTACCCGCACATTTTCCGGGCCTGCGAAATGATGCTGCTCAACAAGATCGACCTGCTGCCGCATCTTCGCTTCGACGTCGAACGTTGCCTCGCCTATGCGCGCCAGGTGAACCCGGAGATCGGCGTGCTGCAAGTGTCGGCCGAGACCGGCGAGGGGATGGGCGCGTGGTACGCGTGGCTGCGCAGCCGGCTTCCCGAGCGGGCGTCAGATATAGCACAGCGTCGTGAACATCCCCGCATCGAGGCGGTAGAGAAGATGGCAGTGGAACGCCCATAGGCCGGATTGCTCTCTCTCCTACCCGCCGCCGAGCAGTTCGCGCTTCACTCTCGGCGTCGGCGGAACCGGCCCAAGAAATGTCGCGAGGACCTGCTGCGCGAAGTATTGATTGTTCGTTGTGCCAAGCGTGCGGCCATCGAAGGTCACGGTCATCCCCGCGCGTGTGAACAGGAACATGCTGACGTCTCCCTTATGGACCGCGGGCACTTCCGCGATGAAACGCGCAATATCCTGCGGATCCAGGCGGCATGGCGCTTGACAGTTGTTGGCAAAACCGGTCTGCCACACTTTCCGTGCGTCTTCCTGATCAACACTGCGTAGAAAATGAATTTCCAGCAGTTTCATCTCGGGCGAGTGCAGGATGGCCTCGGCGTTGCTGCTGCGTTGTTGGAGATAGAGCCCGGCAACATAGATGCGAATATTCAGGATGGAATAGGTCCGGAGCGCGATGCCGTTCAGTGCCAGTTGCGTTCCCGCCACTTGGCGTGTGTCGGGCAAACTGACGCCCGCGAGCTGCGCGGCCCTGGCGATCGACGCCATGGTCCCAAGCATTCCGACCACGAGCAGAATGTGGCTTATACAAGTGCGCCGGCGCCGCTCGTCACACATCGCCCGCCCTCCGTTTGGACGCATCCGTCAGGCCATCCGCAGGACGTGCTTCACGGGCGCTCCGCCCTTCGCCACCGCCTCATAGGCCGCGACCCGCTGGTCGAGTGGCCATGCCCTCACATCGAACTCCTTTCGCAGACACAGTTTGGCGGCACACCTGTCCTTTGACCACGTCTGGTGCCCCACGAAGACGATGTAGCTCAAGACGTGATAGGCCACACCCTGGGACCGGAAGGCGGCGGCTTGCGCGCCGCTCGGTCGCGCGCCTTGCGTCCCGGCCACCGCCGCGCTACATCCGCCCGGCGCCGGCACCCCTCAAGGCCGGCGTTTGGCGTTTCTCGGGAGCAGTCGGATGGCCAGTTTTGTCACCATCGAGGCCGAAGCGCGGGCGCAGGCCGGCAAGGGGCCGGCGCGTGCGACCCGACGCGCGGGCCGCGTGCCGGGGGTGATCTACGGCGCCCACCAGCAGCCCGCCCTGATCGCGCTGGAGCCGCGCGCCGTGCTGCGAGAGATCCATCGCCCCGGCTGGCAGTCCCGCCTCTACGAAGTGACGCTCGATGGCACCCCCACCCGCGCGCTGATGCGCGAGGTCCAGCTCGATCCGGTGAGCGACCAGCCGATCCATGTCGATTTCCAGCGTCTCGCCGCCGGCGAGCGCATCCACGTCGCGGTGCAGGTGGTGTTCCTCAATGAAGGGATCAGCCCGGGGCTGAAGCGCGGCGGCGTGCTCAACGTCGTGCGCCACTCGGTCGATGTCACCTGCGACCCGGACGGCATCCCGGAGAAGTTCGAGGCCGATCTCGGCACGCTCGACATCAACGACAACATCCGCTTCTCTGACCTGCGCGGCACCGAGGGTGCGCGCCCGACCATCACCGACCGCGACTTCGTGATCGCGACTGTCGCTCCGCCCACCAAGATGGCCGAGGTGACGGCCGAGGCCGCGGCCGCGACGGCGGCCCCCATCGCAGCCGCCGCCGCACCGGCCGCCGCCGCCCCGGCCCCCGCACCCGCCAGGGGTGGCGGCGACCGCGACCGCGGCCGCGGCGGCAAGAGAGGCTGATCGCGGGACGCCATGCTGCTCTGGGTCGGGCTCGGCAACCCGGAGCCCGCCATGCTCCGCCACCGCCACAATGTCGGCTTCATGGCGCTCGACACGATCGCCTCTCGCCACGGCTTCTCTCCGTGGCGGCAGCGCTTCAAGGGCGTGATCGCCGAGGGCAGCCTCGGGGGCGAGCGCGTCCTGGCGCTCAAGCCGCTCACCTACATGAACGACAGCGGCGATGCGGTGCAGCCGGCCGCCGCGTTCTTCAAGCTGCCGCCGGAGGCGATGACGGTGTTCCATGACGATCTCGACCTCGCCCCCGGCAAGGTGCGGGTGAAGCGCGGCGGGGGGGCCGCCGGGCACAATGGCCTGCGCAGCATCGACCGGCGGCTGGGTGGGCAGGAGTACCTGGCGCGTCCGCCTCGGCATCGGCCATCCCGGCCACAAGGACCGCGTGCTCGGCCACGTGCTCGCCGATTTTGCCCGCGCCGATCAGGAGTGGCTCGCCGAGATGCTGGGCGCCGTCGCCGATGCCGCGCCGCTGCTGGCGCAGGGAAGGCCGGAGGAGTTCATGACCCGCGTCGCCCTGCTGGCACCGCCGGCCGGCGAGGCGCGCGAGGACATCTGATGGGCTTCAACTGCGGCATCGTCGGCCTGCCCAATGTCGGCAAATCGACCCTGTTCAACGCGCTCACCGCGACCGCCGCCGCGCAGGCCGCGAACTACCCGTTCTGCACCATCGAGCCGAATGTCGGCCGGGTCGCGGTGCCCGATCCGCGGCTGGATACGCTGGCGCGAATCGCAAAATCGGCCAAGATCGTGCCCACCAGCTTCGAATTCGTGGACATCGCCGGCCTGGTGCGCGGTGCCAGCCGCGGCGAGGGGCTGGGCAACCAGTTCCTCGCCAACATCCGCGAAGTGGACGCGATCATCCACGTGCTGCGCTGCTTCGAGAATGCCGACGTCGCCCATGTCGAGGGGGGCGTCGATCCGGTGCGCGACGCCGAGACGGTCGAGACCGAGCTGATGCTCGCCGACCTCGACAGCCTGGAGAAGCGCCTGTCCGGCTTGCAGAAGCGGGCCCGCGGGGGCGATCGCGAGAGCGCTGCCCAACTGGCGCTGATCGGGCCGATCGCCGAGGCGCTGGCCGCCGGCCGCCCGGCCCGCGCCGCGATCCCGCCCGGCGAGATCGAGGCGGCGCGGCGGCTGCACCTGCTCACCGCCAAGCCCGTGCTCTACGTCTGCAACGTCGAGGAAGCGGCGGCGGCGACCGGCAACGCCCACTCCGCCCGTGCCGCCGCCCGCGCCGAGGCGGAGGGTGCCGCGTCGGTGGTGATCTCCGCCGCCATCGAGGCAGAGGTGAGCGGGCTTCCCGAAGCGGACCGGGGCGAGTTCCTCGAGGGGCTCGGCCTGCATGACAGCGGGCTCGATCGGGTGATCCGCGCCGGCTATGCGTTACTGGGCCTGATCACATTCTTCACCGCCGGACCGAAGGAGGCGCGCGCCTGGACGATCGGGCGTGGCACCCGCGCGGCTCAGGCGGCCGGCACGATCCACGGCGATTTCGAGCGCGGCTTCATCGCCGCCGAGACCATCGCCTATGATGACTACGTGGCCGGGGGCGGCGAGGCGGGGGCGAAGGAGGCGGGCAAGATGCGCGTCGAGGGCCGGGACTACGTGGTGCGGGACGGCGACGTGATGCTGTTCCGGTTCAACGTGTGACCGGCTTCGCGACCCGCATGGCCGGCGCCATGCCGGACGCGATTGCGCCGGACGGGTCGGAGGTGCGGGTGCTGTGCGGCGTCTCGCGTGGCGGCCTGGCGCTGTTCACGCTGCGGCCGGGGGCGATCGCGCATGCCGTGACGCATCGCACGGTCGAGGAACTCTGGTACGTGCTGGCCGGGCAGGGTCGGATCTGGCGGCGCCTCGGCGGACAGGAGGACATCACGGACCTCGCCGCCGGCCTCTCGCTGTCGATCCAAACCGGCACGCAGTTCCAGTTCCGCTGCGACGGCGACGCCCCGCTCGTCGTGCTGGGCGCCACGATGCCCCCCTGGCCGGGTGCGGCCGAGGCGATCCCCGTCACCGGCCCGTGGGCGCCGACCGCGTGACCTTCGGCGACCCTTGCATCCGTTGGGCGGTGAGTATCATATCAGTCCACCGGATCGAGCGCCGCGAGCTCGCCCAGCGTGATCGGCTTGAGCGGCGGGCGGACGCGGAAATAGCCGACCTCGTCCGCCGAAGCGTCCCGCTCGGCGGCGATGATCCCGGCGACGACAGGACCGCACATCCGCCCCTGGCACGGTCCCATCCCGGCGCGCAGGAACGCCTTGGCCTGGTTCGGGCCGAGGCAGCCCTGGCGCACGGTGGCGCGGATCGCGCCGGCACGCACCTCCTCGCAGCGGCACACGATCACCGCGTCGGCCGGGGCCAGCACGGATGCCGGCGGCGCGTAGAGCGCATCCAGGAACGGGCGGAGCGACAGATGCGCCGCCAGCGCCCGCCGCTCCGGGGCCGCCAGGCGGTCACGCGCGACGGGGCCGATGCGCCCGAGCTTGTGCAGCACCGCAAGAGCGGCGAGCCGGCCCGCGTGCTCGGCCGCCCGCGCACCGCCGATGCCGGCCGCGTCGCCGGCCACCAGCACGCCCGGCACGCTGCTCTGGCCCCAGGCATCGACCTGCGGTCGGAAGCAGCGCGCCGGCGCGTCCCAGTGATGCGCGCAACCGATCAAGCGCGTCATCTGCTGGGCCGGGATCACGCCCTCATGCAGCGCCACCAGCCGCGCCGCGATCCGATGCGCCTCCCCGCCGGCGACGAACCCAATCGCGCAGGCAGCGCCGTCCGCCGCCTCGATGCGCAGGTCGCTCACGGCGCGAAAGATCGGCACGCCCGCGCGCTGCACCGCCGCCATCGCCGACAGCCCTTTGGCAAGGGTGCGCCAGCCGGCGCCGCGCAACCCGCGCGGCAGATGCCGCAGGGCTGCGAGCTGAGCGGCACCGGTATTGGTGTCCAGGATCGCCGCCAACCGCCCGCCCGCCGCCAGGCATTGCTGCGCCACCAGCCACAGCAGCGGGCCGGCGCCGGCCAGAACCAGCCCGGGGCCTGGCCGCAGCGAGGCGGTCTTCAGCAGCGCCTGCACGGCACCGGCCGTCATCACGCCCGGCAAGGTCCAGCCCGGGACCGGCACCGGCCGCTCCATCGCCCCCACGGCCACGATCACCGCCCCGGCGGCGATCCGGCCGGAGGCCCCGGCGCGGGTGAACCAGATTTCGCGCTCCGGCGTCACCTGCCAGACCATGCTGTCGGGCCGGTAGTCGGCGCCGCCCGCGCGCAGCCGCCGCGCCAGACCGGCGCCGTGCGCGTAATCCGGGCCGAGCAAGGTGCGCAGGGTCTCGCTCGCCTGCTCGATGCCGCGATAGATCTGGCCGCCCGGCCCAGGTTGTTCGTCGAGCAGGGTGACGGCAGCGCCGCGCTCGGCGAGCAGGGCCGCGGCGGCCATCCCGGCCGGTCCCGCGCCGATCACGACCGCATCGCGCGCTTCGGTCATTCCAGTGTCCGGGCCGCGGCCTCGCGACGGACGCGCATCCCGTCCACGGCCGGCGTGAGGCAGGCCTGCCGGCCGCCCATGCCGTCGATCTCGACGACACACTCGAAGCAGACGCCCATCATGCAATAGGGCGCGCGCGCCGCGCCGGAGACGGCGCTGGCGTGGAAATCGAGCACTCCGGCGGCCAGCAGCGCCGCCGCCACGCTGTCGCCCGGCCGCGCCGCGATCGGGCGGCCCTCGAAATCGAGGAGCAGGACCCCGCCCGGCTCAATGCGCTCGAACATCGAACCGCCGGCCGGAGAAGCTGTCGAAATCCGCGGGCATCCTGCCGTCCAGGATCGCCGGGGCGAGGGCCAGCGCATGGGCGCCGGCCAGGGTGACGCCGCTGTGGCAGGTGGCGGCGAAGGCGCCCGGATGGCGGTCCGACTGCTGGTAGATCGGGAACCCGTCCGGCGTCATCACCCGCAGCGCCCCCCAGGCGCGCACCATCCGCGCCTGCCGCAGCGCCGGGAAGATGCGGATCGCGCGGGCGGCGATGTCGTGCAGCACCGGAATTGTCGTGCCGTCGTCGAAGCCCACCACCTCGTGGCTGTCGCCGGCCATGACCGAGCCCTCCGCGGTCTGGCGCAGCGTGTGGGTCGCGTGGTGCAGGAACGGGCGCAGGCGCTCGGTGACGATGATCTGTCCACGCAGCGGCTCGACCGGCATCGCGAGCCCGACCATCGGTGCCAGGTGCCGGCTGCCCAGGCCGGCCGCAACCACCACCCGCGCGGCGGCGAAGCGCTCGGCGCCGCTGTGTGCCACGAAGCTGCGGCCCTCCGGCGCGATACGATCGACGCCGCGGCCCGGGAAGTAGCGGCCGCGCTCGCGCGCGAGGCCGGCGTGCAGCGCGCGCACCGTCGCCAGCGGGTTGGCCAGCCCGTCGCGCGGGCAGAACGAGGCGCCGAGGACCGCGTCGCCGAGACCCGGCACCATCCGCCGCACCTCCTCGCGCGACGAGCAGCCGCGTGCCGATGTCGCCGCTCTCGTTGTGCATCCGGTGAATCTGGTGCGCGCCGCTGCTCCAGTTCGGCTTCGCTCAGGCAGAAGATCAGGCCACCGGGCTGGCGGAGTGCGGCGTCGATGCCGGTGGTCTCGGTCAGGTCGGCTTGCAGCGCCGGCCAGAGTTCCGCCGAGCGCCGCGTCCACTGCGCATAGGCGGCCATTCCGTCGCCCTTGCCCTGCACCCAGACCAAGCCGAAATTGCCGCGCGCGGCGCGGTGCGCGACGTCGCCCTCATCCAGCAGCGCCACGCTGTGCGCCTTTGCGCGCCGCGCCCCAGGCGATCGCGCCCCCCACCAGCCCGCCGCCGATCACCAGCAGGTCGTATCCGGCCACCCCGCCCCTCCGCCCCGACGCGCACCTCGGTCGTTACGCCATACGGCGCCGCGGCGGCGTTGAGAAGAGCGGCCTACTTCTCGGGCGGCTTGCGGGGCGGCTTCGGCGCGGGCCTGTCGGGGCGGCCGGGGCCGGTCGTGCCGGTGTTGGAGGGCGGGTCGCTGGCGGGGAAGCTGTCCTCGACCGCCTCGTCATGCCGCTGATTGGCCGCGGGATCGGGGGGCGTCGTCTTCCGCGGGTCGGGCATCGCAGCCTCCTGTTCGCTCGCCGGCTGAACGGCCCGGAACGCGCCCGGTTTGCCGGCGACGCGGAATTGTCGCGAACGACGCCGCCGTGCGTGCGTTCGCAAACCGGACCCCACCGAATGCGCAAGGAGCCGAGCAATGCCGCCCGAGGTGAGGATCGAAAGCGTCGCGGCACGCGCCTACACGGTGCCGACGGACCAGCCGGAAGCGGACGGCACGTTCGCGTGGGACAAGACGACGATCGCTGTCGCGCAGGTTGCGGCCGGCGGCGTGCGCGGCATCGGCTACACCTATGCCGACGCGGCCGTGGTGGGCCTCATCGGCGGCATCCTGGATGGTGCGGTGCGCGGGCGCGATGCGATGGACGTGCCCGGCTGCTTCGCCGCGATGCAGCGGCAGGTGCGCAATCTCGGGCGTTCCGGGCTCGCGCAGAACGCGATCGCGGCGGTGGATGCGGCACTGTGGGACGCCAAGGCGAAGCTGCTCGGTCTGCCGCTGGTGGCCCTTCTCGGTGCGGTGCGGGACGCGGTGCCGATCTACGGCAGCGGCGGCTTCACCAGCTATGACGACGCGACACTGTGCTCCCAGCTCGCTGGCTGGGTGGAGCGGGACGGCTGCCGATGGGTGAAGATGAAAATCGGCAGCGATCCCGACCGCGACCCGGCGCGCGTGCGCGCGGCACGCGGCGCTATCGGCTCCGCGGCGCTGTTCGTCGATGCCAACGGCGCCTATCCGCTGAAGCGCGCGCTGGCGCTAGCGGAGGGGTTCGCCGAGCACGACGTGCGCTGGTTCGAGGAGCCGGTGTCGAGCGATGACCTCGACGGCCTGCGGCGCTTCCGCGAGCGCGCGCCGGCCACGATGGAGATCGCGGCGGGCGAGTATTGCTACACGCTCGATGACGTCCGGCGGATGCTGGAGGCGCAGGCCGTGGATGTGCAGCAGGCGGACGCGACACGATGCGGCGGCATTACCGGCTTCCTGGCGGCAGGCGTGCTGTGCGCGGCGCATCACCGCGACCTCTCCGCGCATTGCGCGCCGGCGATCCACCTGCATGTGGCCTGCGCCGTGCCCCGCCTGCGTCATCTCGAATGGTTCCATGACCACGTTCGCATCGAGCACATGCTGTTCGACGGCGCGCCGGCACCGCGCGACGGCATGATCCGCCCCGATCCGGCGCGTCCCGGACTGGGTATCGCGCTGAAGCGGCAGGATGCCGAGCGGTATGCGGCAGCCTGAGGCGGCCAAAGGGGGGACGGAATGCGACTGACCGCGCGCGAGAAGACGCTGCTCCATCGGGCCAAGACCGGGGCACTGGCGGCGAAGGACGGGCAGCGGCTCAGCCGCAGCTCGGCCCTGCTTTCGCTGGCGGTGCTCGCCGACAGCGCAATCGAGCACTACCGCGGCGGGTTCTACAACCGCGTCATGTACACGCCGCTCGCGGTTTCCACTGTTACCCTCGCCACCAGTCTGCACGGATTGCTGGACTGTCACCGGCAATCGCGCCATCCGGTGCGCCACGCGGTGCAGGCGACCGCCGCCGTCACCGGCCTCGTCGGGATGGGCATCCACATCTACAACGTCGGCAAGCGCCCCGGCGGCTTCATCTGGCAAAACCTGTTCTTCGGCGCGCCGGTGGGAGCGCCCTTCGCGCTGGTGCTGGCGGGCACGATGGGAACCGCCGCCGAGCACGTGCGCGAGGGCCGGCGCCGGCTGTTCGGCTTCCCGACCGGCCGGCTGCTGGCGGCAACCACCGCGTTCGGGTTGCTGGGGACCGCGGCGGAGGCCGCCTTGCTGCACTTCCGCGGCGCCTACCACGATCCGGCGATGTTCCTCCCGGTCACGCTGCCGCCGGTGGCCGCCGGATTGATGGCGGAGGCCGCGATCAACGGCGGCCGGCGGCGGCATCGCCTGGCGCGCTGGGGGCTGCGGCTGACCGCGGCGCTCGGCTTCGCCGGTGTCGGCTTTCACGCGTTCGGCGTCGCACGCAACATGGGCGGCTGGCGCAACTGGACACAGAACGTGCAGAACGGCCCACCGCTGCCGGCGCCCCCGAGCTTCACCGGCCTCGCCCTCGCCGGCCTCGCAGCCCTCGACCGGCTGGAGCGCGAGCAGGCGTAAGCGTGCGCGTCAGTCGGCGGCGGCCACATCCAGCCGACGGCGAGCGGCGGCTTCCAGCAGGTGGCGCTCGAGTTCGCCCGCGCGCGCCTCCGCGGTGTGGCCGCGCAAGGTGCGAGCGCGGGCCGCCCGCGCGATCGCATCGCGCCGCGCGGCGGGTGCATCGAGTGCTGCGAGCACGTCGGCCGTATCGCGCGCGCACAGCATCTCCGAACCGGGGCGGAGGAACGTCTCGATCCCGTCCCACGCGTCCGAGATGATGGGAGAGCCGCAGGCGGCGGCCTCGAAGATGCGAACGCTCGGACTCCAGCCGGCGCGCACCATGTCGACACGGGTGACGTTCAGCGTCCAGCGCAGGCTGGAGTAGAACTGCGCGTGCCCGGCGGGTGGCAGATGCTCGATCCGGTCGACATTTGCCGGCCATTCGATGCTCTCGGGATATTGCGGGCCGGCGACGACGAAGCGCTCGCCTGGCCGCTGCCGGGCGGCGTCGATCAGCAGCCGCCGCAGCAGCGGCTGGCGATCCTCGCTGTAAGTGCCGAGATAGCCCAGCGACCAGTGCCGCGGGTCGCCGGTGGCGCGGTAGATTTGCGTATCGACCGCGCAATAGAGAGCGCGCGCCATGCGGGCGCCGTACTGGCGCTCCAGCCGCCGCAGCGTCGGGCCGCCGGTGAAGGAAAGATAGAGGTCGAACAGCGGCACCAGCTCCGGCGAAACATAGGCGTGCTCGCCGCTGTCGAGCTTTCGCATCGTGACCGGCGTGTCGATGTCGTAGAAGGCGAGCAGTCCGCGCGCCCTCGCTGCGATGGCGCGGATCGCCTGCGCTCCGTCCGGCACGAACGAGCCCACGATCACCGCGTCGGCATCGCCGATGCGGGCGGCGAACCGGTCGAGGTCGGCGAGCCGGTCGTACAGTGCCAGCTCGCAGAAATCGGGATCGGTCAGATCGCGGTGCGCTGCATACCAGGGCTGCTCGCGTTCCAGGAACAGGATCTCGTGCCCTCGGCCGGCCATGGCGCGCAGCAGCGCGCGCCAGGTCGTCGCGTGGCCATTGCCCCACGACGAGCTGAGCGAGAGGCCGAGGACAACGATGCGCATCAGGCCGCCCGCATCTGCCGCTTGCGCGCCAGCGCGTCGCGGAACAGCCGATCGACCTGGGCCGCGCGCCGCGCATACGTGTGCTCGCGCATGATCCGCACCCGCGCCCGCGCGCCGATGCGGTGTGCGGCATCAGGCGTGAGAGTTGCCAGATGCGCGGCCACGTCCCGCCCATCGCGGGCCACCAGCACTTCCTCCTGCGGGGTCAGGAACAACTCGATCCCTTCCCACGCATCGGTGATCAGGCACGCACCGGCGCCGGCCGCCTCGAACACCCGTGTCGCCGGGCAGAAGCCCAGGCTCGCCATGCTGTCGCGCGCGACGTTGAGCACCGCGAGGGAGGAGGCGTTGAAGCGATTGTGCTGCTCGGTGCCGACATGGCCGAGGCGCCGCACGTTGTCGCTCATCGTCCGGTCCTCCCAGCCCGCACCGCCGAGCACGAATTGCCGCTGCGGCATGGCGGACGCGGGCCGGAAGAAAAACTCCTCCGCGCGTGCCTCCCGGTCCGGCATCCGGTTGGCGAGGAAGCCGAGATCGCCGGCGAAGGCGGGGTCGGGCGGCACCGGGAAATGCGTGTCCGGGTCGAGCGCGTTGTAGATCGGAACGCACGCCGCCGCGCCGAACTCGCGATAGCGGCGGACCACGGGTTCGCCGCCGCCATAGGTCAGCACCAGGTCGAGCGCCGCGAGCGCCTGGCGCACCGGATGCGCCGCGTCGTCGCGCATCTCGGCAAGCGTCGCCGGCGCATCGACGTCCCAAAAGACGCGCAGCGCCGTCCCGCGATGGGAGGTGACACCGGCCAGCAGCTCGGTATCGAAAACGCCGACGCCGCTCGCCTTGACGATGACATCGGCAGACGCTCCTTCCGCGAGGGCCGCCTGCATCGCATCCGGCTCGGCGGCATAGACGTGCACGCGTGCCCAGGCGGGCGGTGCGATGTCGCGCCGCTGCTGGCGCCCGAACGCGTCCGGCTCATAAAACGCGATCTCCCAGCCCCGCGCCGCGAGGTTCTTCAGCAGCCCGCGGTAGTAGGTGGCGGCGCCGTTCCAGTAGCTCGACAGCAGGCTGGAGCCGTAGAACGCGAGCCGCATCAGGCGACCTCCAGGCGTGCCGATTGGCCGATCTGCGCCGCGATACCGAGCAGCTCGCGCGCGCGGTGCGCGCAGGTGTGGCGCGCCAGGATCGTCTCTCTTCCATGCGCGGCCAGGCTCGCCCGCAACGCCGCATCGGCATCGAGGGCGCGCAGATGCGCCGCCATCTGCGCCGGGTCGGCCGCGAGCAGGAAGTCGCCCGGCCGAAACAGGCCCTCGCAGTCGTCCCACGGTGAGCAGACCAGCGGGATGCCGCAGGCGAGCGCCTCGAACACGCGGATCGTCGGGATGCCGGGGAGGCGATCGGCGTAAAAGCGTCGCGGCACGTGGACGGTCATCCGGTGCCGCGCGAAGGCGGCCGGCACGTCGGCATTGGCGATCCAGCCGTGGTATCGTCCCCCGGCAGCCGCGATCGCGTCGATCCCACCCTGCGGATAGCGCACGCCGTACACGTCCAGCGCCAGCCCGAGCGATGCCGCCGGCCGCAGCAGGTAGCGATGCAGCTCCTCGCTGCGTTCCTCGTCGCCCCAGTTGCCGATCCAGACGACGCCCGCGCGATCGGCCTCGACCGCCGGCGGCCGGAACCGGCGATCGTCGGCCGCCTCGTGCCAGACGAACGCGCGCTTCGCCCCAGCCGGCATCGCGATAGATCGCGGCGAGTGCCGAGCCGAATGCGAGCACGCCGTCGTAGCCGTCGAGATCGAGGCGGCGGATCGCCTCGGGGTCGCTGACCGCGCGATGGTGCGTGTCGTGGAACAGCAGCGTGAACCGCGCGCCGCGGCGCCGCCGCGCGCCGATGGCGGCGATCAGCGACGGCTCGGTCCATTCATGCACGAGCACCAGTTCCACGCCGTCGAGCATCTCGTCGAGGTCCGGTTGAACGAAATGCGCGTGCGGTGCGAGGTCGGGATAGGCCGTCGCAAACGCGGCCAGGCTCTGCTCGCCCTGGTCGGCCACCAAATTCGTGCGGCTCCAGCCGTCGATCGGCTCGAAGCTGCGCACGGAATGGCCTTGCTCGATCAGGGCGCGCAGCACGCCGCGCACGAAATGCGCGTTGCCGTGATTCCAGCAGGAGACGAGCGAATGGGTAAAGTAGGCGATGTTCATGCCGGCACCAGAGACCGGTCGCGCAGGAGCGCGTCGTGGGTCGCAAGCGTGGCTTCCACCATCGCGTCGGCGCCGTACGACCCGGCCCGCTGCCGGGCTGCACGACCCAGCGCCGCCGCCAACGCCGGGTCCCGCAGCACGGCGCGCAGGGCCACGGCAAACCCCGCCGCGTCGCCGCAGGCGACGAATTGTGCAGCGCCACTCCACAATTCGCGCAACGTGGGGATGTCGGAGAGCACCAGCGGCACGCCCGCCTGTGCCGCTTCGAGCACCGCGAGGCCGAACGGCTCGTAGCGCGCGGCGCTCGCGAACACGGCGGCAGCGGCGAACTCGTGCGCCATCGCGTCCGCATCGAGTGACGCCAAGCAAATGCAGGTTTTCGCTGCGCAGCGCCGCCCCGTTTGGGCCTGCGGTCGGGCCCGCCGCATGGATGGTCATTCCCAGAAGCCCAGCCGCCGCATCCAGCGTGCGCGCGTCCTTGGCTTCGTCCCACAGGCGGCCGGCCGTGAACACGTGCTGACCGCGCGGCAGGCGCGGGCGGGATCGTGGCAGAGATCGTCCGTTGTGGACGACGTGCAGCGGCCAGCCGTCGCCATAGGTATTGCGAAGCATCGCGGCGAAGGCATGGCTGGGCGCAATGACGGCGTGCGCGGAGGCAAGGCCGCGCGCCACCGCCTCCGCGCGCCACGCGAGGTCCGCGGGCAAGGCGCCCCCGCGTACGGCATTCCACCACGTGGCAACGCAGGAATGCACGACGGCCACGACCGGCGCCGGCCAATCGGCCAACCCCGCATAGGCGGGCGCGTGCAGGTGAACGCCGTCGGCCCTGATCGCGCGGGCGATCGAGGCGAGCGCTCGTGCGGCCTCGCGCAGCGCCGCCGCGGTCTCGGCCGTCCAGTCGAGCGGATGATCCGTGTGGATCAGGGCGGCCGTCACCGCTTCGCATTGCTGCGGCGAAGGACGCGGGCCGAGGGTTGCGATCGTCACCGCAATGCCGCGCCGTTGCAGCCCGTCGGCGAGATCGGCGACATAGGACCACACGCCGCCTACGGCGTCGGCCGTGAGCAGCAGGTGGCGGGCGGCGGCGGTGGTCAAGCGTCGTGCTCGAGGGCGGCCAGCGGCAGCGGCGCCTGCTCCTGGATGTCGCTGAAGCGCGCGAAGCGGGAGAGGTAGTATTCGTGCGCCCGCTCCCACGCATCGTCGTCCGGCTCGCCCCAGAGGCGGCGATAGTCGGGCGAACTGGGATAGGGGAACAGCGGCACCGGATCGTTCGCCCATACGCCGTGGCGCTGCAGCCGTTCGCGCCAGGCGGTGATCGCGTCGGGATCATCGGTGTCGGCCTCGATCAAATTCGCCTGCACGAACGGGATCGTTCGGCGCGCGCGGATCAGCAGTGCCGCCAGCGCGTCGGTATCGAGCCGGCACTTTTTCGCCAGCGCGTCGCGCCCCTCCTCGGTCAGGCTCTCGACGCCCGCCTCGACCGAGACGCAGCCCGCACGCCCGAGCAGGTCGAGCATTTCGGGTTTCCAGAGATCGATCCGGGTCTGCACGCCGAACTGCACGTCGCGTTGCGCCAGCGCCTCCAGCAGCGGCCGTTGCGGCAGAAAAATCTCATCGATGAAGTAGAGGTATCGCGCGCCCTGCGCGATCAGCCCGTCGATCTCATCGAGCAGCAGGTCGAGCCGGCGGCGGCGATAGCGGTCGCGGAAGTCGATCTTGGCGCAGAATGTGCAGGCATACGGGCAGCCGCGCGACGCCTCCACCTCGGCGCCGGGACCGCACGGTGCCGCGTCGAAGCGATGGTGGTGGTGATGGTGCCGCGCGATCCAGGCGTCCGGCCAGCGCAGCGGTGCGGCCTCGGCGAACGCCGCCTCCTGCGGCGGCGCCCTGCACCACGACGCCCCGGAGCGCGTCGCGCCACGCGAGGCCCGGGATGGCGTCCGGGCGACCGGCATCGGCGAGAGCGGCGATCGCGTCCTCGCATTCGCCACGGATCACCACATCGGCGCCAAGTTTTGCCAGTGCGGTGCGCGGCGTCGAGGAGCCGTGCGGACCAACCGCCACCATCAGCCCGCCAATGTCGGACAGCGCTTGCATGGTGGCGCGGGGGACGCGCAGTTCCGGCGGCGCGCAGCGCCAGAACAGGTACGTGGGCGCCGTCGTCACCACGGTCATGTGCGGGACGAAATGCGGCGACCGCGGTGGCAAGCGCCGCGTCATCCATCGCCTGCAGCGGCCCATCCAGCAACAGCGGCTGATGCCCGCGCGCTTCCAGCCGCGCGGCGGCATAGCCGAGCTCAAGCGGCAGATGCGGCTCGCGACAGCCGAAATAGATGCTGTGCTCGAACCGCCAGGGCGGATTGACCAGCGCAACTTTCATCGGGCCACTTTCATGCGGAAAGCGCCGTCGCGGTGGCGCGCGGTGCGGGCGCCGGTTCGGCCTCGCGGAACTGGCGCAACAGCGCCGAAACGCCGTCGGCCCAGTCGCGCGGCGCGGGGAGTGCCAGTGCCTCGCGCACCGCGCGCGTGTCGGAGACGTAGTAGCGCTGGTCATTCTGCCGCCACGGCGCGAAGCGCAGCTCCACCGGCCGCCCCATCGTCCGTCCGATATGGCGCACGAGCTGCAGCAGGCTCACCGCGTTCGCCGGTCCGCCGCCGAGATTGAACGCGCGCCCGCCGATCGTATCGATCCGCCGCCACGCCGCGATGTAGGCGCCGATCGCATCGCCGACATGGAGCACATCGCGCACCTGCCGCCCGTCGCCGTAGATGGTGATCGGGCGCCGTGCCAGCGCGCGCCGCAGGAAATGCGCGACCCACCCCTGATCCTCGGTGCCGAGCTGGCGCGGACCGTAAATGCAGCTCATGCGCATCACCGCCGTGCGCAGGCCGAAGCTGCGGGCGTAGTCCAGCACGTACTGATCGGCCGCACCCTTGGAGCAGCCGTAGGGCGTATGGAACTCGAGCGGGCAGTTCTCGGCGAAGCCGTGGGCCGCCAGATGCGCATCCTCCGGCACGTATCGCTCATCCGCCGCGCGCAGCCCGACTCCATTCATGCCGCCATAGACCTTGTTGGTGCTCGCAAACACAAGCGGCGTTGCCGGCGCATGGCGACGCAGCGCCTCCAGCAGCGTCGCGGTGCCGAGAAGGTTCACCTGCAAATCGGCCCACGGATCGTCAAGGCTGCTGGTCACGGCGACCTGGGCGGCGAAGTGGAACACGGCGACCGCGCCACGCACGGCGTCGGTGATCGCCTGCACGTCGCGCACGTCGCCGATCCGGGCCGTGACACGCGCGGGATGACGCTGCCGCAGCCAGTCGAGGTTGCGCTCGACGCCGCGGCGCACCAGGCTGTCGAATACCAGGATCGGCTGGCCCTCGCTCGCCAGCCGATCGGCGAGGTTGCTGCCGATGAAGCCGGCGCCGCCGGTGATCAGGACGTGCCCGTTCATGCCACCAGCCCCCGCCGCTCCAGTTCGCGCCGCGCATCGGCCACGCGGTCGGTCGCGCGCTGATGCGCCAGCCATTCGGCCAGCTCCGCGAGCCCGTCATCGAGGCGGCGCCGTCGGCACGAAGCCGAGCGTCTGCCGCGCGTGCGCGATGTCGGCGAAGCAATGGCGGATGTCACCGCTGCGCGCCTTGCCGAGCAGGTGCGGCGCGATCCCCCGGCACCCCATCGCGCAGGCGAGACGGTGTGCCACCTCGCGCACCGTGATGCTGGCACCCGAGCCGATGTTGAACACCTGCCCCGGTGCCGCCGGCGAGTTCGAGTGCCAGGGCAAAGGCGTTCGCGACGTCATCGACATGCACGAAGTCGCGCCGCTGCGCGCCGTCCTCGAACACCAGCGGCCGCTGCTTGTTCATCAGCCGCGACGCAAAGATCGCCAGCACGCCGGTGTAGGGATTGGACAGCGCCTGGCCCGGCCCGTAGGCGTTGAACAGCCGCAGCGCCACGGCCTCCATGCCGTAGGCGGGTGCCACCGTCAGAGCCAGGCACTCCTGGACGTATTTCGTGATCGCATAGACCGATGCCAGCGCTGGACGCTTGCTCTCCGGGGTCGGCAACGGCGTCAGCGGGCGGCCCTGCGCATCGAGCGGGTCCCATCCGGCCTCGCCGATCCGCCGGCCGCGCGTCGCATCGTCCACGCGCGCGCCATCGGCATCGCGATACAGCCCCTCGCCGTAGATGCTCATCGAGGAGGCGACGACCAGGCGGCGCACCGGCTGCGCCAGCAGCGCTTCCAGCAGCACCGCCGTGCCCTGATCGTTGGCGCCGACGTAGCGTTCGATTTCGTACATGCTCTGGCCGACGCCGACCTCGGCGGCGAGATGCACCACCGCGTCGGCCCCGCGCACGGCACGGGCGACCGCTTCGGGATCACGCACATCCCCCACGATCACTTCCGCGTCATCGAGAACCGGATGGAGCGGCGCGTCGCCATGCACCTGCGGCACCAGGCTGTCGAGCACGCGCACCGAGCGGCCAGCCGCGAGCAGTGCCGCGGCGAGACGGCAGCCGATGAAGCCGGCCCCGCCGGTAATCAGGATCGTCTCCTGCACGAACTGCTCCCCACGCTGTGGCGTTGAAATTACGCGCGATGTCGATGCCGCCGTTGCCGGCCACGGTCACGTCAACGAACAACGAAAGAAGATGTTCCCGACCCGATGAGCGCGAAGAGGAACCCGGCCCGGCGCTCGCACGTCTGGAGAGCGACAGGGGGAGGGTAAACGATGGATCAGGACCAGCGCCAGAAAGGGCCGGCTCCCGACGCCCCTTCCGGAACGCGCAACGATCTCCCGGGCCGGCGAGCGGACCTGCCGGAAGGAACTTTTCGTCGCGTCCCGCCGGAGCCGCAGGGCGACGAGAACCGCGACCCTCCCCCGATCGCCCCGACCGGGCCGGAACCGGTGCCGCGGGTGCCGCCGCCGCAGCCGCCCGGAAAGGCGTGATGCGGCGGCTGGCGGTCGCGATCGGGCAATGGCTGGTGGCGGCGGCATTCTATCTCGGCTTTGCCGGCAGCACTGAAACCGAGGAGATCGTCGCGGCGGCGGCCAGCGCGACGTTCATGGTCGGCTTCATTTTCTGGTGCCGGCATGCCCGGGGCACCGAGATGCGGGCCCGGGCCTCGTGGCTGCGGATCACGCTCCGCGTGCCGCGTGTCCTCTGCGCCGAGGCGGTCGCCGTCGGAGGGGCGTTGCTGCGCGCGTTGCTTGGGGTGCCGACGCAGGGTGTGATGCCGTCGCAGCCATTCGATCCGGGCGATTACTCACCTTGCGCCGCCGGCCGGCGCGCCGCCGCGGTACTTGCGGCCTCCGCCGCCCCCGACGGCTACGTTCTCGCGGTCGCCGAGGGCTCGCTGCTGCTGCACCGGCTGGTCCCCCGGCCGGCGTCGCCGGATCACCGCTGGCCGATATGACGGCATGGGTCGCCTGCGGCGCCGCACTCGCGGCCTGCGTGATCTGGCCCGGACTGGTGCTGTTGCGGGCGCGGCTGGCTGCGGCGCTGGTGGCAATGGAGATGGCTGGAGTGCTCGCCAGCTTGGCGCTGTTCGCGCTCAGCCTCGGCTTCGGCCAGCCCTCGTTCGTCGATCTCTCGCTCACCGTGGCGCTGCTTGGCGTGCCGGGGACGCTGGTGTTCGCCTACTTCGTCGAGCGGTGGCTTTGAGCGCGATCGTGCGCGATGCGGTGCTTGCGGCGCTCGTCGCGTTCGCGCTGCTCTCCACCACGGCAATGGTCCGGCTCCGCTCGGGATTGGATGCTCTGCACGCGCTCGGCTTCCTTGGCCTCGTTTGCGGTGCCTTGCTGGTCATCGCGGTGGTGATTTCGGAGGGGTTCGCAACCGTCGCGTTCAAGGCGGTGTTCCTGTTCGCCGTGCTGCTGGGGGGCGGCGCCGTCGCGATGCACGCCACCGGCCGCGCTCTGTACCTGCGCCGGACCTGGGAGGCGGATCGATGACGGTGCTGCTCGCGATCCTCTATCTGCTGGCGGCTCTCGGCGGGGCGGCGGTTGCCCTGACTCGCGAGCCGCGGCGCCAGGTGCTGGCGATCTCGGTCAACGGTATGGCCCTCGCCTTGCTGTTTTTCGCGTTGCAGGCGCCGGACGTCGCCTTCTCGGAGATCGTCGTCGGTGGTGCGGCGCTGCCGCTGATGTTCCTCGTCACCCTGGCCAACGCGCGCGCCCGGCGCATCAAGCCATGATCCCGCGCCTGCGCATCGGCCTGCTTGCCGCCGCGTTTGCCACGCTCGCGGTTCCGGTGTGGCGCACGATCGCTGCCATGCCGCGCTTCGGTGACCACCCGCTGCCGTACGGAGATGCGATCAACGCGGCGGCACCGGTGCAACGGCACGTCACCAACATGGTGAGCGCGGTCAACTTCGACTATCGCGGCTTCGATACGCTGGGCGAGGAGATGATGCTGCTCGCCGCCGTGACCGGCACCGCGGTCCTGCTGCGCAGCGAGCGGGACGAGGAGGAACGCCAGCGCCTTGGGCCCCCGCGCGCGATCTCCGGCCGCAGCGAGGCGATCACGCTGGCCGGCCGGATCGCGGCCCCGGTCACGTTGCTGTTCGGCCTCTATGTCGTGCTGCACGCGACCGTAACACCGGGGGGCGGGTTCCAGGGCGGGCGTGATCATGGCCTCATCGCTGCTGCTGATTTTCCTCGGGGAGGGCCATCGCACCTGGTCGCGGCTGATGCGCAGCGAATGGCTCGATGCCTGCGAGGGCATCGGCGGCGGCGCCTACGCGCTCACCGGCATCGCCACCATGCTCGCGGGCGGGGCGTTCCTGCAGAACCTGCTGCCGCTGGGCACGCTGAAGTCGATGGTCTCCGGCGGGCTGATGCTGGTGCTCAACGCCGCGGTAGGGCTCGCAGTGTTTGCCGGATTCGCGACCCTGTTCGTCGAGTTCCTGCAGGAGACTGCGGGATTGCAGGGTGAGGAGGAATGAACCTGCTGCCCTGGGTGGTCGCCGCATGGCTCGCCGGCGTCGGCCTCTACGGTCTCGTCACCAGCCGCCATGTCGTCCACCTGATCGGCTGCCTCGCGGTGGTGCAGTCGAGCACGTATGTGCTGCTGCTCTCGGTTGGCTACCGCACCGGCGCCGCGGCGCCGATCTTCTATGACAAGCCGCCGGGCACGCGCGCGGTCGATCCGGTGGTGCAGGCGCTGGTGCTGACCGACATCGTGGTGGGTGCCACCGTCACGGCGCTGCTGCTGGCGATCGCGCTGCAGCTCTGCCGCCGCAAGGGCACGCTGGACCCGGAGGAATTGCGGCCGCTGCGCCCGTGATGCCGTCGCTGCACGCGCTGGTGCCGTTGCCGGTCGCGGCGCCGCTGGCGGTCGCGGGATTGCTGCTGGCGCTCGCCGATCGTCTGCCGGGGAGAACGGCGGACGTCATCGCCATCCTCACCGCCGCGGCGGTCACGGTGATTGCGGCGCTGCTGGCCCGCGGCAGCATCGCCGCCCCGATTGCCTACTGGTTCGGCGGCTGGGCGCCGCATGGCCGGCAGGTGCTCGGCATCGGCTTCGTCGTCGATCCGGTCGGCGCGTCGCTCGCCGCGTTCGCGGGCCTGCTGTTCGCGCTGACCTTCGTGTTCGCCTGGGGCTTCTTCGCCGATGCCGGTGCGCGCTTTCACGTCCTTTCTCTCGTGTTCCTCGCCGCGATGGTGGGCTTCTCGCTGACCCACGACCTGTTCAACCTGTTCGTCTGGTTCGAGGTGATGAGCGTCGCGGCGTTCGCCTTGACGGCCTATGCCCTGAACCCTTCGGCGCTCGAAGGGGCACTTGGCTTCACCGTCACCAACAGTCTCGGCAGCTTCTTCATGCTGGGCGGGATCGGCCTGATTTATGCCCGGGTCGGCGCGCTCGATTTCGCCGCACTGGCGCGCGGCGTCGCGCAGGCGGGCGACGACCCGGCCATCCTCGCCGCGTTCTGCCTGCTGGCGATGGCGCTGCTGATCAAGGGCGCGATCGTGCCGCTGCATTTCTGGCTGGCCGATGCGCACGCGGTGGCACCAAGCCCCGCTTCGGTCATCTTCTCGGCGATCATGGTGCCGCTCGGGCTGTTCGGCGTCGCGCGCCTGCTCTACGCGGTGTTCGCCGCCTCGCCCGCGGTGCAGGGTGTCGCCCACGGGCTGCTGGTCGATCTCGGCGCCGCCACCGCGATCCTGGGCGGCCTCACCTGCCTGATGCAACGGCACGTCAAGCGGATGCTCGCCTTCTCGACGATCGCGCACATGGGCGTGCTGCTCGCCGGGATCGCCTCGCTCTCCGCTGCCGGCATGGCGGGGGCGCTTGCCTATGTGATCGGGCAGGGACTGGTGAAGGGTGCCTTGTTCATGATCGCCGGCATCATGCTGGCGAGCCTGGGCGGCATCGACGAGATCGGGCTGCGCGGGGCGGGGCGGAGCATCTGGCCGGTCGGAATCGCGTGCGCGTTGGCGGGGCTGCTGCTCGGCGGCGCGCCGTTCGGAGTGCTGGACGCCGGCGCGCAGTTGATCGGCTCGGCGCTCGCGCCGCGGCCGCTGGTGCGCGCGGTGCTGGCCGCCGGCACCGGCCTGACCGGGGCGGCGGTGCTGCGCGTCGCCGGCCGCGTGTTTGCCGGCCTCGGTCCGCGCGCCGGCGAGGAGAAACGCTCGCCGACCGAGCAGGAGCGCGAGCGCGCCGACCGGCCAGTCTGGCTGATGGCCGCACCCGCACTGGTGTTGCTCGGGCTGGCGATGACGCCGGCGGCGTCGGCGGGCCTGCGCGCCGCGGTCGCGGCCGCGGGCTTCCTGCGCGCGTCCGAACGCGCCGCGACCGTCGCACCGGCCCCACAAGGGGCCGATGCCGCGGCCTGGGCATCGCTCGCGCTAGCCTGCGCCGTCGCCGGCTTCGACCTGTTCCGACACCGTCTGCCGCAGCCGCTGCTCGCCGCACTCGACGGCGCGTTGGCGCCCGTGGCTGGTGCATTGGTCTGGCTGCACAGCGGTCTAGTCGGCGATTACGTGGCCTGGATCGCCGCCGGGCTGGCGCTGCTGGCCGCCGCGTTCGCATTGCGCTGACCGGCCCGGCTTGCGCTTGACCGCGGCTCCCAATCTTCCGACGGTGGCGCGATCGGGAGGCGAACCATGCGTCAGATCACCGTGCTGCTGGCCGTATTGCTGCTCTCTGTCCGGCTTGCCCATGCGGCGGGGCCGAAGGTCGATCTGGCGCTGGTTCTAGTCGATGACGTCTCGGGCAGCATCAACGACGACGAGTACGCGCTTCAGAAGAAGGGCTACGTTGCCGCGTTTGCCGACCCCCGCGTGGTCTCCGCGATTGCCGGTGGCCAGGCGGGCGCGATCGAAGTTGCCTATGTCGAGTTCGCCAGCGATTACCAGGTTCATACGGTGCTCGGCTGGCACCTGATCAAGGATGCCGCCTCGGCCAAGGCGTTCGGCGACGCGCTGGGTGCGGCGCCCCGCGAATACCGCGGCCACACCTCGATCAGCGCCGGCATCGATGAGGCGATGCACCTCTTCAAGCAAGCCGACTTCCCGGCCGACCGGCGGATGATCGACGTTTGCGGCGACGGCACGAATAACTCCGGGCGCGACGCGGGCGACGCCCGCGACGACGCGATGAAGCAAGGGGTCATGATCAACGGCCTGGCGATCGCCAACGAGAGCGACGAGCCGTGGCTGCAGGCGCATACCCACCCGCCTGGGGGTCTCGCCAATTACTACCGGCGGAACGTGACCGGCGGCGAGGGCAGCTTCGTGCTCGAGATCCACAACTACAAGAGCTTCGGCGACGCGGTTCTGCGCAAGCTGATCAACGAGATCGCGTGGCGCCACGTCCCGCCCCGGCGGTCGCAGGCCGGCTGACCGGCCAAGCATTATCGAGCGCCGCGGCGGCCTCGCGCAAACGGCATGGCAGTGTAACATTGTCAGGCGGGCCCGGTCGAGCGTGACGCGGGCACGCACACCGGAGGGAAACGCCATGCCGCATCGTCTGCATAGCCGTCGTCTGCGTGGCCTGGGCCTTGGCCTCGCCGCCCTGCTCGGCCTCACCGGAGGCGCATGTGCGGCATCCCCGGTCACCATCACTCTCTGGTCCTGGAGCCCGGTCGCGCCGACGATGGAGGCGATGGTCGCCGCGATCGAGAAGGCGCATCCCGATATTCGCGTGAACGCGACCATCCAGCCGCACACGGCCTATTTCACCGCGCTGAAAGCGGCGGCGGCGTCCGGCACCCTGCCCGACATCATCGGCCTCACGCCGGGCAACTACACCCAGCAATATCGCTCGAACCTGATGCCGCTCGATGCCACCGCCGCCGCCGCCTGGGGCGCGGACTGGCAGAAGCATTTCGCCCCGGCCTTGCTGACCCAGGCTCGGCTCGGCAATCCCGCCGGCGATCAGCATTTCTACATGCTGCCGATGGAAGCCGAGGTGCTGAACCTGTGGATGAACCGCGCCGCATTCCGCAAGGCGGGCCTGGCGGGACCGCCGGCCACCTTCGACGAGCTGGTGGCCGATGCCGCCAAGCTGCACCGCGCGGGGTTGATCGGCTTCTACCAGGGCGGGGCGACGGGCCTGTTCGACAATTGGGTCTATATGCAGATCGCGGCGCAGACCGACCTGCCGGACCTGCTGGCGGCGGAACTCGGCAAGCCGGTCTGGACCAAGCCCGGCATGATCGCGGCCGCCAAGGTCTGGCAGGAACTGTTCACGCGCAAGGTGGTGCAGGCGGGCGCGCTGAGCGCGCTGCAATACCCGACCGGCGCCAATCTGTTCGCCGCCGGGCGCGTCGGCATGATGTCGCTCGGCTCCTGGTGGCTGCAGGAGACGCATCTCTCCGACAACCCGGCGCTCAAGACCATGTCGGGCTACGGCAAGTTCTTCTTCCCGGCCCTCAAGCCCGGCGGCACCGCCTCGCCGCCGCTCGGCGGCGTCGATGTCGGCTGGGGTGTCACCAAGACGGCCGCGAAATCGCCCGCGGAGCAGCAGGCGGCCGCGACCGTGCTGAAGGAGCTGATCAGCGGCGCCGGCGAGCAGGTGGCACTCGACCAGCTCAACGATCTGCCCGCGTTCGGCGGCATGAAGCCTTCGCAGACGCTGCCGCCGGAAGTGCAGAAGCTTTACGACACCTACATCGCCGAACTCGCCGAGGCGCATCCGCACCAGATCGGCAACCCGGTGATCTACGAGGCGCTGGTCGCGAACCTGCAGGCGATCGGCGCCGGGACCAAGACCCCGGAGGCGGCGATGGCGGCGGTGCAGACGGTGGCCGGGAAGCAGGCGTCGGACTGAGATGTCGGCCGCCGCGGAACCAGCAGCGGCGGTCGCGCCCCGCCGCCGGCGCGCACGCCGCGGGGCGCTGCTCGGCGCGGGGCCGGTGGAGGCGCTGCTCTACGTGCTTCCGGCCGCGGCGTTGTTCGCCGTGTTCATCGCGCTGCCGATCCTGGCCAATATCGGCGCCAGCCTGGTCGGCCCGCACGGGCGCCTCGGCGCCGCCAACTACGCGACCGCCGCCACCGATCCGGTGTTCCGGGTGGCGCTGGAGAACTCGCTGCTCTGGGTGGTGGTTTCGCTGGCCTTCGAAATCGGGATCGGCTTCGCGCTCGCCGTCCTGATCGAGCTCTACTTGCCGCGCGGGCGCGCCGTCTTCCGTACCCTGCTGTTCCTGCCGATGGTGATCACGCCCTCGGTCATCGCGCTGGTGTTCAACACGATCTACGCGTCCGATTACGGGCTGCTGTTCGGCGCCTTCAACGCCCTCGGCCTCGCCGGCGCCTTTCCGGCACTCCTTGGCGCGCCCGCGACCGCGACCTTCGCAATCATCGCCGTCAACGTTTGGCAGTGGTCCGGCTTCTTCGTGCTGCTGTACTGCGTCGGCATCGCCGCGATCGACCGCGAGCATCTCGACGCGGCCGCGATCGACGGCGCGCGCGGCTGGAATCGGGTGCGCCACATCATCTGGCCGCTCTGCCGCGGCACCACGGTCTCGCTGGTGGTGCTCGGGACGATCCAGGCGTTGCAGCAATTCCCTCTCATCTATCTGATGACCGAGGGCGGCCCGGCCAATTCCTCGCAGACGCTCGCCACCTACATCTTCCAGACCGGCTTCATCGAGGACCAGATGCACTACGCCTCGGCGGTGGCCGTGGTATTGTTCGTGCTCGCGCTCGTCCTGGTCGCGATCGAATACCGGATCGCCGGCGGCGGTCTGTCGCTGGGCGGAGGGGCGCGGCGTGTTCCGGTCTGACCGCACCGCCGGCCGATCGGCGCTGCTGGTGCTGATCGCCGCCTCGGCGACCAGCCTGATCCCCACGATCTACATGGTGGACATCTCGCTGCGCGATTCTGCGGCGAGCTTCGCGCCGGTGCTGATCGCGCCGCACCCGATCCTGTCCAACTACGCGACAATCCTCGCCTCCGGCCGGCTCGGCCGGTTCTTCGTCAACAGCGTCGCGGTCGCCACCGGCAGCGTGGCCCTGACGCTGGTGTGCGCGGTGGCGCTCTCGTTCGCGATCGCGCGGCTGAAGATCCGCGGCGGCCGGATCATCCTGCTCGCGGTGCTCTCGGCGCTGCTGCTGCCGCTCGCCTCGCTGCTGATCCCGATCACCGTGTTGCTCAAGACGCTCTCCCTCACCAACACCTATTTCGGCCTGATCGGCCCGAATGCGGCGCTCGGCATCCCGTTCGCGACCGTGATCATCAAGGAGGCGATGGCGGCGGTTCCCGACGAACTCGAGGAGGCGGCGACCATCGACGGCGCCTCCAGCCTGACCGTGCTGTGGCGGGTGATCACGCCGCTGATTCGCCCGGCGCTGATCGTGGTCGCGATCTGGGAGTTTCTGTTCTCCTGGAACGAGTTCTTCCTTGCCCTCGTCATCATGACTCACAACGCGGCCAAGACGCTGCCGCTGGCGCCGCTCTACTACCAGGGGCCGTACATGACCGACCCGGGCAAGCTGTTCGCCATCCTGACGCTGATCGCGATCGTGCCGATGGCGTTCTATGCGGTGCTGCAACGCTGGTTCGTAGGCGGGCTGATGGCGGGCGGCGTCAAGGGGTGAGCGCGCGCGGGGCGGCGATCGTCACCGGCGGCGCCGGCGGCATCGGCCAGGCCGTGCTCGCCCGGCTCGCGCGCGACGGGTTCCTGCCGGTGTCGTGGGATCTCTCCGCTTCCGCACCCGGCTCCGCGCACGCCTTCGTCGTGGACGTCACCGACGAGGCCGCACTGGCCGGCGCCGCCGCGGCGACCGCCGCCCTCGCGCCGATCGCGGCACTGGTGGTCAATGCGGGCATCCTCGGCCCGGTCGCGCGGGTGTGGGAGGCGAGTGCCGCCGACATCCGCCGCGTCATCGAGACCAACCTCGTCGCCGCCTTTCTCACCTGCCGCGCCGTGGTGCCGTGCATGCTGGGTCGAGCCGTGTCGGGTCGAGCGGGCCGGATCGTGCTGATCTCCTCGGTGCAGGCGAAGGAAGGCACAGCGCTGGCCGGCCCCTATGCCGCCTCGAAGGCCGGGATGATCGCGCTGGCCAAGACGCTGGCCAAGGAGCTGGCGGGCGAGGACATCCTGGTCAACGCGGTGACGCCCACCGTCGTCCGCACCGCGATGGAGCGCGGCATCACGACTGAGCGCCGTGCCGACCTGCTGGCGCGCATTCCGCTCGGCCGGTTTCTGGAGGTCGAGGAGGTGGCGGAGATGGTGGCCTTCCTGTGCAGCCCGGCGTGCAGCGCCTCGACCGGCGCGGTGTTCGACCTCTCGGGCGGGCGCGCGACATGGTGAGCGGCGACGCCGTGGTGGCGATCTGGAACGGGATCGCACCCGCAGGCCGGGCCGAGTTCTACGACTGGCACCTGCACGAGCACATCCCCGAGCGCGTCGTGATCCCCGGCTTCTGGCGTGGCCGCCGCTTCATCGCCGCCGACGCGGCCACGGAGCCGGAGTTCTTCACCCTCTACGAGGCGGCGTCGATGGCGGTACTGAGCGGACCCGACTACGCCGCGCGCCTCAACGCACCGACCGAACGGACGCGCCGCGCAACCGCGCATTTCCGCGACACCTCGCGGGCGCTCGCGCGGGTGCTCGACCGTTCAGGGGCCGGCGATGGCGGGGTCGTGATGACGATCCGCTTCGCCGCCGAGCCCGCTGCCGCACCCGGGCTCGGCGCGGTGCTGCGCCGAGCGGCCGCGGCGCCGCGGGTCGCCGCGGCCCAGCTCTGTGCCGCGGACCCGGGCGCCTCCGCCGCCCGCACCGCCGAGAGTGTCGGGCGCTCCGACCTGCTGGCCCCGCCCGGGTGGTTTGCGATGATCGAGGCGACCGATGCCGCGGCGCTCGCGGGCCTGCTGCCCGAGGGAGCGCTGTGCCAGGCGGGGGCACGGCCGCCGCTCGCGCGCGGCATCTATCGGCTGGAATACCTACTGGCGAGGCCGGGCGCCTGACGCGACCCGAATGCACGCGCCATTGTTGCGCTCCGCCGATGCCGCGACGTATCGTTCCGTGACGATGGGCGTGCCGGCCCCCCGGGAGGAAGCCGGCGCGCCGTCGGGGGAGAGAGGGCGCGCCGGAAGAGCGCCCGCGTGCACCGGGCGGAAGCTGCTCCGCCCCGACAAGAAAGGCGGCGCTCCGATGCCCACAGGCACCGTGAAATGGTTCAATCCGACCAAGGGCTATGGCTTCATCGCTCCGGATACCGGCGGCAAGGACGTCTTCGTCCATATCAGCGCCGTGCAGAAGGCCGGGCTGCGAACCCTCAACGAGGGCCAGAAGCTGGGCTTCGAGATCGAGCAGCAGCAGAACGGCCGCACCGCGGCGGTCAATCTGTCGAAGGCCGACTGACGCGCTCGGCGCCGTGCCAGCCATGACCGGCGCGGGCTTGCCCTCGCCGGGGTGTCTCCCCTATTGGTGCGGGGCGTGGCGCGGAACCGAACCGTTTGCGTCGCGTCCTCGAATTGGTTGCGGGCCGGCACGGCACGGCCGAAGGTCGCAACGTCCGTCACATCCAGGGGACCACCCGCATCGCCATGCAACGCCTGAGCCCTGCCCTGCACCCGCGAACCGCACCGCGCGCGGCCCTCGACGCCGATGACGTCCGCGCCGCCTACCGGCGCTGGGCGGGGGTCTATGACCAGGCGTTCGGCGCGGTCTCGGCGAGCGGCCGGCGCCGCGCGGCCGCCGCGGTCAACGCGCTGCCCGGCACGCGGGTGCTGGAGGTGGGCGTGGGCACCGGGCTGGCGCTGCCGTGCTATCGGCCCGAGAAGCGGATCACCGGGATCGACCTCTCGGCGGAGATGCTCGATCGGGCGCGGCGCCGGGTCGCGGCCGAGCGGCTCTCCCACGTCGCCGCACTCTACGAGATGGACGCCGAGGCGACCGGCTTCGCCGATGCCTCGTTCGACATCGCGGTGGCGATGTTCGTCGCCTCCGTGGTGCCGAACCCGCGCCGGCTGATGGCGGAGATGAAGCGGGTGGTGCGACCGGGGGGCCAGATCCTGTTCGTCAACCACTTCGCCGCCGAGCGCGGGCCGCGCTGGTGGGCCGAACGGGCGCTGGCCCCGGCGTCGCGCGCCCTCGGCTGGCATCCGGATTTCGCGCTCGCGGCGCTGCTCGGCCCGGACGATCGCGCGCGCGCCGAGATCGCATCGGTGCCGCCGCTTGGACTGTTCACGCTGGCGCGACTGCCGAACTGACGCGGCCAATCCGCGGCCGGCAGACCGGGCCTGCCAAATTGCAACCGTTCCGCTGCATGGCTTGATCTGGGCCGGCGCGTCCGATACCACAGCTTCTGTGCGGTGCAGCGCGGGACCGCTTCGGGACCGGCGCAGACAGCGGGACGGATACCACAGGCATGCAGTCTCTCCGGCGGCTTCTGGTCGCGACGCTTCTCGTCATCGGGGCGAGCGTGGTGCTCGGCCAGGCGACGTGGGCGCAGGTGCCGCGCCCGTGGGAAGTCGGGCTGCAGCCCGGGTTCAGCCCGGTCAAGCGCGACATGATCGACCTGAACCATCTGGTGACGGTGATCATCGTGCTGATCACGGCCCTGGTCGCCGGCCTGCTTCTCTGGGTGATGTGGCGGTACAACGCCCGCCGCCACCCGGTGCCGACGCCGATCAGCCACAATACGCCGCTCGAGATCGCCTGGACGGTGGTGCCGATCCTGATCCTGGTGACGATCGCGATCCCCTCGTTCCGGCTGGTCTATTACGAGGATCGCGCGCAGCACCCGGACATGACCGTCAAAGTCACCGGTCACCAATGGTTCTGGGAATACGCCTATCCCGACCAGGGCAACATCGATTTCGCCAGCAACATCATCCCCGACGACCAGATCAAGCCGCCGCAGATGCGCCTGCTGTCGGTGAACCACCCGCTGGTGCTGCCGGTCGGCAAGACGATCCGCGTCCTGCAAACCTCCAGCGACGTGATCCATAGCTGGTTCGTCCCCTCGCTCGGCTTGCAGCGCTATGCGATCCCGGGTCGGACGATCGAGACCTGGGTGCGGATCGACAAGCCGGGCACCTACTATGGCGAGTGCAACCAGATCTGCGGCACCAATCACAGCCGCATGCCGATCGAGGTGGAGGCGGTCAGCCCTGCCGATTTCACCAAGTGGGTGGCCGTCGCCAAGAAGGAGTTTTCCGCCGACGCGAGCGACGGGAAAACGTCGACCGAGCTCGCCTCGGCAGTGCCAGTGCAGCGCTGATCCCGACCCGAGCGGCGCACAGGAGCAGACGAATGTCCGTGACCACTCACGACCACGCCCACGAGCACCACGACTACCGTCCCGGCAGCTTCTTCGTGCGCTGGATGTGCAGCACGAACCACAAGGACATCGGCACCCTTTATCTGTTGTTCGCCGCCACCGCCGGCACGCTCGGCGTCGTGCTGTCGATGATCATGCGCGCGCAACTGCTGAACCCCGGCCAGCACATCGTCGCGACCGGGCAGGAGTGGAACGTCATCATCACGGCCCACGGCCTGATCATGATCTTTTTCGCCATCATGCCGGCGCTGATCGGCGGCTTCGGCAACTGGTTCATCCCGATCATGATCGGCGCGCCCGACATGGCGTTCCCGCGCCTCAACAACATCAGTTTCTGGCTGCTGGTGCCTGGGTTCAGCCTGATCGTTGCCGGTCTGCTGCTCGGCGAGAGCGGCACCGGCTGGACGCTCTATCCGCCGCTGTCGAACTCGACCTATGAGCCGGGGATCGGGCAGGATTTCACGATCTTCGCGCTGCACCTGGCCGGCATCTCCTCGTTGCTCTCGGCGATCAACTTCATCACCACGATCTTCAACATGCGCGCCCCGGGCATGACGCTGCACAAGATGCCACTGTTCGTCTGGTCGCAGCTTGTCACCGCGTTCCTGCTGCTGCTCGCGATCCCGGTGCTGGCGGGCGCGCTGACCATGCTGATCTGCGATCGCGACTTCGGCACCGCGTTCTTCAATCCGGTCGGCGGCGGCGACCCGGTGCTCTATCAGCACCTGTTCTGGTTCTTCGGCCACCCCGAAGTCTACATCATGATCTTGCCGGCCTTCGGCATCATCAGCCATGTCGTCTCGACATTCAGCAGGAAGCCGATTTTCGGCTATCTCGGCATGGTGTATGCGATGGTCGCGATCGGCGTGATCGGCTTCGTGGTGTGGGCGCACCACATGTTCGTCTCGGGGATCAGCGTGGATACCCGCGCCTATTTCATGGCGGCCACGATGGTGATCGCGGTGCCGACGGGAATCAAGATCTTCTCCTGGATCGCGACCATGTGGGGCGGCTCGATCGAGTTCAAGACACCGATGCTGTTCGCGATGGGCTTCATCTTCCTGTTCACGGTCGGCGGCGTGACCGGCGTGGTGCTGGCGAACGCCGGCATCGACCAGGTCCTGCACAACACCTACTACGTGATCGCGCACTTCCACTACGTGCTGAGCCTGGGTTCGGTGTTCGGGATCTACGCCGGCTTCTATTACTGGATCGGCAAGATGAGCGGCCGCCAGTACCCGGAGTTCTGGGGCAAGGTGCATTTCTGGGTGACGTTCATCGGCGTCAACATCACCTTCTTCCCGCAGCACTTCCTGGGTGCCGCCGGAATGCCACGGCGCTATCCGGACTATCCGGCAGCGTTCCACGGCTGGAACTTCGTCTCCTCGATCGGCGGGTTCATCTCCGGCACCTCGATGCTGATCTTCCTCTACGTCGTGTTCCGCACCTTCACCTCGAAGGCGCCGGTGGCCGACAACTATTGGGGCGACGGCGCCACGACGCTCGAGTGGACGCTGAGCTCGCCGCCGCCCTTCCACACCTACGCGGAGCTGCCGCGGATCCGCTGATGAGCACGCCCAGCAGGATGGCGCCGGGCATGATGGCGCCGGCCGGAGCCGACGCGGCGCTCGCCGTTCCGGACGCGGCCCTCGGCGCCGAGGCGCGCGACTGGTTCGCGCTGCTCAAGCCGCGCGTGCTGAGCCTGGTCGTGTTCACCGGGCTGGTGGGGCTGCTGGTGGCACCGGGCCGCCTCAGTCCGGTGCTCGGCTTCGCCGCGGTCGTGGCGATCACCGCGGCGGCGGGCGCGGCCGGCGCCATCAACATGTGGTACGACCGCGACATCGACGCGCTGATGCGCCGCACCGCGCGGCGCCCGATCCCGACGGGCCGCATCGAGCCGGGCGCCGCCCTCGGGTTCGGCGTCATGCTCGCCTGCGCCTCGGTGCTGGTAATGGCGTTCGCCACCAACCTGGTCGCGACCGGGCTGCTGGTGGCCTCGATCGGCTTCTACGTGTTCGTCTATACGGTATGGCTTAAGCGGCGGACGCCGCAGAACATCGTCATCGGCGGCGCCGCCGGGGCGTTCCCGCCGCTGATCGGCTGGGCCGCCGTCGCCGGCGCCACCGGCCTGCTGCCGTGGCTGATGTTCGCGATCATCTTTCTCTGGACGCCGCCGCATTTCTGGTCGCTGTCGCTGTTCGCGAGCGACGACTACACGCGGGCCGGGGTGCCGATGCTGCCGGTGGTGCGCGGCGCGCGTCACACGCGATGGAACGTCCTGATCTACTCGATCGTGCTGCTGCCGGTCTCGCTGCTGCCGTGGGCGCTGGGCTGCGCCGGGCCGATCTATGGGCTGGCGGCGCTGGTGCTCGGCATGGGGTTGATCGTCACCGGCTGGCGCGTGCTGCGCGACCGGCAGGATGCGGCGGGCATCAGCCTGTCGCGCGACGCGCCGGCCAAGGCGGCGTTCCGCTATTCGCTGCTCTATCTGTTCGTGCTGTTCCTCGCCTTGGCCGTGGACCATTTCGTTGGCTGAGATCGTGATCCCGGACGCGCCGCCACCGATGGGTCCGCGCGAGGCGGCCGAGTTCCGCCGCCGCCGGCGGGGCCGCAATATCGCGCTGTTCGTGGCCCTGCTGGCGCTGGCGCTGCTGTTCTACGCGATGATCATCGCCAAGATGCTCAACGGCTTCAATCCGTTCACCCAATAATGGTCCGCTCCCTTTCTCCGGCAGGTTCGGCATGAGCAGCGACGTCGACATCCACTCCGCGGCAGCGGCCCCGGTGAGCTCGGGTCTCAAGCAGCCCTATCATCTGGTCGAGCCCAGCCCTTGGCCGCTGTTAGGGGCGGCGGCGGGCCTGTTTACGGTGCTCGGCATCGTGTGGTGGGCGCATTACGGGCAGAAGGTCCTGTTCATCATCGGCGTCGTGCTGATCCTGCTGACGATGGTCCTGTGGTGGCGCGACGTGCTGCGCGAGAGCCGCATTGTCGGGCTGCACTCGCCGGTGGCGCGGCTTTCCCTGCGCTACGGGATGACGCTGTTCATCGCCAGCGAGGTGATGTTCTTCGTCGGCTTCTTCTGGGCATTCTTCAATTACGCGCTGTTCCCGTCGAACGTCGCCGGCGCCACCACGCCGATGTGGCCGCCGGCCGGCGTGCATACCTTCGCGCCGTTCCACACGCCGTTCATGAACACGCTGATCCTGCTGCTCTCGGGCACCACGGTCACCTGGGCGCACCACAGCCTGATCGAGCGCGACCGCAAAGGTCTGCTGGTCGGGCTCGGGCTGACCATCCTGCTCGGGATGTCGTTCACGGGCTTGCAGTACATCGAGTATTCCAGCGCACCCTTCAAGTTCTACGGCGGCGGCATCTATCCGTCGGTGTTTTTCCTCGCCACCGGCTTTCACGGCTTCCATGTCATCGTCGGCACCACCTTCCTGATCGTCTGCTGGTTCCGCGCCAGGGCCAACGACTTCACTCCCGAGCGGCATTTCGGCTTCGAGGCTGCCGCGTGGTACTGGCATTTCGTGGACGTGGTATGGTTGTTTCTGTTCGTCTGCATCTACTGGTATGGCGCTGGCCCACCACCGATCGGCGAATAAGCGGGGCGTGGCTGGGCGGCGCCGCGCTGCCCAGCGTGGGCTGCTGAAGGTGGCTGGATCGTGAGCCGACGCCTGCTCGGGCCGTCGCTGGCCACCGCCCTGATGCTGGTGCTGCTGCTCGGCCTCGGGACGTGGCAGGTCCATCGGCTGCACTGGAAGGAGGCGATCTTGGCGCGCATCGCGGCGGCCGGGCGCGCGCCAGCCATTCCGCTGCCGACGCATCCGGCGCTGTTCACCAAGGTCCGGGTTGCGGGCACGCTCGACAACAGCCGCGCCGCGTGGATCGGCGCCGAGGTGCACGACACGCGGCAGGGTACCGCGCTGGGCGCGCAGCTCATCGTGCCGCTGCTGCGGCCCGACGGTGCGCCGCCGGTGCTGGTCGATCGCGGCTGGGTGCCGACCGAGCCGCCGCTGCCCTATGGCAAACCCGCCGGGCCGGTGAGCATCGCGGGGTTCGTCCGCCTGCCCGAGCGGCCGGGGCTGTTCACGCCGGCCAATGAGCCGGAGCGGCGACGCTTCTTCTGGATCGACCCGGCGGCGATGGGCCGCGCGCTCGGCCTGCCGCACGTGGCCCCGTTCGTGCTGGTGGCGATGGGGGCGGCGCCGCCGGACGTCTATCCCGTGCCGGCGCAGCATCTGCCGCAGCCGCCGAACAACCATCTGGAATATGCGATGACCTGGTACGGCCTCGCCCTGGTGCTGCTGATCACCTTCATCCGCTGGGTGGCGAACAACCGCCGCCCGCCCTCGCCGGTGGAGCCGCGCCATGCCGCCCAGCACCGCGTATGACCGCAACCGCGTATGACCGCCTGAGCGCCCGCTTCACTCGCATCGCCACCATCGGCGAGGCGTCGGGCGTGCTCGGCTGGGACGCCGCCGCGATGATGCCGCCCGGCGGGGCGGCCGCCCGAGGCGACCAGCTCGCGGTGCTGGCCGGGCTTTCGCACGGGCTGCTGGTGGCGCCCGAAGTCGCGGACGATCTGGCGGAGGCGGAAGCGCGAGGCGAGGACGATCCCTGGCGCGCGGCCAATCTGGGATTGATGCGCCACGCCCACACCCGCGCGACCGCCCTGCCAGTCGATCTGGTGGAGGCGCAAGCGCGTGCCAACGCCGCCTGCGAGACGCTCTGGCGCGCCGCGCGGACGGCCTCCGACTACGCGATGGTGGCGCCGCATTTCGCCGCGGTGCTGCACCTTGTTCGGCAGGCGGCGGCAGCACTCGGCCCGGTGCTCGGGCTCTCGCCCTATGATGCGCTGATGGACGGGTTCCAGCGCGGCGTGGGCACGGACCAGGTGGCGCCGGTGTTCGCCGGCTTCGAGACATTCCTGCGCGATGCCCTGCCGCGGGCCGAGGCGATTCAGGCCCGCCGGCCTGCCCCGATCCGCCCCGAGGGTCCGTTCCCGCCGGACGTGCAGGAGAGGTTGTGTCGCGACCTGGCGGCGCGCGCCGGCCTCGATTTCGCCCATGCGCGGCTGGACCGCTCCGCGCATCCGTTCTGCGGCGGCACGCCCACCGATGTGCGGATCACGACCAACTACCGCGAGGCGGATTTCGCCGGCGCGGTGCTCGGGGTGCTGCACGAGACCGGCCACGCGCTCTATGAGCGTGGGCTGCCGGAGCGTTGGGCGCGCCAGCCCGTCGGCGCGTCGGCGGGAATGGCCGCGCACGAGAGCCAGTCGCTGATCATCGAGATGCAGGCCTGCCGGTCAAACGCCTATCTGCGCTTTCTCGGCCCGGTGCTGCACGCGGCCTTCGGGGGTGCCGCGGAACCCTATGCGCCGGGCAACCTGGGCCGGCTGTGGCGGCGCATTGAGCGGGGCTTCATCCGCATCGAGGCCGACGAGATGACCTATCCCGCGCATGTCATCCTGCGCTTTCGGCTGGAGCAGGCGATGGTCGGCGGCGATCTGGAAGTCGCCGACCTGCCGGACGCATGGAACCAGGGAATGCGCGACCTGCTCGGCATCACGCCCCCCGACGACCGCCGCGGCTGCTTGCAGGACATCCATTGGTACGACGGCGGGTTCGGCTACTTCCCGAGCTACACGCTGGGTGCGATGGCGGCGGCGCAACTGATGGCGGCGGCCCGGCGCGCGCTGCCGGAGCTGGACGGCGCGCTGGAGCGGGGCGATCTGTCGCCGCTGGTCGGCTGGCTCGGCACGCATGTCCACGCCGAGGGGGCGCGGCTCGGGTTCAACGACCTGCTGCGCGAGGCGACCGGCAAGCCGCTCGACCCGGCCGATTTCGAGGCGCATCTGAGGGCGCGATATCTGGCTTGATTGGACACGGCGGTCGTCCGGGGGGAGGTTTACGCGAAGCGCCGCGGGTCGATCGCCGGCAGGATGCGCGCGGCTTCGCCGGGGTCGCAGCCCAGGATCAGATCGGCGACCAGCCGGCCCGCGGCGGGTGCGGTCTGGATGCCATAGCCGCCCTGGCCCACGCACCAGAAGAATTTTTCTTCGCCCGCGCCCCAGCCGAAGGCGAGGCTGCCGTCCGGGGCGAAGGTGCGCAGACCCGCCCAGGAATGCTCGACCCGCCGCACCTCGATCGCAAGCGCCTGCTGCATCCGGTCGATCGCGATCGCGACGTCGAGTTCATCGGGCCGCACGTCGTGCGGGTGCATGGCGGTCTCGTCGGCCGGCGAGACCATCAGCCGCGTGCGCGCCTCCGGCCGCGCGTACCAGGCAGAGCCGACATCGATGAGCGCCGGCCAGTCGCGCACGTCGAACGGCGCCGGGTCGATGATGGCGCCGGTGCGCCGCTTCGGCTGCAGCCCGAGCGGGCTTACGCCGGCCTGCCGTGCCACCTCGTCGCCCCACGCACCGGCCGCGTTCACCAGCACCGGGGCCGCAAATCCGTCGCCACCGGTGGTCTCGACCTGCCACAACCCGTCGCGCCGTTCGATCCGGGCGGTGCGGCTGTGCAGCGCGAGCGTGCCGCCGGCGGCGCGGAGCTGGCGCAGGAAGCCCTGCTGCAAGGCGGCCACGTCCATGTCGAACGCGTCCTCCTCGATCGCCGCCGCCGCGATGCTGCCGGGTTTGAGCGCCGGGACGCGCTCGTGCAGCACGGGCAGCGCGATCTCGCGCAACCCAATGCCCTCGGCCATCATCGCCGCGAGCTGCATGCGCTGTTCGGCAGCTGCCAGGAACACCACCGGACGGCGGGTGAGCAGCGGCACGTCGGAGAATTTCGCTGGCGGCTGCTCGAAGAACGCGCGCGAGAGGCCGGTCAGCGTGCGCACGTCGGACGGACCGTAATTCTGGATCCACATCGCGGCCGAACGGCCGGTGGTGTGATAGCCGGCGCTCTCCTCCGCCTCGATCAGCGCCACCCGCCCGGCCGCGGCGAGCGCGGCAGCGGCGCTGCTGCCGGCCATGCCGGCGCCGATCACGAGAAAATCGAAACGCGTCGTGTCCATGCGCGCACCATCGCCGCCCCGGCGCGCTCGGGCAACGCACGGGGCGGCATTGCCGGTCTGCGGCTGTACGTTGCCGCACAGCTAAAACAGGGAACTTCTGGCCAAGCCCACCCGACCGCTTGGGCGAGCAGCTTGGGGAGCGGTTCGGTGTTCAAGGCAAAGCGGCAAGCCTTTATGAGGTCTTTTCGATGTTCCAGTAAACCAAAACATTCGTCTTCAACACACCACTGATATTCTTTCGCCAAAGGAAGGGTTGCCGAAACTGACCAAGCGGCACATAGGGCAGCACCTTCCAGAGCCGGCGGTGCATGGCCTCCAACAGCGCCTGCCGCTTCGCGGAATCGGATTCGTGGACGTACTGCATCCGTAGATGCTCCTCCTCTTTGTCGCATGGCCAGCCGGGGAAATTCTTGCCGTCGCAAGACATGATGGTCGAGGGGCTGGTCAACGGACTTGCGACTGGCATGCCATTCGCACTGGTAATGAACAGGTTCCACCCGCCCTTTGAAGGCGCATCCTTCTTGACGCGGCGAGCCGACACGCCGCCCCAATCCGAAAATTGCAGATCAACATTCATGCCGAGCTTCTTCAGCAAGTCCACGGTCACGAGCGTCATTCGTTGATAGGCAGGAATATCCGCTCCGCCGATCACCACGACGGGTTCACCCTTGTAGCCGGCTTCCTTCACCAGCTTGCGCGCGAGATCAAGATTTGGTTTCCGATAGGAATCCGATCCCACCTCGGTGCCGTTTGGAGTGCCGCAAACCCAGAACGCATAGCATTCATGCCAGAACTTCGGGTCGCCGTAGGCCGCATACATGTAGTCCTTCTGGCTGACCGCATGGGCCACCGCCTGACGCGCTTTCACATTGTCAAACGGCGGCCAGAGAGAGTTGAATCGTATCTCGGCGTACGTCTCGATTGGCCAGACATCGCCGATGACAATGTTCGGATCGCCTGCCACGGTTGGCAGCAGATCCAGTGGCGGAGCATCCAGAAAATCGACCTCGCCCTGCTGCAGCGCGCTGAAGGCGACCGATGGGTCCGGCAGAATGTGCCACTCGACACGATCGACCTTCACCACCTTGCCGCCGGCCGAGCCGCTTGGCGGCTCGGAGCGGGGGACGTAATCGGCGAATTTCTCGTAGACCAGACGGCTCCCCGATACGTATTCGGAATCGATGAACCGGAATGGTCCGGAGCCGATCTTCGCCTGCACCGGCGTGTATGGTGGGGTTTCCGCGTCCTTCTCGCGCATGATCGAACCCATCACGCCATTGCTGCCACCTAGCAGGAACTCGGTGTAAGCAAACGGCTCCTTCAGCTTCAGCGAGAATGTACGGTCGTCCTTGCGGTCCAGCGTATCCACGAGATTGGCGAAAATCTGATTCTGGTCATCGCGAGCAAACATACGCCGCAGCGAGGGTATCACATCTCGCGTCGTCACCATGGTTCCATCGTGGAACTTCAAGCCGGGACGCAGGGTAAACGTGTAGAGCCGCCCGTTGTCCGATTTACTCCATCTGTCGACCATCTGCGGGCGCGCAATCATATTTGCGTCCCAACTGAACAGCGTGTCATAGATCATCGCCGCGTGCTCAGATGTTGCGTTGACAGGGGATTGCTGCGGATCGAAGACCTGTGGCTCCGCTTGAGGTACCGAGCGAAGGATCTTCGTGGTTTGTGCCGCGCTGCGCCGCGCGCTACCGCCAGCGATGACAAGCGAAGCCGCTCCCAGGCCGAATTGCCGCCTATACATCACCCGCTCCTCCTTAATACCGCGGATATCAATAACTCTGCCTTTCTTCAGCTTGTATAGAAAAGCAAGGCCCCGGCCCAGCGCCCAAATAACGACACTCTGCTAGTCAAACGCATTATGATATGCGTTGAGCGCGGGAGCGCCGCCGAGATGGACGTATAGCACCCGCGACCCTGGCGCGATCTCGCCGGCACGCGCCATCGCAATCAGCCCGGCCATGCTCTTTCCTTCATACACCGGGTCGGTCAGCATCCCCTCCAACCGCGCGGCCATGCGGATGGCGGCAATCGTCGGCGCGTCCGGCAGCCCGTACTCCGGCCCGCAGAAGCGGCCGTCCACGACCACGTCCTCGTCGCGCACCGCGGCCTCCAGCCCGACCAGCGCCGCGGTCGCGCGCGCGATCTTGGTCACCGCCGCCCGGGTCATCGCCGCATTCGCAGCGGTGTCGATGCCGATCAGCCGTCGCGCGCGGTCCTGCGCGAGGAACCCCACGACCATGCCGGCCTGGGTCGAGCCGGTGCAGCTCGCCGTCACCACCGTGTCGAAGAACACGCCAAGCTGCTCCTCCTGGAGGGCGAGCTCGTCGGCGAAATGGGCGTAGCCGAGGCCGCCGAGCGGGTGATCGGATGCGCCCGCCGGGATGGCATAGGGCTTGCCCCCGCCCCGCCGCACCTGCTCCAGCGCCCGCTCCCAGGTCTGCTTGATTTCGGTGGAATAGCCCTCCCCTTCCAGCACCGTCTCGGCTCCCATGATGCGCGAGAGCAGGATGTTGCCGACGCGGCCGTAGGCGGGATCGTCCCACTTGGTCCACTCCTCCTGCACGAGCACGCACTTCAGGCCGAGCACGGCAGCGACGGCCGCGACCTGGCGGGTGTGGTTGCTCTGGATGTTGCCGATGCTGACCAGCGTATCGCAGCCCTGGCCGAGCGCCTCGGCGGCGAGCCATTCCAGCTTGCGAATTTTGTTGCCGCCGAAGGCAAGGCCGGAAGAGACGTCGTCGCGCTTGGCCCAGACCTCGATGCCGAGCTCGCGCGACAGGCGCTTCAGCCTGTGAAGCGGGGACGGGAAGAAGCCGAGCGAGGTGCGGGCGAAGCGCTCCTGCAAGTTCAGCGGCATGGGGTATGCTCCTGCTATTGGGGAGTAATTTAACCCGGCTAACCGGCGCGTCGCAGCCGCACCGCCGCCGCGGGCAGCAGGGTGCCCGGCGCCGCCCGCATCTGATTGCGCCCGGCGCCCTTGGCGGCATAGAGCGCCTCGTCGGCAGCCCTGATCAGGAGGTCGGGCGTCGCGTTGCGCGGCGGCACCATGCAGGCGACGCCGACGCTGATCGTCACCACCCGCGCGAGACTCGCCGGATGCGGCAGGCCGGCCGCCTGCACCGCGGCGCGCAGCCGCTCGGCCATCGCCACCGCGTCGGGCGCCTCGATCGCGGGCAGCACGGCGGCGAATTCCTCCCCGCCGATCCGTGCCGCGAGGTCGCCGGGCCGCCGCAGCACGCCGCGCAGGACGGCCGCCACCGCGCGCAGGCAGTCATCGCCCTCGAGATGGCCGTAGGCGTCGTTGTAGGCCTTGAACACATCGACGTCGCAAAGCAGCACCGCAAGCGGCGTCGCCGCGCGCATCGCCCGCTGCCATTCCTCGGCCAGCGCGTCCTCGAACCGGCGGCGGTTGGCGAGCCCGGTCAGGCCGTCGGTCATCGCCAGTCCTGCGAGTTCGGCGTTGGCGGCCGCCAGCCGCGCCTCGCTCTCGCACAGCGCCGCGTGCGCCCGCTGGCGTTCCTCCGTCACCGCACCGAACGGCAGCACGGTCGCGGCCGTGACCGCCAGGAAGAACTGCAAAAACAAGACATGATCCGTGCCGTCCGGTGCCGCGAACCAGGCCCGCCCGGCGTGGCGGGAGAACACCACGAGCTCGCCGAGCGCGGCCGAGAGCGCCAATGCCAGGGACGCGCCCGGGATGCCGAGCCGGACCGCGGCAAGCAGCAGGGGTGCGAAGATCAGGAAGCTCAGCGGGTCGCGCAGCGGCAGGTAGGCGACCGCCGACGCGACCAGGCAGAGGCCTACGATCAGTCCGGTCTCCAGCCGCCGGCCCCGTTTCAGCAAGGCCCAGAAGGCCGGCCGCCGCAGGCTGAGGGCCAGCGGCAACACGACCGCGGTGCTGGTGCCGTGCGCCAGGAACCACACCCAGGGCGCGCCATGCAGCCCGGCCAGCGCCGCCGCCATCCCCGAGACCGCGGGTGCGAGCAGCGCGCCGAACGCCCAGATCTCCCCCAGCACCAGCGGTCGCGACGGGTTCGGCCATTCGCCGAGATTGTAGCGTAGGCCGCCGGCGGTGATCAGGATTTCTGCGGTGTTGCAGAACGAGAGCGGGATCGCGAGCGCGGCCGGAACGCCGGCGAGCCAGTCGCCCGCCACATTCCCCGCAAGCCCCGCGGCCAGCAAGGCGGGCCACAGGCGCAGCGGCATCGTCAGCAGCAGCGCCTCGACGATGCCATTCGCAGGCCAGAGCGCGATCGCGCGCCCGCCGCCGCCGGTGCCGCTCAGATCGGCCCAGACCAGGAATGCGACCAGCGGGCCCAGGCCGAGCAGCGAGGCGGCGATGGCGGGCCGGGAGAACAGGCGATGCACGGGGGCCCTCGGTTGCACCCGCGCATCGGACCACAGGAATGTGAATAAAGCGCAAACGCAACGTTGCCGCTGCCGGCGAAAGCGTGCGCTATTTCACCAGACCTTCCTGCTTCATGGCCTCGACGACCTTCGGGCGCTGGCCGACCCGTGCGGCGTATTGCCGGATAACGGGCCACGGCCCGAGGTCGAAGCCGACCATCGGTGCCCAGCCCAGGACCGTGAACAGATAGGCGTCGGCGACGCTGAACTTGTCGCCCATCAGGTACTGCTTGCCCTCGAGCTGCTTGGAGAGCCAGTCGAGGCGCTTGGCGAGGGTTGCCTTGACCCCCTCCTTCCATTCCGGCGTCTGCGCGGGGTTGAACATCGAGCCCATCGACTTGTGCAGCTCGGCGGTGACGAAGTTCAGCCATTCCTGGAGCCGGTAGCGCTCCATCGTGCCGGCGGCGGGAGCAAGCCCGGCGGCGGGCTTCTGGTCGGCGATATACTGCACGATGGCCGGCCCCTCGGTGAGCCTCTGGCCATTGTCGAGCTCAAGTGTCGGCACGTAACCCTTGCCGTTCACGCCATTGTAGTCGCCGCCCGATTCGAGCTTCTTGTCCTTCAGATCGACCTTCTCCAGCGAGAAGGGCAGCCCGGCTTCGAGCAGGGCGATGTGCGGCGACAGCGAGCAGGCGCCGGGTGTGTAGAACAGTTTCATGGTGATCTCCCTGAGCGGTTGGCGATTGAAGGAAACGCGCGTTTCGGAACGCTACTGTCCCGATTTTGAAGTTCCTCGTCATTGCGAGGAGCGAAGCGACGAAGCAATCCAGAGCGGTGCCGCGGGCGAGATGCCGGATTGCTTCGCTTCGCGCGCAATGATGGCGCCGCGCAATGCACGCTAAGCCGGATCGTGCGGCACCGTCCGCGCGATCCCGGGATGGCGGGCGAAAGTCTCGAACCACGCCGCGAGATGCGGCCGGCCCGGCCGCCACGGCTCTGGCCCGAAGCGGAAATCGAGATAGCCGAGCGCGCAGGCGGTCGCGATCGTGCCGATATCCAGATGGTTCGTCGGCGGCTCGGCCTCCAGCGCGTCGAGCGTGCGGGTGATCGCCGCGCGATGGCGCGCGATCGCGGCCTCGCGGGCGGCCTCCTGCGGGCGGCCCTGCTCGCCGCGGCGGGCGACGGCGGCATCCAGGATGCCGTCCGCCATCGCCTGCATCTTCAGCGCCAGCCAGCGGGCGGCACCGTGGGCGGGAAACAGCGCCATCACGTCGCCGACGCTGTCGAGGTATTCGCAGATCACCCGGCTATCGAACAGCGCCACGTCATCGTCCGTGACCAGGCAAGGCACCTTCGAGAGCGGGTTCACGGCCAGCAGGGAGCCAGGCGAAAGGTGGGGGTTGGCGTGAACCAGGTCGATCTGCCCGTCGATGCCGCGCGTGATCGCGCAGGCCAGCGCCTTGCGCACGAAGGGGCTGTTGGTGGTGCCGATCAATCTCAACGGTAGAGGTCCTTTCGCGAGCGCAGCGCGGCGAAGGCGGCGACGTCGGGCGCACGCAGGAACGGGTTGGCCTGCCGCTCGCTCCCGAGGCGCGAGGGCACGGTCGGCTCGCCCGCCGCGCGCTGCGCCCCCGCCTCGGCCGCGCGCGCGCTGCAAGGCCGCATTGGCCGGATCGACGGAGAGCGCGAAACGGGCGTTGCTCTCGGTGTATTCGTGGCCGCAGCAGACCAGTGCCGCGTCGGGCAGCGCCGCGAGCTTGGCCAGCGAGGCGAACATCTCGGCCGCACTGCCCTCGATCAGTCGCCCGCAGCCGAGGCTGAACAGCGTATCGCCGCAGGCCAGCACCGCGCCGTCGGCGAAGAAGAAGGCGATGTGGCCGCGCGTGTGGCCGGGTGTGTCGATCACCCGCGCCGGCGCGCCGCCCAGCGCCACCGTCTCGCCCTCGGCCACCGCCCGGTCGAGACGCGGCAGCCGGTGCGCGTCCGCCGCCGCCCCCACCACCACGGCGCCGGGAAAGGCCGCGCGCACCGCGTCGGTGCCGGCGACGTGATCGGCGTGGTGGTGGGTGAGCAGGATCAGGTCGAGCCGGCCGCCGGCCGCGCGCAGGGCGGCGATCACCGGCTCGGGCTCGGCCGGATCGACGATGCCGACCGCGCCGCTGGCCGCCTCGACCAGCAGCCAGGCGTAGTTGTCGGACAGGATGGGAACCGGGCGGGCCGAGACGGGCATCGGCACGATGTAGCATCGGGGTCGGCCGCCGCAAACCGTATGCGGCGCGGCGGCCGGATGCGCCTATATTGGCCGCATGGCGGCGGACGTTCACTCGGCGGCCGATTTCTACGCGACCGCGCGCGGGGCGGTGGCGGCGCGGCTGCTGCGCGAGCGGCTGGCGGCGATCTGGCCGGAGCTGCCGGGCCAGTCGGTGCTGGGCCTCGGCTACGCGGCACCCTACCTGCGGCTGTGGCGGGAGCGGGCGGCGCGGACGGTCGCGCTGGTGCCGGCGCAAGTGGGCGCGGCCCGCTGGCCCGCCGGCACGGCCAACCTCTCCTGCACCGCCGAGGAGGACGCGCTCCCCTTCCCCGATCTCTGCTTCGACCGCATCCTGCTGATCCACGGGCTGGAGGCCGCCGACAACGCGCGCCGGATGCTGCGCGAGGTGTGGCGGGTGCTGAAGGATGACGGGCACCTGCTGGTCGTCGCCCCCAACCGGCGCGGTGCCTGGGCGAATGTCGAGAACACGCCGTTCGGCCAGGGCCAGCCCTATTCGCCGGCCCAGATCGGCCGCCTGCTCGCCGCCTCGCTGTTCCGGGTGGAGCGGCGCGAGTGGGCGCTCTATGTGCCGCCGGTCACTTGGCGGGTGGTGCTGCGTGCGGCGCCGCTATGGGAGCGGGCGGGGCGGCGCGTGGTGCCGCAGCTTGCCGGCGTGACGATCACCGAGGCGGTGAAGGACGTCTATGCCGCCGTGCCGCGCAAGACGGTGCCGCGGCGGCGGCTGGTGCTGGCGGACGCGGCGTAACGGGAGGATGCGCGATGGCGATTTCGCGCAGGAGTGTGCTGCGGGGTGGCGTGGCGGCGGGAGTCGCGGGTGCCACCGGCGTGCCGATGATCGGGCGGGCGCGAGCAGCGTCGAACAGCAACACGCTCGCTGCGGTGATGCAGGGCGATCTCCGGTCGTTCGATCCCATTTGGACCACGGCGAACATCACCGCCTATTACGGCGCGATGGTCTACGACACGCTGTTCGCGACCGACGCGAACTCCCACCCCCAGCCGCAGATGGTGGAGAAGTGGAAAGTGAGCGCCGACAAGCTCACCTTCACGTTTCAGTTGCGTGACGGGCTCGGCTGGCAGGACGGAACGCCGGTGACGGCGGCGGACTGTGTCGCCTCTATCCGGCGCTGGGCCGTGCGCAGCAACGGCGGCCAGATGATGATGGAGCGCACGAAGGACCTCTCGGCCAAGGACGACAGGAGCTTCGTGCTCGCGCTGAAGGAGCCGTTCGGACTGGTGGTGCCGGTTTTTGCCTCCGTGGCGCTGCCGGGCTGCTTCATGATGCGCAAGAGGGACGCCGAAACCGACCCCTACCAACCGATCAAGGAGCACGTGGGCTCAGGCCCGTTCACCTTCAACGAAAACGAAACACGGCCAGGCAGCCGCTACGTGTTCGACAAATGGGCGAAATATGTGCCGCGCAACGCGCCTGCCTCGGGTCTCGCCGGAGGCAAGATGGTGAAGCTCGACCGGGTGATCTGGGACAACATTGCCGACGATCAGACCGCACTTGCCGCGCTGGAGGCGGGGGAGATTGATTTCTTCGAGCTGCCGCCGATCGATCTCCTGCCGCAACTCGAAGGCAATCCCGACGTCAAGATCAGGGTCCTCGACAAGTCCGGCAATGTCGGCATGATGCGGCTCAATTGGCTGCATCCACCCTTCGACAACGTCAAAGCGCGGCAGGCGATGCTCTATCTCACCAGCCAGGCCGACGTACTCAAGGCGACGTTCGGCAATCCGAAATACTACCACAAGGTCGATTTGCTGTTCGGCTACGGCACGCCGATGACCAACGATGCCAACACGGGCTGGTTCAAGCTCGCACCGGACCCGGCGAAGGCGAAGCAGCTGTTCCAGGAGTCCGGCTACAAGGGCGAGCCGGTGATCGTGTTGCAAGCGAGCGATTTCGACTTCATGAACAATGCCGGACAGCTCATCGTCGGATGGCTGAAGAAGATCGGGGTCAACGCGCAGGCCGCAGTCAGCGCATGGGGCGGAGTGGTGGCGCGGCGCGCCGTCGAGGCCGCGGACGACAAAGGGGGTTGGGATATCTTCACCAGCTACGGCACGAGTTACACTCTTGGCAACCCGATAGCTGCGACCCCGCTCGTCGCCAACGGCAAGAAAGGGTGGTTCGGTTGGCCGGAGAATGCGCAGTACGAGGCGTTGCGCGCGAAGTGGGCGGAGGTGCCGACCGAGGCCGATCGACTGGCGATCGCGCGACAGATGCAGGCACTGGCCTGGGACTTTGTGCCGATGGTCCTGCTCGGCCAGTGGGTCAGCCCGGCGGCGATGCGCACGAACGTGCAAGGCGTCCTCGGCATGCCGAACATCATCCCGTTCTGGAACGTGTACAAGACCTGACAGCCGGATCAGCGATGGACGCAACATTCGACCCTGCGCCGCGGCACTTCCGTTGGAAGCTGGAGGTGCGCGTGGCCATGATCACGCTCGACCGGCCCGACCGCAAAAACCCGCTGACTTTCGAGAGCTACGCCGAATTGCGCGACATGGGCGCCCTACGTGCCGCCGGTCACCTGGCGGGTGGTGCTGCGCGCGGCGCCGCTCTGGGAACGCGCGGGGCGGCGGGTGGTGCCGCAGCTTGCCGGGGTCACGATCACCAAGGCGGTGAAGGACGTCTATGCGGCGGTGCCGCGCAAGGCGGTGCCAAGGCGGCGGCTGGTGCTGGCGGACGCGGCGTACAAAGGCCTGGGACTGCCTGGATGCAAAAGGGGCCGGAGATGAAAGGGAGACGACATGGCGATTTCCCGAAGGGGTGTGCTGCGGGGCGGCGTGGCCGCGGGAATGGCCGGTGCCGCCGGCGTGCCGATGATTGGGCGGGCACGGGCCGCATCGGACAGCAAAACACTGACGGCGGTGATGGAGGGCGATCTTCGGTCATTCGATCCGATTTGGACCACGGCGGCCATCACCTCCTACTACGGCGCGATGGTGTACGACGTGCTGTTCGGGATCGACGCGAACTTCCGCCCGCAGCCGGAGATGGTGGGAAAGTGGGACGTGAGCACGGACCGCCGCACCTACACCTTCCGGTTGCGTGACGGGCTCGGCTGGCAGGACGGAACGCCGGTCACGGCGGCGGATTGTGTCGCCTCGATTCGGCGCTGGGCGGTGCGCAACAGCGGCGGCCAGATGATGATGGAGCGCACCAAGGACCTCTCGGCCAAGGACGATAAGACCTTCGTGCTGGCGCTGAAGGAGCCGTTCGGGCTGGTAATCGATGCGCTTGCCTCCACCGCCGGACCCGACTGCTTCATCATGCGCAAGAAGGACGCCGAGACCGATCCCTACCAGCAAGTGAAAGAGCATTTGGGCTCGGGCCCGTTCACCTTCAACGAAAAGGCGACGCAGCCGGGCAATCGCTACGTCTTCGACAAATGGCCGAAATACGTCCCGCGCAGCGAGCCCGCATCCGGTCTTGCGGGCGGCAAGGTGGTGAAGCTCGATCGGGTGATCTGGGAGAACATCGCCGACAGCCAAACCGCACTTGCTGCCCTGGAAGCGGGCGAGATCGATTTTTTCGAACTGCCCCCGATCGACCTCCTGCCGCAACTGCAAGCCAATCCCGATGTCAAGATCGAGGTTCTCGACAAATTGGGACAGGTCATCTTCATGCGCCTCAACTGCCTGCATCCGCCCTTCAACAACATCAAGGCGCGGCAGGCGATGCTCTATCTCGCCAATCAGGAAGCCGAGCTCAAAGCCTCCTTCGGCAACCCGAAATACTATCACACGGTCGATTCGCTGTTCGGCTATCACACGCCGATGACGAACAGTGCCAATACGGGCTGGTTCAAACAGGCGCCGGACCCAACGAAGGCGAAGCAGCTGTTCCAGGAATCCGGCTACAAGGGCGAGCCGGTGATCGTGCTCCAGGCGACTGACTACGACTTCATGAACAACGCGGCCCAGCTCATCGTCGGCTGGCTCAAGACGATCGGCGTCAACGCCCAGCCCGCGGTCAGCAACTGGGGCGGCGTGGTGTCGCGGCGCGCCAGCATGGCCCCGGACGACAAGGGGGGCTGGGACATCTTCATCAGCGGCACCGCCAGCTATGATCTGAGCAATCCGATCACCGCGATCTACCTCGTGGCCAACGGCAAGAAAGGGTGGTTCGGCTGGCCGGAGAACGCCCAGTACCGAGGCGTTGCGCGCGAAATGGGCGGAAGTGTCAACGCTCGCCGAGCGTCAGGCGATCGCGCGCAAGATGCAGGCGCTCGCCTGGGACTTCGTGCCGATGGTCCTGCTCGGGCAATCGGTGGCACCCGCGGCGATGCGCAAGAACGTGGAGGGCATGATCACCATGCCCGACATCATCCCGTTCTGGAACGTCTACAAGACCTGACGGGCGCGATCAGCGATGGACGGATTCGACCCTGCGCCGCGGCACTTCCGCTGGAAGCTGGATGGCCGCGTCGCGACGATCACGCTCGACCGTCCCGACCGCAAGAACCCGCTCACCTTCGAGAGCTACGCCGAATTGCGCGACACGTTCCGCGCGCTGGCCGGCGCGGGCGATGCCGTGCGCGCCGTCGTGCTGGGCGGGGCGGGCGGCAATTTCTGCTCCGGCGGCGACGTCCACGAGATCATCGGCCCGCTGGTCGCGATGCAGGAAGCGGGCGACGTGCGCGGTCTGCTCGGCTTCACGCGCATGACCGGAGCGCTGGTCGCCGCGATGCGCGCCTGCCCGCAGCCGATCGTGGCCGCCGTCGATGGCGTGTGCGCGGGCGCGGGTGCGATCCTGGCGATGGCGTCGGATCTCCGCCTCGGCACGGCGCGGGCGCGCGTCGCGTTTCTGTTCGTGCGGGTGGGGTTGTCGGGGGCCGACATGGGGGCGTGCGCAATCCTGCCGCGGATCGTGGGCGCGGGACGCGCGGCCGACCTGCTCTATACCGGCCGCAGCATGGCGGGCGAGGAGGCCGAGCGCTGGGGCTTCTTCAACCGCCTGTGCGAACCCGACACGGTGCTCGCGGAGGCCCAGACGCTGGCCGCGAGCCTCGCCGAGGGGCCGAGTTTCGCCCACGCGATGACCAAGCGCTGCCTGCACCAGGAATGGAGCATGGGGATCGACGAGGCGATCGAGGCGGAAGCGCAGGCCCAGGCGCTCTGCATGCAGACCGGCGATTTCGGCCGCGCCTATCGGGCATTCGCGGCCAAGGAACGGCCACGGTTCGAGGGGGATTGAGCGGGGCCGCTTGCAAACGGCCTTCCAACTTCGTATCTACAAATCGTAGTAACGCGATCCGATGGATTTCGAGTTCGACCCCGCGAAGCGCTTGTCGAACCTTGCGAAGCACGATCTCGATTTCCTGGACGCCGATCTCGTGTTGGGCGGTCCACATCTGGTCGGACCGGCCAAGACTGTCGCGGCGGAGGCGCGGGAGATCGCGGTCGGACTGCTGGATGACGTCCCTGTTGCGGTGATCTTTACCCGGCGTGGCTCGGTGATCCGGGTCATCTCCATGAGGAGAGCAAGGAATGCGGAACGAAGGCGGCATCAGGCGGTATTCGGCGGCTGAGATGGCGGAACTCCGAAGGCGCGGCGAGAGCCGCACCGATCTCGCCCGCGTGCGCGCCAAGACCGAGGCGGAGCTGGAACGTGATATCGCGGACGACGTCGACTTCCGTGACGTGCCCGAGAACTGGGTCGAGACCGCCGCGGCGGTGATGCCGGTGCCGAAGCGCTTGCTGTCGCTGCGTCTCGACGAGGACGTCGTGGCCTGGTTCAAGCGCCAGGGACCGGGATATCAGACCCGGATGAATGCGGTGCTACGCGCCTACGTAGCGCAAGCGGAGAGGCGACGGACCTGAGCCCGCCTACGTCGCCTCCGCCGGCCGCAGGCGGCCGCGCTCGGCGCCGATGAAGCTCACCATCACCGAGGCCACCAGGCACAGCGCGCCGGCGCCCACGAACGCTGCCAGATAGTTCCCGGTATCGACCCGCAGCGCGCCCGCAGCCCAGGCGGCCGACGCCGCGCCGAGCTGGTGCGCGGCCGCGATCCAGCCGTACATCACCCCCACGTTCTCCTCGCCGAAGGCGCGGCTCGCGAGCCGGACGGTGGGCGGCACGGTCGCGATCCAGTCGAGCCCATAGAACACCGCGAACGCCGACAGTCCCCAGAACGAGAACCGGAACGCGAACGGCAGGAACAGCAACGACAGGCCGCGCAGCCCGTAGTACCAGGCGAGCAGCGCTCGATTGTCCCAGCGGTCCGACAGCCACCCCGACGCGGTGGTGCCGAAGAAGTCGAACACCCCCATCGCGGCGAGCAGCCCGGCTGCCTGCACCTCGGGGATGCCGTGATCGACGCAGGCCGGGATCAGGTGCGTGCCGATCAGCCCGTTGGTGGACGCGCCGCAGATGAAGAAGCTGCCGGCGAGCAGCCAGAAGGCGCGCGAGCGGGTGCCATCGCGCAGCGCCAGCAGCGCCCGCCAGGCCGGGTTGGGGCCGGGCGGCGGCGGCGGCTCGATCACCGTACCCCCGAACGGCGGCAATCCCAGATCCGCCGGCCGGTCGCGCAGCAGCAGCATCACCGGAACCACGAGTGCCAGCGCCACCACGGCGAGCGTGAGCGAGACCGCGCGCCAGCCGACCGTGGTCGCCAGCGCCGCCAGCGGCGGCAGGAACACGAGCTGCCCGGTCGCGGTGCTGGCTGTCAGCACGCCCATCACCAGCCCGCGCCGCGCCTGGAACCAGCGCGCGGCGACGGTGGCGCCCAGCACCAGCGCCACCATCCCGGTCCCGCCGCCCACAACCACGCCCCACAGCAGCACGAGCTGCCAGGGCGCGCGCATCTCCATCGTCGCCAGCATTGCGGCCGCGATCACCAGCAGCGAGCCGGCGACGCAGCGGCGCAGTCCGAAGCGCTCCATCAGCGCCGCGTTGAATGGCCCGATCAGCCCGTAGAGCATCAGGTTGACCGCGATCGCGAAGCTGATCGTGGCGCGCGACCAGCCGAACTCGTTCTGCAGCGGCACGATCAGCACCGCCGGCGCGCTGCGCAGCCCCGCGCCGGCGAGCAGCACCACGAAGGTCAGGCCGGCGACGATCCAGGCATAGTGCAGGCGCGTGGCCCTGCGCATCGCGGGTGCTCCGTGGCTTCGCGATCAGGTTAGTCGGCCGCGACGTCCACATCTCACGTCATCCGAAAGCAGATCGTCGAGCGCGAACGGACACGTCTCCAGCAAGTCAGGCCGCGGATGATCATCCGACTTCCCAGCCCGGACCTGCTGCAGCGCTTTTCGATAAAGCGTCTCCAGGCTGATCCGCTGCCGCATCGCCGGCGTGAATCGCGCTTGGGCATCGGCCAGGAAGCCGATCGTCTCCGCCCGCCAGTGCGCGGCCGGGCCGTCCGGCAAGGCGTGCAACTTGAGCAGGCGCACCAGCGCCTGACGCAGCAGGCTCTCGCAGGCGCGCAGCTCCGATAGCCCCACGTCCTGTAGCTCCTCGATGCCGCGCGGCCAGTCCACCCTCTCGTTCAGGCGTTCGCCATCCGCCAGCCGGCGCAGCAGGCTCGCCTGCTGCGCCGGCCAGGTCAGAACATCGCGCTCGTACCGGCCATTCGGCATCAACCGATCCTATCACCCTGCGACCCGGGTGCGAGATCAGGAACCGCGGCTGCGGGCGGAGGTTGTGCTCCCGGCGCGGCGAAGGGAGGGCCAAATGGCTGACACATCACCCGGCCGAAACCGTGGCTGACGCCGCCATTCCGAGCGCGCAACCCTCCGGCGAGGGCGACGCCTTCACCACCGACGTCCCCGGCCGGCTCGACCGCCTGCCGTGGGGCCGGTTCCACACGCTGGTCGTGATCGCCCTCGGCATCACCTGGATCCTCGACGGGCTGGAGGTGACGCTGGTCGGCTCGCTCGGCAGCGCCATCGCGGGCAGTCCCGACGCTGCACCTGGGCAGCGCCGGGATCGGCTACGCCGCCAGCGCCTACCTCGCCGGTGCGGTTCTGGGCGCGGTTTTCTTCGGCTGGCTCACCGACCGGCTCGGCCGCAAGAAGCTGTTCAGCGTCACGGTCGCGATCTACGCCGCGGCGACGGTGCTGAGCGGCTTCGCCTGGAGTGCGCCCACCTTCATCCTGTTCCGCGCGCTCACCGGGGCCGGCATCGGCGGCGAATACGCCGCCATCAACGCGACCATCCAGGAGCTGATCCCCGCCCGCCGCCGCGGCTTCACCGATCTGGTCATCAACGGCAGCTTCTGGATCGGCGCCGCCCTGGGTGCGGTCGGCGCGCTGATCGGCACTCGATCCGCGCGTGATCCCGCCCGAGTTCGGCTGGCGCGCCGCCTTCGTGATCGGCGGGATCATCGGCGTCGTGGTGCTGGTGCTGCGCCGCTTCCTCCCCGAAAGCCCGCGCTGGCTGATGACCCACGGCGAACCGGAGGAGGCGGATCGCGTGGTGCGCGGGATCGAGGACCGGGTGCGCCGCGAGACCGGGGCCGAGTTGCCGGCGCCCACCGATCCGCCGATCCGGCTGCGGCGCCACCACGGCGGCTGGTTCCGCGCCAGCTTCGCCGTGCTGCTGCACCGCTACCGCCGGCGCACCATCGTGGGCGTGGCCCTGATGGCCGCGCAGGCGTTCTGCTACAATGCCGTTTTCTTCACCTATGCGCTGATCCTGACTCGCTTCTACCACGTGCCCTCGGGCCGGGTCGGGCTGTTCATCCTGCCCTTCGCCGCCGGCAACTTCGCCGGCCCGCTGCTGCTCGGGCGGCTGTTCGACAGCATCGGGCGACGGGTGATGATCGCCTCCACCTATGCGCTCTCGGGCGTGCTGATGGCCGCCGTCGGCTGGCTGTTCGCGCAGGGCGCGCTGGACGCGACCGGACAAACGGCAGCCTGGACGATTATCTTCTTCTTTGCCTCGGCGGCCGCGTCATCGGCCTATCTCACCGTGGGCGAGACCTTCCCGCTCGAGGTGCGGGCGGTGGCGATCGCTCTGTTTTACGCCTTCGGCACCGGCATCGGCGGCATTGCCGGGCCGGCGCTGTTCGGGGTGCTGATCGCCAGCGGCTCGCGCCAGGAAATCCTCGGCGGCTACCTGCTCGGCGGCGGGCTGATGGTCGCGGCCGCGATCGTCGAGGCGGCGTTGGGCGTGCAGGCGGAGCGGCGCGCGCTGGAGGCGGTGGCGCCGCCGCTCTCGGCCGCCTGAAACCCCCGGCGCCGGCCGCCGTTGAGGCCCCAGCGGCGGGAGACGTCGCCCACAACAAGGGGATGCCAGCAATGGACAAGGATCGAGTCGAGGGTCTGGGCCATCAGGTGAAGGGCGCCGTCAAGGAGGGTGCCGGAAAAGTCACCGGCGACGCCAAGACGAAGGCCGAAGGCACCGCCGAGAAGAACGCCGGCAAAGTGCAGAACGCGGTTGGCGGCGCCAAAGACGCGGCGCGCGACGCCCTCAACAAGTCCTGACCTGATTAGACCGACCGGGGCGCCGCGGGCACGCGCGGCGCCCCGATGCTGCCTACAATCCACTGAACCAATTGTAGCCCTGGTCCGCCCAGTAGCCGCCCGGATAGTGGTTCGTGACCCGCAGGGCGGAGAGGTATTTCGGGTTCTTGAAGCCGAGTTTCGTCGGCAGTCGCAGCCGCAGCGGCGCGCCCCAGGGCGGGGTGAGCGGCGCGTGGTCGAAGTCGAGCGCCAGGATCGTCTGCGGATGCAGCGCCGACGCCATGTCGATGCTGCACGGATAGTCATCGAAGCATTTGAAGCCAACATAGCCGGCGCGAAGGTCGGCGCCGACGCGACGCAGAAAGTCGGAAAGGCGCACCCCGCTCCACTGCCCGATGACGCTCCAGCCCTCGACGCAAACCAGCCGCGTGATCTGGCTGTGCTGCGGCAGCGTGCGCAATTCCGCCAGCGACCAGGGCCGCTTGTCGGCGATCAAGCCGCCCAGCTGCAGCTTCCAGCTCGCGGTGTCCACCGTGCGCACCTGGTACTCGGGATAATAGGCGTTGAACCGGAACGGCCGGGTGATGGCGCTCGGCGGGAAAGTGGCCGCGAGGCGGTGCGGGTTGAACAGCGCCGCCTGCACGTGGTCGTTGAACCGCAGCATGGCCCACAGCGCCCGGTCGATCGGGCCGTGCCCGGAGAGGTCGCAGCCGGTCAGCAAACTGACCGCCCCAAGCGACAGCCCGTTTCGCAGCAGCCGCCGGCGCGCGATGGTCATCGCTCGACCGGCCCGTCGCGCAGGCGCCGGCCGCCGGTCAGCATGGCGAGCAGCGTCGAGGGAAAGATCACGACCAGGGCGAGGTGGATCGCCAGGAAGCCCACGATGGCGCACATGAGGGAGAAATGGATGCGGCGCGCGATGTCGTAGCCGCCGAACACCCAGGTGAGCCAGCCGAGTTGCACCGGCTTCCAGATCGACAATCCGGTCGCCACCGCCAGCACGATCGCCACGACCACGCCGGTGTAGAGCAGCCGCTGCACGGCGTTGTAGCGATCCGAGCGATGGTGCAGCCGCAAGGTGAGGGCCGCGGCGAGGTCGCGGCCGACCGCGCGGGCCGAGATCGGCAGGAAATCGTGCCGGAAATGGCCGCTCAGCACACCATAAACGAGATAAACGAACCCGTCGGCAAACAGCAGCCACATCGCCGCGATGTGCCAGGCGATACCGGCGGCAAGCCACCCGCCCAGCGTCACCTGCGGCGGAAACAAGAACGGCAGCAGCGGCGAGGCATTGTAGATCTGCCACCCGCTCAGGATCATGCAGCCGAGGGCGAACGCGCCCACCCAATGCGTCAGGCGCACCACCAGCGGGTGCGCCGGGCGGGTGCGGGCCGGCTGATCGCTGGGGTTTGTCTTGACCCCGCGCTCGGCATCGGCGTCCAACGTCGCCACTTCCGTCAGCCGGCCTGTTGCAGGCCGGCGTGGCAACCAGATGGGAGAGGAACGATCATGACCCGCATCATCGGATTTGCCGCCGCCGCACTGACCACGCTGAGCGTCGCCGCAATGGCGGCACCGACCTCGCAGATTGTCCGCGGCACGATCGAGAGCGTGAGCGGCAACACCATGACCGTCAAGTCCGACGCCGGCGGCACGGTCCAGGTGGCCCTCACCGACAAGACCAAATATCTCTCGGTTCTCCCCTCCAGTCTCGCCAGCCTGAAAAAAGGCGAGTTCATCGGCACCGCGACCAAGGGCCCCAACGACTTCATGGTGGCGCTGGAGCTGGTGATCTTCCCGGCCTCGATGCGCGGCAGCGGTGAAGGCTCGTATCCCTGGGGCATGCGGCCGGACACCACCATGAAGGGCGGCAGCGCGGTCAGCAGCACCATGACCAACGGCACCGTGACGACGGCGGCATCGGCCAATGGGGCGCAGAAGGTCGCCAGCACCATGACCAACGGCAACGTCACCGCGGGCACGACCACGTCAGCCGGCAAGCAGATCACCGTCTCCTACGGCACGGGGACGGCGAAGATCCTGGTGCCGCCGACCGCGCCGATCGTGCGCTTCCAACCCGCCACGCGCGCGATCGTGGTTGCCGGGCAGAAGGTGTTCGTCCACGGCACCAAGACCGACGGCACCGTGGACGCGGGCGCCGTCGCGGTCGGCAAGAACGGACTGACCCCGCCGATGTGACCCCGCATCACCGCCGCAGGAACGGGTTCGACCGCCGCTCGGCGCCGATCGTCGAGCCGGGGCCGTGCCCGCACAGGAACTGCACATCGTCGCCCAGCGGCAGCAGCTTGTCGCGGATCGAGGCCAGCAATGCCGCCTCGTCGCCGTAAGGAAAATCGGTCCGCCCGACCGAGCCCTGGAACAGCACGTCGCCGAGGATCGCGAACCGGCCCTCGCGGTTGACGAACACGAGATGGCCCGGCGTGTGGCCGGGGCAGTGCAGCACGTCGAAGGGCACGCCGGCGATCGCCACCGTCTCGCCCTCGGCGAGCCAGCGGTCCGGCGCGGCGCTGTGCATATCGGCGATCCCGAGCGCCTGCGCCTGCGCGTCGATGCCTTCGAGCAGAAAGCGGTCGCGCGGATCCGGCCCCTCGATCGGCACCGGGCGCTCGGGCGTCGCCAGCAATCGGCGCAGCTCGGCGGCACCCCCGGCGTGATCGAGATGCCCGTGCGTCAGCAGGATGCGCTCGACCGCAACCCCGAGCTTTTGCACCGCCGCATGGATACGCGGCGCCTCGCCGCCGGGATCGACCACGACGCCGCGTTTGCTCGCCTCGTCCCACAGGATCGCGCAGTTCTGCTCGAACGGGGTGACGGTGACGATGCTCACGTGCAGCCGGGCCATGCCGCTCTCCTTCAAATCCGCGCCTGCGGTGCGGCGGCACGCTCCTCCAGCGTCTCCAGCGCCGCCGCGACCGCCTCGCGGGCGAGCATCCGCGGCAGCCGGCCGAGCAGGCGCAGGCGGCGCTTCGGGCGGAAGTGACGGGCCTTGGCGCGCTCGCCGCCCAGCTCGCGCACCACCGCATCGATGTCGCCGAACCCGTCGATCAGGCCGAGCGCCAGCGCCTGCTGCCCGAGGAAGAAGCTGCCGTCGAAGATCACCCCTTCCTCGGCCTTCAGCCGTCCGGCACGGCGGTCGCGCACCCAGTCCTTGAAGCGGGTGTGGATGTCGCCGATCAGCGCCCGCACGAAAACGACGTCTTCCGGTCGCTCCGGGCTGAACGGGTCGAGCCGCGCCTTGTTCTCGCCGGCAGTGTAGAGCCGCCGCTCGACCCCCGCGCGGGCCAGCAGCGCCGGGATTCCGAAGCCGCCGCCGATCACGCCGATCGACCCCACCACGCTCATCGGATTGGCGCGGATTTCGTCGGCGGCGCAGGCGAGCCAGTAGCCGCCGGAGGCGCCGACTTCGCCCACCACCGCCACCACCCGCGCGCCGGCGCGCTCGGCCTGCCGTCGGATCAGGCTCGCGATCAGGTCGGACTGCACCGCCGAGCCGCCGGGGCTCTCGATGTCGAGCACGACCGTGCCCTCGCGCGCGACCGAGCGGAAGGCGCGCTCGATCAGCGGTTGGGCGGCGCGCAGGCTGAGCGCGCTCTCGCGGGCGGCGATCAGGCCATGAAGTTCGACGACCGGCACGCGCGGACGGCGCCAGGGCAGCAGCGAGGTCAGGGAGCGGCGCATGTGCGGCCATAGGAGAGGATGGCGGCCGGGCTGACAAGACGCGTGGGCGCCGCCATCTCTGCGCGATGCCGACCGAGACGGACGTGGTGGTGGTGGGCGCGGGTGTCGCCGGGCTCGCGGCGGCAGCGTGCCTGCGCCGGCGCGGGCGCGCCTTCGTGCTGATCGAGGCCTCGGGGCGCATCGGCGGTCGCGCCTTCACCGGCTGGCCGGCGGCGCTGCGCGGTGCGCCGTTCGATTACGGCGCCTCCTGGTTGCACGACGCCGATCGCAACCCGCTGGCGGCGATCGCGCAGGCGGCGGGTGAGCGGTTGATGGCCTCCGATCCCTCGCGCGCCTGGATCAGCTTCGTGGATGGCCGCCGCGCGACCGAGGATGAACTCGCCGCCGCCGCCCGCGCCGAGCACCGTTTCCACGACGTGCTGCGTGCCCGGGCGGCCGACCGCGGCCCGGATGTCAGCCTCGCCGAAGCAGCCGATGCGCTGCGCGACGATCCCTGGACCAATACCGTCGAGGCCTGGGAGGGGTCGGTCATCGCCGCTGCCGACGCGACCGCGCTCAGCCTGCGCGACTGGGCGGCCAACCTGCTCGGCGGGCGCAATCTTTCGGTCGGCGGCGGCGTGGGCACGCTGGTGCTGCGGCGGCTGGCCCGTGCCGCCGGGGCGGTCGAGCTGCGCACCCCGGCGACGCGGATCGCATGGGGCGGGCAGCGAGTCATCGTCGAGACCCCACGCGGCAACCTCCGTGCCGGCGCCTGCATCGTGACCGTCTCGACCGGCGTGCTCGCCGCCGGCGCGATCCGCTTCGACCCCGCGTTGCCGCCCGAGACGGAAGCCGCGATTGCAGGTCTGCCGATGGGGCTGCTGACCAAGATCGCCCTTCCCGCTGCCGGCGCCGACCGCCTCGACCTGCCGGCCGACGCCGGTGCCGACCGGATGCTCTCACGCCCGGGCGAGCCAATGCTGATCCTGCACGCCTGGCCGCACGGCTTCGACCATGTGATCGGCTTCGTCGGCGGCGGTGCCGCGTGGGCGCTCGCGCAGGCGGGTGGGGGGGCGGGGGCGGCCGCCACCGAGGCGTTCGCGCGCGACGAGCTCCGCCGCTGGTTCGGCGCGCGCGCCGACGCGGCACTGGGCGGCCCGGCCGTGGTGACGGGCTGGGGCACCGATCCCTTCATCCGCGGCGCCTACGCCTACGCGCGGTCGGGGCAAGCGGACGCGCGCACGGCGCTCGCGCGACCGCTCGCCGGCGGCCGTCTCTGCTTCGCGGGCGAGGCCTGTCACACCGAGGGGTTGGCCGGCACCGTCGCCGGCGCCTACCTCAGCGGCGAGGCGGCGGTCGCAGCTTGCGGTTGATGCAACTCCGCAACCCCCGTCAAGGTGACGCGGTGAGTCGCGTCGCGCTTGAAATTCTGGCCTTGCCGCACGGACCGGCCCCGGTCGCCTGGCGCCGCAGCGCGCGCGCACGCCGCGTCAGCCTGCGCATCGATGCCCGCGCCGGACGGGTGGTGGTGACGCTGCCGCCGCGCGCCGGGCGCGCCGCCGGGATGGCGCTGCTCGCCGACCATGCCGCCTGGGTCGCGGCCCGGCTCGCCGCCCTGCCCGGGGCCATCCGCTTCACCGATGGAGCCTCCGTGCCGCTCGACGGCGAGCCGACGCCGATCCGTCACGTGCCGGAGGGGCGCGGGGGCGCGTGGCTGGAGGCGGGCGAAATCCGGGTCGCGGGCAGGGCCGAGTTCCTGCCCCGCCGGGTCGCCGCCTTTCTGCGCGCGGAGGCGCGGCGGCGGCTGGCGGCACAGGTGGCGGTGAAGGCGGAGGGTGCCGGGCTGCGGCCCCGGCGGATCACGGTCAAGGACACCCGCAGCCGGTGGGGAAGCTGCGGGCCGGACGGCACGCTGATGTTCTGCTGGCGGCTCGTGATGGCGCCGCCGCACGTGCAGGACTACGTCGTGGCCCACGAGGTCGCCCATCTGCGCCACCTCGATCACGGCCGGCAGTTCTGGTCGCTGGTGGCGGCGCTGACGCCGCACACCAAAACCGCGATCGCTTGGCTGCACCGCGAGGGCGCTGGCCTGCTGCGCATCGGCTGATTTTTCCCCGGCCTGATTTTTCCCCGGCCTTGCCGCGCGGCGGCGCACGCGCAATGATCGCGGGGCTAGCAAGATCAGGAGGATGCCGTGACCCAGACCGCGCTCAGGCGGCGGACGCTGCTCGCCGCGACTGCCGGGATCGCCGCGGCCGGCACGCCTCGCGCCCGCGCCGCCACCGCGCCGCCGCTGCCGAAATCGCCGCAGGCCATCAACATCATCGACGTCGCCGGCGCGCTGGTGCTGGTGCAGAAGCCGCTCGAGAATTTTCGCGATCAGCACCGCCATCTGGTCGGGCGAATGACCTTCACCAAGGCGCCAGCGCCCGAGCTGGCGGCGAAGCTGAAGGCGCAGGAAGCGGCCGGCCGCGCCCAGATCGACTTCGTGCTCGGCGGCCTGGACGCGCTCTCGGCCGGCATCGACCAGAACCTGTGGGTGCGGCTGCTGCCCGACTACGCGAGCGTGCTGCCGGACCCGAAGGCGGTGATGCTGCCGGGTGCGCTCGCGATGCACGATCTCGGCCAGGGGTGGGGGATGTGCATGGTGTACACGCCTTCCGGCCCGCTGATCGAATACGCGCCCGAACGGGTGAAGACCCCGCCCGCCTCGGCGCAGGAGCTGCTCGACTGGACGCGCGCGCACAAGAATCGCTTCTTCTATGCGCGACCGGCGAATTCCGGGCCGGGGCGGACCTGGCTGATGGGCCTGCCCTATCTGCTCGGCGATGCCAACCCGAAGGACCCGATGAAGGGCTGGGACAAGAGCTGGGCCTATATGAAGGAGCTGGGGAAAAACATCGAATATTACCCGAGCGGCACCGGCCAGACGATGCAGGAGCTCGGCCAGGGCTCGCGCGACATCATCCTCTCGACCGCCGGCTGGGACATCAATCCGCGGGCGCTCGGCATCGTGCCGAAATCGGCCGCGGTGGGACGGCTGAAGGGCTTCCACTGGGTGTCGGACGCGCAGTACCTGATGATCCCGAAGGGCGTGCCGCCGGCCAAGCTTGCGGTGCTGCTCGACCTCGTGGCGTGGATGATGCGCCCCGACCAGCAGGCCTACACCTACGATGCCGGGTATTTCTATCCCGGGCCGGCGGTGAAGGACGTGCCGGTCTCGATGGCGCCGGCGGCGAGCCGCAAGACGCTCGCGGAGTACGGGCGCCCCGAATACGACAAATGGTTCACCGAGGCGCCGCTGGAGACGGCGCTGACGCCAGGCCCGCTGGTCGCCGCCTTCGCGCGCTGGGATCAGGAGATCGGCGCGAGCAAGACGAAGTAGCGTCCTGCGCCGTCATTGCGAGCGAAGCGAAGCAATCCAGCAGCCTCGCCCGCGGCGTAGTGTGCAACGGCTAACCCCGCGTCATGCTCGGCGAAGGCCGAGCCTCCACGTCTTTCGGCCGCCACACAGCGAAGGCGTGGATGGTCGGCCTTCGCCGACCATGACGGTGGGGACGAGTCAACACGTTCAGCCCCGGGAATTGGATCGCAATGACTCTTCCCTCTTGGATCGCCTTCACGCTGGCCTACACGCTGATGGCGTTGGCGCCCGGGCCGGTGATCCTGCTTGTCGTGTCCTACGCGATCACCAACGGGCGGCGCACCGCGCTCGCCGTCGTCGCCGCGACCGCGCTTGGTGACGCGACCTGCCTCTCGGCCGCCGTGCTCGGACTGGGCGCATTGCTGGCCGCCTCCGAGACCGCGTTCGTCGTGTTGAAACTTGCAGGAGCGGGCTATCTCGTCTTCCTCGGCGTAAAGCTTTGGCGCGCCCCGCCGGTGCCGCCGGTGAACGAACCCGGCGCCTCGGTCCGGCCGGTGTGGCGGGTGTTCCTGCACGCCTACCTGACGACGGTGCTCAATCCGAAATCGGTGCTGTTCTTCATGGTGTTCGTGCCGCAGTTCATGGACCCGCACGCGCCGCTGCTGCCCCAGCTCGTGCCGATGCTGGCGAGCGTGCTCGTGTGCGGCACGGTGGTCGACGGCAGCTATTCGGTCTTCGCGGGCAGCCTGCGGCGGTTCATCCGGGCACCGCGTGCGCAGCGTGCGGTCAATCGCGTCACCGGCGGCGCCTTGGTCGCCGAGGGCGCGCTGGCCGCGGCCTGGCGCGGCATCACCCTGTAGCGGCGCTCCGCGTCCGCCGGGCCGCCCGGCACGCCAATCCTCAGCCGACGAAGTGCCGGCGGGAGGCGAAGCCGACCAAGCCGAGGCCGAGCAGCCCGATGCCGAGCAGGCCGAGCGAGCCCGGCTCGGGAACCGGAACCGTGGGCGTGAAGTTGTACGTCAGGCTTTCGGTGCCGAAGGTCGAGCTGATCGCCGCGCTGGTCCCGCCGGTGTTGCGGACGTCGACGCTGGTGGCAACATTCCCGGAACCCACGAAAGCGGCCAAAACACTCGAGTTGCTCACTGTGTAGTTGCGGATGAACGCGTTGCCAGTGCCATTTCCAATGGCGCTAGCATCCATGGTAAAAATTACACCGGTCAAGCGTATATCATACTCAGCCTGGTTGAAGTCACTTGCTCCGCCCCCGCTGAACGAAGGTGCAGCAGGCAATCGCATGCAGCCAAGCGGAGAATCGGAATAACAATGGCGTGCGCAGGAGCATTCGCAATTCGCAATTATCAAGCCTTCGACGGATTTTCGGGCCAGCTGGCGGATTGGGCGGCGGCAAGACCAGCCATCTCGGTATCCCCATCGACCTCATTCGCCGACCACTCGGGCCGGCCGTACCGCGGGCCCGGACGCTGCCTCTCGCACCATTAGCGTCAGCGGTCCGCTGAGCAGCAGTGCCCCCGCCATCGTCAGGTACGACAGGTCTGGCCCGCCGGTCGCCGCGTTCAGCCATCCCACCGCATAGGACCCGACGAACGAACCCGGCGCCCCGCAACTGTTGACCAGCGCGATCGCGCCCATCGACCGCCGCCCATCCCCTCGCTCGGCATCGGGACACTCCTGCGCTGTCCACCTGGACATTGGCGGTCGGTGCTGGCACCGAAACGCAATTCTGCGCAAGGAGGACGCGTATGAAGCCGGAGATTCTGCTGATCGAGCCGATGATGCCGGAGGTGGAGGCGCGGCTGGATGCGGCCTATCAGGTGCACCGGCTGTTCCGGCACGCCGATCCGGCGGCGCTGGTGGCGCAGGTCGGCCCGCGCATCCGGGCCATCGTCACCGGCGGCCGGTCGGGCGCGGGCAACGAGCTGGTCGATGCGCTGCCGGCTCTGGAGATCATCGCGATCAACGGCATCGGCACCGATGCGGTCGATCTGGACCGGGCACGGACGCGCGGCGTGCGCGTCACCACCACGCCGGACGTGCTGACCGACGACGTGGCCGACATGGCGATGGCCCTGATGCTGGCGGTGGCGCGCCGGATCTGCCGCGGCGACCGGTTCGTGCGCGAGCGGCGCTGGCCGGAGGAGACCATGCCGCTCGGAACCAAAGTGAGCGGCAAGCGGTTGGGCATCGTCGGATTGGGCCGGGTCGGCCGAGCGATCGCGCGCCGCGCCGAAGGGTTTGGAATGGCAATCGCCTACACGAACCTGCGGCCGGTGGAAGACGCGAAATATCACCATCACCCGCGGCTGGCGGACCTGGCCGGGGAATCCGATTTCCTGGCGGTCGCCGCCTCCGGCGGCCCCGGCTCGCGCGGCATCGTCGATGCCGCGGTATTGGACGCGCTCGGGCCGGAAGGCGTGCTGGTGAATGTGGCGCGCGGCAGCGTGGTCGATGAGCCGGCCCTGGTCGCGGCGCTCTCCGCCGGGCGGTTGGGCGGCGCCGGGCTGGACGTATTCGCGCACGAGCCGGACGTGCCGCCGGAGCTTCTGGGAATGGAGAACGTCGTGCTGGAGCCGCATCAGGCGACCGCCACGGTGGAGACGCGGCGCGCCATGGCCGAGTTGGTGCTGCGCAACCTTGAGGCGCAGTTCGCCGGCCGCGAGCTGCCGACCGCCGTGGTCTAATATCCGCGGCCGTATCACCCCACCCGGCTGCGATCGCCCAGCATCCGCGAGAGCGTGGGTTCGATCGCCTCAGCGATCTGCGCCTGCGATTGCGCCGTGGGATGCAGCGGCGGGTCGGGCGGGCGCAGATGCGGATCGAGGAAGCGGCTCGGATCGACGCGGCCGCCGGTCATGAAAATGCCGCCCACATCCATGTAGGTGACGGGCGTTCCCGACCAGTCGCGGGCGGCGAGCGCGCGGTTGGTCAGCGCCGTCTGCTCGCTGATCCAAGCATTGCGGATGCTCGGCAGCACGCCCAGCAGCAGCACCTTCATCTGCGGCTGGCGCGCGCGTAGCACGGCGAGGATCGCGTCGATCCCCTGCACCGTATCCGCCGCCCCCCAATGCGTCGCGCCGAAATTATTGGCGCCGATCAGCACCACCGCCGCCTTCGGGCGGATGCCCTCGACCTCGCCGTGCATGATCCGCCATAGCAGATGGCTGGTGCAGTCGCCGATGAAGCCGAGATTGACCGCGTGCCGGCCGCCATAGAAGCGCTGCCAGACCGGCGCGAAATCGCGCCACGGCTGCGGTCCGTGCAGCTCCCAATCCTGGGTGATCGAATTGCCGAGCCACAACAGCTCGACCGGGCCGCGCCGCAGCTCCGCCTGCTTGGCGTAGAACCGCGCCTTCCACCATCGCAGATAGAGGCGATCGATCGGGATCGCCGCCAGCGGCACGCGGCGCGCGGCGCGCGCCGGCATGACGGGCGCGAGCAGCGGGGCCGCGAGCAGGGCGCGGCGGCTGATGATGGGAACGGGCATGGCAAGCAGTCCGCTGGAGTGGCAATCGTTCATCGGATAGGACGCCATCAGCCGCTTCTGCCGGCGCCAGAAGCCGAACAGTGCGCGCAAGCCAGACGGCCGGTGGCCGCGGGCGCGCATCGCGCGGCCGATCTCGAAGGCGGCGCGGTAGTGGAAGAATTGCGCCGCATAGGCCTGGCGCAGTGTCGTATCGGGATCCCACACATGCGTCGCCTCGGAGCCGACGCCGTTGACCTCGATGATGGTGAAGCCCTCGCCGCGGCGAAGTGCCGCCAGGCTCTCGTAGCGCACGTCGATGCGGCCGAAATGAAAGTCCGGGATCGCGCGCGCGATCTGCTCGACGCGCTCGGCGAGGGCGGGCGTCACCTCCGCCGTGCCGTCGCGGAAGATCGAGCCCTTGCAGTGGTTGCCGCTGAAAACCAGCCGCACGCGCTCGCCGAGCGGGGGCACCTCCTCCAGCCGGCCCTCAAGACGAGGCAGATAGAGCTGCGGCACACGGCCGGCGCGCGGGTCCGCCAGGATCAGCTCGCGCAAATTCGAGCGGCCGTTGCCGATCACGTAAGGCGCGAATTTCAGCGTGATCGAGGTCACCCGCCCGCGCGCCTCGCCGGGGCGGCGGACGTAGAACAGGCCGGCCTCGCCTTCGTGCGGAACCAGCGCCTGCACCACCAGTCCGACATCGCGCGGATACCGGTCGAGCACCGAGGCGAGCGCCGCCGCGTCGGCGACCACTCGCACGCCGGTGCCGTTGCAGCCGATGTCGGGCTTGAGCACGACCGGGAAGCCGATCCCGGCGCGCGCCATGGCCGCCTGCACCGCCGCCGCGTCGTCGGCGGTGCCGGTGCGAAAGATCGCATACGGCGCGATCCACGCCCGCACCTCGCCCTCCACCATGTCGAGGATGTCGCTCTTGCGCTCGCCGCACAGCCCGCCGGCGTCGATGTGCGGGTTGGCGGCGCAGGGCAGCGTGAAATCGCCGTAGCGCAGGCCAAGCGCCACCCATTGCGCGACGATCGGCGCGTAGAACAGCCAACTCGGCCAGAACTCGAACGGCGAGACGATGCGCCCGCTGGGCGCCCCGGTCTCGCCGAGCACGCGGGCAAGGGTGGTCTCGCTCATCGGGGGCTATCGCTCATTGAAGTTGCCGTCCTGCAGCTTGGCCGCGATCCGCCCGGCCACGATGATGAAGATCACGAACCCGATCGCGCCCACCCAACGCCAGGCGCCGAAATGCTCCTGCAGCACACGGCCGATGCGCAGCGAGACGGTGAACAGCGCCGAGGTCCAGATCAGGGTGGCGAGGCTGGTCGCCAGCACGAAACGCTTGAAGTCCGCCCCGAGGAAGCCGCAGGCGGTGTAGGTCGGCAGCCGCGCGCCGGGCAGGAAGCGCGCGATTACCACCACCTTGAACACCCGCGGCTGGAGCCAGCGCTGGCCCTGCAACTCCCGCTGCGACGGAATCCAGCGATGCGCCCAGGAAAACATCGAGGCAAGCTTGCCGAGTCCATAGAGGCCGATGTCGCCCAGCACGATGCCGACATAGAGCGAGGTCAGCGCCAGCCAGATGGTGATGGTGCCGGCTTGCGCTTGCAGGGCGGCGAGGACGGTCGCCGCGTCCTCCAGCACGAAGGTGCCAAGCACGATCGCGCCGGCTTGCACGGCCGGATGGCGGCCCGCCAAGTCGAGCAGGCCGGCAACAGAGGTGTCGAACACCGCCGATCAGCCGCGCACGCCTAGCCGCGCTCGGCACGGTGGATGGCGCGGCGCGCCGATGCCCCCGCTGGTCTGCTCGCCCAACACCCGCCGTTGCCACCGATTCTGATGCGTTCGGTCCAGATACAGGCGCCGCGCACGTGCGGCAACCCGCCGGAAAAGGGACAGCACAATCAAAGGTTCATGCGATCCGGTGTTCACCTCTCCGTGATCCTGTCCCGCGGCCGCCGCACGGCGTACGACATCGCGCCCGTGCCTCGTTCCATCCTCGGCTGGTTCACGCTTGCGTGGTCCGCCTTCCTGATCGTGGCCCTCGCGGTCGGCGCGCTGCTGGTCTCGCTCTACGACCAGACCACGGCGGCACAGATCCGGCGCGGCGAAGCGGCGGTGGAGAACGGCTGCGAGGCGATCGCGGGGCGGGTCTCGTTCCTGCTGACCGGCACCACGACGCCGCCCGCGTCGGGATCGGCGGCACTCGATCACGGCCTGCGCGACGCGGTGGTGCTGGCGCTGCGCGGTGAGCACGGCGTGCAGGGCGGGGTGTGGAGTCTCGGCCGCGGCACGCTCGCCGAGGCCTATCCCACGGCCGCCCGGGTGGGCGCGGAGACGGGGCTGACGGTCGCCGAGCGGGCGACGGTGCGCACGCTCGCCGAGTCCGCGATCCTCGACGGCGCCCCCTCCTCCCAACGGCTGGATGCCGGCAGACGCGTGGTGCTGGCGACGGCTTGCCCGCTCAGGGTCGCGGTGCCGCATCTGGCGGGCTGGACGCTGGTGCGCGTCGAGACGGCGGGCGGGTCGGCGTTCCTGAGGGCAGCGGCCGGCCTCGGCATTCTGCTCGCCGTGCTGCTCGCCTCGGCGGCCTGGCTCGGGCTGAAGCTGCGCTTCTGGGGCGTGCGGCTGCGGCGGCTGGAGACGGCGCTGGCGCAGGGCGAGACGCTGCCTGCCCTAGCCCCGACCGGACAGCGCGACCTCGACCGAATCGTGGCCGCCCTGAACGGCGCCGGTGCGCGGCTGGCGGCGGCACGGGCGCGCGCCGACGCGCTGGGGCGGGAGGTGGCGCGCTCGGAGCGGATGGCAGCACTCGGCCGCATCGCCGCCGGGGTCGCGCACGAAGTGCGCAACCCGATCGCGGCGATGCGGCTCAAGGCCGAGAACGCGCTTGCGCCGGGCGCCGACCCGTCGCGGCAGGAGCGGGCGTTGCGCGCCATCCTCGACCAGATCGCCCGGCTCGACGCGCTGGCGGGCGACCTGCTCGGTTCGGCGTGGCAGGTCGCGCCGAGACCCCGCCCGCTGCCCGACCTGGGCCGCTTCCTGGCCGAGAGGCTCGACACGCTGCGCGAGCAGGCGCAGGCGCGCGAGGTGGCGCTGTCGCTGGAGGTGCCGGAGAGGCTGGCCGCGACCCTCGATGCGGACCGGATTGGGCGTGCGATCGACAACCTCGTGCTCAACGCGGTGCAGAACACGCCACCCGGAGGGCGCGTGCTGGTCGCGGCACGACGGATCGCGGGCGGGTTGCAGATCTCGGTGAGCGATACCGGCAACGGTGTGCCGCCGGCGCTGCGCCCGCATTTGTTCGAGCCGTTCGTCACCGGCCGCCCCGACGGCACCGGCCTTGGCCTCGCGATCGTGCGCGAGACGGTGGAGGCGCATGGCGGGCGGGTGCGCGCGCTGCATCCGGAGGAGGGCACGACCATCACCATCGAGCTGCCGGAATGAAGACCGTTCTCATCGTCGATGACGAGCCGGGCTTGCGCGAGGCGCTGGCCGAGACGGTCGGCGACCTCGGCCATCGCCCGCTCGCCGCCGCCGACGGCACCACCGCCCTCGCACTCGCGGCCGAGGCGCGGCCCGATGCAATCCTGCTCGACCTGCGAATGCCCGATCTCGACGGCATCACCGTGCTCCGCCGGCTGCGCGCCTCCCCCGCGCCGCCGCCGGTCGCGATCCTGACCGCACACGCGACGGCCGCGAACACGATCGACGCGATGCGGCTCGGCGCCTTCGACCACCTGACCAAGCCGATCGGCCGCGAGGCGCTGGCCGACCTGCTCGCCCGGATGCTGCGTGGCCGCCCCCAATCTGCGATCCCGCCGGGTGCGGAGGAGGAGGGGACGCTTTCGTCGGCGCGAGTAGCGCGATGCGCGAGGTGCAGAAGACGATCGGGCGGATCTCGGACAGCGACGCGACGGTGCTGATCACCGGCGAGACCGGCACCGGCAAGGAGGTGGTGGCGCGCGCAATCCACCGCCACGGCCGCCGCGTCGCCGGCCCGTTCGTCGCCGTGAACTGTGCCGCGATCCCGGCCGCACTGCTGGAGAGCACGCTGTTCGGCCATGTCCGCGGCGCCTTCACCGGCGCGGTCGCCGATCGCCCCGGCGCGTTCCGCGAGGCCGGCGGCGGCACGCTGCTGCTCGATGAGATCGGCGACATGGACGCGGCGATGCAGGCCAAGATTCTCCGGCTGTTGCAGGAGCGGGTGGTGACGCCGGTGGGTGGGCGACCGGTGGCGGTCGATGTGCGGATCATCGCCGCGACCCACCGCGACCTGCCGGCGCGGGTGCGCGAGGGCCGCTTCCGCGAGGACCTTTTTTATCGGCTGAGCGTGGTGCCGGTGGACCTGCCGCCGCTGCGCGATCGGCCGGGCGACGTGGCGCTGTTGGCGGCGCATTTCCTTCGCCCGCTCGGCCGCCGGCTGGGCGCCGACGCCGCCGGCCGCCTCGCTGCCCATGCGTGGCCCGGCAACGTGCGCGAGCTGCGCAACGCCTTGCAGCGGGCCGCCGTGCTGGCCGCGGGCGAGACGCTCGGGGCGGCGGATTTCGCCTTTCTCGACGCGCCTTCGGCGATTGCGGACGATGATTGCGCGGTCGACGACCTGCCCGCGGCGGTCGCGCGGCTCGAACAGCGGATGATCGCGCGCGCGCTGCACGAGGCCGGCGGCAACCGCGCCGAGGCGGCGCGCCGGCTCGGCATTCACCGCCAGCTCCTCTACGCCAAGGCCCGCCGCTACGGACTGTCCGGCGAGCGGACGGAGGGTGTCGCCGAACCGGACAGTGAGGGGTAACGCGCTTCTCCCTCCCCCCTTGCGGGGGAGGGCCGGGGTGAGGGGTGCGACTGGATAAGAACGTGGCCAGTTCCGTGGCTTACCCCTCCCCCCAACCCCCTCCCGCAAGGGGGAGGGGGAGCTTCTTTCCCCTGGCACGGTCCTTGCTCCGCCGGGATCGGCACCGCTTCGAGCGGTGTGGTCCTGAAGGAGTGACCACAATGAACACCCTCTGGCGCAACCGGCTTCTCGCCGGCGTCGCCGCCACCGTGCTGGCCTCCGGCACCGCGTTCGCGCAGTCGCCGGCAGCGCCGAACCCGGCGCAGGCCCCTGCCGCGCCGCCCCCGCCTGCCGCGCAGATGCAGATCGACAGCCAGTCGCTGCCGGCGGTCTCCGGCACCGTCGCGCACTACACGCTGACCCCGCGCGGCGACGTCGATGGGCTGGTGCTCTCCGACGGCACCGAGATCCACGTGCCGCCCCGGCTCTCCTCACAACTCGTCTTCGTCGCCAAGCCCGGCGACAAGGTGACGGTGCATGGGCTCAAGGCGCTGAACGAGAAGCTGGTGGACGCCGTCTCGGTGGCCAACGACGCGACCGGCCAGCAGGTGATCGCCAACGGCGCGCCCGGCTTCGGCCGGCCCGGCCGCGGCCCGGGGGCGATGCAGGCGATGCAGGCGCAGGGCACGGTCCAGGAGGTGCTGCACGGCCCGCGCGGCGAGGTGAACGGGGCGATGCTGAACGACGGCACCGTCCTGCGCCTGCCGCCGCCCGAGGCGGCGCGGCTCGCCAGCCTGCTCCAGCCGGGGGCGAGCGTGGTGGTGCAGGGGCGCGGCATGGCGAATGCGCTCGGCCGCGTGATCGCGGTGACGGAGATCGGTCCGAACGCGACCCAGCTCACCGCCGTCGCCGCGCCGCGGCCGCCGCACGGGCCGCACGGCCGCGGGCCGCATGGCGGACCGGGTCGGGGCGGGCCGGACCGTCCGGACGCCGGCTGAGCACGGCTGGCCGCGTCCGCTCCGCTTGAGGAACGGACGCGGCCGCCCTCGCGTTGGCGCGCGACGCCCTCAATGAGCGGCACCGGACAGACATGAGCGAGACCATCGCCAATCGCCAAGCTGCGGCCGCAGGGCGCTCGGACAACCGCGCGCTGGACTGGCTCAATTTCCTGCTCGCCGACGTCCAAGGCGGGGTCGGGCCGTTCCTCGCGATCTTTCTCATCTCGAGCCAGCACTGGAATTCCGGCTCCGCCGGACTGGTGCTGACCGTGGGCGGGCTCGCGACCGTCGCCGGCAGCTCACCGCTCGGCGCCCTGGTCGATCACGTGCGCTGGAAGCGCGCGATCGTGGTGGCCGGCGCGCTCACGGTCGGCATCGCCTCGCTGGTGATGGCCTCGGTACCGCAATTCGTGCCGGTGCTGATCGCCCAGGCGGCGAACGGGCTGGCCGACGCCGCTTTCCCGGCGGCGGTCGCGGGGATCAGCCTCGGCCTCGTCCGCCGCGCCGCCTACACCGCGCGCACCGGGCGCAACCAGGCCTGGAATCACGGCGGCAACGTCGTCACCGCGATCGGCGCGGGCGCCGCCGGATACCTGATCGCGCCGGCCGCGGTGCTGTGGATCGTGGCGGTGCTCTCGCTCGCCGCGATCGCGGCGGTGCTGACGATCAATCCGCGTCACATCGACCATGACGTCGCCCGCGGCGCCGATGACGGCGATCAGGAACCGGCGCCGAAAGCACGGCGCGAGGGCGGCCTCAAGGCCATCCTGAAAAACCGTCCGCTGCTGCTGTTCACGCTCTCCATCACCTGCTTTCATTTCGCCAACGCCGCGATGCTGACGCTGGCCGGCGAGAAGCTCGCGCGCGAATACGGCGGCGCCAGCAGCGCGGTGATGGCCGGCTGCATCATCATCGCCCAGTTCGTGATGGTGCCGATGGCGATCCTGGTCGGACGCCGCGCCGATGCGTGGGGGCGCAAGCCGCTGTTCCTCGCCTGCTTCACGGCGCTGCCGGTACGCGGCGCGCTGTTCGCGCTGTCGCAGCGGACCGGTCGCGGTGCTCTCGATCCAGGTGCTCGACGGCGTCGCCGCCGGCATCTTCGGCGCGCTGTTCCCGGTCGTGGTCGCCGACATGACCAAGGGTACCGGGCGCTACAACCTCGCCCTCGGTGCCTCCGCCGCCTGCTGGGGGTTGGGGGCCGCCCTCAGCAACGGCGTTGCCGGGGAAATCGTGGTGCGCGCGGGCTTCCCGGCCGCTTTCGCTTTCCTCGGCGTGTTCGCGCTGATCGCCCTGCTGCTCTATGCGACGCTGGTGCCGGAAACCAAGCAAGCCGCATGAGTATCTTCACCGATCACCGGCTCGCCGCACTGCTGATTTTCGTCGCCACCTACGCCGTCATCGCTCTCGGCAAGGTGCCGTATTCGCGCCTCGATCGCGCCGGCGCGGCATTGCTCGGAGCCGCCCTGATGGTCGCTGCCGGCGTGCTTAGTCTCAAGCAGGCGGAGGCTGCGATCGATCTCGATACCATCACGCTGCTGCTCGGCATGATGATCGTGGTGGCGAACCTGCGCCTGTCCGGCTTCTTTCGCCTGGTCACCGGCTGGGCGGTCGTGCGGGCGCGGCACCCGGCGCTGCTGCTGGTGGCCGTGGTGCTGGTCTCGGGCCTGCTCTCGGCGTTCCTGGTCAACGACACGATCTGTCTGGTGCTGACGCCGCTGGTGCTCGACATCGTGCTGCGGCTCAAGCGCAACCCGGTGCCATACCTGCTCGGCATCGCGATGGCGTCGAACGTCGGCAGCACGGCGACGATCACCGGCAACCCGCAGAACATGATCATCGGCACGCTGTCGGGGATCTCGTACCGCAGCTTCGCCGCGGCGCTGGCGCCGGTCGCGGCGATCGGGCTGGTGCTGACGGTGCTGGTGATCGGCGGGCTGTGGTGGCGCGAGTTCCTCACCGGCGGCACGCTTGAGGCGGAGGCGCCGCCGGCGCACGCGCATCGCGGGATGATGCTGAAGACGCTCGCGGTGACGGCGGTGCTGGTGGTCGCGTTCTTCGCCGGCCTGGCACCGCCCAAGGCCGCAATCGTCGCCGGTGCCGTGCTGCTGCTGACCCGCGCGGTGAAGCCCGAGAAGGTCTATGCGCAGATCGACTGGACGCTGCTGCTGATGTTCGCCGGCCTGTTCATCGTCGTCGCCGGCCTGGAACGCACCTGGCTCACGCCGCAGACCATCGCCGCCGCGGCACAGCTCCATCTCAACGACACCGCGGCGCTGAGCGGCGTTGTCGCGGTGCTGTCGAACCTGGTCAGCAACGTGCCCGCGGTGCTGGTGCTGCGCTCGTTCGTGGCCCACCTGCACGACCCGCAGCGCGCCTGGCTGGTGGTGGCGATGGCCTCCACGCTGGCCGGCAATTTCACCATCCTCGGCTCGGTCGCCAACCTGATCGTGGTGCAGCGGGCACGGCAGGCGGGGGTGACGGTGCGCTTCGGAACCTATTTCGCGGCCGGAGCGCCGCTGACGGTCCTCACCATCCTGGTCGGCATCGCCCTGCTCTGACGCATCCATCGCCGCGTCTGCCGGGTAGGGAGACTGATCGTTGCAAGGATGGCGCGCGGCATGGCCGCCCTGGCGCAAACCGTTCCCGTCGCCTTGTGCCCGGTGCGGCGCGTGCGGTATCGCAGCATCGACGTCCGGGCGCGGGGGACCATGAGGAGCGGCTCGTTCGAGACGGACCCCCAGCTCGCGCCCTTGCTCGCCCGCTGCGCCCACGGCGACCGCGCCGCGTTCCGCCGGCTCTACGATCTCCAGGCGCCGCGGCTGCACGGGGTCGCCTTGCGCATCACCCGGCAGGCGAGTTTGGCCGCCGACGCGGTGCAGGAGGCCTTCCTCCAGGTCTGGCAGAATGCGGCGCGGTTCGATCCGGCGCGCGGCAGCGCCGAGGCATGGCTGCTGACGCTGGTGCGTTACCGGGCGCTCGACCTCGCGCGGCGGCAGGGACGCGAGCAGCCGGGCCTGGCACTGCCCGAGGCGGCCGACCTGGCGCCGGACGCGCTCGCGCAACTCGTGAGCGGCGCCGACGCCCGCGCGCTTCGCGGCTGCCTTGAGCAACTCGAGAAGGAACGCCGCCGGCTGATCGTGATGAGCTTCATCGGCGGCCTCACCCACGCCGAGCTGAGCGAGCGGCTGGGCACCCCGCTCGGCACGGTGAAGTCCTGGATCCGCCGCGGCCTCGCCGCCCTGCGCGAGTGCCTTGAGCGATGAGCGGCACCGGCGATGATCCCGACCTGTGGGCGGCCGAATACGTGATCGGCTTCCTCGACGGCGAGCAGCGGCGGGAGTTCGAGGCGGCGCGCGCCCGCGACCCGTCGCTCGACGCGGCGGCACTGGCCTGGGAGCGGCGGCTGATGCCGCTCGCGACGCTGGTGGCCCCGGTGCCGCCGTCGCCCGAGCTGTGGGGGCGGATCGAGCACGCGCTGGGTCCGCCGCCGCCCGGCCCGCTGGCGCGGCTGTGGCGCAGCGTCGCCCTGTGGCGGCTGACCACGGTGCTGGCCGCGGCGGCGGCGGTGGCGCTCGCCTTGGTGGTCGCACGGCCGAGCCGACCGCCGCCGAGCTACATCGCGGGGCTGGCGCCGCTGAACGGGCCGGGGGTGGCGTTCGTGGCCGACGTGCGGCCGGACGGGACGGTGTTCATCCGACCCGTCGGCGCCGTGAGCGTGGCCGCCGACCGCAGCCTCGAATTGTGGTCGCTGCCGCCTGGAGCGACGCGGCCGGTGGCGGTGGGCGTGCTGCCGCCTTCCGGTTTGCGCGCGGCGATCGCGGCCGCCGGCCGCACCGGCACCCAGTTGCTGGTGAGCCTGGAGCCGAAGGGCGGCTCGCCGACCGGCCAGCCGACCGGGCCGGTGCTCTACGGCGGCAAGCTGACGCGGGTGGAGTGATCGCGGCGGCTCGGCAATCGCGGTGACGAATGCGGCGGCAATCGTGGCGTTCGGAGCCTTCGTCGGCGGGTTCGTCTCCGGCCTCGCCGGGTTTGGCACCGGCCTCGTGGCGCTCGGGATCTGGCTCTACGCGGTCCCGCCCGCGGTCGCCTCGTCGCTGGTGGTGATCTGCTCGGTGGTGGCACAAACCGTGACGCTGCCTGCGATCTGGCACGCCATCCGCCCCCAGCAGGTCGGGCCGTTCGTCGTGTTCGGGGTGCTCGGGGTGCCGATCGGGATGGTGCTTCTGGGCACCCTCGATCCGGGCGACTTCAAGCTCGGAGTGGGCGTCCTGCTGCTCGTCTTTCCCACCGTCCTGTCGCTCATTCGCCGGCCGCTTCACCTGCGCCTCGGCGGCCGCAGGGCGGATGCGCTGGTCGGCTTCGCCGGCGGCATCCTGGGCGGGCTGGCCGGCCTTTCGGGTCCGCTGCCGATCTTGTGGGCGAGCGTGCGGGGCTGGGGCAAGGATGAGCGGCGGAGCGTGTTCCAGGTGTTCAACTGGACGATCCTCACCGCCGCCCTGATCGCACGCGCCGCGTCGGGGCTGCTCACCGCGGAGGTCGGCAGGCTGGTTCTGGTCGCCTTGCCGGGAACGGTGATCGGCGCATGGCTCGGGGCACGGACCTACCGGCGTCTGAGCGACCGGCGCTTTCACGTCCTGGTGCTGGCCCTGCTGTTCATCTCGGGCGTGCTGTTGATCTGGAGCACTCTCGGCGCGCGGCACTAGGGAGAGATGACCGGCGCCGGCTCAGGGCGGATCTGGTCATCGAGAACAGGGCCGTATCAGGCTCGCTGAGGGCGAAAAACAGGGGCGGATCAGGCTCGCCGCTGGCCTGAGAACAGGGCCGGATCAGGCTCGGCGCTCCTCAGAACAGGAATAGATCAGGCTCGCCGCAGCGGGTGGGATCACCGTGGGTCTCGGCAGTCGCATTGTCCCCCCTTCGTCATCTCGGCCTCCTTGGCGATCATGGTCGGCAACTCGGCATCCAAAACTCGCGTCAGCTCCCGCGTCGGCGGCACCGGCTCCCCCGTGCCGCCCGCGGTTTTGCGATAAAACTAACAGATAGTTCGCAACTTGTCAAGAAGTCTAATACCACCGTAGTTGCCCTCGCGCCCCTATCATTGAACCGTCGGCTGCGCGCCCTCACGCCGGCGGGCGTGTGTTCCCGGCGCGGGTCGGATACAACGCGGGCGCACGCGGCCCTTGGCAGAGTTCCCAAATGCTCCTCCTGATCGACAACTACGACAGTTTCACGTTCAATCTCTATCATTTCCTGGGCGATCTTGGGGCGCGGTGCGAGGTCTGGCGCAACGATGCGATCAGCCCCGCCCAGGCGCTCGCGATGGCGCCGGAGGCGATCGTGCTCTCGCCCGGCCCCTGCACGCCGGCGGACGCCGGCATCTGCCTCGATCTGATTACACTCGCCGCCGGGCGGGTGCCGATCCTCGGCGTCTGCCTCGGCCACCAGGCGGTCGGGCAGGCCTTCGGCGCCGAGGTGGTGCGCGCGCCCACGCCGATGCACGGCAAGACGAGTGCCATCCACCACGCGGGCAGCGATGTGTTCGCGGGCCTGCCCAGCCCGTTCACCGCCACCCGCTATCACAGCCTGACGGTGGCGCGGCCGAGCATTCGCGACCCGCTCGTCGTCACCGCCTGGACCGAGGACGGCGTGGTGATGGGCCTGCGCCATCGCCGGCTGCCGATCTTCGGCGTGCAGTTCCACCCCGAGAGCATCGCCAGCGAGCACGGCCACGATCTGCTGGCCAACTTCCTCGCCCTCGCCCGCGGCTCCGACGCGCAGCCGCGCGCCGCCTGAAGCGTCGGTGTCCACCAACCTCAAACCGGTGCTGGCCCGGCTCGCGCGCGGCGAGACGATGAGCGAGGCGGAGGCGGAGGAGGCGTTCGGCATCATCATGTCGGGCGAGGCGACGCCGGCGCAGATCGCCGGCCTGCTGATGGCGATGCGGGTGCGCGGCGAGACGGTGGCCGAACTGGTGGGCGCGGTGCGCGCGATGCGGGCGCGGATGGCGCGCGTCGCGGCGCCGCCCGGTGCCATCGACGTCTGCGGCACCGGCGGCGATAACGCCGGCACGCTGAACGTCTCGACCGCCGTGACCTTCGTGCTGGCCGGCGCCGGCGTGCCCGTCGCCAAGCACGGCAACCGGGCGCTGTCGTCGCGCACCGGCGGCGCGGACGTGCTGACCGCCCTCGGTGTCGAGGTGGATGTGCCGCTCGCGCGGCTGCCGGCGGTGCTGCTCGCGGCCCGTTGCGTCTTCCTGTTCGCGCCGCGCCACCACGCGGCGTTGCGCCACGCCGCCGGCCCGCGCGCCGAGCTCGGCACCCGCACGATCTTCAACCTGCTCGGGCCGCTCGCGAACCCGGCAGCGGTGAAGCGCCAGTTGATCGGCGTGTTCGATCCCGCCTGGGCGCAGCCGATGGCCGAGACGCTGGCGGCTCTCGGCACCGAGCGCGCCTGGATCGTTCACGGCGAGGGGCTGGACGAGCTGACGGTTGCCGGCGAGAACCGCGTCGTGGAGCTGAACGAGGGCCGGGTTCGCACTTTCACGCTGCTGCCCGAGGAGGCCGGGCTGCCGCGCGCGCCGGTCGCTGCCATCCACGGCGGCGATGCCGAGGCGAACGCGGCGGCGCTGCGGGCGCTGCTCGGCGGCACGGCGGGCCCGTATCGCGACACGGTGCTGCTGAACGCGGCGGCGGCGCTGGTCATCGCCGGCCGCGTGGACAATCTGCGCGAAGGCGTTTCGCTTGCCGCGCGTGTGATCGAGAGCGGTGCGGCGCAGGCGGCACTGGATGCGTTACGACGTGAGACCGCCGCCGACGTGCGCTGACCGCCCGAGGCAGACATGGACATCACCCCGCAATCCCCCGAGAGCGTCGCCTCCGAGCGCGCCGGCGTCGATACGCTGTCGCGCATCTGCGCCGTGAAGCGCGAGGAGACCGCCCGCCGCCGCGAGACGACGCCGGTCGGGGCGCTGAAGGGCAAGCTCGACGGTCCGACCCGTGGCTTCTACGCCGCGCTGAAGGAGGCGACCGGCGGCGGCCGGATCGGACTGATCGCCGAGATCAAGAAGGCGTCGCCCTCGGGCGGCATGATCCGGACCGAGTTCGACCCCCCTGCCCTCGCCCGCTCCTATCGCGAGGGCGGCGCCACCTGCCTCTCGGTGCTGACCGACGGGCACTCATTTCCACGGCGACCCGGCGCATCTGCGGGCCGCCCGGGCCGCGGTGGATTTGCCCGTGCTGCGCAAGGACTTCATTCTCGATCCGTGGCAGGTGTACCAGAGCCGGGCGATGGGGGCCGACTGCATCCTGCTGATCCTGGCCGCCCTCTCCGACGAGCGGGCGCGGGAGCTGGAGAGCCTGGCGCGGGCGCTCGACATGGACGTGCTGGCGGAGGTGCATGACCGCTTCGAGCTCGACCGTGCGCTCGGGCTGGAGACGCCGATGATCGGCATCAACAACCGCGACCTCAAGACCTTGAAGACCCGGCTGGAGACCACGCTTGAGCTCGCGCCGCACGTGCCGCCGGAGCGGTTCCTGGTCGCCGAGAGCGGCATCCGCAGCGCCGGCGATCTGCGCCGGCTGGCCGCCACCGGTACGCAGTGCTTCCTGGTCGGCGAGACGCTGCTGCGCCAGGCGGATGTCGGCGCAGCGGCGCGCGCGCTGCTGGCGGAGGCCGCCCCGTGAGCCACTCCGCGAGCGGGGGCCTGACGCATCTCGACGCACGTGGCCGGGCGGCGATGGTGGATGTCTCGGAGAAGCCCCCGACCGCGCGCGAGGCGACGGCGCGGGCGCGGGTGGCGATGCGGCCGCAGACGCTGGCGCTGATCCTGGCGGGCGGTGCCGCCAAGGGCGACGTGCTCGGCACGGCCCGCATCGCCGGCATCATGGCGGCCAAGCGCACGGCCGAGCTGATCCCGCTCTGCCATCCGCTGCCGATCGCGTCCGTGCGCGTCGAGCTGGAGCCGGCGCCGGCGGGCGAGGCGATCGAGATCGCGGCGACGGTGCGCACCACCGGGCCGACGGGCGTGGAGATGGAGGCGCTGACCGCGGCCGCGGTCGCGGCGCTCACGATCTATGACATGTGCAAGGCGGTCGATCGCGGCATGCGGATCGAGGCGGTCCGCGTGACCCACAAGGCGGGCGGCAAGTCGGGCGAGTTCCGCCAGGAATGATTTCAACTCCGGCTGAACCTGACCGTCGCACCCCTCCCCCCAACCCCCTCCCGCAAGGGGAGGGGGAGGTGCGCCGCAAAGCCCCCTCCCCTTGCGGGAGGGGGTTGGGGGAGGGGGCGGACGCATGGCCGCTCTCGCCATGATCAGCGTCGAGGAGGCGCGGGTGCGCATCCTGGCCGGGCTGCGCATGACGCCCGCCGAGATCGTGCCACTGGCCGAAGCCGCCGGGCGCGTGCTGGCCGCCCCGGTCGCGGCCCGGCGCACCCAACCGCCGGCGGACGTGTCGGCGATGGACGGCTACGCGCTGCGCGCGGCCGACGCCCGCGCGGGCGCGGTGCTGCGGGTGATCGGCGAGGCGCCGGCCGGGCATCCGCTCGCAGGCCACCTTGGCGCGGGCGAGGCGGTGCGGCTCTACACCGGCAGCGTGGTGCCGGAGGGCGCCGATGCGATCGTGATCCAGGAAGACGCGGAACCGGACGGCGCCCGCGTGACGATCCGCGAGGCCGCCACGGCCAAGCGGCACATCCGCAGCAAGGGCCAGGATTTTTTCGCGGGCGACACGCTGCTGCCCGCCGGCCGGCGGCTCTCGCCGCGCGACATCGGGCTCGCCGCCGCCGGCGATCATCCCTGGCTCACCGTGCATCGCCGCCCGCGCGTCGCGATCCTGGCCACGGGCGACGAGGTCGCGCTGCCCGGCGAGCCGGTGCCGCCGGGGAGCATCGTCAGTTCCAACGCGCACGCTTTGGCGGCGCTGGTGTCGGCCGCCGGCGGCGTGCCGATGGTGCTGCCGGTCGCGCGCGACGCCGCCGATGCGATCGCGGCGGCGGCGGACGCCGCGGCGGGCGCCGACCTGCTGGTGACGACCGGCGGCGCCAGCGTGGGCGATCACGATCTGCTCCAGGCGGGATTAGGCCGGCGCGGCCTCGCGGTCGATTTCTGGACAGTCGCGATGCGGCCCGGAAAGCCGCTGATGTTCGGCACCCTCGGCGCTCTGCCGGTGGTCGGGTTGCCGGGCAACCCGGTCTCGGCACTGGTCTGCGGGCTGCTGTTCGTGCTGCCCGCGCTGCGCCGCCTCGCCGGCCTGCCCGATGCGATGCCGGCGCGGACGCGGGCGCGGCTCGGGGCGGCGATGGGGCAGAACGACCGCCGCGAGGACTATGTGCGCGCGCGGCTTGCGGTGCGGCCGGACGGGGCGCTGGTGGCGACGCCATTCGAGCGGCAGGACAGCGCGATGCTGCGCCTGCTCGCCGAAGCCGACGCGCTGATCGTGCGCCCGCCGCACGCGTCGCCGGCCGCCGCGGGGGCGGAGGTCGAGATCCTGCGTCTCGACGCGGTGGCGATCTGAGCCGAACGATACGCCCGCTTGACGAACCGGCGCGAACTTTCCTAGAACGAATCCCGGTTGCTGGTTTGTTCGCCAGCGTTCGCCACTCGCGGCCGCACGAAGGGATGGGGCGCCATGCTGACCCGCAAGCAGCACGAACTGCTGATCTACATCGACCGCCACCTGCACGAGACCGGCTTCTCGCCGAGCTTCGAGGAGATGAAGCAGGCGCTGAAGCTGCGCAGCAAGTCGGGCATCCACCGGCTGATCTCGGCGCTGGAGGAGCGCGGCTTCCTGCGCCGCCGCCATCACCGGGCGCGCGCGCTGGAGGTGGTGCGGCTGCCGGAGGACCTGGCCGCCCGCCAGGCCGAGCCGGCGGCCTCGATCGCGACGGCGCGCGAGGCGAGCTTCGCGCCGAACGTGATCCGTGGCGATTTCTCGGCGCGCCTGCCCGGCGTGCGTGCAGCCGCCGAGGCGGGAGCGGTGGCCCTGCCGCTCTATGGCCGCATCGCCGCCGGCCTGCCGATCGAGGCGCTGCGCGACACCAGCACGCAGATCGAGGTGCCGATGGCGCTGATCGGCAGCGGCGAGCACTACGCGCTGGAGGTGGCGGGCGATTCGATGGTCGAGGCCGGCATCCTCGATGGCGACACCGCGATCATCCGCCGGGTGGAGACCGCCGAGAACGGTCAGATCGTGGTCGCCCTGATCGATACCAGCGAGGTGACGCTGAAGCGCCTGCGCCGGCGCGGCGCCTCGATCGCGCTGGAGCCGGCCAATCCGCGCCACGAGATCCGCATCTTCCCCGCCGATCGAGTGCGGGTGCAGGGCCGGCTGGTGGCGCTGCTGCGGCGATACTGAGCCTGCTTGTTCCTCCCTCCCCCCTTGCGGGGGAGGGCCGGGGTGGGGAGTGAGCGGGGGTCGATTGATGCTCAGCCGCCCCCTCCCCCCGGCCCCCTCTCGCGAGGGGAGGGGGGGAAATGCCCCGCGCCGCATCCTGGTCATCAAGCTGGGGGCGCTCGGCGATTTCGTGCTCGCCTTCGGCCCGTTCGCGGCGATCCGGGCGCACCACCCGGAGGCGCAGATCACGCTGCTGACGACGTCCCCCTTCGCCGAGCTTGCACGCGCGAGCCCGTGGTTCGACGCGGTGCGGCTCGATGCACGGCCCGGCTGGTGGAACCTGCCCGGCCTGTGGCGGCTGGCGCGGCATTTGCGCGGCTTCGACTTCGTCTATGACCTGCAAACCTCGGCGCGGTCGTCGCAATACTTCCGCCTGGCCGGCCGGCCCCCCTGGTCGGGGATCGCGCGCGGCGCCTCCCACCCGCACGCCAATCCGGGGCGCGATGCGATGCACACGATCGACCGGCAGTGCGAACAGCTCGCGATGGCCGGCATCGCCGCAATCGCCGCTCCCGATCTCGGCTGGCTCGCCACCGCCGGACGCAACTTCGACCTGCCGCGCCCTTATGCGCTGCTGGCACCGGGGGCGGCGCCGCACCGGCCGGCGAAGCGCTGGCCGGTGGCGCGGTTCGCGGCGCTCGCCGCTACGCTCGCCGCGCGCGGCCTGGCTCCGGTGGTGATCGGCACCGCCGCCGACGCCCCACTCGCGGACGCGATCCGCGCGACCTGCGGTGCTGCGATCGACCTCACCGGCCGCACCACGCTCGCCGACATCGCGACCCTCGCCGCCGGCGCCGCCTATGCGATCGGCAACGACACCGGGCCGATGCACCTGGCCGCCGCGATGGGCTGCCGCTGCGTGGTGCTGTTCTCGGCCGACAGCGACCCGGCGCTGACCGCACCCCGCGGCGCGGTCACGGTGCTGCGCTGCGAGCGCCTCGCCGACCTGCCGGTAGCCCGGGTTGCGGCGGCGCTGGCGTGACGCCATAGACCACGCTCCATCGCGCGGAGATGACGAGACCGATGCCTGCGATCACGCTGCCCGACGGGTCCGTGCGCCGCCATGACGGCCCGGTGACGGGCGCGGCGCTCGCCGCCGAGATCGGCCCCGGCCTCGCCCGCGCCGCGCTGGCGATGAAGGTGGACGGCGAAATCCGCGACCTCGCGCGCCCGATCGAGGATGACAGCTCGGTCGTGTTCATCACCCGCCGCGACCCCGAGGCGCTCGGCCTGATCCGTCACGACGCCGCCCACGTGCTCGCCGAGGCGGTGCAGGCGCTCCATCCCGGCACGCAGGTCACGATCGGGCCGGCGATCGAGGACGGGTTCTATTACGACTTCGCCCGCAACGAGCCGTTCACGCCGGAGGATTTTCCGGCGATCGAGGCGAAGATGCGCGAGATCATCGCGCGCAACGCCGCCTTCGAGCGGCAGGTGATCGACCGCGACGAGGCGATCGAATTCTTCGAGCGCCGCGGCGAGAAATACAAGGCGCAGCTCATCCGCGACCTGCCGCGCGACCAGACGATCACGCTCTATCGCCAGGGCGAGTGGATCGACCTCTGCCGCGGCCCGCACATGCGCTCGACCGGCGACGTGGGGATGCGTTCAAGCTGATGAAGGTCGCCGGCGCCTACTGGCGGGGCGATCACCGCAACGCCATGCTGAGCCGCATCTACGGCACCGCCTGGCGCGACCGGCGCGAGCTCGACGCCTATCTGCACCGCTTGGCCGAAGCGGAGCGGCGCGACCATCGCCGCATCGCCCGCGAGATGGACCTCTATCACGTGCAGGAGGAGGCGGTCGGCAGCATCTTCTGGCACCCGAACGGCTGGCGCCTGTATCGTGCGGCGGAAGCCTATCTGCGCCGCCGGCAGGATGCCGCCGGCTACCAGGAGGTGCGCACGCCGCAACTGGTGGACCGGGCGCTATGGGAGCGCTCGGGCCACTGGGAGAAGTTCCGCGAGCACATGTTCGTCGCCACCGTCGAGGAGGAGCAGAAGACGCTGGCGCTGAAGCCGATGAACTGTCCGTGCCACGTGCAGATTTTTCGGCAAGGCGTGCGCTCGTATCGCGAGCTGCCGCTGCGGCTGGCCGAGTTCGGATCGTGCCATCGCTACGAACCCTCGGGCGCGCTGCACGGGCTGATGCGGGTGCGCGCCTTCACCCAGGACGATGCGCACATCTTCTGCACCGAGGATCAGATCGCCGACGAGACGGCACGCTTCATCACGCTGCTGGCCACGGTCTATCGCGACTTCGGCTTCCCCGAGTTCCGCGTGAAGTTCGCCGACCGCCCCGATGCGCGCGTGGGATCCGATGCGGTCTGGGACCGCGCCGAGGCGGCCTTGCGCGAGGCGAGTGCCACCGCGGGCATCGACTACACGCTCAATCCCGGCGAGGGCGCGTTCTACGGGCCGAAGCTCGAATTCGTGTTGCAGGACGCGATCGGGCGGGAGTGGCAGTGCGGCACGTTGCAGGTCGATTTCAACATGCCCGACCGGCTCGGCGCCGAGTATGTGGGCGAGGACGGCGCGCGCCACGTCCCGGTGATGCTGCACCGCGTGATCCTGGGCAGCTTCGAGCGCTTCCTCGGCATCCTGATCGAGCACTATGCCGGCCGCTTCCCGCTGTGGCTCGCCCCGGTGCAGGCGGTGGTCGCGACCATCGTTTCTGACGCGGATGATTACGCGCGCGAGGTGGCGGCGGCGCTGGAGGCGGCGGGGCTCACGGTCCGGGTCGATCTCGGGCGCGAAAAGATCGGCGCCAAGGTGCGCGAGCATTCGGTGGCCCACGTCCCGGTGCTGGTCGTGGTCGGGCGGCGGGAGGCGGAGACGCGCACCGTCTCGCTACGCCGGCTCGGTGACGAGGCGCAGGCGAGCCTGCCGCTCGCCGAGGCCGCGCAGCGGCTTGCAGCGGAGGCGACGGCCGCCCGATCTGAGGGCGGAAGCGCCGGCCGTTCGCGAAGTCGCTTGATCGCCGGACGGCGCTTCGGGCACAACGCACAACCCCATCCACCGGAACAGGAGACACGCCCATACCCAGACCACCGATGCAGGCCGCGCCAACCCGTGACGGCCCGCGCGTGAACGACGAAATCCGCTCCGCCCAGGTTCGCCTGATCGACCAGGAGGGCGAGATGCAGGGCGTGATGACCGCCCGCGAGGCGCTGAACCGCGCCTTCTCGATCGGCCTCGACCTGCTCGAGATCAGCCCCAACGCCGACCCGCCGGTGGTGAAGATCCTCGATTTCGGCAAGTTCAAGTACGAGCAGCAGAAGAAGAAGAACGAAGCCCGCAAGAAGCAGAAGATCGTCGAGATCAAGGAGGTCAAGGTCCGCCCCAATATCGACGAGAACGACTATCAGGTGAAGCTGCGCGCGATGAAGATCGTTCATCGAGGAGGGCGACAAGGTCAAGGTGACGTTGCGCTTCCGGGGCCGGGAGATGGCGCACCAGGATATCGGCGTGAAGGTGCTCGAACGCATCCGCGGCGACATGGACCCGCAATCGAAGGTCGAGCAGATGCCGCGGATGGAGAACAGGCAGATGATCATGGTGCTCTCGCCGCGCTGAGCCCGTGATACGGGCGGGGCGCGGAGCCCGTGATACGGGCGGGACACGTCGGGCACACGGCCGCCACAATCGGCGCCATGATGCGACGTGGATTTGGATATGCCTGAGAGGAGATCGCCGCGATGACTGGATCGGTCCGCTTGAGGTTCGGCCGCGCCCTGCTCGGCGCCGCCACGGCACTCGCGGTTGCCGTGCCGCTGGCGGTGGCGCTGCCCACGCCCGCTTTGGCCTGGTGGCACGGCGGCGGCTGGGGCGGCGGCTGCTGCTGGCGCGGCGGCTGGGGCTGGCGCGGCGGGGTGGTGATCGGAATTGCGCCACCGCCGGTGTATTACGCGCCGCCGGTCTATTACGCGCCGCCGCCGCGATATTACCCGCCGCAGCGCTATTGGGTACCGCCGCACTGGAACGGCCCGTACTGGGTGCCCGGCCACTGGGCCTGATCGCCTACTTGCTTGATACGGAGGCTTGATCGACTGCCAGGCGATCAGCTCAGTGCTGACCGTCCAGTTCGGGGCAGTGCCGCCATAAGTTGCGCCCGCAGATCGGCGGCGGTCGCGCGCCATGCCGCTGCGGGATCAGCGGCCGGCAGGTCCGGCGGCGGTTCCGCCAGCAAGGCGGCCAGCGCCGCCGCGATCGCGTCCGCGGTCGGGGCACAGAGGCGGCCGAGCGGCGCGCCCGCAAGCTGCTCCGGCAGGCCGCCCACCGCGGTCGCGACCACCCATCGTCCCGCCGCCAGAGCGGCCGCGGCCACGCCGCTCTGGCTCGCCTCGCGATACGGCAGCACCACCGCATCGGCCCAGGCCAGCAGCGATGCGACCTCGGCCTCCGGCACCCAGCGGCGCTCGACCTGCACTTCCGGCCGCGCGCGCAGGGCGGCGAGGTCGGCCGATTCCGGCCCCTGCCCGACCACGCGCACCACGAGATCGGTGCGCGGCCCGAGCCGGGCGAGGGCCGCGGCCAGCAGGTCGAGGCCCTTGTAGGGCAGCAGCCGGCCGAAGCAGAGCAGCCGCAGCGCCCCGCCATGGGCGCGCGGCGGCGGCGGCGCGGGGCCGAACACGAAGGGCGGCAGCAATGCCCGCAGCAGCGGCTTGCCGGCGCAAGCCGGGTCGGCGGCGAGCCGGCCGGCCACGTGCCCGCTGAGCGCCACCAGCGCGTCCGCGCGCCGGATCGTGCGGGCCTGGATCAGACGGACGAAGGCGGCGCTGTCGCCGGCGTGCGGGGCCGCGTCATGCACGATCAGCGCCCACGGCACGCCCAGGCGGGCGAGGGCCGCCGTCATCAGCCGGTCGAGGGCCGCCGGCATCGCGCACAGGCCTAAATCCGGCGCCAGCTTCGCCACCCGACGGGCAAGCGACGGGCACCAGCACCGGGGCGGCGAGCGCGCGCGCGGCCAGCCCCGCCGGCCCGGCATAGGTCGCGACCGGAAGCGCGCAGCGGGGCGGGTCCGGCCCGGCCAGGATCTCGGCGGCGGCCGCCAGCGACAGCACCGCCTCGGTCTCGGGGAGGCCGGCGAAGGCGCGGGCCAGCCCGGCGGCGAGCAGCGGTCCGGCGCCGCGCCGGCCCCATTGCCAGACCAGCAGCCTCATGCGGCGGCCCGTCTCATGCACCCCATCTCATGCGTCCCGCCTCAAGGGCCGAGCAGCCCGATGGCGCGCAGGCCGGCGGCGAGCGGCGCCGTGCCGAGCCGCGCCTGCACCGCCGCCCGGCCGCGCGCGCCGAGGCTCGCCCGCAGGCCGGGATCGCCGGCGAGCCGCGCGAGCCACGCCGCGGCGTCGGGCACCGACGGCTCCGCCCACACGGCACCCGGCGCCTCGAACACGCCGCGCGGATCGACCGCCGGCACCAGCCGGCACCCGACCAGAGCGGCGCAGGCGGCGTCCATGTACTCGAGGTTGCCCGACCAACCGTGGCAACCACCGGGCGACCGAGCAGCATCGCCTCGGCCGGCACCAGGCCCAGTCCCTCGCTGCGATGCAGCGACAACACGATGTCGCAGGCGGCGGTGAGGGCGTGGCTGTCGGCCGGCGGGAAGCGTGCGCGTCTCCAGCCGGATGTTGGCCGCCCCCGCGATCGCGGCGCGCAGTCGCGCGAAATCGTCGGGAAAGTGGCCGGGATTGGTGAGCTTGAGCAGCAGCAGCCGGTCGGGCCGGTCGGCGAAGGCCGCGCGGTGGGCGGCGATCGCGGCCAGCGGGTTCTTGCGCGCGAAGCTGGAGGCGAGGTTGAACGAGGCGAGCGTCACCACCGCGCGCGCCGGCAGGCCGAACGCCGCCCGGTCCAGCGCCGAGGGTCGCGGCGGTGCGGCGGCAAGGGGCGGCGGCACCACCCGTACCCGCCCCGGCGCCACCCTCTCAATCGCTGCGGCGGTGAACCGCGACGGCACCCAGATTTCGTGGACGAAGCGCGCGCCGGCGCGCCATGCGGGGGGCAGGGTCGGCAGCTCCCACGCCCAATAGCCGATCACGCGGCGCCCGCGCAGCAGCCCGCGCGGCAGCCGCAGCAACGCCGCCGGCAGCAGCGGCGCGTTGACGTGGAGCAGCAGCGGCGCGCCGGGGGCAGCTCCGCGGGTAGCGGCGTGGCAGCGGGTTCGCCGGGAAGGCGTAATCCCGCCTCGACCGCCCAGGAGGCCACGCCCAGCGCATCGAGGCCCGCGCGCATCAGCCGCGCCGCTTCGCCGAGGCCGGTCGCACGGGAAAATTCGCCGGCGACGATCAGCCCGGCGCGCGCCGGCGGCGGAATGCGGTCGGGGTGCGGCGCCAGCGCCACGGCGAGCCGGCCGAGCAGGCGCCGGCGCGGCCCCGCCGGCAGGATGCGCCACAGGCGGTGCAGCGCCGGCAGCGCGGCGCGGTCCACCTGCTCGCCGGTCAAGGCCGGGCAGTTCGCGAGGACGCGGACGCGGATGTGTGCGCGGCTGCCATCTTCCCGATCGCCCGGACTTCGCCCCTCCCCCAGCCCCCTCCCGCAAGGGGAGGGGGAGTTGAGCACCAAAGCCTCCTCCCCTTGCGGGAGGGGGTTGGGGGAGGGGTGTCACACAATCGAAATAAATCATCGCAGAGACCACCGCTGTCGCGCCGAGATGGCTCGCGCATGATAGCCGCGTTCGGCGCAGGCCACGCGCACCGTGCCGTGGCAGCCCTGCTCGCCGGCGCGCGTTGACCCTCATCATTCCCCATGGGAAGCCTCCGCCCGCCCGCAGCGAGGGAGGCACCGGTGACGGTTCGGACGCGGATCGAGGAGCTCGAGGACAGCCCGATCGTCGAGGTCTGGCGGATGGGCTTCACCATCCCCGACGTGATCGGGCTCTGGGCCGGCGAGGGTGATCTTCCCACTCCCGCCTTCATCTGCGATGCCGCAACTGCGGCACTGGCCGCCGGGCAGACCTTCTACACCGCCAATCGCGGCATTCCCGAATTGCGCGCCGCCCTCGCCGACTACCTGCACCGGCTGTGGCGGGTGCGCGTCGCCGATGACCGCATCGCCGTCACTTCGTCCGGGATGAACGCGGTGATGCTCGCGGCCCAGCTCCTGGTCGAGCCGGGCGACAACGTGGTGATGGTCGCACCCTCCTGGCCCAACATCGCACGCGCGGTCGAGATCATGGGGGGCGAGGTGCGCATGGTCCCGCTCGCGGCCGGCAATTCGGGCTGGCGGCTCGACCTCGAGGCGCTGTTCGCCCGCTGCGACGGCCGCACCAAGGCGATCTACTACGCCTCTCCGGGGAATCCGACGGGCTGGCTGCTGGAGCAGGCGCAGGCCGAAAGGCTGCTCGCGTTTGCCCGCGACCGCGGCATCGCCCTGCTCGCCGACGAAGTTTATCACCGCATCATCTACGACCGGCCGGTGGCCCCCTCGCTGCTCGAGATCGCGCGGCCCGAGGACAACGCCTACGTGCTCAACAGCTTCTCCAAGGCGTGGGCGATGACCGGCTGGCGGCTCGGCTGGTTCGTCTATCCCGCCGGGCAGACGGCGAATATCGAGAAGCTGGTGCAGTTCAACACCTCGGGCGGTCCGGGCTTCCTGCAGGCCGGCGCGGTCGCGGCGATCCGCGAGGGCGAGGGGTTCGTGCAGAGCTTCGTCGCCCGCTGCCGCTCCGGGCGCGACCTGGTGGAAGGCCGTCTGGCCGCGATGCCCCGCATGCGCGTCACCCCCTCGCAGGCCGCGTTCTACACGATGTTCTCGGTGGAGGGCATGCGCGATACGCTGGCCTTCTGCAAGCGCGCCGTCATCGAAGCGCGCGTTGGCCTGGCACCGGGCATCGCCTTCGGCGCCGGCGCGGACGGCCAGATCCGGCTCTGCTACGCGCGCAGCCTGGAAAGTCTCGCGATCGCGATGGATCGGCTGGAAGGGTTCATCGCCGGCTATCGGGAGTAAGCGGGCGGCCCGAACTGTCTTGGAATGCAACAGCTTCGCCCCCGATAGCTTGGCGATGCACCCTGTAGCGAGCACCTAAAGATGTCCGGTGCAGGTAGCAGATGAATTGACCGCTTTTGATGATGCTGGCCCTGTGGGCAAGTGGGCAAGCCACTTGGCTTGTCCATCTTGTCCACAGGGCTCGGCCGGTCGCGAAAGCGGTTCACGCGGCGGGCCTCAACTCGGGGTCCGAAGCGGCGGCCGGATCGCCCGGCCAGCGCACCAGACAGCGCGGACCATGAAATAGCGCCAGCGCGCCGTCGGCATACTCATGCACCCGAACCCGCGCCCGCACAAAATGCGCCCGCGCCGGGTGGGGTGGGATCTGTAGCCGCCGACCGCGCCAAGCCACCGTGTTGTCCGGCGCTACCACCCGCTCCTCCTGGATGCACAGCACGTCGCGCCATTGCGCCTCGGCCACCGGCACGAACGCCGAGGCGCTCTCTGCCGGTGCTATCACGAACTGCGCGTTGTGCAGCGGCAGATAGACCTCGCGGATGAAGCGGTTCGCCGTCGCCACATCCTCGGTGATGCCGGCCAGCGCCAGCTCCTTCGGCAGCCGATCCTGCAGAGTTCGGAACGCTCGCTCGCAGCGCCCTCGCGCCTCCGGCGAGTAGGCCGCAATGTGCTCGATGCCAAGCTGCGCCAACGCCCGCCCGACCTGGGTGTGCACCCCTCGGCCCACCGGACCGCCCGCTTCGGGTGTGTGAAAATAGTGGCTGCCGCGGTCGGTATAGAGCGCGCACGGCAGGCCGTGCGCCGCGATCGTCTCCGCCAAGCTGGCAAAACTCGAGGCCGTGCCCTCCTCGGTCACCAGGAACGCCGAGTAGAGCGTGCTGGTGGCGTCATCCAGCGTGATCACCAGGTCAAGCGGCGCCAGCCCGGCCAGCCAGGCGTGCCGCGAGCCGTCCTGATGCAGCATCATCCCCACCATCGGCCGGCGCGGGCGCTTGCGGCGATGCGCCCCGCGGCGGGGCGCCTTTGCCACCAGCCCGCGGCTTTGCAGAAAGGTCTTGGTCCAGGTGTAGCCCCAGGCGAAGCCGTGGCTGCGCCGCAGATGCTCGTGGAAGTGCTTCACCGTAAAACCGGCGTAGCGCTCGCGGAACAGCCGCTCCACCTCGGCCGCCTCGGCTTCCGGCACCGCCCGCCCCGATCGCCGCCCCAGGCGCCAGTCCATCACACCGGCCTCTCCCTCCTCCTCATAGCGCCGGGTCCAACGACGGAACGTCCGTTCGCTCATCCCCAGCAGCTCAGCCGCTTCCATCTGACTCAGCTCGTCCGCCTCCCAGCGGCTCAACATGTCGCGAAGCTTCAGCATCCGCACGCCCTGCCGTTGCTCCGTCCGACGCATCAGCCCCCCAGAGGTCAAATGCACCGGACAGATCACGTGCTACCTGCACCGGACAGACCGTGTGCTCCCTACATCGAGGCGGAGTTTGGATGACAGGGCGATGACAACACGGTAGAGCGTCGCCTTCCCGCCGGAGCGGATCTCGGGCGGGAAAGGAGAGCGCGCCCTGTCAGCCTGGAACCAGCACGTATTCCTGCTCCTCAACGCCGGGCCCCACCCGATCGCCTGGATCGTGGACGCGGCATTGATGTTTGCCGGCAGTCCCGCGATCGTCGCGCCGGCGGTCCTGGTCGTGTTCTGGGTGTGGGGCCGGCCCGACCGGCGCGGCCCATTGCTCGCGGTCGCGGGCGGAGTGCTGATCGGGCTCGGCATCAATTGGGGGCTCGGGCTGCTCTGGTTCGAGCCGCGGCCGTTCATGGTCGGACTTGGGCACACGCTGCTCGCCCATTCGCCAGACAATTCCTTCCCGAGCGACCACGCGACCTTCATCTGGGCGCTCGGCGCCGGGCTGATCGCGACCGGAGCGGCCCGGCGGACCGGCGTGGTGGTCTGCCTCTACGGCGTGTCCGTGGCGTGGGCGCGGGTGTTTCTCGGCGTGCATTTCCCGATCGACATGCTGGCTTCGGCGGGCGTTGGCGCCGTGAGCGGCGGGATCGCGGTGGCGATCCGCCCGGTGGTCGTGATCAGGGTGTTGCCGGCCGCAGACCGGCTCTATGAGGGCGCGGTCGCGATCCTGCACCTGCCGCCGGTGCTGATCCCCCGCCAGGGCCGGCAACTCAGTCCGCCGGACTGACTACCGGGCGGCGACCGCCTCGGCCACCATCCGCTCGGCGAGCCGTCCGTGCGCCTCGGCCAGATGGTCGAAGCGGCGGCGGTAAGTGCCCAGGCCCATCGTCAGGGAGCGCAGCTCGATGATCAGATCGTGCAGCTCCGCCTGTGGCACCAGCGCCTCGACCTCGTCCCAGCCCGGCCAGCCCGGCTTCTCCGCGTAGCCGAGGATCTGCCCCCGCCGGCCGGTCAGCAGGCGCTGCGCGGCCGGCGTGCAGTCGCTCGGCACGGCCACGCTCACATGGTCGATCGGCTCCAGCAGCACCGGGTCGGCCTTCGCCAAGGCCTCCTGCATCCCCATCCGGGTCGCGGTCTTGAACGCCATGTCCGAGCTGTCCACCGAGTGGAAGGTGCCGTCCACCAGCGTCACCGACACATCGACGACCGGATAGCCGAGCGGGCCCTTGCGGGTCGCGTCCTCGGCCGCCTCGCCGACGGCGGGGATGTACTGCCGCGGCACCGCCCCGCCCACGATGTGGTCGGTGAACTGGAAGCCCTCGCCGCGCGCGCGGGGCGCGATGTCGAGCTTGACGTCGGCGAACTGGCCGTGGCCGCCGGTCTGGCGTTTGAGCCGCGCGTGCTGGTGGACCGCGCGGCGGATCGTCTCCTTGAACCCCACTTTCGGCCGCGCCGCCGAGAGCTTGAGGCCCCAGCCGCGCCCCAGCCGCTCGATCGCCGCCTTGAGGTGAATCTCGCCCTGGCCGTACAGCACCGTCTCCCCAGTCTCGGCCTCGTGGCGCACCGTCAGCGCCGGGTCCTCCTCGACCAGCTTGCCCAGCGCGCCGGAGAGCTTCACGTCGTCCTTGCGGTCCTCGGTCGCGATCGAGAGCGCATAGACCGGCTCCGGCGGCTCGGGGAACGGCAGGCGCCCGGCCTGGCCGGAGGGGCTGAGCGTGTCGCCGGTCGCCGCCTGCGCCAGCCGCGCGAGTGCCACCACATCCCCGGTTTCGGCCTCCGCGACCTTGGCCGGCTCGGCGTTCGCCATCTTGTAGATGCCGCCCAGCCGCTCGCCGTTCAGCGTCGCCCCGTCATGGATCGGGCCGCGCCAGATGCGGGCGTAGGAGAGCTTGCCGGTATGGCCGGCGTGCTGGGTCTTGAACACCTGCGCGAGCGGCTCGCCTTCCGGGGAGACGCCGCGCGCGGCGGCGGTCTCGCGCGGGTCGGGCGCGTCGTGGCGCAGCGCCTTCCACAGCCGGCGGATGCCGTGATCGTGGTCGGCCGAGCCGAGCAGCACGCCCACCAGCGCGCCCGCCGCCTGGTCCTTGTGGAGCTGGCGGTAGATCTCCTCGGAGGTCGGCTTGACGTCCTCCAGCACCTTCTCCAGCAGCACGTCGTCGTGATCGGCGAGCACCTCCATCAGCGCCGCCATCGCCTCACGCTCGCGATCCTGCATCTCCGAGGGAAGCTGGATCAGTTCCGACGGCTGGCCGGGCCGATAGCGGTAGGCGCGCTCGCTCACGACATCGACGTAGCCGGTGACGCGCTCGCCATCGCGGATCGGCACCTGACGCAGCACCAGCGGCCGGGTGGCGTACGCCTGGAGTGCGGCAAGCGTGTCGCGGACGTGACCATCGCCGATGGTATCGACCTTGTTGACGAACAGCAGGTAGGGGACGGCGTGCTCCTCGATCGCCTTCAGCACCGGGGCGACGGCGCGGGCGCGGGCAGGCGACGCCTCGCACACCACGACCGCGATGTCGGCGATGGCGAGCGCACCTTCGGTCTCGTACGCGAACTCGACCGAGCCGGGGCAGTCGAGGATCGCCCAGGACTCGCCCAGAAAGCTGCAATGGCCGAGGCGGATTTCGGTGCCCATGCTGCGGCTGCGCGGGTCGGCGCGGCGCAGGCTGGCGCCGCCGGCGAGCATCAGCGCCTCGAACAGGGTGGACTTGCCGCTGCCGTAGGGACCGGCCAGGGCGACCGCCCGCGGCCCGCGTACGCTGCCGTTGGGTTGTGCCTGTGCCATCGCCTGCCCTCCCTCGTCCGGCTTCGCTGCGTCGGACTGTAGCCGACATTCGGAAGCTGGCGAGTCCCTCGCGGCCGCGCCGGCGGATCGGGTCAGGAGCGGGTGGCGGGCTTGTGTGTGTGATGGCGGTCGCGCTCGCCGCCCCCACCGGAGACCCGGCTGCGGTTGGGGTTGGTGGGCGTGCCCGGTTCCGGCCCGGATTTCCGTGGCGGGGCCGGCCTGGTTGCGTCCTGTCGGCTGCTGCCGGGGCCGCCGCGCGAGCGGTCCGCGGCATCGGTCTTGCGGCTCATACTAACGGTCCTGCTGATAGCCGGTGTTGGTGGTGTTCTCGCGGATTGTGCCCTGTTGGCCCTGCTTCGGGTCGGGCACGCCGCGACCCTTCGGCTCGGGCCGGTCGGCGTCCGATTTCGCCGGCTCGCCCGGCCCCTTGTCGCTGCGGTTGGCCGGTGGCACCGGCGGCGGATGCGATGGCATAAGCGCCTCCTGCGGATACCCGTCCAACGGGCGGTCGGCCGGGCGGTTGCGCGCATCAGAGCCCGCGTTCGGCGCGCGTCGCCTCCAGATCGTCCTCGACGAAGGCGCGCACCAGGTCGATCAGCGGCTCGTGCGCCGAGAAGCCGAGCGTGCGGGCGTGCATCGCCTCGAACGCGGCCGGCCAGCCGCCGACGATCTTCGCGATCGCCTCATCTGGCGCGCGGCGCACCAGTGCCGCGGCCCCCGGCCGCACCTCATCGAGCGCCTGCAGCATGTGCGCGACCGTGACGCTGATGCCGGGCGGGTTCACGCCGCGGTCGAGGCGCAGGGCGGCGGTGTCCATCGCGGCCGCGTGCAGCAGCCACTCGACGGCGTGGCGGGGGCTTGCGATCCAGACCGCGAAATCCTCGCCCACCGGCAGCTCGGCGGGCAGGCCGAGCAGCGGCTCGCGGATGATGCTGGAGACGAAGCTGCTCGCCGCCTTGTTGGGCCGGCCGGGGCGGACCACGATCGTCGGCAGCCGGAGCGAGACGACATCGAGCATCCCGCGCCGGCTGGCATCCGCCAGCAGCAGCTCGGCCGCCGCCTTCTGGGCGCCGTAGCTGTTCGCCGGCACCTGCCGCGCGTCGTCGGGCAGCACCGCGCCCTGCCCGCCGGAGAAGCTGGCGACCGAGCTCGTGAACACCACCCGCGGCGGGCGGGCGAGCCGGCGGCAGGCGGCGATGACCGCCTCGGTGCCGTGGAAATTGACCCGCCAGCCGAGATCGTAGTCGGCCTCGGCGGCGGCGCTGACCACGGCGGCGAGGTGAAAGATGATTTCGGTGCCGGGCGGGATCGCCTCGGCCGGCAGCGCGGCCAGGTCGCCGGCGATCGCGCGCACCGGGAAGCCCGCGCGCGGCGCGGGAGGTGCCGCGAGGTCGAACAGGGTCAGGCCGGAGACCGGCGCCCCGCCCAGGCTGCCCTCCTTCGCCAGCCGCTCCGCGACCCGCCGGCCGAGGAACCCGCCGGCGCCCAAGATGCTGATCTGCATGGTCTTCTCCCGCCGTGCGCGCCATCCGACGACATCGCCCGATGTTGTGTCATTCCCGGCCGGGAGCGGCAAGTTGTGGCGCGGCTCAGCCGAGCTGTTCGCCGTGCAGGGTAACGTCCAGCCCTTCGCGCTCCATCTCGGCATCGACGCGCAACCCCAGCACGGCGTCGATCAGCTTGAGCAGGATGAACGAAATGCCGCCGCTCCAGGCCAGCGTCGCGATCACCGCGATGCACTGGCTCTCGAACTGCGGCAGCCCGCCGATATTGACGCCCTGCGGTGCTGCGGCGGTCGCGGTCAGCGGCCCGTAGGCGAACACGCCGGTCAGCAATGCGCCGATCATGCCGCCGACGCCGTGGACGCCGAAGCAATCGAGGCTGTCGTCATAGCCCATCACGTGCTTGAGACTGGTCGCCGCCCAGAAGCACACCACGCCCGCGACCACGCCAATGAGCAGCGCCGGGCCGGGCAGCACGAACCCCGACGCGGGCGTGATTGCGACCAGCCCCGCGACTGCGCCCGAGGCGGCGCCGAGCACGCTCGGCTTGCCCTCGATCCCCACTCGGCGAACATCCAGCCGAGTGCCGCGGCGGCGGTCGCGATCTGTGTGACCGCCATCGCCATGCCGGCGCGGCCGTTGGCGCCGACCGCCGACCCCGCATTGAAGCCGAACCAGCCGACCCAGAGCAGCGAGGCGCCGATCACCGCGTAGGAGACGTCGTACGGCGCCATGTTGTCCTGGCCGTAGCCGACGCGCCGGCCCAGCACCAGCGCGCACATCAGCCCGGCGATGCCGGCGTTGATGTGTACGACCGTCCCACCCGCGAAATCCGCCGCCCCCGGCAGGCCGAACGCGCCGCCGCCGAGCCAGCCCGTCGCACTCCAGACCCAGTGCGCGATCGGCGCATAGACGCACAGCGACCACAGCACCATGAAGACGCACATGGCGGAAAACCGCATGCGGTCCGCGAACGCGCCCGCGATCAGGGCGGGCGTGATGATCGCGAACGTCATCTGGAACATCATGTAGACGGTCTCGGGAATGGTCGTCTGGGTCGGGTTGGCGCTGCCCGCGCCGAGCAGAAACGGCTTGTTCCAGGACGGCCCCATGCCGCCGAGGAAGAAGCGCGACAGGTCGCCGATGAAGGCGTCGCCGTTCATGAAGGCGAGACTGTAGCCCGCCACCATCCAGGTGATCGTCACCAGGCAGCAGATGGTGAAGGACTGCATCATCGTGGCGAGCACGTTCTTCTTGCGAACCATGCCGGCGTAGAACAGCGCCAGACCGGGGATGGTCATCATCAGCACCAGCGCCGTGCTGGCGAGCATCCAGGCGGTATCGCCGGTATCGATCGCGGGCGGCGGCGCGGGCGGTGCCTCGCCTTGCGCGAACGCGCTCGTCGCGAACAGCAGCAGCGGCAGGCAGGCCGCGATCAGCCGCCGGTATCGGCCGGAATGCCTCATTCGTGACGTCCTCGGAGGTCGGTTCAGGACGTTGCCAAGCAAGGCTCATGCCAGACGAATGCGACCGCAGATGCGCACGTGGCGCTCGTGCCGACGGCGGCGAATGCACGCGGCGTGTGCAACCGCACGCCGGCAGGTCAGATCAGCGGTGTGCCGTAACACCCACCCCCAACCCCCTCCCGCAAGGGGAGGGGGGCTTTTTTGGCGCCGCTTCTCCCTCTCCCCTTGCGGGAGAGGGCCGGGGTGAGGGGCACGTCAGAACGGGTTGCGAAACGTGGCCGAAGGGGGCCTCGGTGCCTCCACCCCGCCCGGCGGCGCCAGCCCGCGTGCGCGCAGGCAGGCATAGAGCGCCTGCCGTTTCGCCTCCGCGAGCGCCGACTGGCCGTTCGCCTGCAGCCACAGGCTACCGGCCTGCACCGCGATCATGTGCCTGACCGTCGGGTCCTGGTAGACCTGCGCCCGGCACTGCGCCTCGGCCGGGTCTTGCGGAGCACCGCCGCAGCCGCTCAAGGCCGCGGCGGCGAGCAGGGCAAAGAGGGTGCCGCGCATCACGAGGGTGCCAGCCAGTCCTCGATCAGGCGCCGCGCGATGCTGTCGCGCCGCGGCAGGGCGAACCCGGCGGCCTCGGGTGCCGCCAGTTCGGCGCGCGAGAACCAGCGCGCGTCGCGCAGCTCAGCGGGGTCGATGGTGATCTCCTCGGACAGCGCCTCGGCATGGAAGCCAAGCATGATCGAAGCCGGGAACGGCCACGGTTGGCTCGAATGGTAGGCGACGCGGCCGACTTGCACGCCGGTCTCCTCGCGCACCTCGCGCGCGACCGCCTCCTCCAGCGTCTCGCCCGGCTCGACAAAGCCCGCGAGCGTCGAATACATCGTCGTGCGCGGGAAACGCTGCGAATGGCCCAGCAGGCAGCGCTCGCCGCGCACCACCAGCATGATCACCGCCGGATCGGTGCGCGGGAAATGGCTGGCACCACAGCCGGTGCAGTGCATGACGTGGCCGGCGCTCTCGGGGTCGCAGGCGGCGCCGCAGATGCCGCAGAAGCGGGTGCGCGTGCGCCAGTGCATCAGGCCGCGCGCGTGCGCGAGGATGGCGCCGTCATCCGGCCCCAGCAGCCCGGCGACCGCGCGCAGGTCCTCGAACGCGCCGATCCCCTCCGGCAGCAGCGGGATCGGGTCGTCGGCCGAGCTGACATCGACCGCAAAGATCGCCGCCCCCCGCCATTCGCCGAGCAACGCCCATGGGCCGCCCGCCATCCGGCACGCCGCCGCCGCTTCCCCGGTCAGGAACACCGCCTCCGGCCGCTCCTCCGCCAGCCCCCGCAGCAGCGAGCGGCTGCGCCAGACCGGCACGAACAGGCTTTCGGGATCGGCCAGCCGTGCCGCGATCCATGCCGCGTCTTCGCGCCGGTGTCCGGCACGGTCGAGCGGGCTGGCGGAATAGGCGTTCGGCCGGCGGGGCAGGATCGGCTGCATGGGCGGCGGAAACTGGCATGGCCCCCCGGCCCCGGCAACCGCAACACGGTCGCGCGGTTGCAGCAGGCCGCGCCCGCGCCTATGCCACGGCTGCCATGGACCAGCTCGAAGCGTTCAGCGACGCCGCCCACACGCACGTCGCCTTCAACGACGGGCTGCTGCTGGATTGCGGCGTCTCGCTCGCGCGGCTGGTGGTGGCGTATCGCACCTATGGCTCGCTGGATCCGGCGCGCGCCAACGCCGTGCTCGTCTGCCACGCGCTGACCGGCGACCAGTACTGGCCGGCCGCACCCGATCACCGGCAAGCCGGGCTGGTGGGAGGCGGTGGTCGGTCCGGGCCGGCCGATCGACACCCGCCGGTATTTCGTGATCCGCGCCAACGTGCTCGGCGGCTGCATGGGCTCGACCGGGCCGCGCAGCGATCGTGACGACCAGGCCCCCGCACAGCCCGCGCACAGCCTTGGGGCACGGATTTTCCACCGGTCACGATCCGCGACATGGTGCGTGCGCAGAAGCGGCTGATCGAGCACCTCGGCATCGCGCGGCTGTTCGCCGTCGTCGGCGGCTCGATGGGGGCCATGCAGGCGCTGGAATGGGCCGCGACCTATCCCGAGAGCGTGTTCGCGGCCATCCCCATCGCCGGCGCCTCGTTCCATTCGGCGCAGAACATCGCCTTCCATGAGGTCGGGCGGCAGGCGATCTTCGCCGATCCGGACTGGCAGGGCGGCCGCTATTGGGAGAGCGGACGCATCCCCGCCCGCGGCCTCGCGGTCGCGCGCATGGCCGCGCACATCACCTATCTGTCGGAGCAGGCGCTGACGCGAAAATTCGGCCGCCGGCTGCGCGGCGCGCAAAACCTTAGCCTGTTCGGCGACATGTTCGAGGTCCAGAGCTATCTTCAGCACCAGGGCAGCACCTTCGTCCATCGCTTCGACGCCAACTCCTATCTGACGATCACGCGCGCGATGGACTATTTCGACCTCGCCGCCGAGCACGACGGCGACCTCGCGCGCGCCTTCCGGCAGCCGCGCACGCGCTTCCTGCTGGTCTCGTTCAGCTCCGACTGGCTGTTCCCCACCGCGCAGTCGCGCGCCATCGTCCATGCGCTCAACCGCGCCACCACCAACGTGAGCTTCGTCGAGATCGAGACC
>CAVZPY010000007.1:0-109009 GCA_963777265.1 uncultured Alphaproteobacteria bacterium | reverse complement strand
CGTCTTGATGCGGGCGATGTCGCGGCGCACCACGCGCACGCGCTTCAGCCCCTCCATCTGGCCGCTGGCGCGCTGGAATCGCAGGTTGAACTGCTCGCGCTTGAGCTCCAGCAGCATCGTCGCGCGCTCGTCGGGCGTCTTGGCCCGGATGTCGGCCGCCTTGGTCATCGGCTCATGCCTCTCCCATGCGCGCGACGAAGCGCGTCTTGATCGGCAGCTTCGCCGCCCCGAGCGTCAGCGCCTCGCGCGCGAGCGCCGGCGGCACGCCGTCGATCTCGAACATGACCCGCCCCGGCTTGACGCGGCAGACCCAGAACTCCGGCGAGCCCTTGCCCGAGCCCATCCGCACCTCGGCCGGCTTCACCGACACCGGCACGTCGGGAAAAATCCTGATCCAGACGCGGCCCGAGCGCTTCATCGCGCGCGTGATCGCGCGCCGCGCCGCCTCGATCTGGCGCGCGGTGATCCGCTCCGGCTCCATCGCCTTGAGGCCGAAGGCGCCGAAATTGAGCGCGTTGCCGCTGGTCGCGGCGCCGTGGATCCGGCCCTTGTGCGCCTTGCGGAACTTGGTGCGCTTCGGTTGCAGCATCGTCGTCGTTCCTCAGCGCTGCGGCGCCTGCTCGGCGGCGCGGCGATCCTGCGCCGTCGGGTCGTTCGCCATGATCTCGCCCTTGAACACCCACACCTTCACGCCGCAGGTGCCATACGTCGTCTTGGCGGTCGCGATGCCGAAATCGATGTCGGCGCGCAGCGTGTGCAGCGGCACCCGGCCCTCGCGATACCATTCGACGCGCGCGATCTCGGCGCCGCCGAGCCGGCCGCCGCAATTGATGCGGATGCCCTGCGCGCCGAGCCGCATCGCCGACTGCACCGCGCGCTTCATCGCGCGGCGGAACGCGACCCGCCGCTCGAGCTGCTGGGCGATGTTCTCGGCGACGAGCTGCGCGTCGATCTCGGGCTTGCGGATCTCGACGATGTTCAGCGCCACCTCGGACTTCGCCATCGCGGCGAGCTCCTTGCGCAGCACCTCGATGTCCTGGCCCTTCTTGCCGATCACCACGCCCGGACGCGCGGCATAGATCGTCACCCGCGGCTTCTTCGCCGGACGCTCGATCACCACGCGCGAGACGCCCGCGCCGTGCAGCTTGCGCCGCAGATGCCCGCGCAGCCGCAGATCGTCATGCAGCAGCTTGTGGTAGTCCGCACCCGCGAACCAGCGGCTGTCCCAGGTGCGGTTGATGCCGAGCCTGAGCCCGACCGGATTGACCTTGTGACCCATCAGACCGCCCCTTCCGCCGGCGCCGGCGCCGCTTCGGGCGGCGGCGGCGCATTCTCGGGTGCAATGTTTTCCGCCGGCACGCGCGGCGCCGTCGCGGCCCGCCCGCACCTGCGCGCGCGGCGGCGGCGCCGCCTCCTCGGCCTCCTCCTCGCGCTCGGCGACGACGATGCGCAGATGGCTGAACCACTTCTCGATCCGCGCCGCGCGTCCCTTGCCGCGCGCGTGGAAGCGCCGCATCACCACCGCCCGCCCGACCTCGGCGCGCGAGACGAACAGCCGATCGACGTCGAGCTGATGGTTGTTCTCGGCATTTGCGATCGCACTCTCCAGCGCCTTGCGCACCGCGGTCGCGATCCGCCGCTTGCTGAACGTGAGCGTCGCAACCGCAGTCCCCGGCGTCCTGATTGCGGATCAGCCCGGCCACGAGATTGAGCTTGCGCGGGCTGACGCGCAGATTGCGCACCACCGCCTCGGCTTCGGTCTCGGCCAGCCGCCGCTCCTGCTTGGGCTTGCCCATGTCAGCCGCGCCTCGCCTTCTTGTCGCCGGTGTGGCCCGAGAAGGTGCGCGTCGGCGAGAACTCGCCGAATTTGTGGCCCACCATGTTCTCGCTCACCTGCACCGGCAGGAACTTGCGTCCGTTATAGACGCCGAACGTCAGGCCCACGAATTGCGGCAGGATGGTCGAGCGGCGCGACCAGATGCGGATGATCTCGTTGCGCGACGAGGCGCGCGCCGCGTCGGCCTTGTTGAGCAGGTATCCGTCCACGAACGGACCCTTCCAGACGGAACGCGCCATCTCACTTGCCCTTGCTGCGGCTGCGCACGATCAGCCGGTCGGTACGCTTGTTGCCGCGGGTCTTGTAGCCCTTGGTCGGCTTGCCCCACGGCGTCACCGGATGGCGGCCGCCGGAGCTGCGCCCCTCGCCGCCGCCGAGCGGATGATCGACCGGGTTCATCGTGACGCCGCGATTGTGCGGCCGCCGCCCGAACCAGCGGCTGCGCCCGGCCTTGCCGAAATGCTGGTTCATGTTGTCGGGGTTCGACACCGCACCGACGGTCGCCATGCACTCGGCCCGCACCAGGCGAACCTCGCCCGACATCAGCTTGATCTGCGCGTAGCCGGAATCCTTGCCGACGAGCTGCGCGTAGGTGCCGGCCGCGCGCGCGATCTTGCCGCCCGCGCCCTGCTTCATCTCGACGTTGTGCACGATCGTGCCGACCGGGATCGCCGACAGCGGCATCGCGTTGCCCGGCTTGATGTCGGCGCGCGCACCCGCGATCACCGTATCGCCCGCGCGCAGCCGCTGCGGGGCGATGATGTACGAAAGCTCGCCGTCCGCATACTTGATCAGCGCGATGAACGCGGTGCGGTTCGGGTCGTATTCCAGCCGCTCGACAGTCGCCGGCACGTCGCGCCGGACGCGCTTGAGATCGACGTACGCGATACGCCTGCTTGTGGCCGCCGCCGCGGAAGCGGCTGGTGATGCGGCCGAGATTGTTGCGCCCGCCGGTGCCGATCTTGCCCTCGGTCAGCGCCTTGACCGGCTTGCCCTTCCACAGCTCGCTGCGGTCGATCAGCACCGTGCCGCGCAGGCTCGGCGTGACCGGGTTGAAGTTCCTCAGTGCCATCGCGCGCTCCCCCGGCTCAGCTCAGCGGCGCCGTGAGGTCGATCGACTGGCCCGGTGCCAGCGTCACGAACGCCTTCTTGACGTCCGAGCGCCGGCCCGGCCGGTTGCGGAAGCGCTTGGCCTTGCCCTTCTGCACCAGCGTGTTCACCGCCACCACCTTCACCCCGAACAGCCCCTCGACTCGCCGCGCGGATTTCCGGCTTGGTCGCCTCGATCGCGACGCGGAAGCCGATCTGCCCCTTCTCCGACAGCGTGGTCGCCTTCTCGGTGATCAGCGGGCTGCGGATGATGTCGTACATCGCCGCCCGCGACAGCACCTTTCGCGCCCGCGGCGGCTTGCCGCCGCCGGTCTCGATGGTCGCCGTCTCGCTCATGCGAGCCGCTCCTTCAGCCCTTCGATCCCGGCGCGGGTGATCGCGAGCACGTCGTGGTGCAGGATGTCATAGACGTTCGCACCCACCGTCGGCAGCACATCGACATGCGGCAGGTTGCGGCTGGCGCGCGCGAAGCCGGCATCGACGCTGGCATCGACGATCAGCGCCGAGCCCCAGCCGAGTGCGCGCACCTGGCCCGGCCAGTTCCTTCGTCTTGCCGGCGCCGCTCGCGGCGTCGATCACCACCAGCTTGCCCTCGGCGCGCTTCTGGCTCAGCGCCGAGATCAGCCCCAGCCGGCGCACCTTCTTGGGCAGGTCGTAGCCGTGGTCGCGCACCACCGGGCCATGCACCACGCCGCCGGTGCGGAACTGCGGCGCGCGCAGGCTGCCCTGGCGCGCATTGCCGGTGCCCTTCTGCCGGTACGGCTTCTTGGTGGTGCCGGACACCTCGCTCAGCCCCTTCGTCTTGTGCGTCCCGGCGCGGCGCTTTGCGAGTTGCCAATGCACCACGCGCGCCATGATGTCCGCGCGCGGCTCGGCGCCGAAGATCGCGTCGGGCAGCTCGACCGTGCCGGCCTCCTCCCCTTGCAGCGTCTTGACGTCGATCTGCATCGCCCGGCCCCTCTCACGACGCCAGGGCGGCGGGATACGGCGCGTCCGCCGGCCGCGGCCGCTTGATCGCGTCGCGCACCAGCACGTAGCCGCCCGCCGAACCGGGCACCGCGCCGCGGATCATCAGCAAGCCCCGCTCGGCATCGACGGCCGCCACCTGCAGGTTCAGCGTGGTCACCCGCTCGCACCCCAAGATGGCCGGCCATCTTCTTGTTCTTGAATGTCTTGCCGGGATCCTGCCGGTTGCCGGTCGAGCCGTGGCTGCGATGGCTGATCGAGACGCCGTGGCTCGCCTCGAGCCCGGAAAAGTTCCACCGCTTCATCGCCCCCGCGAACCCCTTGCCCTTCGAGGTGCCGCACACATCGACCATCTGCCCCGGCGCGAAATGCGCCGCACTCAGCGTGGCGCCCGGCTCCAGCAGCGCGTCGGGGGCGACGCGGAACTCGGCGAGGTGCTGCTTCGGCTCCACCTTCGCGCCCGCGAAATGGCCCTTGTTGGGCTTGCTCACGTTCTTGACCTTGGCGCGCCCCCAGCCGAGCTGCAGCGCGGTATAGCCGTCGCGTTCCTCGGTGCGCGCGGCCACCACCTGCACCGCATCCAGATGCAGCACCGTCACCGGCACATGCGTGCCGTCGTCGCGGAACAGCCGGGTCATGCCCAGCTTCTTCGCCAGCAATCCGGTTCGCATGGCCGCCCTCAGATCTTGATCTCGACGTCCACGCCGGCGGCGAGGTCGAGCTTCATCAGCGCGTCCACCGTCTGCGGCGTGGGCTCCACGATGTCGAGCAGCCGCCGATGGGTGCGGATCTCGAACTGCTCGCGGCTCTTCTTGTCCACGTGCGGCGAGCGGTTGACGGTGAACCGCTCGATATGCGTGGGCAGCGGGATCGGCCCGCGAACCCGGGCCCCCGTGCGCTTCGCCGTGTTCACGATCTCCTTCGTGCTGTTGTCGAGCACGCGGTGATCGTACGCCTTCAGGCGAATGCGGATGTTCTGGTTGTCCATCGGGGGCTCTTCTGGGTTCGCGCGCCGTTCGCCGCACTCAGGCCGTGACGCCCGCGACGACGCCGGCGCCGACGGTGCGGCCGCCCTCGCGGATCGCGAAGCGCAGCCCGTCATCCATCGCGATCGGCGCGATCAGCTTCACCGTCATCGAGACGTTGTCGCCCGGCATCACCATCTCGGTGCCCTCCGGCAAGCGTCACGATGCCGGTCACGTCGGTGGTGCGGAAATAGAATTGCGGGCGGTAGTTGGTGAAGAACGGCGTGTGCCGGCCGCCCTCCTCCTTGGTCAGGATGTAGGCCTCGGCCTTGAACTCGGTGTGCGGCGTGATCGAGCCGGGCTTGGCCAGAACCTGGCCGCGCTCGACCTCCTCGCGCTTGGTGCCGCGCAGCAGGGCGCCGATATTGTCGCCCGCCTCGCCGGCATCGAGCAGCTTGCGGAACATCTCGACGCCGGTCACGATCGTCTTCTGCGTGTCGCGCAGGCCGACGATCTCGACCTCGTCGCCCACCTTCACCACGCCGCGCTCGATGCGGCCGGTGACCACGGTGCCGCGGCCGGAGATCGAGAACACGTCCTCGATCGGCATCAGGAACGGACGGTCCTTCGGGCGGTCGGGCTGCGGGATGTAGTCGTCCACCGCCTCCATCAGCTTCAGCACCGACTGCTCGCCCATCTCGGGGTTCTTGTCCTCGAGCGCGAACAGCGCCGAGCCGCGGATGATCGGGATGTCGTCGCCGGGGAACTGATAGAGCGACAGCAGCTCGCGCACCTCCATCTCCACGAGCTCGAGCAGCTCGGGATCGTCCACCATGTCCACCTTGTTGAGGTAGACGACCAGCGCCGGCACGCCGACCTGGCGGGCGAGCAGGATGTGCTCGCGCGTCTGCGGCATCGGGCCGTCGGCGGCGGAGACGACCAGGATCGCGCCGTCCATCTGCGCCGCCCCGGTGATCATGTTCTTCACGTAGTCGGCGTGGCCGGGGCAATCGACGTGGGCGTAGTGGCGCTTCTTGGTCTCGTACTCGACATGCGCGGTCGAGATCGTGATGCCGCGGGCGCGCTCCTCGGGCGCCTTGTCGATCTGGTCATAGGCGGTGAAGGTCGCACCGCCCGACTTGGCCAGGATCCTGGTGATCGCCGCGGTCAGCGTCGTCTTGCCATGATCGACGTGGCCGATCGTGCCGATGTTGCAGTGCGGCTTGTTCCGCTGGAATTTCGCCTTCGCCATTGTCCTGTCTCCGTCGCCCGCGTCTCTTTGTCCGCGTGTCTGTCTCTGTTCTCGTTACCAGCGATAATGGCTGAAGGCCTTGTTCGCCTCCGCCATCCGGTGCGTGTCCTCGCGCTTCTTCACCGCCGTGCCGCGGTTGTTGACCGCGTCCAGCAGCTCGTTGGACAGGCGGTCCTCCATCGTGTGCTCGCCCCGCTTGCGCGCGGCGTCGATCAGCCAGCGGATCGCCAGCGCCTGCCGCCGCTCGGTCCGCACCTCGACCGGCACCTGATAGGTGGCGCCGCCGACGCGCCGCGAGCGCACCTCCACGGCCGGCTTCACGTTCTCCAGCGCCTCGTGGAACATGCGCACCGGATCGGCGGCGGCACCGCCGCGCCGGCGCAGCACGTCGAGCGCGCTATAGACGATGCCCTCGGCGACCGATTTCTTGCCGTCGTACATCAGCGCGTTCATGAACCGGTTCAGCACGACGTCGCCGAATTTCGCGTCCGGCAGGGTCTCGCGCTTCACCGCGCGGCGGCGGCGGCTCATGCCCCGTTTCTCACTTCGCCACTCCTCACTTCGGCCGCTTCGCGCCGTAGAGCGAGCGGCGCTGCCGGCGCTTGCCGATGCCCTGCGTGTCGAGCACGCCGCGCAGGATGTGGTAGCGCACGCCGGGCAGGTCCTTCACGCGACCGCCGCGGATCAGCACCACGCTGTGCTCCTGCAGATTGTGGCCCTCGCCGGGGATGTAGCTCACCACCTCGTAGCCGTTGGTCAGCCGCACCTTGGCGACCTTGCGCAACGCCGAGTTCGGCTTCTTCGGCGTCGTCGTATAGACGCGGGTGCAGACGCCGCGCTTCTGCGGGCAGCCTTGCAGCGCCGGCACCGTGTTGCGCGCCTTCGACGGCTCGCGGCCGTGGGCGATGAGCTGGTTGATGGTCGGCATCGCGTTCGCGTCCAGTCCTTCCCGGTCCTCGCCGCCGCCCGCATCGCCGGTGCAGCCGCCTTCAACAGGCTCGGCCCCACACGGTCCGGCCCCACACGGTCCGCCCGGGGGCCGGCGATCGCGCGGGGTCCAAGCGGCCTGCGGCCTTGGCCTGCCCCCGAAAGCGCAGGGGGTGCGGCGCCGCACGCGTGGTGCCTGCAAAAGACGGCCGCCCGGAGTGAGCGGGGGTCGGCCGAGGGCGCGATACCTACGAGCGGGGGTGCGGCCAAGTCAACCCGGCAAAGTGCCGGGATCAGGCCCGCTTCCGGGGCGCGCCAGCGCCGCCTGCATCTCCGCCCATTCCCGCTTGGAGAGACCGCTGGCCGCCTGATCCACGCGCTCGCCCGCCAGCATCCGCCGCAGCACGGCGAGCATCCCGGCGGAGAACGTCACCGCCCCGAGGCGGTAGTCGGCGAACGCGGCATAGGTCGCCGGCACCCAGGCGCGCAGCACCGCCAGCATCGGCTCGGCATAGGCGCGGATCTCATACTGGGCGTGCGGGTCGGCGCGCAGCGCCAGGAAGCCCATCAGATTGTGCAGGTCGATCTTCCAGTACCACTGCGTGTAGGTGTTCAGCGTCAGGTTCATCCGCGCCAGCTCGCGCGCGAGGCCGGGGCGGGCCGGGTCGCGCGCGGCGCCCGCCTCGTCCTCGTTCAGCAGCTCGGCGTAATGCGCATGGCAGCGCTCGGCGTCGCCGCGCAGCAGGTCGAGCACGGCGGCGGCGTGCTCGGGGTCCAGCACCGCGCCGCGGCCCTGGCGGTTGGCGGCCGACTGGGCGGCGAGGTGCTCGGGCGCGGGCAGGTAGAACTCGCGATCCAGGATCGAGTAGCGGGCGGAGATTTCGTTCACGCTCGCGGTGCGGTGCCGGATCCACTGCCGGGCGACGAAGATCGGCAGCTTCACGTGGAACTTGATCTCGCACATCTCGAACGGGGTGGAGTGCCGGTGGCGCATCAGATAGCGGATCAGGCCTGCGTCCTCCGACGCGCGCCGCGTGCCGCGGCCGTAGGAGACGCGGGCCGCCTGCACCACCGCGCCGTCGTCGCCCATGTAGTCGATCACCCGGAGGAAGCCGTGGTCGAGCACGGGCTGGGCGCGGCCGAGCAGCGCCTCCAGCGCCGGCACGGTGGGGCGGCGGGTTTCGGCGAGGCGGTCCGAATTCGTCGGTTTCGGCCATGGCACAAGGCCCTAGCACCGGGGCGCGGGATCGCCTATATAGGTCGGTGCCGGCTTGCCGGCTATGGCGATAAACGGCTCGTGGAATAAGCGTTGCGGACCCGGGGGCGGTACCCGGCGCCTCCACCATAGGGGGGCGAAACAGGCTCGACGCGCGCGGTAAAGACTGGCCTTTTGCCCGGCATGGTTCCGCCGTTATCGGGCCAAACCACAAGTGCCAATGACAATCATGAGGCGCTCGCTGTCGCTGCATAAGCGATAAGCGCGGTTCGAGGGGGCACCGGGCAACAGAAGCCCCCTCACTTCCGCCCTCCCCTCCCCGACTCGCCGATCGGGGGCACCTCGCCCGTCATCCCGGCCAGCACCTCGGCGACGTGCCGCACCCGCACCTTGCTGCCCTCGCGCGACAGGCGCCCGGCCATGTTCAGCAGGCAGCCGAGATCGCCGGCGAGCAGCGTGTCGGCGCCGGACGCCGCCACGTCGCGCGCCTTGTCGGACGCCATCCGGGTCGAAATCTCGGGATATTTCACGCAGAACGTGCCGCCGAAGCCGCAGCACACCTCCGGCTCGGCCATCTCGGCGAGCGTCAGGCCCGCGACCGTGCCGAGCAGCGCGCGCGGCTGCGCCTTCACCCCCATCTCGCGCAGCCCCGCGCAACTGTCGTGATAGGTCACGGTGCCCGGATAGGCCGCCTCCACCCGCTCCATCCCGCGCACATCGGTCAGGAACGAGATCAGTTCGTGGCACTTGGCGGCGAGCGCCTCGGCGCGGGCGCGCAGATTGGGATCGTCGTCGAACAGGCCGGGCAGGTGGTGGCGCAGCATTCCGGCGCACGAACCCGAGGGCGCCACCACGTAATCGTAGCCGCCGAACGCATCGAGCAGGCCGCGCGCGAGATCGGTCGCGGTCGCGCGGTCGCCGGAATTGTAGGCGGGCTGGCCGCAGCAGGTCTGCGCCCGCGGCACCTCCACCTGGCAGCCGGCCTGCTTCCAGCAGCCGGATCGCGGCGAAGCCCACCGTCGGCCGGTGCAAATCCACGAGGCAGGTGACGAACAGGGCGACGCGGGGGCGGGTCTGGCTCATCCGTCAACCTGCTTGACGGGCGAACAGCGGCCCGCCGGCCAGCCGCTCGCGGGCGATGGCGGCGTAGCTCGGGTCGATCTCGATGCCGATGCCGCGCGCCCCTTCCAGCTCGGCCGCGAGCAGCGTGGTGCCGGTGCCGGCGAACGGGTCCAGCACCACGGCATCCGCCGCCCCGTGCAGGCGGATGCACCAGCGCGGCAGGTCGAGCGGGAACGTGCCCGGATGGTCGAACTTCTCGGCGCGGCGCTGCACCGTCGGATAGGGGATGAACCAGGTGTTGCCCCGGCAGCGACGGTCGGCGGCGTGGCCGCGGCGGGCGATGTTGGACTTGTCCTTGAACGGCACCCCGATCGCCAGCCGGTCCAGCGCCACGTCGCCCTCGTGCGTCAGGTGAAAGACGTGCTCGTGCATGGGATGGAGGAAGCGCGCGCCGGCGAGCGGCTTGTAGTGGCCCACGCTGTCGTCGCCCGGTGCTGATCGCCTTCACCCAGACGATGTGGTTCTGCAACGCGAAGATCGGCCGCAGCCGCACGATCAGCTCGAACGGCAGCCAGGGCTGGGCGGAGGATGCGCCGATGTTGAGGAAGAACGAGCCGTCCGGCTTCAGCACGCGCTTGCAGCGCCGCCGCGACCGCGACCAGCCAGTCGAGATACTCCGCCTCCGGCCGCCGGTCCTCATACTGGCGGTAGGCCAGATCGAGGTTGTAGGGCGGCGAGGTGACGACGACATCGACCGAGGCCGCCGGCAAGCCCCGCCAGCACCTCGATGCAGTCGCCGCAATGGAGCGTATGCCGCCCGATCGCGGACGGCCGTGGCACTCACGTCGCCGGCCGCGCCGCCGGCTGGCGCGCCGGGGCAGCAGCACGTAGCTCCGCCCCTGCGCCTGCATCCGCCCGGCCGCTTGCGCCGCCTGCGCGCCCCAGCCGAAAAACAGGTCGATCCGCCCCTGCCCCTTCACCGCGCCGCCGGTGTCCTGCGCCACCACCATCCCTGCCACGGCTTGCCGGTGATCGGATCGGTGGTGTCGAGCCACAGCGGCGCCCCCAGCGGCACCGACGCGCGGATCGACCGCGACCGAGCGGCCCGGCGTCAGCGACGCGCCGAGCGTGCCCGGCGGCCCGTCATCCGGCGCCAGCCCATGCACCTCCTTGAAGAACACGTAGGACGGGTCCTCGTCCATCACCGCCCGCCCCTGCTCGGGGTGTGCCGCGCAGCCAGGCGCGGATCGACTGCATCGTCACCTGCCCGGCCGGGATCGCGCCCCGCGCCTGCAGCAGCTTGCCGATCGCCACGTATTTGCGCCCGTTCTGGCCGGCATAGGTGACGCGCACCACGCTCGCCGTCCGGCAGGATCACCCGCCCGGAGCCCTGGATTTGCAGGAAAAAAGCGTCGATCGGGCTTTGCAGCCAGAGCAGTGCCAGGTCCTGCCCGTCGAGCGCGCCGGCCTCGATCTCGCGGCGGTCGAAATAGGGCACCAGCATCGAGCCGGCGACGCGGCCGGTGATGCTGCCGGCCCTTGAGGTCGGGGTCGAACTGGCCGAGCTGGGCGCGCACCAGATCCGGCGGCAGCCGCAGCAGCGGCACCTGGTACTCGTCGGTCGGGCGCAGGCTGCCCCGCACCTCCGGCTCGTAATACCCGGTGACCAGGCCCGAGCCGAGCGCGTAGGGCTGGAAATCGCGCTCGAAGAAGGCGCGGGCCGCCGCCTCGTCGCCCACCTTCAGCGCGTTCGCGTCCGCGCAGACGCGCGTCCATTGCCCGGCCTCGCCGGCGAGCGTCGCGGTCTCGCCCGATCCGCCCACGCTCTGCCGCGGCGGCAACTGGGCGAGCGCCGCGCAGCCCTGCACGAAGGCGCGCAGCACGGCGGCGGGCTTGCTCTCGGGCCAGCCGGGAAGCTGGCTGAAGGCGACCGGGGTGAGCGGCGCGCCCGGCGCGCCCGGCGGGGGCACGGCGCAGGCAGCCAGCGCCGCCGCCGCCAGCAGGGCGGCGAGAGCCGCGAGGCGACGTCGCATCAGGCGCTGCGCGCGCCCGCCAGCCGCCAGGCCGGCCCGCTCGCGGGCGCTGCCAGCTCGCGCTCGAAGGTCCAGAGGTCGGAAATCTCGGTCACCGCATCGGTGCCGGCGACCGGCTGGCCCTGTCTTGTCGAGCGTCACGTTCACCTGGTCGGTCACGAACCGCACGGTGATGTCGGCGAGCGTGTTCAGCAGCGTGGCCTCCTCGATGGTCGCCGAGCGGATCGCCCGGATTTCGGTGCGGTGGGTTTCGCCCGCAGCCTCGCGGGCCGCGATCGCGGCCTCGAAGCCGGCGAAGGTGTCGGCGGTCAGCAACGGGCGGAGCTGGTCGCGGTTGCCGGCGGCGAAGGCCCCCACGATCAGGCGGAACGCGCCCTCCGCCCCTTCCAGGAAGCGCGCCGGGTCGAAGCCGCGGTCCAGATCGTGCATCCGCGCCAGCGCCCGGCCCGGCGGGGCTTGCCGGATCGGGCAGCGGGCGCGCGGCGGCCGGCTCCGCCGGCGGTTCGGCATGGCCCTCGATCACCGGGGCGCGGGCGCCGTCGCGCAGCGGCGCCACCGGCTGCGGCGGCCGCTCATAGCCGGTGCGGCGGCCGAGGATGCTGCGCAGCCGCAGCACCAGGAACGCCGCAATCATGCCGAACAGCACCAGATCGATCGGGAAGCTCCCGGACCCGCCCATCGCGTTCTCCTTGTGCGATCACAGATAGGCCGCGCGCCGGTGCCGCACAATCGGCCGTCCCCCGGTTGCCGCCTCTCCTGGCCGCCTGTATGCCTCCGCCATGATCCTGCTGCGCCACGGGCAGAGCGAGTTCAACGCCGCCTTCTCCGTCACCCGCAAGGACCCCGGCATCCGCGACCCGAAGCTGACCGCGCTCGGCCACGAGCAGGCGCGGGCGGCGGCGCGGGCGCTGGCGGACGAGCGGATCGCGCGCATCATCGTCTCGCCGTTCACCCGCGCCTTGCAGACGGCGGCGGCGATCGCGCCGGCGTTCGGCGTGCCGGTGCTGGTGAACCCGATCGTGCGCGAGCGCTACGCCTTCGCCTGCGACGTCGGCACGCCGCGCACCGAATTGGCGCTCGCCTGGCCCGAGCACGATTTCTCGGTGATCGAGGAGGTGTGGTGGCCGCCGATCGAGGAGCCGGCGGAGTTGGTGATCGGCCGCGCCGCCCTGTTCCGTGCCGAGATGGCCGCCCTGCCCGACTGGTCGGACACGCTGGTCGTGACGCCACTGGGGCTTCATCCTGGCGATGACCGGCACGCGGCTCGGCAATGGCGAGTGGCTGCGCTGCGACCCGACCGCGCCGGCGCCGCAGGAGCTGGTCTGGCGGCACTGATGGCGCGGTCGCGGTTTGCGTGCTACCGCCGCGCCGCGCCCACCCGAGGAAAGAAGCGATGTCCGAGACCACGCCCGCCCCGCAAGGCCCGCCTGGGGCCGAACCCGATGCCACCACTGGTCATCAACGTCCAGTATGTGAAGGATTTGTCGTTCGAGGTGCCGGGCGCGCCGCAGGTGTTCGGCACGCTGCGGAGCCAGCCGGCGGTGCAGATCAACCTCGACGTCCAGGCCCGCCGCATCCAGGAGGGGCAGAGCGTGTTCGAGGTGACGCTCTCGATCCGCGCCGAGGCGACCGAGGCGCCGACCAACGGCCAGGGCATGACACCGGCGCCGGATGCGCGGCGGGTGTTCATCGCCGAGCTCGCCTATGCCGGCATCTTCACGCTGACCGGCCTGCCCGACAACGCGGTCGAGCCGGTGCTGCTGGTCGAGTGCCCGCGGCTGCTGTTCCCCTTCGCGCGCGGCATCCTCTCCGACGTGACGCGCGACGGCGGCTTCGCCCCGGTGCTGCTGCAGCCGATCGACTTCGTGCAGCTCTGGCAGAGCCGGCGCGCACAGCAGGCCGAGCAGGGGGCGACGCTGACCGCCTGATGCGGTTGAATGCCGGGTGCGGCCGTCGCATATCGCGCGCCGCGCGCAACCGGATCAGGGATACGCACCAGCGATGGACGAGACGACAGAGGCGGATGCCGCCGAGCGGCACGAGTTCAGCGCCGAGGTCGGGCGGCTGCTCGACCTCGTGGTCCACGCGCTCTATTCCGACCGCGAGATTTTCTTGCGCGAGCTGGTGGCCAACGCCGCCGATGCCATCGACCGCCGCCGTTTCGAGGCGCTGACCGACCCCGCGATCGCCCCACCGGCCGAGGCGCCCGCTGAGATGAAGGTGCGGATCGTGCCCGACAAGCCCGGCCGCCAGCTCACGATCAGCGACGCCGGCATCGGCATGACGCGCGAGGAGCTGGCGGAGAATCTCGGCACCATCGCCCGCTCCGGCACCAGCCGCTTCGGCGCCTCGCTCGCCGAGGCGAAGCCCGAGGACCGGCCGAGCCTGATCGGGCAGTTCGGCGTCGGGTTCTATTCCGCCTTCATGGTGGCCGAGCGGGTGGAGGTGATCTCCCGCCGTGCCGGCGCGGATGCCGCCTGGGCCTGGACGTCGGAAGGCGGCGGCAGCTTCACGATCGCGCCGGCCGCGCGCGAGGAGGCGGGGACGGACGTGATCCTGCACCTCAAGACCGACGCGGAGGAGTTCCTCGATCCGATCCGGATCGAGAGCATCGTGCGCAAATGGGCCGACCACATCACGGTGCCGATCACCATCGCCCGCGATGGGAAGGACATCCCCGCCAACGAGGGCACGGCGCTGTGGCGCAAGCCGAAAGCGGAGGTATCCGAGCAGTCCTACAAGGAGTTCTACCGCCATCTCGGGCATCTCTTCGACGATCCGTGGGCGACGCTGCACTGGCGGGCCGAGGGGGCGCTCGAGTTCTCGGCGCTGCTGTTCATCCCCGGCTCGAAGCCGTTCGAGCCGCTGGAACCGGTGCGCGCATCGCGCGTGCGGCTGCATGTGCGGCGCATGTTCATCACCGACGAGGCCGAGTTGCTGCCGCCCTGGCTGCGCTTCGTGCAGGGTGTCGTCGATACCGAGGATCTGCCGCTCAACGTCTCGCGCGAGATGCTGCAAGCGACCCCGGTGCTGGCGCGCATCCGCCGCGCGCTGGTCGGGCGCGTTCTGGGCGAGCTGAAATCGCGCGCCAAGGACGCCGCCGATTACGCGACGTTCTGGGAATTGTTCGGCCCGGTCGTGAAGGAAGGCGCCTGGGACGACAACGAGCACCGGCGCGAGATCGCCGAGTTGCTGCGCTTCCGCTCCTCCGCCGTCGAGGGCTGGACCTCGCTGCCCGAATACGTGGCACGGATGAAGCCGGCGCAGGAATCCATTTTCGTCCTGCTCGGCGACGACACCGACCGCGCTCGCCGCCTCGCCGCAGCTCGAAGGATTCCGCGCGCGCGGCGTCGAGGTGCTGCTGCTGACCGATCCCGTCGATGCGTTCTGGCCCGAGCGGCTGGATGCGTTCGAGGGCCACAAGCTGCGCAGCGTGACGCAGGCGGGCGACGAACTCGACAAGCTGCCGCCAGAGGGCGGGCCGCAGGATGAGGCGCCCGACATCTCGCGCCTGGTCGGCGGCCTGAAGGAGGCGCTCAAGGAGCAGGTCGCCGATGTGCGGGCCTCGACGCGGCTGGTCGAGAGCGCGGTCGCGCTGGCGGCCGGCGAGCACGGGCCGGACCTGCACATGCAGCGGCTGATGCGCCGCTCCGGCCGCGCCTTCGCGGGCAAGCCGGTGCTGGAGATCAATCCGCGGCATCCGTGGATCACGGCACTCGCGGCGCGTGCCGAAGCGGGCGGCGATCTGGCCGCGGATGCCGCGCTGCTGCTCGATCTGGCGCGTGTGCAGGATGGCGAGGCGCCGTCCGATCCGGCCGGCTTCGTGCGGCGCGTCGCCGCGGCGCTCGCCGCCGCCTGATGCAACCGCTCGGCGCCAGCGCCCGTCACCACTGGCGGCTCGCGCCGGATTTCTGCACCGTCAATCACGGCAGTTACGGCGCCACGCCGCTTCCGGTGCTGGCCGCGCAGGACGAATGGCGGCGGCGGATGGAAGCGCAGCCGACGCGTTTCTTTTCCCGCGAAATGCCGCGCGCACTGCGCGAGGCGGCATCGCGGCTCGCTGCGTTCCTTGGCGCACGCGGCGACGACATTGCCTTCGTCGAGAACGCAACCGCGCGCCTGCAACGCGGTGCTGCGCTCGCTGACGCTGGCGGCGGAGGACGAGATCGTGGTGCTCGCGCACGGCTACGGCGCGGTGCTGAACACGGTGCGCCATGTCGCGGCGCGGGCGGGCGCGCGCGTGATCGAGGTGCCGGTCCCCTTCCCCGCGATGGACGAAGCCGCCTTGCTCGCGTCGCTGCGCGCGGCGCTCTCGCCGCGCACGCGGATCGCGGTGCTCGATCACATCACCTCGGCGAGCGCGCTGGTGTTGCCGATCGCCGCGATGACGCAGGCCTGCCACGCGGGCGGTGTGCCGGTGCTGATCGATGGCGCGCACGGGCCGGGCCAGGTGGCGCTCGACCTGCCTGCGACCGGCGCCGACTGGTACGCGGGCAACTGCCACAAATGGCTGATGGCGCCGAAGGGATGCGCGTTCCTGTGGGCGCGCCCGGGGCGTCAGGCGGGACTGCATCCGACCATCATCTCGCACGGACTTGGCCGCGGCTTCCTCGAGGAGTTCGACTGGACCGGCACGCGCGATCCCTCGGCCTGGCTCGCGGTGGCTGCGGCACTCGACTTTCACGCGGCCCTTGGGGGCGATGCGCTGATGGCGCGCAATGCGGCCTTGGCCGAGCAGGCGACGGCGCTGCTGGCACAGCGGCTCAACACCGATCGCGGGCCGGGCGGTGCATTTGCCGCCGCGATGGGCACGGTGCGGCTGCCGCTCGCGGGCCCTGCCACGCCCGAGCGCGCGCTCGCGGTGCGGGCGGCGCTGCTCGATGCCGGCACCGATGCGCCGGTGCAGGCGATCGACGGCGCCGCGTGGCTGCGCCTCTCGGCCGCCGCGTACAACGAGGCCGCCGATTACGAGCGGCTTGCCGACATCGTGGCGGCGGTGCTGCGGCAAGGAGGGTTCTGAGCGATGCAAACCGCTGGCATGGCGCTGCTGGAGGCGCTGGATCAGGCCGGTGTTGCGTACATCTTCGCCAATCTCGGCAGCGACCATCCGCCGCTGGTCGAGGCCGTCGCGGAAGCGCGCGCGACCGGGCGGCGGGTGCCGGCGATCGTCACCTGCCCGAACGAGATGGTGGCGCTCTCGGCCGCGCACGGCTACGCGCAGGTGTCGGGGCGTGCGCAGGCGGTGCTGGTGCATGTGGAGTGCGGCACGCAGGCGCTGGCGGGCGCCGTGCACAACGCCTCCAAGGGCCGCGTGCCGGTGGTGATCCTGGCCGGTGCGTCGCCCTACACGCAGGAAGGCGAGCTGCGCGGCAGCCGCAACGAGTTCATTCAGTGGATCCAGGACGTGCATGACCAGCGCGGCATCGTGCGGGGCTACATGCGCTACGACACCGAGCTGCGCACCGGGCGCAACATCGGGCAGATGGTGCTGCGCGCGCTTCAGTTCGCCAACAGCGACCCGAAAGGGCCGGTCTATCTGATGGCCGCGCGCGAAGTTCTCGAAGAAGAGGTGCCGCCGGTCGCGATCGATCCGGCCGCCTGGCAGCCGATCGCGCCCGCGGGCCTGCCGCCCGATGCGGTGGCCCCGCTCGCCGATGCGCTGATGACCGCGCGGCGGCCGCTGATCGTCACGTCCTATCTGGGACGTGCGCCGGAGGCGGTCGCGGAACTGGTGCGGCTGTGCGGGCGGCTCGGCGTCGGCGTGCTGGAGTCGGTGCCGAACGCAATGAACTTCCCCGCCGACGATCCGCTCTATCAGGGCAACCAGTGGAACGAGCCGCGGCAGAACGAGGCACTGGCCGAGGCGGATGTCGTGCTGGTGATCGACAGCGACGTGCCGTGGATACCGGTCGTCAGCCGCCCGCGCGAGGACGCGGCGATCTTCCATATCGATGTCGATCCGCTGAAGCAGGCGATGCCGCTCTGGCATATCGGCGCGCGCCAGGTCTGGCGCGCCGAGGCGGCGGTGGCACTGCGTCAGCTCAACGCCCATCTGGACGGCGTCGCGATCAGCGCCCGTGCGGCCGAGTCGCGGCGCATCCACTGGTCGGCACGCCACGCGGCGCGCGCGGCACGGCTGCGCGAGCGCGAGGCGCCGCGCGCCGACATCATCACCGGCGAAGTGCTGACCGCGCGCATCCGTGCGCATCTCGACGCCGGCGCGATCGTGCTGAACGAGACGATCTCGAACTACACCGCCTCGATCGACCACCTGCGGATGACGCGGCCCGGGAGCCTGCTCGGCAGTGGCGCCGGCTCGCTCGGCTGGCACGGCGGGGCCGCGATCGGGGTCAAGCTCGCCAAGCCCGACGCGACGGTGATCGCGCTCTGCGGCGACGGCTCCTACATGTTCTCGGTGCCATCGGCGGTCTATTGGATCGCGCGCCAGTGCGGCACGCCGTTCCTGACCGTGATCTACAACAACCGCGGCTGGAAGTCGCCGAAGCTCTCCGCACTCGCGGTGCATCCGGACGGCTACGCGAGCCGCGCCAACGAGATCGGCGTCAGCTTCGATCCGCCGCCCGATTACGGCGGCATCGCGGCTGCGGCTGGGGGCGCCTTCGCGCGACGGGTGGAGCGGGCGAGCGAACTCGATGGCGCGATCGGGGATGCACTGCGGGCGGTGCGCGAGGAACGCCGCTGTGCGGTTCTCGATGTCTGGCTGCCACATCTCTGACGACCTCAGCCCCGCGTGGCAAGAGCTGGTCAGGTCAGGAGCTTGTCCGCCGTGATGGGCAGGTCGCGGACGCGGATGCCGGTCGCGTGCCAGGTGGCATTGGCGATAGCGGCGGCGGCACCGACGATGCCGATCTCGCCGATGCCGCGCGAGCCCATCGGATTGGAGTGCAGATCGACCTCGTCGAGCCAGATCGCGTCGATATCGACGACATCGGCATTGGCAGCGATGTGGTAATCGGCAAAATCGTGCGTCACGACATGGCCGAATCGGGCATCCATCACGCTGTGTTCCAGCAGCGCCATCGACAGGCCCATGGTCATCCCGCCGATGAACTGCGATCGGGCGGTGCGTGGATTGATGATCCGCCCGGCGGAGAACACGCCGAACATCCGCGCCACGCGGATTTCCCCGGTATCTTCATGCACCTGCACCTCGGCGAATTGCGCGCCGAAGGAATGCATGGCGAAGCGCTTCTCGTCGGGGTTTTCCGGCATCTCCGCGGATGTTTCCGCACCCTCCGCCGGGTCATCGCCATGCTCGGCGTGGAAGGCGCGCGCAGCGGCGACGATCGTCGATCCCCAGCAGCCGATGCCGCTCGACCCGCCTTGCACCGAGGCGTTGGGCTGGTCCGTATCGCCGATCTCCATCCTTATCGCCTCGACCGGACAGTGCAGCGCGTCAGCGGCGATCTGCGTCAGCGCCGTCCAGGTGCCGGTGCCGATATCGGCGGCGCCGATTCGCACGGCGTAGCGCCGGTCCGCGCCGTACTGGATCGTCGCACGAGAGCCGGGCAGCGTGAAACGCGGATAAGTGGCGCTCGCCACGCCCGTGCCCACCAGCCACCCGTTGCGCCGGCGTATGCCCGGTTTGGGATCGCGGTGGTCCCAGCCGAACCGGCGCGCGCCTTCGCGCAGGCAGCCGATCAGGTTGCGGCCGGACCAGGGCTTGCCGGATTCCGGATCGGTCTTTGGCTCGTTGCGCACACGCAGCTCGATGGGATCAAGCCCGCAGGCGACCGCCAGCTCGTCCATCGCCACCTCGCCCGCGAACATGCCCGGCGTTTCGCCCGGTGCGCGCATCCAGGACGGCACCGGCACATCCAGCGCCGCCAGGCGGTGCGTGGTGCGACGGTTTGGGGCGGCGTACATGATCCGCGTCGGCACCGCCGCCTGCTCGGCGAACTCCCTGATCCGCGAGGTCTGCGCGATCACGTCATGCACAATCGCGGTCAGCCGGCCGTCGCGATCCGCGCCGAGCCGGATGCGCTGGATGGTCGGCGTGCGATAGCCGGCCAGACAGAACATCTGCTGACGGGTCAGCGTGAATTTCACCGGCCGGCCGCGAACCGCCTGGGCGGCGAGGCAGGCGAGGGCATTGTGCGCGTGGGCCTCCCCCTTCGACCCGAAGCCGCCGCCGACATGCGGGGCGATGACATGGATGCTTTGCGGGTCCAGGCCGAACAGCGGCGCGAGCGTCGTCCGCACGGAGTGCGCGCCCTGTGTCGAGTTGTACAGCGTGAACCGGTCATCCTTCCAGATGGCGACGGTGGTGTGCGTCTCCATCGGGTTGTTGTGTTCCATCGGCGTGGTATAGGTGCGGTCGATCGTGACCGCGGCGGATTGCAGCGCCGCATCGGCGTCGCCTTCCTCCGTGTCGGTCGGATAGCCGCCGTTCACCTGTTTCGGGGGCGTACAGGTCGTCGCGATCCGCGCGCAGCCCCACATCGTGCGGCTGTTCGGCGTAGCGGACCCGCACCAGGCTTGCCGCCTGCAGCGCAATCTCCGGGTGTTCCGCGAGCACCGCGCCGATGAACTGGCCGCGAAAGCCGATCTGGTCCGATTGCAGCACCCACAGCTCCTTGTTCTCGTCGGAGGCGAGCCGGGGGGCGTTCTCGTGCGTGATGACGGCGATCACGCCGTCCAGCGCCTTCGCCGCGTCAACGTCGATGGAGGCGATCCTGCCGCGTGCGATCGTGGCCTGCACCGGATACAAATAGAGCGGATCGGCGAGGGCTTGCTCATAGGCATAGGGCGCGGTGCCGGTGACCTTGGCGTGTCCCTCGATGCGCTCCAGCGGCAAGCCGATCGCGCGGATTTCCAGCGGGGCGTTGGCCAGCGACGCGCTCATGACGATGCCTCCGCGCTCAGCTCGCGCAGCACGGCGACCAGCGTGTTGCGCGCCATCTTCACCTTGAATGCGTTGCCGTCGAGCGGGCGTGCCGCAGCTAGTTCCGCTTCCGCCGCGCGGCGGAAGCTTTCCGCCGTCGCCGGCGCGCCGCGCAGCGCCGTTTCCGCCTGCCCGGCGCGCCAGGGCTTGTGCGCCACCCCGCCCAGCGCGATCCGCGCATCGCGCACCACGCCGTCCTGGATGTCCAGCGCGGCCGCCACCGAGACCAGCGCGAAGGCATAGGAGGCCCGGTCGCGCACCTTGCGATAGGCCGAGCGGGTGGCGAAGGGCAGCGCGGGCAGCTCGACCGCGATAATCAGCTCGCCATGTTGCAGTACGGTATCCTGGTCCGGCGCGTCGCCGGGCAGGCGGTGGAAATCGACCAGCTTGATGCGGTGCTCGCCGGATTGGCCCAGCACGATCACACTGGCGTCCAGCGCGGCCATCGCCACCGCCATGTCGGACGGATGCACGGCCACGCAATGTTCCGACGCGCCGAGGATCGCGTGATAGCGCGTATAGCCGCCGATCGCCGAGCAGCCCGTGCCGGGCTCGCGCTTGTTGCACGGCGTGGTGACGTCCTGGAAGTACACGCAGCGCGTCCGCTGCAACAGGTTGCCGCCGGTGGTCGCCAGGTTGCGCAACTGCCCGGAAGCGCCGGCCAGCAACGCCTGCGACAGCACCGGATACCGCGCGCGAATCAGCCTGTCGGCGGCCAGATCGCTGTTGCGGACGTTTGCACCGATCCGCACGCCCCCATCGGGCAATTCCTCCACGCGGTCGAAGGGCAGCCTGGTGACATCGACCAGCAGGTCGGGGCGCGCCACCCCCAGCCGCATGTGATCGACGAGGTTGGTGCCGCCGCCGAGGAACATTGCGGCCGGACGGCCCGCAACGGCGGCGACGGCACTGGCGGCATCGGCCGCACGTTCGTATGCGAACGGGTTCATGGCGACGCTGTCTCCCCCGCTGCCTCGCGGATCGCCGCGACGATGTTCACGTAGGCGCCGCAGCGGCACAGATTGCCGCTCATGCGCTCGCGGATTTCCGCGTCCGTCAGCTCCACCGGGCCGTTGAGGTTGCTTGTGACGTGGCTGGGATGGCCTGCCTTCACCTCGTCGAGCATCCCGATGGCGGAACAGATCTGGCCTGGCGTGCAATAGCCGCACTGGAATCCGTCATGGCGCAGGAACGCCTGCTGCATCGGATGCAGCGCACCTCCGTCGCCAAGCCCCTGGGCCGTGACGATCGCCGCACCGTCATGCGCCACGGCGAAGGCAAGGCAGGTTGTTGCCCTGCGTCCGTCGAGCAGCACCGTGCAGGCGCCGCACTGGCCGTGGTCGCAGCCCTTCTTCGGTGACATCACCCCAATCCGGTCGCGCAGCGCGTCCAGGAGCGTGGTGCGCGTGTCGACGGTCAGCGTGCGCTGCACGCCGTCGATCCGAAGCGTAATTCTGGCTTCCATTGGAATGGTCCCTACCCCGCGGGATTCGATCGGAAACCGCAGGGCCCGGTCTCGGAAGGGGACCGGCCCGACAGCCCACCTCCGGAACGCTGCGCCTATCGGGTGGTTTCTCGGTCAGCGTTGGCCGCCGACCGGGAAGCGGGGCCGGACGCGACTGGGCGGACCTGACCGACAGGCTGCGCCGCGGCGGTGCCGAGACGTTCCTGCCCGGCGGCGGCCTCCGCGAACGGGATGCTGTCGGGACCTCAGGCGTTCGGCATCAGCGGGTTGCTCGGCAGCGTCTTGTCGATCACCTTGCGCGCCGTTTCTACGCCGGCGACGGGCAGGCCTTTGGGGTCGAGCTTGCCGATCTGCACCAGGACCGACGCCTGATCCCAATAGATGTGCTCATGCACCAGCTTGTCGCCCTCGAATTGGACGATCGCCACGGTCGGGACACTCACCCGGCGCCCGGTCGGCGGGATGCCGGGCAACATCCAGTCGATCTCGGTCGTGTGGGTGAAATGCACCACGAACTCGTCCACGAGGCGGTCCGCGCCGACGGTGCGGCTGACCGAGGTGAGCCGGAAATCCGGCGGGTTCACGCCGATGAAATGGTCCCTGTAGAACCGCTTCAGCTCGTCGTGTCCGACACCGCCGGCCATGGTCGGAATGTGGTTGACGTAAGGCTCGGCGACCATCGTGGCCATGGTGGCATCGACGTCACGGGTCTCGAACTCGCAAGCACAATGCGCCTCCCAGAGCGCCACGAGATCATGGTCGGCCATTTCGTCTGCCTCCTCGGCTTTGCCACGGGGAGCAGGAGCAGAACCCCTGCGGCCGCAAATCGCAACGGGTGCCCGCCCTTGATCGCCGCCGGGCGCCCGCGTATGTCCCCGTCCGCGCGTGCCCGGTCGGCATCGGGGGCGCCTTGATCGGAGCACGACACATGAAGGCGGGCATCCACCCCGAATACCACGAGATCACCGTCACCATGACCGACGGCTCGCACTTCAAGACACGGTCCTGCTACGGCAAGCCCGGCGACACGCTGCGGCTCGACATCGATCCCAAATCGCACCCCGCCTGGACCGGCCAGCAGCGCATCATGGACACCGGCGGGCAGGTGGCGAAGTTCAACAAGCGCTTCGCCGGGATCGGGATGCGCAAGGGCTGAAACCCGCTCGCGCGCCCTTGAAGCGCGCCCTGCCAGACGCCAGATTCCGTGTGTTCGAGGCGCCCGATGGGGCCTCGGAGACGACCCCGGGGGCCGGCCCGTACGGGCGGCCCAAATCAGAACCTTGCTTTGGCAGGAGGTTTTACCATGACTTACGACTTCGCTCCCCTGTTCCGCACCGCGATCGGCTTCGACCGTCTCGCGCGGCTCGTGGACACCGCGCAGGAGGCGGCCGCTGCGCCCGCCTACCCGCCCTACAACATCGAGAAGACCGGCGAGGACAGCTATCGCCTGACCATGGCGGTGGCTGGGTTCGCGCCGTCCGATCTCGACGTGACGGTGCGCGACAACACGCTCGTGGTCTCCGGCCGGGTCGCCGGCGAGGCGTCCAAGAGCGAGCCGCTGTATCGCGGCATCGCGGGCCGCGCCTTCGAGCGGCGCTTCGCCCTGGCCGACCATATCGTGGTCGAGGGTGCCAGCCTGGAGAACGGGCTGCTGCATGTCGGCCTGAAGCGTGTCGTGCCCGAGGCGCTGAAGCCCCGCAAGGTCGAAATCGCGACCGCGCCGGCGCAGCAGTTGGTCGCCAACGACGCCGGCAAGCAGGACAGCGCTCAGGCGGCCTGACGTTCGGCAGCAACTGACAGAGACGAAGGGGGCCGGGGTTCCGGCCCCTTTTTCTTGCGACGAATGCCCGAGGCGCAACCGCCTGGCGCTGGCCGATCAGGCGGCAGTGGACGTTGGTTGCCCCACTCGTTACGGCCACCTTTTTAGCACAATCGACCCGAAGCGGTCACCAGCGGCAGCTGGCATCACATGTGCAGCGCCCGCCCTTCCGTCGCCAGCGCCGCCTCCTTCACCGCCTCGCTCAGCGTCGGGTGGGCGTGGCAGATGCGGGCCACGTCCTCGGCCGATGCGGCGAACTCCATCGCCGTCGCCAGCTCGGCGATCAGCGTGCCGGCATCGGGACCGATGATGTGCGCGCCAAGGATGCGGTCGGTCGTCTTGTCCGCCAGGATCTTCACGAACCCGTCCGTGGCACCCATCGCCCGCGCCCGCCCGTTTGCTGTGAACGGGAATTTTCCCACCTTGTAGGCCACGCCGTCGGCCTTCAACTGCTCCTCGGTACGGCCCAGCGAGGCCACTTCCGGCCACGTGTACACCACGCCCGGGATCACGTCGTAATCGACATGTCCAGCCTGCCCGGCGAGGCGCTCGGCGAGCGCCACGCCCTCCTCCTCGGCTTTGTGCGCGAGCATCGGCCCGGCGATCACGTCGCCGATCGCGTAGATGCCGGGCACGTTGGTCGCGTAATGCGCATCCACCCGCACCCGCCCGCGCTCATCCCGCGCGACACCGATCGCGTCCAGCCCGAGCCCCTCCGTGTTTGGCCGCCGCCCGACCGCGACCAGCACCACGTCGGCCGTGATCTCCTGTGCCTCGCCGCCGGCCACCGGTTCCAGGGTGAGCACGACGCCCTCATTGCCCGTGCGCGCGCCCGTCACCTTGCTGCCGAGTTTGAACTTGATCCCTTGCTTGCCCAGGACACGCTCAAGCGCTTTTGCGATTTCCGCGTCCATCCCCGGCACCAGCCGATCGAGGAACTCCACTACTGTCACCGCCGCGCCAAGTCGCCGCCACACGCTGCCAAGCTCCAGCCCGATATAGCCGCCGCCGATCACCACGAAGCGCGGCGGCACCGTGTCCAGCTCCAGTCCGCCGGTCGAGGTCACGATCCGCTTCTCGTCCACATCCACGCCCGCCAGCGCCATGCTGTCGCTGCCCGTGGCGATGACAATCGCTTTCGTCTCGTATTCGGCACCGTCCACCGCGACACGGCCCGGGGCCACGATGCGGCCCTCGCCCTTCAGCCACGTCACCTTGTTCTTGCGGAACAGGAACTCGACCCCCTTGACGTTCGCCGTGACCACCTCGGTCTTGCGTGCCTGCATCCGCGCGAGATCGAGTTTTATCCCCTCCACGACGACGCCGTGATCCTTGAAGTGGTGCGCCGCCTCCTCGAAATTCTCCGAGGATTGCAAGAGTGCCTTGGACGGGATGCAGCCGATGTTCAGGCACGTGCCGCCCAGTGTCGCGCGCTTCTCCACGCAGGCGACGCGCATCCCGAGCTGTGCCGCGCGCAGCGCACACACGTAGCCGCCCGGCCCGGCCCCGATGATGATGACATCGAAGGCATCGGCCATCAGACGAGATCCTTGCGCATGAACACGCGGGCGTGGCCGGGCGGGTCGCAGGGAATGCGCCCGAACTCCCACCAGCCCAGCTTTTCGTAAAACCCCGGTGCTTGCAGCGTGATGGTGTAGAGCACCCCCGCGCGGCAGCCGCGTGCGCGGCCTTCCGCCTCCGCCATGCCAATCATCTCCCGCCCGATCCCCTGGCCGCGCACGGCTTCGGGCAGATACACCAGATCGATGAACAGCACGCCGAGCGAGGTCCGCCCAACCAGCCCGCCCAGCGGCTCGCCGGTCGCCGCGTCCGACACCACGATGGCGAGCGCCCGCCAGTCGGAGTAGCCCGCCGCCGCCAGATTGTGCTGCGTCAGCCCGGCACTGAGCATCGCCCGCAGCGACGGATCGGGCGCATCGGTCAGCGCGAGCGTCGCCCGCACGCTATAGCCCCAGCAGCAGCCGGCGGGGGTCCTCGACGCCTTCCTTCACCCGCACCAGGAACTGCACCGCCTCCTTCCCGTCCACGATCCGATGATCGTAGGAGAGTGCGAGATACATCATCGGCCGCGCCTCGATCTTGCCGCCCACCACGATTGGCCGCTCCATGATCTTGTGCATGCCCAAGATGCCCGATTGCGGCGGATTGAGGATCGGCGTGGACATCAGCGAGCCGTAGATGCCGCCGTTGGTGATGCTGAACGTGCCGCCCGACAAATCCTCCAGCTTCAGCGTCCCCTCGCGCACGCGCCTGCCGAAATCGGCAATCCCGCGCTCGATCTCGGCGAAGCTCATGCGGTCGGCGTCGCGCAGCACCGGCACTACCAGCCCGGATGGGCCGCCGACCGCGATGCCCATATGCACGAAATGCCGATAGACGATCTCCTCGCCGTCCATCTCGGCGTTGACGGCGGGGAACTCGGCGAGGGCTGCCACGCAGGCGCGGACGAAGAAGCCCATGAAGCCGAGCCGCACGCCGTCGTGCTTCTTCTCGAACGCCTCGCGATACTCCGCGCGCAGTGCCATCACCATCGACATGTCCACCTCGTTGAAGGTGGTCAGCATCGCCGCCGTATTCTGCGCCTCCTTCAGCCGCGCGGCGATGGTGCGGCGCAGGCGGGTCATGCGCACCCGCTCCTCGCCCGGCTCGGCGGCGCGCGGCGCGCGGGCAGCGGGCGCGGATGCCGGCGCGGGCGCAGTGCGGGCCGGACGGCTCAGGAACGCGAGCACGTCGCCCTTGGTGATGCGTCCGTCCTTGCCCGATCCCGCCCCCAGCGCGTCGGCGGCGACGTGGTTTTCCTCCATCAGCTTCTCGGCCGAGGGCATCGGCGGGTGCGGGGTCGCGGGCCGCGCGACCGGCCCCAGTGGCGCGGGCGGGGGACGCACGCCGGCCGGCGGATTGGCGGCGGGCGCAGTCGCGGCTACCGCCACGTCTGACGGCAGCAGCGTCGGCGTCGTCTCGCGCGCCGGCGCCTCGCCGCCGACCTGCGGCGCGGGCTTGGGCTGCGAACCCGACGAGGCGGGCGTCGAGGGGCGCGCCTGCGGCGGACCGGCGGCGCCGTTTGCCTCCACCACGCCCAGCACCGCGCCGACCTCGACCTCGGCCCCTTCCTCGACGGCGACCGAGGCGAGCGTGCCGGCGGCGGGGGCGCCGACTTCCACGGTCACCTTGTCGGTTTCCAGCTCCACCAACGGCTCGTCGGCCGCAACCGTGTCGCCCGCGTGCTTGAGCCATCGTGCGATCGTGGCGGAGGTGACGCTTTCGCCCAGGGCGGGAACCTTGATCTCGGTGGCCATGCACTGTCCCTTCGGCGTTAAGGCCAGGGGCTTTGCCCCTGGACCCCACCAAAGGCAGAGCCTTTGGAATCCATTCTTGAAGGAAAGGGTTCTAAGGGCTGCGCCCTTAGCGGGTCCAGGGCAGCGCCCTGGCCTTGCTTTCTTACTCCACGCCCAGCGCCCGCCCCACCAGCGCCTTCTGCTGCGCCGCATGAACGCTCGCCTGCCCCGTCGCCGGGCTCGCCGCCGCCGCGCGCCCAATATAGATGGGCCGCTTCGCCTTGGCGCCCACGCATCCCAGCACCGTCTCGATCCGCCGATCAACGAAGCTCCAGGCGCCCATGTTCTCCGGCTCCTCCTGGCACCACACGATCTCGGCTTGGGCCGCGGGGGCGAGCACCTCTTTCAGCGTCCGTTCCGGGAACGGATAGAGCTGCTCGATCCGCACGATCGCGACGTCGCGCAACTCGCGATCTCGCCGTTCGGCAAGCAGGTCGTAATAGACCTTGCCGCAGCACAGCACGACGCGCCGGAGTTCGGCGGCTGGCGCGATCGCGTCGGTCTCGGGGATGACAAAGCGGAAGCCGCCACCATTGGTCATCTCGTCGAGCGAGGAGGTCGCGAGCTTGTGCCGCAGCAGGCTCTTCGGCGTCATCACCACCAGCGGCTTGCGGAAGTTCCGCTTGATTTGCCGGCGAAGCGCATGGAAGTAGTTGGCGGGCGTGGTCGGGTTGATCACCGTCATGTTGCGTTCGGCGCAGAGTTGCAAATAGCGTTCGAGCCGCGCCGAGGAGTGTTCCGGTCCCTGCCCCTCGTAGCCGTGCGGCAGCAGCAGTCCGAGCCCGGACATGCGCAGCCACTTGGTCTCGCCGGACGCGAGGAACTGGTCGATGATCACCTGAGCGCCGTTGGCGAAGTCGCCGAACTGCGCCTCCCACAACACGAGCGTGCGCGGATCGGCGACGCTGTAGCCGTATTCGAACCCCAGTACGCCCGCTTCCGACAGCAGCGAGTTGAACACCTCGATCTTCGCCTGGCCCTCGGCGATGTTGTTGAGCGGCACGTATTCGTTCTGGTTGGTCTGGTCGATCAGCACCGCGTGGCGCTGGCTGAAGGTGCCGCGCTGGCTGTCCTCGCCGGAGAGGCGGATGCGATGGCCTTCGAGCAGCAGGCTACCGAACGCCAGCGCCTCGCCGGTGCTCCAGTCGATTCCCTCGCCGCTGTCGATCATCGCCTGCTTGGCTCGCAACTGCCGGGCGATCTTCGAATTGATGTCGAAGCCATCCGGCACGTGGGCAAGCGCGGCACCGATCTTCTGTAGCGTCCCCCTGGCAACCGCGGTTGCTTCCTCGCGCTCGTCCTCGTCGTCGCAGCGCGTCAGGCCCGACCAGTGGCCCTCCAGCCAATCGGCCTTGTTGGGCTTGTAGGATTGCGCCGCCTGATAGGCGTCCTCGAGGGTTGTCGCGAAGCGGTCCCACATCGCGGCGGCCTCGGCTTCAGTCTCGGTTCCCTCCGCGATCAGCCGCTCGGCATAAAGCGTGCGCGTGGTCTTCTGCCGTTCGATCTGGCGATACATCACCGGCTGGGTGAAAGCCGGCTCGTCGGTCTCGTTGTGACCGTGACGGCGGTAGCAGACAATGTCGAGCACGATGTCGGTGCGGAACTCCAGCCGGAACTCCGCCGCCATCCGGGCACAGAACACCACCGCGTCGAGATCGTCGCCGTTGATGTGCAGGATCGGGACTTGCACCGACTTCGCGATGTCGGTGCAGTAGAGGCCGGAATAGGCGTGGGCAGGCAGGGTGGTGAAGCCGATCTGGTTGTTGACGATCAGATGCACCGTGCCGCCGGTGCGGTAGCCGATGAGCTGGCTCATCGCCAGCGTCTCATAGACCAGTCCCTGGCCCGCGAACGCTGCGTCGCCGTGCATCAGGATGCCCATGACGCTGCGCCGGCTGCTGGTGTCGCCCGCCATGTCCTGCCGCGCGCGCACCTTGCCGACCACCACCGGATCGACCGCCTCAAGATGCGAGGGATTGGGCTGGAGCGAGACATGCACCGGAGTGCCGTCGATCTCGACATCGGCCGAGGTGCCGAGATGGTATTTCACGTCGCCCGAGCCTTGCACGTCGTCGGGCTTGAAGCTGGCGCCGCCGAACTCGCTGAACACGGCGGTGAACGGCTTGCGCACGATGTTGACCAGCGTGTTGAGCCGGCCGCGATGCGGCATCCCGATCACGATTTCCTTGACGCCGCCGCCCGCCGCGACACCGATCAGCGCGTGCATCGCCGGGATCAGCGCCTCGCCGCCTTCCAGGCCGAAGCGCTTGGTGGTGACGTAGCGGCGCTGGCAGAACGCCTCGAACCCCTCCGCCTCGGTGAGCTGCTGCAGCACCGCGCGCTTCTCCTCGGCCGAGAGCGCGGCGCGCCACGGCGCACCCTCGATGCGGCGTTGGATCCAGGCCTTCTGATCCGGATCCTGGATGTGCATGAACTCGACGCCGATCGGACCGCAATAGCTCTCGCGCAGGATGCGCATGATCTCGCGCACGGTTGCGGTCTCGCGGCCGAGCACGTGGTCGATGAAGATCGGCCGATCGAGGTCATCGGCAGCGAAGCCGTAAGTGGCGGGGTCAAGCTCGGCGTGGGATTTCGGCACTTGCAGGCCGAGCGGGTCGAGCTTTGCCTCCAGGTGGCCGCGCACGCGATAGGCGCGGATCAGCATCAGCGCGCGCAGGCTGTCGCGGGCGGCGGCGCGCACCTCGTCGAAGGTCGCGGCGGCGGCGGCGATGTGTCCGTTCGGCTTCGTCGCGGCGCCGTTCGGGCGCGGCGCCCAGGAGGCACCCGCGGCATCGCCCAGCACGGAGCGGGCCTCCTCGCCCAGCGCCGAGAACAGTTCGGAGAAGCTTGGATCGACGGCCCCCGGATCGGCGGCCCAGCGCGCGTAGAGATCGGCCAGATACGCTGCGTTCGCGCCGCTGAACGCGGTTGCCAGGATGTCAACGCCAGCCATTCGTCTTTGCCTCTCGTGCTCGCCGAATCAGACAGGTAGCGACCGAAGATTAACGCCGGTAGGCTTGAGGGACCACGGGGGAGGGTTGTCCCCGCTGCATGGTCCCCTCAAGCCAGCGCCGTCTCACGCCGCTCCGCCAGCGGCGCGAGCGCTGCCGCCACGGCCGCGATCACCGGCTCCCACGCTCCCGGCTGCGGCTGGCGGAACAGCTGCAGCGACGGATACCATGGGCTGTCGGTCCGCTCGAGCAGCCAGCGCCAATCCGCCGGACGCGCCAGCAGGGTCCAGGCCGGGCGGCCGAGCGCGCCGGCCAGGTGCGCCACCGCGCTGTCCACCGTCACCACCAGGTCGAGATTTGCGATCACAGCGGCTGTCTCGCCGAAATCGCCGAGCTCGGCCGAGAGATCGAGCACGCCCATCTGCGCCATCGCCTCACCGTCGGCGGCCGGCGTCGCCTTGGCGAGGCTGACCAGCGCCATCCCTGGCACCGCGGCGAGCGGCGCCAGCTGCCCGAGCCGTAGCGACCGGCGGTAATCGTTGGGATGCGTGGTCCGGCCGGCCCAAAACAGCCCTAGCCGGAACCTGCCGCGCTCAATCCGCCCGTCCAGCCTGGCGCGCCAGTCCGCGACCCGCCCATGCTCGGCGTGCAGATACGGAGACGGACCGGGAATCGTGTCGAACTCGCTGCCGAGCACGCCGGGCAGGCTCGAGAGGCGGCAATAGGCGGCATGGCCAGGGATCCCCGCCCAACTCGTGTAGCAGGCGTGGACGCCCGGAATGCGGCCCAGCAGCGGCGCGAGATCGGTGCTGCACGCCAGCAGCACTTCACGGACGCGCGCCGCGACCGCCGGGATGAAGCGCGCGAATTGCAGCGTGTCGCCGTAGCCCTGGTCGCCCACCAGCAGGATGCGCGCGTTCGGCAGCGCCATGCCGTTCCAGATCGGGGCGCCCATCCGGGGCAGCATCCCCTTGGCCTGCTCGGTCGCGTTGCGCCACTCGTACTCGATCCAGCCCGGCCGCATGTGGCCGCGCATCAGCAGCACCTGGCCAAGCCCGAGATGGGCCTCGGCATGCTCGGGGTCGCGGGCCAGGGCCGCAAGAAAGAACGTCGCCGCCTCGTCGTGCTCGCCGCGGTCCATGTGAACTTTCGCCAGATTGAACAGCGAGACGGCGCTCGCCTGAAGCTGCACGGCGCGGCGCGCGGTCGCGAGCGCCTCCTCCAGGCGGCACTGCATCCGGTAGAGGCCGGAGAGGTTAAGCCACCAGTTCGCCACTCCGGCCTGGCGCGCGCAGGCGCGCTCCAGCAGCGGGATGCCGGTCTCGATCGCGCCGCGCTGGCCGTGGATCGCGCCCAGCAGTGCCAAGGCGGCCGGATGCTCGGGGCCGGCCTCCAGCACATCCTGGCAGATGCCGACCGCCTCGTTGTAGCGCTTGGCCCGGGCCGCCTGCTCGGCGCGGCTCAGGGCTTCGAGATGCGGGTCCTTGGGTGGCGCCGGCTTGGCCGGATCGGCGGCGGTGCCGGCAGCGGCGGTGCCGGCCTGGACGACGGTGGTGCTCATTCCGCGCAGGATGCCGCACTGGGCCGGCAGCGTCGAATGCTGATCCGCCCGCCCCCTCCCCCCCTTGCGGGAGGGGGTTGGGGGAGGGGTCTCGGGAGGGTGGTCTTCGCGGGTTCAGTTCGGCAGCAGCACCGAGTTCACCACCTGGATGACGCCGTTCGACTGCATCACGTTGGGGGTCGTCACCTCGGCAACGCCGCTTTTCGCGCCCTGGACGAAGAGATGCCCGCTATTCACGCTGAACGTCAGTGCATCGCCTTCCACGGTCTTCAGCGTCGCCGTGCCGTGACCCATCTTGACCATGTTCATGAGCTGGCCGGTGGTGTAGCGGCCGGGCACGACATGATAGGTCAGGATCTGCGTCAGCATCGCCTTATTCTCGGGCTTCAACAACGTCGCGACGGTGCCGGGCGGCAACTTGTTGAAGGCCTCATTGGTCGGCGCGAACACCGTGAACGGGCCGGGACCCTCCAGCGTCGAGACCAGGCCCGCCGCCTTCACCGCCGCGACCAGCGTGGTGTGGTCCTTCGAGTTGACCGCGTTCTGCACGATGTTCTTCGACGGGTACATGGCGGCGCCGCCCACCATCACCGTCTTCTCGTTGTTCATCTGTGCGTTTGCCGCGGGCGAGATCGCCGCGAACGTGGCAGGCAGAGCAAGGGCCGCGAGCAGCAGGCTCGCGCGCTGAATGTGTCGCATGTGCTTGTCCCTTCGGCTGTGACGCCGTCGTGATGGCGCATCACCCCTACGGGAAAACGAGGCTGCCGGATGCGCTCCCTTGACCTTCCCATGATGGGAAGCCTTATCTCCTGCGGCGCAAGAGGCGGGAGCGAGTTGAATGTCGGGCGCCAAGGACGACGAAGACGAAATGGTCGGGCTCGCGATCGAGGGCATGACCTGCGCCTCCTGTGCGGGGCGCGTCGAACGAGCGCTGGCGCGGGTGCCGGGCGTGACCTCGGTCACGGTCAACCTCGCCACCGAACAGGCCCAGGTGCAGGCCGCCGGCGCCTCGGCGCGCGATCTGATCGCGGCGGTCGAGAAAAGCGGCTATCACGCGCGGCCGCTGCGGGCTGCCGCCGGCCCGGATGCTGCGCGCGAGCGGGCGGCGCGGCGCGAGCGGCGCCACGTCGTGATCGCCATGATCCTGACCGTCCCGCTGATCGTGCCGATGCTGCTGGCCGCGCTCGGGAGCCATGCGATGCTGCCGGGCTGGGTGGCGCTCGCGCTCGCGACCCCGGTGCAGTTCTGGCTCGGCGGGCGGTTCTACCGCGCCGGGTGGAACGCGGTGCGGGCCGGCACCGGCAACATGGACCTGCTGGTGGCGCTCGGCACCTCGGCGGCCTACGGGCTGAGCCTCTACGTGCTGGCGACGATTTGGCTCGGCGCGCGGCCGGGAACGCCGCATCTCTATTTCGAGGCATCGGCCGTCGTCATCACCCTGGTGCTGCTGGGCAAGTGGCTGGAGGGGCGGGCCAAGCGCCAGACCGGGGCCGCGATCCACGCGCTGACGGCGCTCCGCCCCGAGCGTGCGCGTATCCGCGCCGCCGATGGCTCGGAACACGATATTCCGATCGAGCAGGTGCGCGTCGGCGACCGCGTGGCGGTGCGCCCCGGCGAACGCATCCCGGTGGACGGGACGATCCGCGAGGGCGCCAGCGCGGTCGATGAATCGCTGCTGACCGGCGAAAGCCTGCCAGTCGCGAAGGCACCGGGCGACCGCGTTGCGGGCGGCGCCGTCAACGGCGACGGGTTGCTGGTGGTCGAGACCACGGCCGTCGGCGCCGAGACCACGCTCGCCCGCATCGTGCGGCTGGTGGAGAGCGCGCAGGCGGCCAAGGCGCCGATCCAGCGCCTGGTTGATCGGGTGGCCGCGGTGTTCGTGCCTGCCGTGCTCGCCGTCGCGGCGGTGACGTTCCTGGGCTGGTGGCTGGGCACCGGCGATGTCGAGGCCGCGATCCTGAACGCGGTCGCGGTGCTGGTGATCGCCTGCCCGTGCTCGCTCGGCCTGGCGACGCCGACCGCGGTGATGGTCGGCACCGGTGCGGCTGCGCGCCACGGTATCCTCATCAAGGATGCCGAGGCGCTGGAGACGGCGCACCGCGTCGGGGTGGTCGCCTTCGACAAGACCGGCACCTTGACCGAGGGCAAGCCCGCCATCGTGGCACTGGAGCCGGAAGCGGGCACCGACGCTGCCACCCTGCTGCGGCTAGCGGGTGCGGTTCAGGCGGGTAGCGAGCATCCGCTGGCGCGCGCCGTGATGCGCCGCGCCGAGGAGGCGGGTATCGCCGTCCCGCGCGCCGCCGAGATGCAGGCACTGCCGGGCCGCGGCATGGCGGGCAGGGTGGACGGGCGGGCGCTGCGCCTCGGCAGCCAACGGCTGGTCGAGGAACTCGGCGCTGACCCGGGCGCGCTCGCCGCGCGTGCCGCGGCACTCGCGGGGGAAGGTCGCACGATTTCCTGGCTGCTCGACGCGTCGGCCGAGCCGGCGCGCGTGCTCGGGCTGATCGCGTTCGGCGACGCCATGAAGCCGAGCGCGCCGGCCGCGGTCGCCACATTGCGCGCGGCCGGCCTGCGAACGGTCCTGCTGACCGGAGACAACGCCGGCAGCGCGCGTGCCGCCGGTCGCGCACTCGGCATCGACGAAGTGGTGGCCGAAGTGCTGCCGCAGGACAAGGCAGCTTCGGTCGCGCGCCTCAAGCAGGGCGGCCGTGTGGTCGCCATGGTCGGCGACGGGGTGAACGACGCGCCGGCGCTGGCGGCGGCGGATGTCGGGATCGCGATGGCGACCGGCACCGACGTCGCGATGCACGCCGCGGGGATCACCTTGATGCGCGGCGACCCGGCGCTGGTCGCGGGCGCGATCGACGTCTCGCGCCGCACCTACGCGAAAATCCGGCAAGGGCTGTTCTGGGCGTTTGCCTACAACGTGATCGGCATTCCGCTCGCGGCACTCGGCTATTTGAGCCCGATGATCGCGGGTGCGGCGATGGCGTTCTCCAGCGTCAGCGTGGTGACGAACGCGCTGCTGCTGCGCGGCTGGCGGCCGGCCGGCATCGCGCCGCCGACGGCCGCGGCGCGGACAAGTGCCGGACCCGAGGCTGCGACGCACCACCCCTACCAGCAGGCTGCCTGAACGGAGCGAGAGGCGATGCGGGATCCGTCCGTCATGAACATCGGCGAGGCATCTCGCTACTCCGGGGTCTCGGCGAAGATGATCCGCTACTACGAGAGCATCGGGCTGATCCCCGCGCCCACGCGCAGCGAGAGCGGCTATCGGCACTATGTGCCGAGCGACATCCACACGCTGCGTTTCGTGCGGCGCGCGCGCGATCTGGGCTTCTCGATCGAGGCGATCATCCGTCTGCTCGATCTTTGGCGGGATCGCGCGCGCGCCAGTGCCGACGTGAAGCGCGTGGCGCTCGACCATGTCGCAACGCTGAAGGCCAAGATCGCCGATTTGCAGGCAATGGTGACGACGCTCGAACACCTCGCCGATCATTGCCGCGGCGACGAGCGCCCCGACTGCCCGATCATGGACGATCTCTCGGCGGAGACGGAGGCACCATTGCCCCGCAACGAGCCGCGCAGTTCTGCGAAACGCACGCCCGGAGAAGGCTGACGTCATGAACGCCGGTGGTGGGCGTCCTCGGCGCAGTCGGCGCCGCGCTCGCCATGGCCTTCGCCATGGGGTGGGAGATCCTGTGGGCACTGGTCCTGGGCTTTGCACTGTCCGGTGTCGTGCAGGCGGCCGTGACCAAGGGCGAGATGAGCCGCCTGCTGCCTGACAGCCGCTGGCGGACGATCGCGATCGCCAACGGGCTCGGCGCCGCGTCCTCCTCGTGCTCCTATGCCGCCGTCGCGCTGGCGCGGTCGATCTTCCGCAAGGGTGGCAATTTCATCGCTGCCATGGCGTTCCAGTTCGCCTCGACCAATCTGGTATTGGAACTTGGCATCATCCTGTGGGTGCTGATCGGCTGGCAGTTCACGCTGGCCGAGTTCGTCGGCGGCCCGATCATGATCGTGCTGCTCGTGTTGCTGCTCCGTCGGGTCATGACGCCAGAGCGGATCGAGGATGCACGGACGCAGGCCGAGCGCGGTATCGCGGGTCGCATGGAGGGACACGCGGCGATGGACATGTCGCTCTCGGGCAGCTCGGTCCTCTCGCGCGCATTGTCGGCGAAGGGCTTCACCGCGATCAGCCATTTCTACGTGATGGATTGGGCCAGCGTATGGTCCGATATCGTGCTCGGCCTGCTGATCTCGGGCGCGCTCGCTGCTTGGGTGCCGCATGATTTCTGGACCGGCCTGTTCCTGTCCAACGACCCGACCTGGGCGAAGATCGTCGGGCCGCTGATCGGGCCGATCGTCGCGGTGCTTTCTTTCGTCTGCTCGGTGGGCAACGTCCCGCTCGCGGCAGTGCTGTGGAACGGCGGCATCAGCTTCGGCGGGGTGGTCGCTTTCCTGTTTGCCGATCTGATCGTGCTTCCGATCATCGACATCTATCGGAAATACTACGGCGGCCGCATCGCAGCTCTGCTGTGCGTGCTGTTCTACGCGGCGATGGCGGCCGCTGGCTATGTTGTGGAATTGCTGTTCGGAGCGCTTGGGTTGATCCCACGGCATCGCGGCGTCCAGGTCCTTGAGGCAGCGGTGCAGTGGAACTACACGACGGTGCTCAACATCCTGTTCCTGGCCCTCTCGGCACTGCTGGTCTGGCGTTTCCTGCGCACGGGTGGGCCAGAGATGCTGAAAATGATGTCGGCCCCTTCCGGCTAGAGGCACGGGCACGAGGTCGGCGCCTCGCGTATCAGGCGATCCACTCCAACCGACTGACACCAACCGCAAAAATATCGACTCGTCGCGGCGGTTCGTCCCCATCATGACGAACTCGCAGCGGTCGTGACATACGGCCGCTGCTACGAGACCGGCAATGATCCGATCTATCACCCGCCGGCGACGGACGGACGCGCCGCCATCGCCGCGACCAGGCCGGCGATCACCTGCCGCAGCCCGGACCGCTCCCCGCGGTCCAGCAGATCAGGCACGACGATGGAGGCATCTGGCCGCGCCCTCTTGACGCTATGATCCCTGGATCGCATCTAACAGCAATCAGGACCGAGTTGGTCCGCAATGCGTCGGGTGCCATGCTCAGGCTGTCCAAGCTGACCGATTATGCGGTGGTGGTGCTGGCGCGGCTGTCCTCCGGGGCGCCGACCCAGACCTCGCCGGGAATCGCCGCCTCCACCGGCATCCCGGAGCCGACCGTTGCCAAGGTGCTGAAGACGCTGGTGGCCGCCGGGCTGGTGACGTCGCAGCGCGGTGCGCATGGCGGCTACCGGCTGACGCGGCCCCTGGGCGCGCTGCCGGTCGCGGACGTGATCGAGGCGATCGATGGCCCGATCGCGCTCACCGCCTGCGTCGAAGGCGCGGGTATGGGCTGCGACGTGAGTACGATGTGCCCGATGCGGGGGCGATGGGACCCGGTGAATGCCGCGATCCGCGAGGCGCTCGGCGGGATCACGCTCGCCGACATGCAGCGTACCGCCCGGCCAGCTTGGCCGCGTGCCGTGGCGATCCCTCTCAACCCTTCTTCCGCGATCGAGTGAGCACATGCCAGCCGTAGCAGAGACCCTGGGCGCCGTCCGCAACCTGACCGAAGGCGGCTACAAGTGGGGCTTCGAGACCGCGATCGAGATGGAGATCGCACCGAAGGGCCTGAGCGAGGCGACGATCCGCATGATCTCGGCCCGCAAGCAGGAGCCGGAATGGCTGCTGGCGTGGCGGTTGAAGGCGTTCCAGGCGTGGCGCGCGATGCAGGAGCCGCACTGGGCCAAGCTGCACTATCCACCGATCGACTATCAGGACATTCACTATTACGCGGCCCCCAAGCGCGCCGCCGGCCCGGCCAGCCTTGAGGAGGTCGATCCGGAGTTACTGCGCACCTACGAGAAGCTCGGCATCCCGCTCAAGGAGCGGGCCATCCTTGCGGGTGTCGAGGGGGCGGGTGTGGAGGCGGCCCTCGCGCAGAGTGCGAATGTTGCCGTCGACGCAGTGTTCGACAGCGTCTCGGTCGCGACCACCTTCCGCGAGACGCTGGCGAAGGCCGGCGTCACCTTCTGCCCGATCAGCGATGCGGTGCGCGAGCATTCCGACATCGTGCGCCGTTACCTCGGCAGCGTCGTGCCGGCCGCCGACAACTACTTCTCGGCGCTCAATTCGGCGGTGTTCACCGACGGCAGCTTCGTGTTCGTCCCCAAGGGTGTGCGCTGCCCGATGGAGCTTTCCACCTATTTCCGCATCAATGCCCGCAACACCGGCCAGTTCGAGCGCACGCTGATCATCGCCGAGGAGGGCGCGTCGGTCAGCTACCTCGAAGGCTGCACAGCGCCGCAGCGTGACGAGAACCAGCTTCACGCCGCGGTGGTCGAGCTGATTGCGCTCGATGACGCCCGAATCAAGTACAGCACGGTGCAGAACTGGTATCCGGGCGACGCGCAGGGGCGGGGCGGTATCTACAACTTCGTCACCAAGCGCGGCGCCTGCCGCGGGGCCCGCAGCAAGATAAGCTGGACGCAGGTGGAGACCGGCTCGGCGATCACCTGGAAGTACCCGTCCTGTATCCTGCAGGGCGAGGACAGCGTCGGCGAGTTCTATTCGGTCGCGGTGACGGCCAACCACCAACAAGCCGACACTGGCACCAAGATGATTCATATCGGACGCGGCAGCAGCAGCACGATCGTGAGCAAGGGGATCAGCGCCGGCCAGTCCAACAACACCTATCGCGGCCTGGTGCGCATCCTGCCGAAGGCGGCCGGCGCGCGGAATCACACGCGATGCGACAGTCTGCTGATCGGCGAGCGCTGCGGCGCGCACACGGTTCCCTATATTGAGAGCCGCAATCCGACCGCGCGGGTCGAGCACGAGGCGACCACCTCGCGCATCGCCGAGGACCAGCTCTTCTATTGCCGCAGCCGCGGCCTGTCGGAAGAGGACGCGGTGGGGATGATCGTGAACGGCTTCTGCCGCGAAGTGCTGAAGGAACTGCCGATGGAGTTCGCCGTGGAAGCGCAGAAGCTGCTCGCCATCAGCCTCGAAGGGTCGGTGGGCTGATGCTTGAGATTCGCGACCTCGCCGCCGCGGTGGACGGGAAGCCGATCCTGCACGACGTCACGCTATCGGTGCCGGTGGGCGAAATCCATGCCGTGATGGGACCGAACGGCTCCGGCAAATCGACGCTCGCCTACGTGTTGGCCGGGCACGCGGGTTATACCGTCAGCAATGGCGAAGTCACCTTCGACGGAAGCGACCTGCTCGCGATGGCGCCGGAGGAGCGGGCGGCGGCGGGGTTGTTCCTCGCCTTCCAGGCGCCGATCGAGCTGCCGGGCGTCGGCAACGCCAATTTCATGCGCATCGCGCTCAACGCGCAGCGGCGCGCGCGCGGCGAGGAGGAGCTGGACGCGGTGCAGTTCCTCAAGCTCGCGCGTCAGGCCACCAAGGCGCTGTCGATGCCGGACGAGATGCTGAAGCGCAACGTCAACGTCGGTTTCTCGGGCGGCGAACGCAAGCGCAACGAGGTGCTGCAGATGACGCTGCTGCGGCCGCGGTTCGCGATCCTGGACGAGACCGATAGCGGGCTCGACATCGACGCATTGAAGATCGTCGCCGCCGGCGTCAGTTCGCTGCGTGGGCCGGGCTTCTCGGCGCTGATCATCACCCATCATCAACGGCTGCTGGATCATATCGTGCCCGACCGCGTGCATGTGCTGGCCGATGGCCGCATCGCGCGCTCCGGCGGCCCGGAGCTCGCGCGCGCGCTGGAGGCGCACGGCTACACGCAGGTGATCGCGGAGGCCGCGTGATCGCCGCCGTCGCCGCCACCGCCGTTGCTACCGCCTCGCAGGCGTTCCTGGCGCGCTTCGAGGGCCTGCGCGACCGCCTGCCCGGCGAGCGCCACGCCCGCGCCGCGGCGGCTCGCGCCTTTCGCGCCGCCGGCCTTCCGGGGCCGCGCGACGAGGCCTGGAAATACACCAGCCTGCGCCCGCTCACCGAGGCCGCGTTTCAGGAACCGTTGACCAGCGTCGAACCGCCGCCGGACCTGCTCGCGCGGCTGCCGGTGCTCGGCGCGCCCCGCCTGGTGTTTCTCGACGGCCGCTGGTGCGAGGAGCTTTCGGTGCTGCCTGCCGTGGCAGCCTTCTCGCGCTTCGCGACGACCCCCGATTTCGGCCGTCTCGCGCGGCCCGAGACGCAGCCCTTGGTGGCACTCAACACCATGATGGCCCAGGACGGCGCGATGCTGAGCGTGCCGGACGGCGCCGATGGCGGCACGATCCTGCTCGCGAGCCTTGCCGCCGACCTGCATGGCCGGCCGGTCGCGTTCCATCCGCGCCATTCGATCCGTCTCGGCGGCGGGGCGCGGCTGACGCTGGTCGAGATCGCGGCGGGCGAGGGCGTCTATCTGCACAACCCGGTGACCGAGCTGCTGCTCGGCCCCGGTGCCTGCCTGACGCACATCCGCTTGCAGGACGAGGATGCGCGCGCCTTTCACCTCGCCACTCTTCACCTCGAACTCGCCGAGGATGCGCGCTACGAGGCGACCTGGCTCGGCGTGGGCGCGCGGCTCGCGCGCACCGAGCTGCACGCGAGGCTGCGGGGCGCGCACAGCGATCTGCGCCTGACCGCCGCCCAGCTTGCGCGCGATCACCAGCACACCGACCTGACCAGCGTGATCGCCCACGACGCGCCCTCCTGCGGTTCGCGCCAGTTGGTGCGCAGCGTGCTCGCGGGCCACGCGCGCGGCGTGTTCCAGGGCCGCATCGAGGTGGCGCGGGCGGCGCAGAAGACCGATGGCTACCAGATGAACCAAACGCTGCTGCTCTCGCCGGAGGCGGAGAGCGACAGCAAGCCCGAGCTGGAGATTTTCGCCGACGACGTGAAGTGCAGCCACGGTGCGACGGTGGGCGAACTCGACGCCGAGCAGCTTTTCTATCTCCGCAGCCGCGGGATCGCGCCGGACGACGCGCGCGCAATCCTGGTGCGTGCCTTCCTCGACGAGGTGCTGCAGACCGCCGCGGACGAGGACGCGCGCGCGATGCTGGAAGCGGCGGTTCAGAACTGGCCGATGAAGGATGCGGCATGAACGCGATATCGCCTGCGACTTTCGACGTGCAGCGCATCCGTCAGGATTTCCCGATCCTGTGCCAGACGGTACGAGGCAAGCCGCTCGTGTTCCTCGACAGCGCCGCCTCGGCGCAGAAGCCGCGCGCGGTCATCGCGGCAATGAGCGAGGCGATGGAGCGGCAGTACGCCAACGTCCATCGCGGCCTGCACTGGATGAGCGAGCGCACCACCGACGCCTACGAGGCCGCCCGCACCGCCGCCGCCCGCCTGATCGGCGCGCGCGAAGACGCCGAGATCGTGTTCGTGCGCAACAGCACGGAGGCGATCAACTTGGTTGCCTACAGCTACGGCCGCCATCTGCTCAAGCCCGGACAGGCGGTGCTGATCTCGGAGATGGAGCACCACTCCAACATCGTGCCGTGGCAGGTCCTGCGCGACGAACGCGGCGTCGAGTTACGCATCGCCCCAGTCACCGACCAGGGCGAGCTTGACATGGCGGCGTTCGAGCGGCTGCTGGCGGACGGCCGCGTGGGGCTGGTTGCGATCACGCACATGAGCAACGTGCTCGGCACCTGCACGCCCGGCGCGCGGATCGCGGCGATCGCGCACGCGCACGGCGCCCGCGTGCTGTTCGACGGCAGCCAGGCGGTGGTGCATCGGCGCGTCGATGTGCAGGCGCTGGATGCGGACTTTTACTGCTTTACCGGCCACAAGCTCTATGGCCCGACCGGCATCGGCGTGCTGTGGGCGCGGCGCGAGCTGCTCGAGGAGATGCCGCCTTTCCTCGCGGGGGGCGAGATGATCGGCTCCGTGAGCTGGGAGCGCACCACCTGGGCGGAGGTGCCGCACAAATTCGAGGCCGGCACGCCCGCGATCCTGGAGGCGATCGGCCTGCGCGCCGCCATCGACTACGTGAACGCGGTCGGCCATGACGCGATCGAGGCGCACGAGGCGGCGCTGACCGAGCACGCTCTGGCGCGGCTCGGCAAGCTCGGCTTCCTGCGCATCCTCGGTTCGGCGCAGGACCGCGGGGGCGTGTTCTCCTTCGCGATGGAGGGCGCGCACGCGCATGACGTGGCCACACTGCTGGATCGCCAGGGCATAGCCGTGCGCGCCGGCAATCACTGCGCCGAGCCGCTGATGCGCCGCTTCGGCGTGGACAGCACCGCGCGCGCGAGTTTCGGCCTCTACACCACGCACGAGGAGATCGACGCCCTTGCCGTCGGGTTGGAGCGGGTGCGGGAGTTCTTCGCCTGATGTTCGACGATCTGCGCGATCTGTACCAGGAGGTGATCCTCGACCACGGCCGCCGCCCGCGCCATGCCACACGGCTGGCGGCCTTCGATGCATCGGCGAAGGGCGACAACCCGATGTGCGGCGACCGGGTGGAGGTGTTCGTCAGGCGCGGCCCAGACGGGACGATCGCCGATCTCGGCTTCGAGGCGCGGGGCTGCGCGATCAGCGTCGCCTCTGCGGACCTCATGGCCGAAGTCGCGCGTGGCCGCACGCCCGAGCAGGCGCGCGCCCTCTTTTCGCAGGTTCGCGACATGGCCCGCACCGGCGAGACCGCCGGCGATGATCCGGCGCTGGAGCGGCTGGCGCCTCTTGCCGGCGTGCATGAGTTTCCTTCGCGCATCAAATGCGCGACGCTGCCCTGGCACGCGCTGATTGCGGCGCTGGACGGGGCGAAGGAGGCCAGCAGTGAATGAATTGAGCGCGGCACCGACCCACGGCGCCTGGACGCCCGAGGGCGCCACGGAACCGAAGCCCACCGAAGACGCGCTGATCGCCGCGATCGGCACCGTCTATGATCCCGAGATCCCGGTGAACATCTACGAACTCGGCCTTATCTACGCGCTCGACCTCGCCGACGATGGCCGGGTGAAGGTGGAGATGACCCTGACCGCCCCGGGCTGCCCGAGCGCGCAGGAGCTGCCCGTCCAGGTGCGCGAGGCGGTGATGGCGGTGCCCGGCGTGACCGACGCCGAGGTCGAGGTGGTCTGGGATCCGCCCTGGGACCCGAGCCGCATGTCCGACGAGGCCCGCCTTTCGCTCAACATGTATTGAGAGCCGCGATGAGCACCACGACCGCCGAACCCCGTATTCGCCGCGCCCTGCCGCCGCTGATGGCGCTGACCGAAATCGCTGCCGAGCGGCTGCGCAAGCTGTACGCCGCCGGGCAGGAAGGGATGCTGCTGCGCATCGGCATCAAGACCAAGGGCTGCTCCGGCATGTCCTACGATATGAGTTGGGTCGCAGCTGCGGGACCGGGCGATGAGGTCGTGACCGACCGCGGCGTGACCGTGCTGGTCGATCGCAAGGCGTCGCTGTTCCTGATCGGCACCGTGATGGACTACGAAACGAAGGCGCTGGAATCGGGCTTCACCTTCATCAACCCGAATGAGAAGGGACGGTGCGGGTGCGGAGAGAGCTTTCACGTGTGATCAGTTGCTGCCGGTGAGCGAAATCAGCGTCGGGCGGCCGCACCCGCTGCGTGCGGGTCTCCGCCGCGTCCCAAATCAGGCGCGGGTCGAAGGCCCTCGCCGCGACGGTCGAGAGCGCGACGGTGGCGAGGAAAGCCGGTGAACCACCCATGACGTCGATATGCGCAACCTGCGCGAACTGGACCATAGGCGCGAAAATTATGACCGTGAACGGGTCGAGATTGGACCAGCGGCCGCCTTCGTCGATGAAGCGATAGAGCCAGGCTTTCTTGCGCAACCGCGAGGTCGAGCGGCGGTGGACCGACCTTATGAACCACGTCAAGCTGATGAGTTTCGTGAACGGAAACACGATCGACACCGCGAAGATGATGACGCCGAATGTCCAAAAGCCGTGCTGGAACAGGAGCTGGACGCCGTCGATGATGGTGTGCGGGTTCGGCGTTCCCGCCTTCCAGAGCGCGCTCATCGGAACGCCGTAGGCGATCGGCATCAGTGCCCAGGCCGCCAAAACCAACGCCGTGCACTGCACAATGGCGAACGGACGACGGCGGTAGACCGGAGCGGCGCAGCGCGGACAACGATGGCCCTCCGCCTCGGGCGGCAGCACTAGGTCGCAGCTCGTGCAGGCGATCGCATCGGCCCCCGCGTGCGCGGGTGGCGCTTTCAGGCGGCGCCAGACCGCCCGCCGTTCCAGGCTCGCGCGCGTTACCATCGTCATCAGCGCGGCGCAGACAAAACACCAGCCGCCGGCATCGATCTGCACCCCGATCTGGGATACCACGCGGCCGTAGCCAATGCCGGCGCCGATCAAGAACACGTCCGCCATCGCCCATATGTCGAGCTTCTCGCAGTAGCGGAAGGCAGGGCCGACCCAGCCGCTGCCAACCCCGAACCTGATTGCGCCGAGTGTCACGACCAGCAGGCCGAAACGGACGAACGGCAGCACCACGCCTTGCAAGCCCAGCATGATCGCCAGCAGTGGCCAGTGCTGTCGCCATGCCGTGAGCAGCCCCGAGCCGAGGTGCGTCGAATCCGTGATCCCGGCGACATGCACGGTCATCAAGGGCATCAAATTCGCGGGCAACAACAGCAGCAGGGTCGCGATGGCGCACGCCAGTGCGGCATCGAGGCTGCGTCCCGATGTGCTCTCGAGCACGTGTCCGCAGCGCCAGCATTCCAGGCGCCCCCGCGCCGGGGCTGGCGGCATATGCTCGATGGTCCCGCAGTCCGGGCACGCGATCAACGTCGTCAACGCCCAGGCGCCTCCGAAGAGTCCGCCGTGCCAACGCTGGCGTCCGCGCCCGGGTTCAGGCGCGACCGCTCAAGTGATGGTTTCCAAAGGCGAGCCTTTGGCGGGGTGCGGGGCGGAGCCCCGCGAGGGTCTCAGCCGCCGAAGGCGTTGAGGCCGGTCTGCGCGCGCCCGAGGATCAGCGCATGGACGTCGTGCGTGCCCTCGTAGGTGTTTACCGTCTCGAGGTTCATCACGTGGCGGATCACGTGGTACTCATCGACGATCCCGTTGCCGCCGTGCATGTCGCGCGCCATCCGCGCGATCTCCAGCGACTTGCCGCAGGAATTGCGCTTGCAGAGCGAGATCATCTCCGGCGCTGCCCGCCCCTCGTCCATCAGCCGCCCGAGCCGCAGCACCGATTGCAGGCCGAGCGTGATCTCGGTTTGCATGTCGGCGAGCTTCTTCTGGATCAACTGCGTCGCGGCCAGCGGGCGCCCGAACACGCGGCGATCCAGCGTGTAGGTGCGCGCCGCGTGCCAGCAGAACTCGGCCGCCCCGAGCGCGCCCCAGGCAATGCCGTAGCGGGCGTTGTTGAGGCAGGAGAACGGGCCGCGGAGGCCGCGCACGCCGGGCAGCACGTTCTCCTCCGGCACCTCCACGTCCTGCATCATGATCATGCCGGTGGTGCTGGCACGGAGCGAGAATTTGCCTTCGATCTTGGGCGTGGTCAGGCCGGCCATGCCGCGTTCGAGGATGAAGCCGCGAATGTCGCCCGCATCGTCCTTCGCCCAGATCACGAACAAATCGGCGATCGGCGAATTGGTGATCCACGTCTTCGATCCGTTCAGCACAAAGCCGCCATCGACGCGCTTCGCCCGCGTGCGCATCGCGCCGGGGTCGGAGCCGCCATCGGGCTCGGTCAGGCCGAAGCAGCCAATCCACTCGGCGCTGCGCAGCTTCGGCAGATATTTCGCCTTCTGCGCCTTCGACCCGAACGCCCAGATCGGATACATCACCAGCGAGGACTGCACCGAGAAGGCGCTGCGATACGCGCTGTCCACGCGCTCCACCTCGCGCGCGATCAGCCCATAGGCGACGTAGGAGATGCCGGCGCAGCCATAGCCTTCAAGCGTCGCGCCAAGGAATCCCATCGCGCCGTACTCGTCCATAATGGCGCGGTCGAACTGCTCGTGGCGGTTGGCTTGCAGGATGCGCGGGAACAGCTTCTCCTGGCTGTACTCGTGGGCGGCGTCGCGGATCGCGCGCTCATCCCCGGTGAGCTGGTCGTCGAGCCGCAGCGCGTCATCCCACTGGAACGGCCCGAGTTTGCCCTTTTGCGAGGCCTCCGGCGCGGCGTCGTTCACGGCTCCATCTCCCCCGCACGGGGGGCGGCGCGCACCGGCTTGCGCCGCGGCGCCAGTTGCATGAAGGCGGGCGCCTGCTGGCCGAAGCCGCGCACCTGGTCGGCCGACGCCGCTTCGATCGCCGCCTCACGGCGGGGTTGGCTTCGCTCGCGGCGCGGCGCGCGCTCGGCCGGCGCCGGGCGCTCGGCCGGTGCGGGACGCTCGGCGCGGGGCGGCATCTCGGTCTTCGCCGCTCGCGGTGCGCGCTCGGTCCGCGGTGCGCGATCGGCGCTGCTCCCGCCGCGGCGTGCGGGGGCACGGCCGCGGCGGCGGCCGTCGCCCTCGGCCCAGAGCACTGGGTCCAGCCCCTCGATCGTGATGCGCGGGATCGGCAGGCCGATCAGCTTCTCGATCGCCTCCACCGCCAGTCGGTCCTCGGGGGTCGCCAGCGTGAAGGCGCGGCCCTCGCGCTCGGCGCGGCCGGTACGGCCGACGCGGTGGACGTAGTCCTCGGCGTGGTGCGGCACGTCGAAATTGAACACGTGGCTCAGGCCGCCGATGTCGAGCCCGCGGGCGGCGACGTCGCTGCACACCAGCAGCCGGATGTCGCCCGCCTTGAAGCGCTCCAGTGTTGCGAACCGGACCGGCTGGGTCATGTCGCCGTGCAGCGCGCCGGCACTGAAGCGATGCCGCACCAGCGATTTGTGCAGCACATCGACGTCGCGCTTGCGATTGCAGAAGATCAGCGCGTTCTGCACCTCCTCGGTGCGCACCAGCCGGCGCAGCGCCTCGCGTTTGTCGTGCTCGGCGACGAGGGCCAGGCCCTGAGTGATCGTGGTCGCGACGGACGCCGGGGGAGAGACCGAGATTCGCTTCGGGTTTTGCAGGAACGCGTCCGCCAGGCGGGCGATCTCGGGGCCAATGGTGGCGGAGAAAAACAGCGTCTGCCGGATGCGCGGCAGCAGGGCAACGATGCGTTCGACGTCGGGGATGAACCCCATGTCGAGCATCCGGTCGGCCTCGTCGATCACCAGGATCTTCACGTCGGTCAGCAGCAGCGTGCCGCGCTCGATCAGGTCGAGCAGCCGGCCCGGGGTCGCGATCAGCACGTCGGCACCGCGCGCGAGCGCCTCGCGCTGCTCGGCCATGCTCTCGCCGCCGATCAGCAGCGCGTGCTGCAGGCGCAAATACTTGCCGTAGGCGACGAAGTTTTCCGAGACCTGCAAGGCCAGCTCGCGCGTCGGCTCCAGGATCAGCGCCCGCGGCATCCGTGCCCGCGAGCGCGCTCCGGTCAGCACGTCGAGCATCGGCAGGGTGAAGCCGGCGGTCTTGCCGGTGCCGGTCTGCGCGGTGCCGAGCACGTCGCGGCCCATCAGCACGACCGGGATCGCCTCTCGCTGGATCGGGGTGGGGGTCAGATACCCCTTCTCGGCCACCGCGCGGAGCACGGGTTGGGAGAGGCCGAGTTCGGCAAAGCCTGCTTCGTCAGCGGCGGGCGGAACCGCGCTGGTGGTCGGGAAAGGCGCGGGGTCATCCGCGCGATCGGTCTCCGCCAAGGCGGCCGCGATGTCGTTCAACAATGTTCTCGATCTTGGGTCAGTGGTTCGCGCACGCAGATGCGCGGGCAGGCCGTAGGCCGGTCCCGTCCCGCATATCTGGAATGCCACCCCCGAAGTCAAGTCACGCCCACGATTTCGCGCTCTCGCGAACCCGCAGCCGCTGCCGGAGTTGCAGTCGTGGCGACCTCGCCGGGCGCCGTGCCGCAGGCTATGCTCCGCCGCGGCCGCCGAGGGATCGATGCCAGCAACACCGCCGCCGCGTCAGCCCCTGCCGATCGAAGACTACGCCCTGATCGGCGACTGCGCGACCGTCGCCCTGGTGGGCCGCAACGGCGCGATCGACTGGCTCTGCCTGCCGCGCTTCAACGACGCCGCCTGCTTCGCCGCCTTGCTCGGCGATGCCGCAAACGGCACCTGGCGCATCGCGCCGGCTGCCGACCATGTCAAGAGCAGCCGTCGCTATCGCGGCAACACGCTGGTGCTGGAGACCACTTTCGAGACCGCGCGCGGCCGCGTGGCCCTGATTGACTTCATGCCCGTCGGCGCCGACGGCCGACCCACCGGCGGCACGGCGATCGTGCGCCTGGTTCGGGGCCTCGCGGGCCAGGTGCCGATGCATATGCACATGGCCCTGCGCTTTGACTACGGCAGCGCGATCCCCTGGGTCACGCGGCTGCCCGACGGCACGCACGGCATCTCGGCCATCGCCGGGCCCGATCTCGTGGCACTGCGGACCCCGGTGAAGCTGCACGGCCGCGACATGACGACGCAGTCCGAGTTCACCATCGGCGCCGGCGAGACGATCCCGTTCGTGCTGCAGCACGAGGTCTCACACCGGCCGCCGCCGCCGCCGCTCGACCCCGACGCGGCGCTGACCACGACCGAAGCCTTCTGGGAGGGCTGGTCGGCGCGCTGCCGGTATGACGGCGAGTGGCGCGAACCGGTGCTGCGCTCACTGCTCACACTGAAGGCGCTGACCTTTGAGACCACCGGCGGCATCGTCGCGGCGCCGACCACCTCGCTGCCTGAACGCCTCGGCGGATCGCGCAACTGGGACTACCGCTTCTGCTGGCTGCGCGACACTACGCTCACACTGCTGGCGCTGATGCAGGCCGGCTACTACGACGAGGCGAAAGACTGGCGCGACTGGCTGCACCGCGCGGTCGCCGGCGCGCCGGCGCAAATCCAGATCATGTACGGCCTTGCCGGCGAGCGACGGCTCGACGAGTGGGAGCTGCCATGGCTGGCCGGCTACCAGGGCGCCAAGCCGGTGCGGATCGGCAACGCTGCCGCCGGGCAGTTGCAGCTCGACGTGTATGGCGAGGTGGTCGATGCGCTGCACCAGGCGCGGGCGGGAGGGCTCGCATCGGCGCCGGCGAGCTGGGATTTGCAGCGCAAGCTGATCGAGCATCTGGAGGCGATCTGGGGCGAGCCCGACGAAGGTATCTGGGAAGTGCGCGGCGGACGCCGGCAGTTCACCTTTTCCAAGGTGATGGCCTGGGTCGCATTCGATCGCGCGGTCAAGGACATCGAGGGGTTCGGCCTGCACGGCCCGGTCGATCGCTGGCGCGCGATCCGCGACCAGATCCACGAGACGGTCTGTCGCGAGGGGTTCAACGCCGGCAAGGGCAGCTTCGTGCAGCAATTCGGGGGCGAGGAGCTGGACGCCTCGCTGCTGATGATCCCGATGGTCGGCTTCCTGCCGCACGACGATCCGCGTGTGTGCGGCACGATCGATGCGATCGCGCGCGAGCTGGTCGAGGACGGGTTCGTGCGGCGATATCGCACCGAGGCCGGCGCCGACGGCCTGCCGCCGGGCGAGGGCGCGTTCCTCGCGTGCAGCTTCTGGCTCGCCGACTGCCTGCACATGCAGGGGCGGCGGGAGGAGGCGCGCGCGCTCTTCGAGCGGCTGCTCGCACTGCGCAACGATGTCGGATTGCTGTCGGAGGAATATGATCCGCAGGCCAAGCGTCTGGTCGGAAATTTTCCGCAGGCGTTCTCGCACATCGCGCTGATCGGCAGTGCCATGAACCTCTCCGACGCGGGGCCCGCGCACGAGCGCGGCAACGGCAAGGAGGCGGGTGCGGCCAACGGCTAACGCCCGCCGCATTGTCACGCATTGACGCCGCGGGCGGCAGACGCTAAAGCGCCCGCCCTGCCCCCGGCCGTGCCCAGGTGGCGGAATTGGTAGACGCGCAGGTTTCAGGTACCTGTGGCCGCAAGGCTGTGGAAGTTCGAGTCTTCTCCTGGGCACCAGCACGACGATGGGCAGACCCGTGACCATCACCCAGTTCCTGCCCAACGCGACCGTCCACCTGCACCGGCACGATCTGCCGGAAGCGGTCGATCTCGGCCCGGTGGTGGCGGTCGATACCGAGACGATGGGCCTCGAGGCGCGCCGCGACCGGCTGTGCCTGGTGCAGCTCTCGGCCGGGGACGGGCACGCACATTTGGTGCAGATCATCCCCGCCGCACTCGGCGGCCGCGGTGCGGACTGCCCGGCCCTCAAGCGCCTGCTCGCCGATCCCGGCACGGTCAAGCTGATGCACTTCGCCCGCTTTGACGTGGGCATCCTGCAACACGCACTCGGGATCGCGGTCGCACCCGTGCGCTGCACCAAGATCGCTTCGCGCCTCGTGCGCACTTACACCGACCGCCATGGGCTGAAGGAGCTCTGCCGCGACCTGCTCGGCGTCGATCTGAGCAAGCAGCAGCAAACGACCGACTGGGGGGCGGCGGAGCTCAGCCCCGAGCAGATGGCCTATGCCGCGTCCGACGTGCTCCACCTGCACGCGCTGTGGCAGAAGCTGGAAGCGCTGCTGATCCGCGAGGGGCGGCTCGATCTGGCCGAGGCGTGCTTCGACTTCCTGCCGGCCCGGGCGCGGCTCGACCTGCTCGGCTACGCTGACCCGGACATCTTCGCGCACTGACCGCCGTTGCCGCCGTTCACCCTTCTGCGTTCGGTGCCATCGACTTGATCAGCTCGAAGACGCGCTTGCGCACGGCCGGGTCGCCGATCCGGTAATAGGCGCGCACCAGCTCCAGCGTCTCGCGGCGGCTCATCGTCTCGTCGTGGCCGAAGTTCTCCTGTGCCTCGGCGAAGCCGGCCATCATGGCAGGGTTGCGGTGGTGCTGGGCCATCGGTGCCGGGATGTCTTCGAAAAAGAAGCTGATCGGCACATCGAGTACTCGGGAGAGGTCGAACAGCCGCGAGGCGCCGACGCGATTGATGCCGCGCTCGTATTTCTGCACCTGCTGGAAGGTAAGGCCGAGCGCCTCGCCGAGCCGCTCCTGCGACATCCCGAGCAGGGTGCGACGCAGCCGGATACGGCCGCCGACATGGGCGTCGATCGGGCTCGCCCGGCCTTCGCGCTCCCCCGAAACGCTAACCCCGGCGCTTGCGGTGTAGCCCTCGTTCCGCGCCATCACCTCACTCCGCCCAAAATCGTTCCCCGATCGGGCTGCTGCCAAGCGGTCGCCAAGCTGGCGCTCGATCTCGGCCATAGGTTAACAATGCAACCGCTAATCGTCAATGACGATCCAGTATTTGGTCACAACGTCGCAAAATCTGCACACCATCAGGAAATGCGTCGCCCGACGCGCCGCTTGCGCGCCAAGTCGAGGCCGCCGCCCACTGCCGCTAGCGCCAGCAGCCCGGGGATCACCAGCCCCCAGCGGCCGAACGGTGTGACCGAAAGGGCGCCCGGAAGGCGCAGCTCCAGCGTGCCCTCCCGGTCCAGCCCCACACGCCCGAGCACGCGGCCGCGAGCGTCGAAGCCGGCGGAAATGCCGGTGTTGGCGGCGCGCAGCAGCGGCAATCCCTCTTCCACCGCCCGCAAGCGCGCGGCCACCAGATGCTGGCGCGGGCCGCTGGAATTGCCGAACCAGGCGTCGTTGGTGATGTTGACCAGCCAGTCGGGCCGGTCGGCGCGGTCGACGATCTCGCCGGAGAAGATGGCCTCGTAGCAGATCAGCGGCCCGACGGGGGGCAGGCCGGGGATGTGCAGCGTGCGAGGCCCTGGGCCGGGCGCGAAATTGCCGGGCACCAACTGCACCGGCAATGGCACCCAGGAGGGCTGGTATTCGCCGAACGGCACCAGATGCCACTTGTCGTAAGTGGCCGCCACCGTGCCGTCGTCCACCAGCGCCACCAGGCTGTTCCTGGCCCGCTGGCTGAGGTCGCCGCCGGGAAAGCGCACCGTGCCGACCAGCGCCGCGACGGCCGGCCTCGCCGCCTGCATGATCGCCGCCCGCGCCACGGGATCTTGCGCCAGCAGATAGGGGCTGGCGGTCTCGGGCCACACCACTACCAGCCGCGCAGCGGGGAACCGCGCCCGCGCCTGCGCCGCCCCTTGCTCGGTCAGCGTCAGGTAGCGGCGGAAGATCGCGGCGGCGACCGCGCGGCTCCACTTCGAAGTCTCCGGGACGTCACCCTGCGCCAGCACCGCGACAACGTCGGTCGGCGGTGGCATCGGCCGCGACAGCCGGTCGAGACCGAGGCCGAGCCAGAGCGCCAGTGCCGCACCCCCCAGTGCCACCCAGCGCCGGCCGAGATATGGCGTCGCCGCCAGCATCACCGTGACCAGCGTGAGGCCAGGCACGCCGATCCACGAGGCCGGCTGGATCATCGCGGTGCCGAGCACGCCGGGAAACGCCCACACGCTGCCCCAGGGGTTCCACGGGAAGCCGCTGAGCACGAACTCGCGCAGGAGGTCGCCGATCACCCACCCGCCGGCAAGCAGCGACACCCGCCGCCAGCCGGGCTCGGCGAAGGTCGCGACCACGCAGGCGAAGGCGATGAAGGGGGCGAGCAGCAGCGCCGTGCCCGGCACTGCGAATGGCACCAGCCACCAATACTCCCCCGCCCGCAGCAGGATCGCCTCGGTGATCCAGTAGAGGCCGACCAGATGGTGGCCGAAGCCGAACCAGAAGCCGAGCACCGCCGCCCGCCGCCGCCCGCCTTCCGCGTCCAGCAGCCAGAGCAGCCCGGGCACCGTGACGAGCAGAATTGGGAGCAGGAAAAAGGGCGGTAGCGCAAGGGCGGAGAGCGCGCCGAGCACTGCCGCCGCAAGGCCCGGCCGCCAACCCCGCAGCCCGAGAAGGTAACGTTGTAGCATCGGCGCCCCAGAGCCCCAGGATCGGGTTCCAAGGGCGACCGCCCTTGGCGGGGTTCGGGGCAGACCCCCGACCTTTGTTGACTTTTCCATCGGCCTGCCGCCGCTCAGTCCAGCGCGTCGCGAAGCTGCCGCTCGTAATGGCGATAGTATTTGTCGGTTACGAGGTCGGTCTTGACCACCACGGCGACGTCGGTGGTGTTGAACTGCCGGTCGATCACCGCCCCGTCGCCCACGAACCCGCCGAGCCGCAGGTAGCCCTTGATCAGCGGCGGCAGCCTGCCGATCGCGCGGCGGCGGTCGAGCCCATCCGGGTCGAGCCGCAGCATCTCGACGTAACGATGGGGCAAAGCACGCAGCCGCAGCGCCGGTGGCGCCAAGTGATAGTGGAACAGATAGGTGAGTTCCTCGCCGAGCACCTCCGGGTCGGTGCCGGGCAGGCTGGCGCAGCCGAACATCAGATCGATCTGGTGCTGGAACACGTAGGCGGCGATGCCGCGCCACAGAAGCTGCATCACCGAGCGGTTGCGGTAGCCCGCATCGACACAGGAGCGCCCCAGTTCCAACATCTGGCCGGGGAAATTCCTGACCGGGGTGATATCGTATTCTTCGGCTGAGTAGAAGCGTCCAAGCTTGGCCGCCGCGTGCGGCTGGATCAGCCGGTAGGTACCGACCACGCCCTCAGGACCCGGGCCGATCGCGTGATCGAGCACCAGCAAGTGGTCGGCGACCTGATCGAACGCGTCGCGGTCGCGCCGCGCGACGCGCGCCGCCAAGTCGGCGATGGCGCCCATCTCCTCGTAGAATACGCGAAACCGCAGCGCCTGCACGGCGTCGATCTCGCCCGGCGTGACCGCAAGGCGGACGCCGAGATGGCCGGCGCGCAGCTCGCCAAAGCCGGTGCCGGGGGTGGCGCCGGTCGGCTTCTCGGCAGTCATCGCTCCACCCGGGCGTGGTGCGGCCCTGGCGCCCGGCGCGGCTCATGGTGCGAACCGGGGTGCGAACCGGGACGCGGTCGGGCGCGCTGCTCGGCGGTGGCGGGCGCCGGCGACTGGGCGCCGCTGCGGCGGCCGAACAGCTCGAGCCGAAGCGAGACGAGCTCGAAGCCGAGCCGCTCGGCGATCGCCTCCATCACCCGCTCGTGCTCGGCGTCCTCGAACTCGATCACCCGGCCGGTATCGACATCGATCAGATGATGGTGGTGGGTGCGGCCGGTCGGCTCGTAGCGCGCGCGGCCGCCGCCGAAATCCCGGCGCTCGAGGATCCCCTTCTCCTCCAGCAGACGCACCGTGCGGTAGACCGTGGCGATGGAGATGCGCGGATCGAGCGCGCTCGCGCGGCGGTAGAGTTCTTCCACGTCGGGATGATCGTCGGCGTCCGAGAGCACCCGTGCGATGACACGGCGCTGGCCGGTCATCTTGAGTCTTTTCTCGACGCACAGGCGCTCGATACGGGTTTCCATCGGCTTTCCAGGGGCGGCCGGCGAACGGCGTAGCCGATCCGGCTCCGCCGTGTCCAATGCGCCGGCGACCCGCCCCCAACCATTGCGGATGCGACGGCGAATGCCGGCCGGCTATCTCGCGCGGCCGCGCGGCTTCGTGCCGAGACCGATCTTCTTGGCGAGCGAGGAGCGGTGGCGCGCGTAGCTGGGTGCTACCATCGGATAGTCCGCGCCGAGGTCCCACCGCTCACGATACTGGTCGGGCGTCATGTTGTAGGCGGTCTTGAGATGGCGCTTGAGCATCTTCAGCTTCTTGCCGTCCTCGAGACAGATGATGTAGTCGGCGAAAACCGACTTCTTGACCGGAACGGCGGGCTGCGGCTTGCTGGGTGTGGCGGGCTCGCGGCCGACGCCGGCGAGAGTACCGATAGACGTCCTGGATCAGCCCCGGCAGCGCGTCGGTCGTGACCGAGTTGTTTGAAACATGCGCCGAGACAATCTGGGCGGTGAGGGCCAACACCTCGGCATTGGCAGTCTGGTCGGCCATGTTGTTCCTCTGTCGTCTGTCCCGGCAAAGACATCATGGAGCAGTTCGTCTCATCTCGCAATATCCCGGTCATCAATACGAGGACACGGCCAGTCATGGCACAGTCCAACATCACGGTCGAGCCGGATGCCGAGCTCGACATCACTCGCGAGGTCTGCCCGATGACGTTCGTGCGCACTCGCCTGGCACTCGACCGGCTGTCGCGCGGGGCCGTGCTGCGCGTCCGGCTGCGCGGCGAGGAGCCGCGGCGCAACGTGCCGCGCACCGCCGCCGAACAGGGCCATCAGGTGCTGGACACGGCAACCGCGCCCGACGGCATCACGACCCTGCTGATCCGCAAGGGCTGAGAGCGGCGCGCAGCAGCAGGGCATCGCTGCCGGCCGGATAATAGCGCGGGCGCCGCCCGGCTGTGGTGAACCCCGCCCGCGCATAGAGTGCCACCGCCACGGAATTGTCCTCCGCCACTTCCAGCAGCATCGCCGCCGCCCCCGCCCCGGCGGCGAGCGCCATCGCGGCATTCACCAGCCGCGTGCCGAGGCCGCGCCGGCGCGACCGGGGATGCACCGCGAGGGTGAGGATCTCGGCCTCGTCCGCCGCCACGCGCAGGATCGCCATCCCGCCCTCCGGGTCGAGCAGCCCGACCGTGCCCGGTAGCGCGAGCTGGCCCGCGATCGCAGCCGCACTCCAGGCCTCGGCGGGCGGGAAGGCGCTGGCATGGATCGCAGCCATTGCCGCCGCGTCGGCCGGGCCGGCGACGATCATGCCGGCGGCGGCCGCACCGGGTGCCGCGGCGCGCGCGTGGCAGGCGGCGCCACATAGAGCGGCCGCGCGGGCCGCAAGGGCAGGGCCGCCGCAAGCCGCGCGGCCGCCGCTCTCGCGACGTGGAGCGGCTGCGGCAGGCGGCTATCGGTCAGCATCACGTCATGGCCCCGTGCTGCGAGCCGCGCGGCGACCGCCACCGCTGCGTCACCGGCGATCGCCAGCGGCCCGGCGGGCATGGGGATTGCCGCCGCCGCCACCCGCGCCGCCGTCCCCTCCCGCTCCAGGAACACGCCGCCGCGCCGGTCGTCGATCGCGACCCAGAGGGCGCGCCCGCCAAGATCGGGCAGTGCCGCGGCCAGCGCCTCGCCGGTGGTGACGCCGGCGAGCCGGCGGCCGGCGGCGAGTGCCAATCCGTGCGCGAGCGAGAGCGCCGCGCGCAGGCCGGTGAAGCCGCCAGGCCCCACCGTGACCGCGACCAGATCGAGTGAGGCGGCGTCAAGGCCAGCCTCGGCCAGCACCTCGGCGGCCATGCACGGCAGGATCGCCGCCGCGCCGCGGTCGCCATCGGCAAGCCGGACGGCGACCAGCGCGTCGTCGATCGCGAGGCCCGCCGAGCAGCGGGCGAGAGCGGCATCGAGCGCCAGGATCCGCATTTGACGGCACCATTATCTCACGCCGGCACCGCCGGTGCCGATTTTCCTTCCCGGCGCGAGCCGCTATGTCCCGCACATGCCGCACTCGCCAGACGATTCCGATCTGACCTTCCCGCATCCGACGCCGCCGGCCCTCGGGGTGCCACTGGAGATCGCGACCGGCGTGCTGTGGCTGCGCCTGCCGCTGCCGTTCCGGCTCGATCACGTCAACATCTACCTGATCGCCGACGACGCGGGCTGGGCGGTGCTCGATTGCGGGATCGGTGACGAGGCGTGCCGCGCGGTCTGGCAGGCGGTGCTTGCCGGACCGCTCGCCGGCGCCCGCCTGACGCGGCTCATCGTGACGCATTACCATCCCGATCATGTCGGCCTCGCCGGCTGGATGTGCGACCGCTTCGACCTCGATCTGCTGATGCCCCGCGCCGAGTACCTGTTCAGCTTCGGCCTGCAATACGCGCCGGGTGACCTCGGTGCCGAGAATTACCGCCGGTTCTACCGCCGCCACGGCCTTTCCGACGCGATCGCCGAGCAGGTGCTCGGCCGCGGCCACCACTATCTGCGCATCACCACCGGCGTGCCCGCCACCTATCGCCGGCTGCAGGCGGGGCAGGCGCTCACGCTCGGCGGCCGCGCGCTCGCGGTGCTGACCGGCGGCGGGCACGCGCTGGAGCAGGCGATGCTGCTGGACGCGCCGGGCAACCTCTTCTTCGCCGCCGATCAGGTGATCGCGCGCATCTCGCCCAACGTCTCGGTCCATGCGATGGAGCCGGAGGCGGATGCGCTCGGCAACTATCTCCGCTCGCTCGCAGCGCTGCGCCGCGATGTGCCGGCCGAGGTCCTGGTGCTGCCCGGCCACGGCCTGCCGTTCTTTGGCCTGCACGCGCGCATCGACGCACTGGTGCGCCACCATGCCGAGCGCTGCGCCATCATCGCCGAGGCCTGCCGCGCGGCACCGCGGACCGCCGCCGATCTGGTTCCGATCGTGTTCCAGCGCGAGCTCGACCCGCACCAGACCAGCTTCGCCTTCGGCGAGGTGCTCGCGCACGTCAATCACATGCGGGCAGAGGGCACGCTCGCCGCCGAGACCGACGCCGACGGGCGGGTGCGGTTCCGCACCGCGTGACGGTCTGGGCGCTGCTGCTGGAGTACGACGGCGCGCCGTTCGTCGGCTGGCAGCGGCAGGGTTCCGGGCTTTCGGTGCAATCCGTGCTGGAGCGGGCCGCCGCGGCACTCGGCGACGGCGCACGGGTGTCAAGCGTGGTCGCCGGGCGCACCGATGCGGGCGTCCATGCCGAGGGGCAGGTGGCACAGCTCGACCTCGCCCGCCCGCTCTCGCCCGAGGCGCTGCGCGAGGCGCTCAACTTCCACATGAAGCCGCACCCGGTCGCGGTGCTGCGCGCGGCCCCGGCGCCGCCCGGCTGGAACGCGCGCTTCTCCGCCCTCGCCCGGCGCTACCGCTACCGCATCCTCAATCGCCGCGCGCGGCCGGCGCTGCTGGCGGGGCGGGTCTGGCACGTGCCGCGCCCGCTCGATGCGGCGGCGATGGCGGCGGCGGCAGAGACGCTGCTCGGCCGCCACGACTTCACCAGCTTCCGCGCCGCCGCCTGCCAGGCGAACAGCCCGCTGCGCACGCTCGACCGGCTCGACGTGACGCAAGCGGGCGAGATCATCGAGATCGTCGCCGAGGCGCGCAGCTTCCTGCATCACCAGGTGCGCAACATGGTCGGCACGCTGAAACTGGTGGGGGACGGAAGCTGGCAGATCGCGGATGTCGCAGCCGCCCTCGCCGCCCGCGACCGCGCGCGCGCCGGCCCGACCGCGCCCGCCCAGGGGCTGACGTTGGTCGCGGTCCGCTACCCGATCGACCCGTTCATGCGAGCCCCGCCGTGACCGCCGACAGCCCGATCCCGATCCCGAGGTCGAGCACCACCAGGGCTGCGGCCGGCAGCCGGCCGAGATCGAGCGCCAATCCGGTCGCATACCATTCGAGCCAGATTGCCCAGCCGATCGCGACCAGCCCCACGGTCTCGTCCAGCCACTCCGGGGCGCCGAGCAGCCGTGGCAGCGCGGCGCCCGCCAGCAGCAGGTACTGGACGACGTTGCACCAGTTCCAGACTGCGATGAACAGCGGCCAGCGCGGCATCCGGCCGAACGCGTCCACCAGCGGGCGCGAGGCAACCGCGAAGCCCGCCCAGCCAACGATGTAGGCCAGCAACTGGAGCGCCATGGCGTGCTCGGGATGCGGCGGCGCACCCTGCCACGCCCAGTCGAGCACGCGCAGGAACAGGAAGGCGGGCAGGCACAGCACCCCGGCCCAGAAGCTGCGTGCCGCGTCCTGAGGGGCCGGACCGACCCGGTCCAGCCCCTCGGCCCGCCCATGCGCCAGCAGCAGTGCGCCCGACAGCCCGCCCGCGAACCCGCTCATCCGCGCCGCTCCAGCGCCAGCGCGATCAGGCTCGGACCGAGCAGCAGCGCGGCACTGCCGAGATTGACCAGCGCCACCAAGGCGGCCGCCCGCAGCGCCGAGAGCGCCAGGCCGTGCCGCGCGATGAACCAGTGCAGCCACAGCGCGTAGCCGCCGAGCGCCAGCGCCGCCACTACCGCCGCGCCCTGGCACCGGCATCCCGGCCGCGACCAGCGCCTCCATCCCCAGCACCACCAGCATCGCGATCACCGGAATCGCCCACTGGCACCAGTTGAAGGCGGTCGCGTAGCGCAGCCAGCCATCCTCGCGCCGCCACGCCCGCGCCAGCGCGTGCGAGATCACCGGCGGCGCCAGCAGCGCGCAGACCGTCGCCAGCAAATCGGCCAGCGCCGCCGCCCCGCCACCCTGCGCCAGCGCCAGCAAGCCCGTCACCAGCGGAAACGCGATCAGCGGTGCGAGGCTGGCGAGGAAGCTCTGCTCGGTGGCGCCGAAGCGCGCCAGCCCGGCACGGCGGCCGCGCGCCAGCAGCACGACCCCAGCCACGATATCGCCCGGCCTCGCGCGCCGCGTGGCCGGCGTCATTGCACGACCTCGGGCGCGAGCATGTCCGCGAGGATCGCGCGGTAGATGTGCGCGAGCTGCCGCAGTTCGGCCACCGGCACCCGCTCGTCGGCTTGGTGCATGGTGGCGCCGATCAGGCCGAACTCCGCGACCGGACAATAGCGGGCGATGAAGCGCGCATCCGAGGTGCCGCCGCCGGTATCGCGACGCGGGACGATGCCGCTCGCCCGCGCGATCGCGCCGCACAGCCGGTCGAGCAGCGGGCCGGGGGCGGTCAGGAAAGCCTCGCTGCTGACCGCGACCGCGCACTCGAAACGTTCGGCCTGCCGGGCGAGGGCGGCGCGGAGCCGATCGGACAGGCTCTCGCCGGTGTGGCGCTCGTTGAAGCGGATGTTCAGCGCCGCCCGTGCCGCCGCGGGGATCACGTTGGTCGCGGGATTGCCGACATCGATGCTGGTGACCTGCAGGCTCGATGGCTCGAAATCAGGCGGTCCCGGCATCCAGTGGCTCCGCGATCAGCGCCGCCAGTGCCCGCACCAGCCGGTGCACCGGGTTGTCGGCACGCTGCGGATAGGCGACGTGGCCCTGCGTGCCATGCACCGTGATCTGCGCATTGAGGCTGCCACGCCGGCCGACCTTCACCACCTCCCCGAGCCGCGCCGGGTTGGTCGGTTCGCCGACCAGACAGAAATCCGGCACCTGCGCGTGCGCCGCCATCCACTCCAGCACCCGCACCGTGCCGTCAGTGGCCGGGCCTTCCTCGTCGCCGGTGATCAGCAGGCTGATCGAGCCGACGAGCGGGCCGGCGGCGAGGTATGCCTCGACGGCGGCGGCGAAGGCGGCGATCGCGCCCTTCATGTCGCAGGCGCCGCGGCCGATCAGCACGCCGTCGCGCACCTCGGCGCCGAACGGATCGGTGCTCCAGGGCGCGTCACCCGGCGGCACGACGTCGGTATGGCCGGCGAAGCAGAGATGCGGGGAACCGATGCCGATCCGCGCGAACAGGTTCTCCGTCGCCCCGAACCGCAGCCGCTCGACGGCGAAGCCAAGCCGCTCCAGCGCCGCGGCCAGCACGTCCTGCGCGCCCGCATCCTCGGGCGTCACCGAAGGGCGGCGGATCAGCGCGCGCGCCAGCTCCAGCGGATCGGGATCGGTCAATCGCGCAGCAGCTCGTTGATCGAGGTCTTGGCCCGCGTCCGCTCGTCCACCCGCTTGACGATCACCGCGCAGGCGAGCGACGGGCCGGGGCTGCCGTCGGCCAGTGGCCGTCCGGGCAGGCTGCCCGGCACCACCACGGAATAGGCCGGCACGCGCCCGAACATCACCTCGCCGCTGGCGCGATCGACGATGCGCGTGGTGGCGGAGAGAAACACGCCCATCGAGAGCACGCTGCCGCGCTCGACGATCACGCCCTCGACCACCTCGGAGCGGGCACCGATGAAGCAATCGTCCTCGATGATGACCGGGTTCGCCTGCAACGGCTCCAGGACGCCGCCCAGGCCCACGCCGCCGCTGATGTGGCAGTTGCGGCCGACCTGCGCGCAGCTTCCGACGGTCGCCCAGGTGTCGATCATCGTGCCGGCGCCGACGTAGGCGCCGACATTGACGAAGCAGGGCATCAGCACCACGCCCGGCGCCACATGGGCCGAGCGCCGCACGACGGCGCCGGGAACCGCGCGAAACCCCGCCTCGGCGAAGCGGTTGGCACCCCAGCCCGCGAACTTCATCGGCACCTTGTCATAGACCGGCGCGCCGCCCGGCCCCGGCATCGGCGCGGATTCGGTCAGGCGGAACGAGAGCAGCACCGCCTTCTTCAGCCATTCATTGACCACCCAGCCGTCCGGCCCGGGTTCGGCGACCCGTGCGGCGCCGCGGTCGAGCAGGTCGAGTGCGTCCTCGACGGGTGCACGCGCGTCGTCGCCCGATCGCGCCGACAGCGCCTCGCGACGCTCCCACAGCGCCTCGATGCGGTCGCGCAGCGCGAGGTTCGGCATGTCGCCATTCCTGGGCCAGAATCGCGGCGGACCATGCGCAGCACCCCGGCAGCTGTCAACGCGCGGCCCGGTCTGATCAGCGGGGCCGATCAGCGCGGTCGATTAGCGACCCCGATACCCCGCGCTTTACGTCCGCTTCACATCGCGGCGGCAACATGGGCGTGGGAGGGCCGCATGGGAGAAAGCGATTGCTGGCGGGAGATGGCGGCGATCCGTTGCAGAGCTTGCCTACGAGACCGATGCCGCGGGGCGCTTCGTCTGGGTGGCGCCCGATCCCGCCCTCGGCTGGTCGGCAGCGACGCTCCAGGGGCAGCCCGGGCACCTGCTCCTCGCCCCGCCACCGGCGGCCGGTTTCGACCCGTTCCTGGCGATCGCCCCGGTGCATCGCCGCCGCGTCTGGCTGCGCCGTTTCGGGGGCGCGGTCGCCTCTCTCGAGATCACCGTCCGGCCGCTGCGGGATGCTGGCGGGCGGGTGCGCGGCACGCGCGGCCTCGCGGTCGCGGCCGAGACGGCGGACGGGTCGTCGGCGCCGATCGCCGCGAGCCAGGGCGCCCTGCGCCGCGCCGAGTTGCTCGATCGGATGCTGACGCAGATGCGCGAGCAGGTGCTGGCGCCGGAGATGCTGCGCGGAATGCTCGGCCTGCTGTGCGATGCCACCGGCGCCGAGGGTGCGGCGATCCTCGACACGCTGCGTTCCTCCGAAACCGGGCCGGTCTTACACCGGGCGGGCAGCGATGCGGCCGACATCGGGGCGGCGGCAGCCGCGGTGCTGACCAGCGCGGCCAACCAGCCGATGGCAGACATCACGCCTGACCAGCGGCCGGTGCTGGGCTGTCCGAGCTACACGCGCTTCGGCGAACGGGTCGGGCTCGTCCTGTGGCGCCGCGCCCGGAGGTGCTGCGTGGGACGCCGATGATTTGCAACTGGCCGCCGCTGCCGCGGCCGTGGTGCGCGTCGTGCTGGAGCAGGCCACCGTCCAGCGGCAGCTGGCGTTGCAGGCGCGCACTGACCTACTCACCGGCCTGCTGGACCGTCGTGCCTTCATCGAGGACGCGACCAAGCGCATCGAGCGGCTGGATCGGGAGGAGCTGCCGGCAACACTGCTGCTGCTCGACCTCGACGGGTTCAAGGCGGTCAACGAGCGGTTCGGAATCGCGATCGGCGACCGGGTGCTGGTGGAGGTAGCGGATCTGCTGCGCAACACGGTGCGCCCGACCGACCTCGTCGCCCGGCTGCACGGCGACAGGTTCGCGCTCTGGCTGGATGGTGCCGACAGCTTCACCGGCGCCGAGCGGGCCGAGGCACTGCGCCTGCATCTGCCGGAGCGCACCGGGGGAGTGGCGCCGGATCCACGGCTGCGGCTGACCGCCTCGATCGGCCTCGCCGCCCGTCGCACCGGCCTCGGCGAGGAGATAGAGGGGCTGCTGCGCCGCGCCGCGCTGGCGTTGCAGGAGGTCAAGCGCCAGGGCCGCGCCCACTGGCGGGTCTCGCATGATGAGCCGCTGTGACGCTTCGAGACACCGGATCGGCGCGGCCGGTCGGCGGCCCCGCTATCCGCGGCTGTCTGCCGGCCGCACCAGCGGCACATCCACCCATTTCAACCCGGCCCGGCCGCGCACCAGGAACAGCACCCAGACCCGCTTTGCACGCAGAGTCGCCTCCATTCCCGCCTCCACCTCGGCGGGCGTGGAGACTGGTTGCTGCTGCACTGCCAGCACGACGTCACCCGCCGCCAGCCCGCGTGTCGCGGCCAAGCTGTCCGGCGACACCGCCGCAATCAGCACCCCGCGCGGGTCACCTTGCAGCCCCCAGGCCGCCCGCGTTGCCGGATCGAGCGGCGCGAAACGCAGTCCGACATCAGTCGTCGGCTGCAGCTTCGGCAGCATCGGCCGCATCGGTGCCGGAATCGCGGCCCCACCCGGCGGCGGCGCGATCGTCACCATTGGCGTGATCTCGTGCCCGTCGCGCCAGATCGAGACCGGCTCGGTCGTCCCGAGCGGCGTGATCGCCACCGCCCGGGCAAAGCCGCGCGCGTCGATCACCGGATGCCCGCCATAGCGCAGGATCACATCGCCGTCGTGCAGGGCGGCCTTCGCCGCCGGGCTGCCGGGCACGATGCCGGCGATGATCGCGCCGCGCGCCGCCGGCAGCCCCAGGCTCTCGGCGAACTGGCTGGTAACCGTCTGCACGCCCGCCCCCAGCCAGCCGCGCTCGACATAGCCGTGCAGCCGCAATTCGGCGATCACCTGCCGGGCCATGTCCGAGGGCAGCGCGAAGCTGATGCCGACCGAGCCGCCAGACGGCGTGTAGATCGCCGAGTTGATGCCGATCACATGGCCGTTCATGTCGAATAACGGCCCGCCCGAGTTGCCGCGATTGATGGCGGCATCGGTCTGGATGAAGCTGTCAAACGGCCCTTCCTGGATGTCGCGGCCGGTGGCGCTCACGATGCCTGCGGTCACTGACCTGCCGATGCCGAACGGATCGCCGATCGCGAACACCTCGTCACCGACCGCGACCTTGTTGCTGTCGCCCCACTGCACCGCCGGCAAGGGCCGGCCGGCGGTGATCGCGAGCACTGCGAGGTCGGTTGCGGGGTCGCGCCCGAGCAGCGTCGCCACCTCGAACGTGCCGTCGCCGAGAGTCACGCCGATCACGTCGGCGCCGGCCACCACGTGGTTGTTGGTGACGACCACGCCGGAGGGATCAACGATGAAGCCCGAACCGGTGCTGTTGACCCGCCGCGTGACCAACCCCTGCCCGCGCGCCGCGCCGGTCGTCGTGGCCGGCTCGGCGCCGCTCTGGTTGAGCGGCGCCTGCACCGTGCCGCTCGCCAGCACGGTGACGACCGAGGGCAGCACGCTGCGCACCAGCGGTGCCAGCCCGGTTGGCGGCTCGTGGGTGTCGGCGCACGCCGGTGTGGCGGCCAGCAGCAGCAGCCCGAGGGCGGCAGCAAGTGCCCCGCTCCGTCGCGGTGACGGCTTCATGGCGCGCTCCTCTCCCTGGCCGCGGCACGCAGTGTTAGCGTGCAAAGCCAGCGGCGCGAAGCCGGTCAGGCGGGGGCGATGTGGACGGCAAGGGACCAAATCGAGACGGTCTTTGTCGAGAGTGCGCGACGACACGAGACGGACGCGGCCAGCCGCTCGCGTCCACCCTCATCGACGGAAGGTATCCGCATGCTCAAGGCGCTCATGCTCGACGTGGATGGTGTTCTGGTTAACGGGAAACCTCCTCCGGGCAGCATTGGGCAAGCGCAATCGATGCGGACCTCGGGATAGACTACTCGACCTTGCAGGAGCGGTTTTTTGATCGTCATTGGGAGCAGATCGTGACGGGCCAAGCCAGTCTGCGCGAGCGGCTCCTGGAGGTCGTCGAGGTCCGATCGCGAGGAATGCTGGTCTATCTGGCGACGAATCAGGAGCATGAACGGGCGGATTACCTCATGAACGGACTGAAGCTCGCGACCCATGTTGACGGGTGCCATTACTCGGCCGCGATCGGTCACCGGAAGCCGACCTCCGCCTATTTTCACCAGGTGGGAATTAGGGTCGGCCTGCGGCCGGAAGAGGTGTTGCTGATCGACAACTCTGCCGTGAATGTTCAAGCGGCTTCCCGGGCGGGTTGGCACGCTGCCATTTGGACCCCGGCCAGTAAATTAGGCGAGATAGTCTCGAAAGTGTCCTCTCAGTCCGATCTTGGGCGGCGGTAAGTGCACACCGTTCGGGTCATTTCCAGCGCAGCCCCTCAATAATTGAACTCATAGCTTAACCCGACACTGTTCCCGCCCGGCCCCGACCCCGCCGTGCTGTTCAGTTTCAGCCCGCGCCAGAGGTCGATCTGCACCTCGGCCTGCGTGCCAGCGCTGTTGCTGCCGCCGGTGCCCTGCTTGGCGCCGACGAACACCCCCGGTGCCACATACTTGCCGCCCTCGACGGAAGGTCCAACGGCGGGTCCGGCCCCATTGGAGGTGCCGCCGTTCACCGTCAGCCGATCCAGCCCCAGCCCGCTGCGGATCGAGCTCAGCGGATCGGCCACCGCCGAGTTCACCCCGCTCAACGAGGCCAGCGCCTGCGCGATCTGCGCATACTGGAACGGCCCGAGATCCTTCGCCGACCGCCCGAACAGCAGATGCGCCAGCACCTCGTCCTGCGGCAATTGCGGCGACGAGGTGAGCTTGAATGTTGGCTTGTCGGCATAGCCGCCAACGATGATCGAGGCGGTGACGTTGCCGCTGGTGCTGTCGGCCTGGAAATCCAGCGCCGGGTCGATCTTGTGCGCAAGCCCGGTTCCGGTGAAGGTGATCCGCCCGCGGACGAAATTGAGCGTGGTGCCGGCGAGGCTGAAGGTGCCGTAGCGCAGCGTGAAGCCGCCGCTGATCTGCGGCGCGGCCGCGGTGCCGCCGATATGCAGGCTTCCGCCCAACTCGGCGTCCAGCCCGTGGCCGCGCACGAACACCTGCCCCGGTGCGATCAGCGTGAGGTCGAGCGCGATCGGCGGCGCCGGGCGGGGCGGTGGCGGCGGCCTCTGACCGACGAAGCGCACGTCGAGCGTCGGCACCGCGCCGCCCAGCTTCTCGGGGATATTGATCGTCGCGCGCAGCACACGCACCTGGCCGCCGAGCGACAGCGCGCCCGTCGCCTGCCCGCGCACCGCAAGCTGCGCGTCCACATCGGCAGTCAGCAGGTCGCTCGCCAAAGGGCGGGCGTGGTGCGCGGTGATCGAAAGATCGACCGGGATGCCTGGCGCCAGCACGCCGATCGTGCCCGCGACCGTGATGGTGCCCGGCCCGGCGCGCGCGGTCAGGCTCGCGACCCGCAAATTGGTCCCGCTGGCGACCAGCGTGCCGGTGATCGCGGTCAGGTGAACGCCCTGCCCGTAATCCTGGAACGCGCCGCCGGCGAGGTGCGCGGTCCCAGTCAGTTGCGGCGCCGCGAGCGTGCCGCCGGCGCGCGCATCCAGCGTCAACACGCCGCGGAGCCGCCGCCCGTCCGGCGTCAGGAACGGGTCGGTGAGGGCGAGGTCAATCCGTCCGGTCGTGCGCAGGTCGAGCGGCGCACCGGCGACCAGCGGCACCGGCCCCGCGATCGCGAGATGGCTGCCGCCGGCATCGACACGCGCATCGAGCCGCGCCGTGGTGCCGGCCAGCGCCAGCGTGGCGCGCGCGCTCGCCGGCGGGATTCCGCGCGCCGCCCCCGTGAGCAGCCGCAGCCCAGTCGCGGTCAGGCGCACCTGCCCGGTCGGCCGCGCGGGCGTGCCGGCGAGCCGCGCGATCGCGTCGATCATGCCGGCGGCGGCCAGCGTCGGCGCGAACGGCTTTACCAGTGCCGGCGTGACGCCCCGCGCCGAGGCGGTCAGCGCCAGCTTCGGACTGATCCGCCCCGCCACATCCAGCACCGCCGACCCGACGCCGATCCGTAGCCGATCGACCGCGACACCCTGCGCGAGCGTGATCCGCGCCGGTGCCAGCAGCCGCAGCGCCTCGCCGTGCCAGTTGGCCAGCAGTCGTCGCAGCGTCACCCGCCGTGCCGTCGCATCGACGAGCGCGGCACCCGAGACCCGCGCCGGCGCCCCGGCCAGCCCGGTGAGGTCGGCCGACAGCGTGACACCGAGCGCGTCCTGCGGACCGTCGATCGACATCTTCGCCGAGCCGCCGACCGCGCCCGCGGCGATGCCGGCCGCCGTCAGCCGCGCGGAGACCACCGGATGCGTGGTCGGATCGGTGATTCGCGCCTGCAAATCGAGCCGGCCGACGCGCCCGGAGGGAAGCCCGGCGCCGTTCGCCTGCACGCTGACCGTCGCCGCCTGCGCTGTGAGGTCGGCACTCGCCTGCACGGTGCCGGCGAGAGGCTGGCCGACGAACGGTGCGAGATCGGCGAGCCGCGTCATGCGCAGCTTCGCGGTGCCGGTGGGCAGGCGGGCGCCCTTCGCCAGCGCGAACGCGCCGGAGAGGTCGGCACTCTTCCACGCCGCACGCGTGATCGCGGCGTGCAGCGTGCCGTCGGCGGCGCGGCTGAGCGCGGCGTCAACCGCGAGCGGCGACCCCGCCAGCGTGCCCCGTGCCGTGATCCGTCCCGTCGGTGCTCCCGGCAGGCCCTGCGCGCTCAGCGTGGCACTGATGGGGCCGCGCGGCACGCCGGGCGCACCGACATTCCCGGACAAATCGGCCGCGACGGAGAGATCGGTCTGCCGGCCGCGGACCGTTCCCTTGGCGGCAAGGTCGCCGTTCACGCTCGGCGCCAGCACGGCGAGGTCGGGCAGGCGCACCGCGTAGGCGAGATCGAGTTTTCCTCCGTTATCGGTGCCGTGCGCGTCGAGCGCGATTTTTGCCCCCGCGACGTTGAGGCTCGTCACATCGAACCGCCCGCCGTCGAGGCGCGCGGCGACGTGGTAGGTCGCATCCGGGCCGATCAGCGCCGGCGCCGGCGCGAGACCGCCGGTGAGCGCCAGCCGCCCGTCGATCGTGGCGATGGTGGCGCTGTCGTGCGTCTCGGCCTCGAGCGTGAGCGCGGTATGCCCGTGCAGATCGATCCCGCCGATCGCCGCGAACGGCGCCAGATGCGGCAGGTCGAGCGTCGCCGTTGCGGCAAGCGCGCCGCCGATGCGGGCGACGCCGTGCATCGTCAGCAGCGGATGCGCGAGCGCCACGGCCACCGGGCGGTCCGGCTGGTCCAGCCTCGCCCGCGCCTGAATCAGCAACGGCGCGGCACCCAGAAGATCCGGGTGCGGCCCCGGCAGGCGCAACCCATCGAGGATCGCGCGCACCGTGACCGCGCCGCGATTGCCGGAGAGATCGGCGACCACCGTGCCCACCGCCCCGCCGCCGGCCTTCAAGCCGAACACCCGCAACTGTCCGCTCGCATCCGGCCGCGCGAAGGCGCCGTGGACATGCGCATCCAGCGCCACCGCCCGCCAGGAGAGGTCGGGCCGCGGCGCCATCGCCGGTGCCGAGGCGGCGATGCCGAGGTCGGCGCTACGGCCGGCGAGATCGACCGTGCCGTGCCCCTCGGCGCGCAGCTTCCCGGCGACGATGGAGAAGCGGGCAGCGAGCGCGCTCCGCGGACCATCGAGACTGGCATCCGCCGACAGCGCGCCGAGATCGGGCAGCCCCGCCGTCGTCGCGACCAACCCGTGCGCCGGTTCTCGCGCGTGCAGCGTCGCCTCGATGCGTGCGGCGTCGATGCTGCCGGCGATCGTGTAGTTCCCCGCCGCGTCCAACCGACGGATCGCGATCGCGCCGCTCCCAGTCGTGAGGGTGTCGAGCGTGACATGCCCCGAGACCGCCAACGCCGCCTGCGTGCCCGCAACCGCTGGCGCGAGTTCCAGCCGGTTGACCGCCAGCCGCTGCACCACGACCGGCATCGGCAACGAGAAGCTGGAGCCGCCGGAAGACACACGCGGCCGCAGCACGTGGACCTCCTCCGCCGTCAGTTGCTTGACCAGCAGCTCATGCGACAGCAGCAGACGGGGCGACCAGGCGAGCCGCGCGTTCTCGGCCACGGCATAGGTGCCGCGAGCATCGCGAAATTCCACGTGGCGCAGCCGCAGATCGGTAGGGAAGGTGCCGGAGACGCCGCGCACCACCATCAGGCCGCCGGTGAGCGGCCCGACCAGACGGGCGACCTCCACCCGCCCCGGACCGGTATTGGCGCTGATCAGCACCACGGCGACCAGCAGCACCGGCAGCCCGACCAGCACCGCGACCGTCCAGAGAATGATCCTGACCGCGCGGCGCATCAGAAAGCCTGTCCCAGCCCGATGTAGAAATCATATTTGTCGCCACCGGGCTCGCGGTTCACCGGCACGGCGAAGTCCAGCCGGATCGGCCCGAATGACGTGTAGTAGCGCAAGCCGACACCGGTGCCGACCCGGACCGTGCCGGTGAACGGAGCGCTGCTGCGCCCGACCTGCCCGGCATCGACGAACACCACCCCACCAAAGCTCTTGAAGAAACGCTGGCGGAACTCGACCGTGCCCGCATCCAGCGACAGCCCGCCGATCGGGTTGTTGTCGGGAAACAGCGGGCCGACCGATTGGTACTTGAAGCCGCGCACGGTGGCGCTGCCGCCGGCATAGAAGCGCTTGTCGGGCGGCAGGTCGGCGACCCCCGCGCCCTGCGCCGTGCCGATCGTGCCGCGCAGCGCCAGCACGCTGCGCCCCGGCGCGCCGAGATCGAAGTAGGTGGAGGCGCTCGCCTCGATCAGCGCGAAACCCGCGGTGTGGCTGCCGCCCCCGTTGCTGCTGGTCTCTACCGGGAAGGAGACGGTCGGGGTTACGGTCAAATCCGCCCGCACCCCGCGCGTCGGATCGAGCAGGTTGTTGGTGCTGTCGTAGCGCAGATCGAGCGGAATGCCGACCAGGCCATAATGGTTGACGACCTGCTCCTGTAGGATGCGCTCGACCTCGCCCGCCTCGCCTACGCTCACGGTCCAGAGCGGCGAGAGCTTGCGGCTGACCGTGATCGCCTCGGTCGCCGCCCGCCGCTCGTAGGCTTGCAGGTTCTCGTCGATCGCGCCGAGCAGGATGTCGAGCTTCTGGTCGCGGCGCAGGAAGGCGGGTTTGATGAACTCGGCGGTGACGTCGAAGCCCGGCGAGCGGCTCGACGATCCGCCGAGCTGGGTGTTGGTAGCGCTCAGGATGAGCTGCTCGGCATTGCCGAACAGGTTGCGGTCCTTCCAGCTCACCGATCCCTGGAAGCCGAGATCGGTCGAGTAGGCGGCGCCGATCGTCACCGCGTGCGCGGGCGCCTCCGCCACCTGGAAGGTGATCGGCAGCGTCCCGCCCGGACCGAGCGCCGGTGCGGCGATCGCCGAGACCGAGGAGAACACGCCGAGGCTTTCCAGATTGACGCGTGCTTGGTCGATTGCGGCGGGGTCGAAGCGCTGGCCGGCATGAACGGTCAGTTCGCGGTTGACGACGCCCGGATGCACCGATTTCAGACCCGCGACCCGCACCGGCCCGATCGTTACTACCTTCCCCGTCGTGACCGGATAGGTGACATCAAGCGTCTTGGTCGCCCGGTTCGCCAGCGCCTGCGGCTCGGCTACCTTCGCCAGCGCGTACCCGTCCTTCTGGAGCTGTGCGAGCAGCCGCCGACGGGCGGCGAGCACGTCGGCCGCGACCGCCGGCGTGCCGGGGGCGAGCGGGGCGAGCTGCGCCGTCACGTCCGGCGGCACCGCGCCCGCGATCGTGATGTGCCGCAGATGATAGAGCGGCCCGCGCGTGATCGTGACGATGACCGGAACGGCGTGGCCCTTGGGCACCGCGTCGAGCACGGCGGGCAGCGCCGGGTCATCGGGCGCGCGGCCGTCGATGCGAACGCTGGCGTGGCCGTCGTAGTAGCCGAACCCGCCCAGCGCCGCGTCGAGCCGTGCGACGTCCTGCTGCGCGCGAGTGATCAGCGCGAACGGCGGCACCGGCGCGTTCTTGCGCAGCGAGATGAGTTGCGAGCTGCCGGCCAGTGCCGCATCCAGTGCGCCATTCCCGGTCTTGGCAATGGTCACGGTATAGGGCTGCGGGTCGGCGGCCCGGGTCGGCGGCCCCAGCGCCAGCGCCAGGGCGGCCATCACCAGCGGGGCGGCCGCGCCGGGGCGAGGGGGACGGAACCGCTGGGCCATGCCGGCATCATAACGCACCCGTGCGTGCCGCGGATGCCGGCCGCGCGGGCCATCCATTCGCGGAACGGTCATCGTGACGTTATTGAGGCGTCGCAATGGCGGGACTATCTCAGAGGTCATGCCCGAGCCAGCCCGCCCGATGCGCCGGCGCTCCGCCTTGCTCCGGCCCGCGCGCGCGGTACTCCCGTCGGGGGTGGGGCCATTTGCGCCCCCGGCCCGGCGCTGGCCGCTGCTGCCGCGGCTGCGGGCGGCGCGGCGGTTGCTGGCCGTGGTGCTGTGGACGCTGCTCGCGAGTGGCGTGCAGGGGGTGCTGCTGCTGCTGCCCGGGATGGGCAAGGTCTGGTTCGCCCGTCGCTACTGGCGTGTCACGCGCCGGCTGATCGGCGTGCGGCTGCGCGTGCTCGGCGAGGTGGCGGCGCGGCGTGACGATCGGTCGGTCGTCTATGCCTGCAACCATTCCTCCTGGCTCGACATCCCGGCCCTCGGCGGCGTCTTGCCGGCCTGCTTCGTCTCCAAGGACGACATCTCCGGCTGGCCGGTGATCGGCACCATCGCCCGCCTCGGCCGCACGGTCTTCGTCAGCCGCCGCGCGGCCAGCACCGGGCGGGAGCGCGACGACATGCGCCGCCGACTGGCCGCGGGCGATAACCTCGTGCTGTTCCCGGAGGGCACCAGCTCCGACGGCTCGCGCGTGCTGCCGTTCCGCACCTCGTTTTTTGCCATCGCCGAGGGCGATCCGCCGCCGATCATCCAGCCGGTCTCGATCGTCTATGACCGGCTCGCCGGCTTGCCCGCCGGGCGCGCCAGCCGCGCCGTGTTCTCCTGGTACGGCGACATGGACCTCGCCCCGCACGCGTGGCGGCTGCTGCAATGGCGCGGCATGAGCGGCACGGTGCTGCTGCACGCGCCGCTGGACCCACGCAATTTTGCGTCCCGCAAGGCGCTGGCGCAGGCGACGTGGCAGGCGGTGGCCGACGGGGCGAGCGCCTTGCGGCAGAACCGCCCGGCGCAGCCGGCGGCCCCTCGCGGCCACGCGGCGGCAGGGCCGGAACGAGCCGACTCCGCCGTGTTCGCTTGACAGAAGCGGGCGCCGTCACGCCAGGATGGGCGGCCGCAAAGGAGGGCGGCTGATAGCCTTGCACTCGACCCGACGCACGACGACACCGCGCCGGCTGCACGTCATCACCTGGGGCTGCCAGATGAACGTGTACGACAGCGCGCGGATGACCGATGTGCTGGCGCCCCTCGGCTATACCCCGACCGGCCGCCCCGAGGATGCCGACATGGTGATCCTCAACACCTGCCACATCCGCGACCGCGCCGCCGAGAAGGTGTTCTCGGAACTCGGCCGGCTCCGTCGCCTGAAGGCGGCGCGCACGGAGCAGGGCGGACGGATGATCCTTGCCGTCGCCGGCTGCGTCGCCCAGGCCGAGGGTGCCGAGATCCTTACCCGTGCTCCCTATGTCGATGTCGTGCTCGGGCCGCAGAGCTACCACCGCCTGCCGGAGATGGTGGCGCGCGCCACCCGCGCGGCCGGCGCCGTGATCGAAACCGAGTTTCCCGTCGAGGCCAAGTTCGACTTCCTGCCGCCGTCCGGCCATACCGGCCCGACCGCGTTCCTGACCGTCCAGGAAGGCTGCGACAAGTTCTGCAGCTTCTGCGTCGTGCCCTATACGCGCGGCGCCGAGGCGAGTCGCCCGGCCGCCGCGGTGCTGGCCGAGGCGCGCCATCTGCTCGCGCGGGGCGCCCGCGAGATCACGCTGCTCGGGCAGAACGTCAACGCCTGGCAGGGTGCGGCGCCAAGTGGCGGCGTCTGGCGGCTAGCCGATCTGCTGGCGGCGGTGGCGGCGCTGCCGGGGCTGCTGCGGTTGCGCTACACCACCTCGCATCCTCGCGACATGGACGAGCGCCTGATCGCGGCGCATCGCGACATCCCCGAACTAATGCCGTTCCTGCACTTACCGGTGCAGTCGGGGTCGGACCGCGTGCTCGCGGCGATGAACCGCAAGCACAGCACCGCCGACTACCTGCGCCTGGTCGAGCGGCTGCGCGCGGCACGGCCCGATCTGGCGCTGTCGTCGGATTTCATCGTCGGCCACCCCGGTGAGACCACGGCCGATTTTGCGGCGACCCTCGCCCTGGTCCGCACCGTCGGCTTCGCCCAGGCCTACAGCTTCAAGTATTCGCCCCGCCCCGGCACGCCGGCCGCCGCTGCCGCCGCCCAGGTGCCCGAGGCCGAGAAAGATGCGCGCCTCGCCGAATTGCAGGCGCTGCTGCGGGCGCAGCAGGCGGCGTTCGCGGCCGCGTGCGTCGGCCGCGTGCTGCCGGTGCTGTTCACCGGCCTGGGCCGCCATCCGGGACAGATCGCCGGCCGCTCGCCCGCGCTACAGCCAGTGCATGTCACTGGCCCCGCGCACCTGATCGGCGCCGAGACGGCAGTGAAGATCACTGCCGCCCACCCCAATTCCCTGTCTGGAACTTTGGTCGCAACCCCTGAGAAGGAGCGAGCCCGCGCTTGACCCACCTCTCCCCCGCTGTCGCCGGGAAGCCGGTGACACTGCATTTCGACGACCACGCCCTGATGCCGCTGCTGCTCGGCGATCATGACCGCCACCTCGCCCGCATCGAGCAGGCGCTGGGCGTGCGGCTCTCGTGCCGCGGCAACCGCATCGCGATCGCGGGCGACCCGGCCCGGGTGGAGGCGGCGCAGACCGCGCTCGCGGCGCTCTATCGTCGCCTCGAACGCGGCGAGGCGGTCGGCGGTGGCGAGGTGGAGACGGCGATCCGGATGGCAGACGGCGAGAGCGATCCGCGCCTGCCGCTGTCCGATTTGCCCGCGATCCATACCAGGCGCGGCGCGGTCGGTCCGCGCTCGCCTGGCCAGGCCGCCTATATCGAGGCGCTGGCGCGCGAGCAGATGGTGTTCGCGGTCGGGCCCGGCCGGTACCGGGAAGACCTTTCTCGCGGTCGCGCAGGCCGTCGCGATGCTGCAATCCGGCCGCGTCGATCGCATCATCCTCTCCCGCCCGGCGGTGGAGGCGGGCGAGCGGCTTGGCTTCCTGCCCGGCGACATGAAGGAGAAGGTCGATCCCTACCTGCGCCCGCTCTATGACGCGCTGCACGAGATGATGCCGGCCGACCAGGTGATGAAGCGGCTCACCTCGGGCGAGATCGAGGTCGCCCCGCTCGCCTTCATGCGCGGCCGCACGCTCGCCCATGCCTACGCGATCCTGGACGAGGCGCAGAACACCACGCCGGTGCAGATGAAGATGTTCGTCACCCGCATGGGCGAGGGCACGCGCATGGTCGTCAACGGCGACCTCACCCAGATCGATCTTCCCGCCGGCACCCGTTCCGGCCTGCGCGATGCGCTGGAGACGCTGGAGGGGGTGCCGGGGATCAGCGTCGCGCGGTTCGACAAGCGCGACGTCGTGCGGCATCCGCTGGTAGCACGGATCGTCGAGGCGTACGACCAGCGCGAGACGGCGCGGCAGGAGCAGCGGCGCGGCCGCGCGGCAAGCGAGGGGAGCAGCCAGGGCAGTGGGCAGTAGCGGCGGCTCGGCGCGCGACGCCGGGCCGCATCACTCCGGGCCGCAGGTCGTGCTGGCGGATCACGGCTGGCGCCGCGCGGTGCCGGGGGCCGAGGCGATGGCGCGACGCGCGGCGTGCGCCGCGGGCGGGGCCGGCGCGGTGGTGCTGGCGTCAGATCGGACCATGAAGCGGCTCAACCTGCGTCATCGTGGTCGCAACAGGCCCACCAACGTCTTGACCTTTCCACCTCCGCCGGGCTGCCCGGGAGGAGAAATAATCCTCGCCTGCGGCGTGGTGCGGCGCGAGGCCGCCGCCGCCGGCTGCCGCCCGGCGCACCATCTCGCCCACCTCGTCGTGCATGGCTGCCTGCATCTGCGCGGCCACGACCACCACGACGCTGGCGAGGCCCGTCGGATGGAGCGGGCGGAGGCACGCATTCTGCACCGGCTCGGTGTGCCCAACCCCTGGCGGGGCGGATGAGTGGCCCCGCTGACAGCGGTCGCGGCGGCGTGCGGCCGGGACTGATCGGGCGACTGCGCGCGCGGCTGCGCCGGCGCAGCATCGAGCACAGCGTGCGCGAGTCGATCGCCGAACTGGTGCAGGAGGCGGCCGAGGCACCGCAGACGCCAGGCACCGCGCCGGAGCTCGACCGTCAGGAACGGTCGCTGATCGCCAATGTGCTGCGGCTGCGCGGCACCACGGCCGACGACGTGATGGTGCCGCGCGCCGACATCGTGGCGATCGCCGCCGACAGCACGCTTGAGCAGGCGATCGCGCTGATCCGGCGCGAGGGCCACTCCCGCCTGCCGGTCTATCGCGGCCAGCTCGACGATATTGTCGGCATGGTCCACATCAAGGACGTGTTCGGCTATTCCGGCCGGCCGGAGTCGTTCAGCCTCGATCAGGTGCTGCGCAAGCCGCTGCTGGTCGCGCCGCAAATCCCTGTGCTCGACCTGCTACTGCAGATGCGCCAGGCGCGGATGCACCTCGCCCTCGTGGTCGATGAGTACGGCGGCATCGACGGGCTGGTGACGATCGAGGACCTGGTCGAGACGATCGTGGGACCGATCGCGGACGAGCACGACGAGACACCGGCGCCGCTGGTCATTGAGCGCGCCGACGGCACGCTCGACGTCGATGCTCGGCTCTCGGTGGAGGAGTTCGAGAGTCGGTTCGGCCGGGTGTTGACCGGGGACGAGCGCGAAGCCGACATCGATACCGTGGGCGGGCTGGTGTTCACGCTCGCCGGCCGCGTGCCCGCGCGCGGCGAGGTGCTCGGCCACCCCTCGGGGCTGGAGTTCCGGGTGCTGGACGCGGATGCGCGCCGCATCCGCCGCCTGCGCGTCCGCCGCCCTGCGCCGGCGCAGGCAGCGGCGTAGTCCGCGCACGACAACGGCCCATCCGGCTGCCCGGATGCGCCGCGCGTCGTGAAGGGGGTTCGCTACGTCGAGGTGAAGTCCGACTTCGTCACGTCCGTCACGCCCTGGAAGGTGATGCGGGTACTATCGGAGAGGGTCACGGTGGTCGAGCCGCCAGCGACCGTGGCGTGGGCGAGCGCGAAGTCGATCCCACCCGGGCCGTAATTGACCAGATCGGCGAGATCGCCCTTGGCGGACATGAAGTTGGTGATAACGTCGCTGCCGCCGGCATGGCCGTCAATGAACTTGTAGAGGTCTGCCCCGGTGCCCCCGCTCATCTCGTCGTTGCCGGTGCCGGCGGTCAGCGTGTCATTGCCTTGCGAGAATACGCCCGAAAGCGTTTCATTGCCGATGCCGGCCGCGATCGACGTGCCCGCACCGCCGAACGCCTGGAGCGTGTCGCCCGAGCCGCCGCCGTCGATCGTGGTCGCAAGCGTGGCCGCCCTGGATGAAGTTGTTGCCGCCGAGGCCGCCCTGATAGAGGCCGCCGCCAGGGCCGCCGAAGACGGTGATGCTGCCCAGCCCGCCCGTGATCGTGCTGTCTGTGGCGGCGCTGTTGATGAAGGTCAGGTGGCTGATGCCGCCGTGGATGAAGTCGCTCGCGTGGCCGCTGGCGCTGATCGTCGCATTGCCGGTAGTGGCGGTGATCGATTTCGTTGCCGACCGACGTGACCGTGTCGTTGCCGCTGCCGAGGAAGATCGAATTGTCGCCGCCGCCGGGCGCCACCGAATCATTGCCGGAGCCGGCGTTGATGGTGTCGTTGCCGCAGCCGGTCGTGAACGTCCAGTCACCCGAGCCGAACAGTGGCGTCACCAACAGGTTGTTGCCACCGCCCGCCGCCACCGAGCCGGAGCCGCCGTTGGTAAAGAAGCTGAGATTGCCCTGGCCTGAGATCACGGATTCGTTAGCGGCGCCGCCTCCGAAGATCGTAGAGCTCGGGGCGGTCACCACGATCGCCGTGTAGGCCGGCGTCAGGCTGACCAGCCCCGCGGTGACCTGGACCAGCTCGCCGATGTGGCCGGCGGGAACGGTCGGGATCGTGCCGCCGGTCTGGCCCTGGTTGATGAAGGGGATCGCCGTGCCGTTATTGACCAGCGTCGTGATCGCGTTGGCGAGATTCTGGCCCAGCGCCGCGTTCGCAGTGGGGCAGAACGGCAGGGTGAAGACGGTCCCATGTCCGCCAGTCACAGTCACAACGCTCGCCATTGGGGTTTCTCCTCGAAATGCTCGACGCCAGGATAACGACTAGTCTAGACGCGCGCAGTGGAACGATCCGCGGATCGCCTGTGAAACTACGATCAAATCCGCACCGAACCGTACTGAACGATCCGTGAGCGTAGGTAAAACACTCCAGGCTGCACTCCGGTCATCCTGCTCACGACCGGCTGCTCAATTCCGATTGCGTGTCCCGGCGCCGTTCAGCCGAGTGCGGCGTCCGTCTCCGCGGCACTCGGAAAACTGGGCTGCGCGCCGGGGCGCGTGCAGCTCAGCGAGGCCGCCGCATTGGCGCGCGCGAGGGCGGCCGGAAGCGGCGAGCCGCGGTCCAGGGCTGCCGCGAGCACCCCGCAGAAGCAGTCGCCCGCACCGGTGGTATCGACCGCGCGCACCGGTCGGGCCAGCAGCGCGATCGTCCCCGCGGGCCCCGCGCACACCAGGCCCGCCTCGCCGCGCGTCACGATCACGGCAGGCCCGAGCGTCGCGTGCAGCCCACGCGCGTCCGATGCGCCGCCAAAATGTCCACCGAGCCAGACCGCCTCGGCCTCATTGGCGACCAGCACATCCGCCGTCGCGAGCGCCTCGCGCGGCAGCGGCGCCGCGGGCGCCAGATTGAGCACCACACGCGCCCCGCGCCGCCGGGCGCGCGCGATCAGCGAAGCGGTCTCGCCGGCATCGCATTCCATCTGCAGCACGAGCGTGTTGCCCGCGTCGAGCAGCGCATCCTCGATCTGGGCGGCACGGGCGTGGAGATTTGCGCCGGATGCGACGGCGATCTGGTTGCGCCCCTCGGCATCCACGCAGATGCCGGCGCATCCGGTCAGCGCCTCGACGCGGGCCACCCGCGACAGGTCGATCCCGGCCGGCCCGAGCAATGCCAGCGCGGCGTCCGCCAGCGCGTCGCGACCCACCGCCCCCGCGAGCACGACCGCCGCGCCGTCGCGGGCGGCGGCGAGCGCCTGGTTGGCACCCTTGCCCCCCGGGTGCATCCGGGCCGTCGGTCCGAGCACCGTTTCGCCCGGGTGCGGCAGTGACGGGCAACGGGAAAACGATGTCGAGATTGATCGAGCCGAAGACGACGATCACCGCGCTCAGGCACCCGCCATTGTCAGGCCGTCGATACGCACCGTGGGTGCGTTGACGGCACGGCGGAACACGAGGTCGTCGGCGGGGGTGAGGCGGGAGAACATCTCGATCAGGTTGCCGGCAACGGTGATCTCGGCGACCGGCTCGGCGATCGCGCCGTCGCGGATCATGAAACCGGCGGCACCACGGCTGTAATCGCCCGTGACGTTGTTTACGCCCATGCCAATCAGCTCGGTGACATAGAGGCCGAGCTTGATGTCTGCCATCAACGCCGCCGGGCTGAGCGATCCCGGTTCCAAATGCACGTTGCTCGCCCCCGGCGAGGGCGGGCCACCCGTGCCGCGTCCGGCATGGCCGGTGCTGCGCATTCCCAACTGGCGCGCGCTGCGGGCATCCAGGAGCCAGGTGGTCAGCACGCCGTCGGCGATCAGGTCGCGCGCAGCGGTCGGCACGCCCTCGCCGTCGAACGGGGCGGAGCGCAGGCCGCGCACGCGGTGCGGATCGTCGTGCACCGTGATGCCGGGAGCGAAGATGCGGCTTCCCATTCGCTCACGCAGGAAGCTGGTGCCGCGCGCGACCGCGGCGCCGTTGATCGCCCCGAGCAGGTGGCCGAGCAGGCTCCCGGCGACGCGCGGATCATAAATAACCGGCAGCACCGCGGTTGCGGGCCGTGCCGGATCGAGCCGGGCCAGCGCCCGCTCGGCGGCGCGGCGGCCGATCGCGGCGGGGTCTTCGAGATCGGCGGCGTGGACCACGGTCGCATAGTCGTAATCGCGCTGCATTCCGGTCCCCCGCCCCGCGAGCGCGGTCGCGGCGACCGAATGGCTGGAGCGGCGATAGCAGCCGAAAAAGCCGGCCGAGGTTGCAAGTGCGATCTCGGTGCGGCCGAATCCTGCCTCCGTGCCCTCAGTATTGGTGATGCCCGGCACCGCCAGCGCCGCGTCCTCGGCGGCCGCAGCGCGGTCGAGCAGGGCCGCAACATTCGGCTCGCCGGGATCGTCGAGATCGAGCTGAGCTGCATCGGCGACAGGCGCCATCGCCTCGGCAAGGCCCGCGAACGGGTCTTCCGGCACCACGCGCGCCATCGCCACCGCCCGCTCGGCCAGCGCCGCGAAGCCCCCGCGATCGAGCACGTTGGATGAGACAATCGCAGCGCGCTTGCCCACGAACACGCGCAGGCCGAGATCGCGGCTCTCGGCGCGCTCAACGTGCTCGGTCTGGCCGAGCCGGCGCTGCACGCCGAGGGAGGTGCCGACGATCAGCACCGCGTCGGCCGCGTCCGCCCCGGCCGCCCGTGCCGCATCAAGCAGGGCGGGCAGCAGGTCGGGGCCTTCCTTCATCGGCACCTCAGGCGGCAAGCCGGTCTGTGATGGCCGGCAGGCCAGGCACGTGCTCGGCCGGGCCGAGCGCCGCCAAGGTCGGCGCGCCGCGGAAGATGCGGGCGGCGGCGCCACAGATGTCATCGAGGGTCACGGCGTTGATCTTTGCCACCGTCTCGGCGGTCGGCACCACCCGGCCGAACACCTGAAGCTGGCGAGCGAGCTGCTCACAGCGAGCTCCGGTGCTCTCCAGCGACATCAGCAGCGACGCCTTCACCTGGGCACGGGCGCGGGCGAGTTCGGCTTCGTTGACGCCGTGCTGCACTTTGCGCAGCTCCTCGAGCGTCACCGGCACCACCTCCGCCGCCTCGCGCTCGCCGGTGCCGGCATAGATGCCGAACAGGCCGCCATCGGCGTGCGGCGCGTTGAACGAGTAGATCGAATACACCAGCCCCCGCTTCTCCCGCACCTCCTGGAACAGCCGCGAGGACATGCCGCCGCCGAGCAGCGTGGAAAGCAGCAGCACCGGGTAGTAGTCCGGGTCGGCATAGGAGACGGCCGGAAAGCCGAGCACGATATGCACCTGGTCGAGCTCGCGCTCCTCACGGAACTCGCCGCCCTGGTAGCGGCCGGGGATTGCGGCCGCGGGCATCTCGGCCGGCAGGTCAGCGAAGTGGCAGCGGGCCAGATCGAGCACCTCCTCGTGTTCCAGCGCGCCGGCGGCCGCGAGCACGACGTTGCCGGCGGCGTAGTGGGCGTGCATGTAGCCGGTTAGCCGCTCACGGCTCAGGGCGCGGATCACTGTCTCGGTGCCGAGCACCGGGCGGCCCATCGGCTGGGCCGGGAATGCGGTCTCCTGGAAGTGATCGAAGATGATGTCGTCAGGCGTATCGTTGGCCTGCCCGATCTCTTGCAGGATCACGCCGCGCTCACGCTCCAACTCATCGGGCGCGAACATCGAATGACTCAGGATGTCGCCCACAATATCCGCGCCGAGGGCGAGATCCTCGCGCAGGAGTTTCACATAATAGGCGGTTTGCTCGCGGGCGGTGTAGGCGTTGATGTGGCCGCCGACGTTCTCGATCTCCTCGGCAATGGCGGCGGCCGAGCGGCGCGCGGTGCCTTTGAAGGCCATGTGCTCGAGAAAGTGGGAGACCCCGTTCTCCTCCGCCCTCTCGTGGCGGGTGCCGGCGCCGACATAGGCGCCGAGCGAGACCGTCTCGACGCGGTCCATGCGCTCGGTCACGACGGTGAGTCCGGAGGGCAGGCGGCTGACGCGGATCGCGTCGGAGACGGCGGCGGGCGTGCCGGCGGTGACGCGGATCGCGTCGCTGTTCATGCGGTGTTCCTTCTGACCAGGGCCCGGACGGCCGCCTCGGCGGCGGCGAGATCGGCGGGGATGCGGGTGAACCGTTCGTCCCTTTCATATAGGCCCGCGAGCCGCGGCGGCAGGGGGGGGCGGATGCCGGTCGCCGCGGCAACGGCGTCGGGGAACTTGGCCGGGTGGGCGGTGGCGGCGACGATGGTGGGCACGCCTGGGTTCCGATGGGCACGGGCGGCGGCGACGCCGATCGCGGTGTGGGGGTCGATCAGCATCCCCGTCTCGGCGTGGACGCGGCGGATTTCGGCCTCCGTGCCTGGGTCATCGAGGGCGAAACTGGCCATCGTCTCGCGGGCGCGGTGCCAGGCCGTGTCCGGGACCGGCATCCGGCCGGTGGTGCGGAAGCCGCGCATGGCGGCGGCGGTCGCGTCCGCGTCGCGGTCGAGCAGCTCGAACAGCAGGCGCTCGAAATTGGAGCTGACCTGGATGTCCATGCTGGGCGAGAGGCTGGGCTGCACCGGGCGCACTGACATATCGTTGGCGGCGAGGAAGCGGGCGAGGATGTCGTTGCGGTTAGTGCCAATGACGAGGCGCACGACCGGCAGCCCGATCCGCCGCGCCGCCCAGGCGGCAAGCACGTTGCCGAAATTGCCGGTCGGGACGGCGAAGGCAACCGGCCGGTCGGGAGCGCCCAGTGCCACCCCGGCCGCGACGTAATAGGCGATCTGGGCGGCGACCCGCGCCCAGTTGATCGAGTTGACGGCGGCGAGATGCACCTCCTCGCGAAACGGCGCGTCGGCGAACATCCCCTTCAGCAAATCCTGGCAGTCATCGAAGCTGCCGGCGACCGCGAGGTTGGCGACGTTCGCCGCGTCCACCGTGGTCATCTGGCGGCGCTGCACGGCGCTGGTGCGCCCGTCGGGGTGGAGGATGGCGATGTCGATGCCCGCCCGCCCGCGGCACGCCTCGATTGCGGCCGAGCCGGTGTCGCCGGAGGTGGCGCCGACGATCGCGATCCTCCCGCCACGCCCGGCCAGCGCGTGCTCGAACAGCCGGGCGAGCAGTTGCAGACCGAAATCCTTGAAGGCGAGCGTCGGGCCGTGGAACAGCTCCAGTAGCCAGAGGTCGGGGGCGATCTGGACCAGGGGCGCGGTCGCCGGATGGTCGAAGTCCCTATAGGCGTCTCGGCAGAGGGCTTGCAGGGTCGCGAAGGGGATTGCGGGGCCGGCGAAGGGCGCGGTCACACGGGCGGCGAGCTCGGAATAGGGCAGTCCGCGGAGCGCGCGCAGGTCGGCGGCCGCAAAATGCGGCCACTCGGCCGGAACGTAGAGGCCGCCATCCTCGGCGAGGCCGGCGAGCAGGACGCCGGAGAAGTCGCGCGCAGGCGCGCGGCCGCGGGTGGAAAGATAGCGCATGGCGGCAGAGTAGCCGGCAGGCCGCCCGGCGCGAAGCCGGGCGTCATGGGTCAATCTCTGGGGTCAACCGGCGGGATCGTCGATCACGTCGAACAAGAGCTCGGCGGAGTGGCCTTCGGTGAAGCCGGCGGAGGCAAGGGTGAGGTCGCGCATGTCTGCGCTGGCGCGGAAGCGCTCCAGGTGCTCGGGGCTATCCCAGAGGGTCATCACCCGGAAGTCGGCCGCGGTGCCGTGGACCCGTAACCGCTGGATCGAGCGGCATCCGGGCTGGCGGAGCATCCCCGGAAAGCCCTGGTCGCGGGTGAAGCGCAGCCATTCGGGCACGCGGTCGGGGCGGACATGGATGTCGAGAATGCGGAGCAGCATGGCGACGTTGTCGGCGCGCACGGGATTGCGCGCAAGCGCCTCCCCGGGGTCCGCCACGCTGGTGGAAGTTGTAAGCGCGAATGGCGCCGCGAACCGGGGCACGTCATGCCCCCGCAGGACGATTCAGCCTTCCCCGGTATCGCGGCCGTAGAGCAGCAGCAATCCGAGGATGATCACGCCGTAGAGGATGCTCCGCCCATATTCGGGCATGTTCATCGCCATCAGCACGCTGATCAGGGCGACCAGGCTGATGGCGCCGGCGACCGACCCGATGTAGTGCCCGCGCCCGCCCAGGATATAGACCCCGCCGATCACGACCGCGGCAATCGACTGGAACAGGTACGGATCCCCCATTCCCAAACTCGCCTGCCCGCCGAAACCCACCAGCATGATGCCGGCGAGCGCCGCGAAAAATCCGCTGAGCGCGTACAGCGCCACCGTCGTCGCGGTGACATCCAATCCGGCGAGGAAGCTCGCGCGCGCGTTGTTGCCGATCGCGTAGGTGCTGCGCCCGAAACGGGTGCGGCCAAGCACGAAGGAAACCGCCGCGATCACGACCAGCCAGAGATAGAGCACCGCGGGAATGCCGAGCACGTGTCCATGCACCGCCGCCTGCACGATCGGCGGCGCATAGGAGGCGCAGGTGCCGCAGGTCAGGCCACCGGAGAGGCCGAGCGTCAGCCCCTCCATGATGCCGTTCATCGCCAGCGTCATCACCACGGCCGGCACGCCCAGCAGCGCGATCCCAAGCCCGTTCAGCAACCCAACCAGCGCGCCCATCCCCAAGGTCAGCACGAGCGCGTAAGCGGCGCGGGCGTTCAGCCCGAGCGAGCTGGTGGCGATCAGGATCGCGGCCGCGTTCAGCACCCAGGGCACAGAGAGGTCGATCCCGCCGATCAGGATGACGAAGGTCTGTCCGGCAGCCACTAGGCCGACGAACGAAGCAACTACGAGCACCGCCTCGATGCTCGCGGGCCGGGCGAAGCCCGGGCGCACCAGGGCGCCGACTGTGAACAGCAGCACCGCGGCGCAGAACGCATAGGCGATGCGGCGATGCTCCACCGATGCGAAGCCGCGCATTGCGGCGGGCGCGGATACCGCCTCGCGCGCCGCGCCGGGCTCCCGTATCATCCGCCGGGCCTGCGCAGCAGCCGGCCGATGCCGCCGGCGAGCACCACGGCGATCACCAGGAACAGCCCCTCGTAGAACGCCTGAAACAGCGGGTCTATCTGCGCGAAGAACAGGATGTTGACGATCATGGTGATGACGAAGGCGCCGAGCATGGCGCCGATCGCGCTGCCGCGCCCGCCGAACAGGTTCACCCCGCCCAGCACCACAGCGACGATCGAGGTCAGGGTGTAGCTGTTGCCCGTGGTTGCGTCGCCCGCGGTCGAGGTGGCGGCGAGAAACAGGCCGCCGCAGGCCGCCAGCATCCCGCTCAGCCCATAAGCCAGGATCTTGCTCCACCGGGTATTGATGCCGTTGCTCTCCGCCGCCCTCTCGTCGTTGCCGATCGCGTAGATGCCGACGCCGAGCCGCGTGCGCCGAAACAGCATCCAGAGCAGTCCCGCCAACACCAGATATAGCAGCGAGAATGGCCGGTTCGGGTTGGCGAGCACGTCGGTATAGGCCGCCGGCACCGCGCCACCGGGCTGCGGCAGTACCCGGATCGCGATGCCCTGGAAGATCGAAAGTGTGGCGAGCGTCACCAGGATCGGCTGCAGCCGCCCGATCGCGACCAGGATTCCGTTCAGCACGCCGCACGCCGCACCGACGCCCAGCACCAGCAGGCTGACGCCGATCATCCCGGCGCCCGATTTGGGCAGAGCGACCGCGGCGAGCGCGTTCGTCAGATCGATCACGCCACCCACCGAGAGGTCGAGCCCGCGGGTGATCACTACTACCGTCTGAGCGATGCCGGCGAACACCAGCGGCATCGTGTTGTTCACCGTCGATGTCAGCTCGAAGTTGCCGGGAAAACGCTGCTGGGCGGCGGCGTAGATCGCGCAGTAGAGGATCAGGCTCGCGGCCAGCATCGCGATCGCCAGCCACAGCCCGGCATTCTGCCCGAGCCCGTGCGCGAGGCGCGACCGCCGGCGTGCTGGCAGGGCGGCGGCGCCTGTCGTGTCAGGCGGCAACGCGGTCCCGCACGGCCGCGGAGACGATGTGCTCGGCGGTGATGCCGGGCGCGTGCAGCTCGGCGGCGATCCGGCCCTCGCGCATCACCAGCACCCGGTGCGACAGATGCGCCAGCTCCTCGGCATCGCTGGAATAGAACAGGATCGAGCGCCCCTCGGCCGCCAGGCGAAGCATGAGCGCGTACATCTCGTGCTTGGTCGCCATATCGACGCCGCGCGTGATGTCGTAGAATAGCAGAATGCGACTTTCCGCCAGCAGCCAGCGTCCGACGAGCACCTTCTGCTGGTTGCCGCCGGAGAGCGCGCCGACCGATGCGCCGAGGCCGGGACTGCGCACGTGCAGGTGGTCGACCAGCACCTCGGCCCGGTGCCGCTCCAGCCGCCGACGCAGGACGCCGAAGCGCGAGAGGCGCCGCAGGATCGCGAGCGTCAAATTGTGCTCGACGCTCATCGCGAGCAGAAGGCCCTCGGTCTTGCGGTCCTCCGGCACCAGGGCGATGCCGACGCGCCGGCGCACCGCGTCGCGCGGACTGCGGATGCGCAATGGTTCGCCGTCAAGCGTCAATGTGCCGGCATCCCGCCGCTCGGCGCCGAACAGCATGAAGAACAGCTCCCGATGGCCATGCCCCGCGAGGCCGCCGACGCCCAGCACCTCGCCCCGGTGCAGGGTCAGCGAGACGTCCTGCACCCGCGATCCGCGGAAATGGCTCACCTCCAGCGCCGCTACCGGTGCCGCGAGCGCCGGCAAGTCTGGATAGAGGGTGTCTACCCGCTGCCCCGTCATCAGGGTCACGGCGTCATCCTCGGCCAGCGTCTCGAACGTGCCGACGTCCCCGCCGCCGCGGAATACGGTGATGCGGTCGGCAATGCTGCTGATCTCGTTCCAGCGGTGAGAGGTGAACACGATGCAGGTGCCGCCGGCGCGCAGCCGCCGGATTTGGGCGAACAGCCACGCGACCTCGCGCTCGACCAGCGAAGAGGTCGGCTCGTCGAGGAACAGGATGTCCGGCTGGTTGCTGATCGCGCGGACGATCTCGACGATCTGGCGCTCGGCGAGCGAGATGTCCTCCACCAGCGCCAGCGGGTCGATATGCGCCATGCCGAAGCCGGCGAGCAGCGCCTCGGCGTCGCGCCGCAGCCGCCGGCGGTCGATCAGACCCAGCGATCCGCGCGGCTCGCGCGCGAGCAGCAGGTTCTCGGCGACGGTCATCCAGGGCAGCAAGGTGAGCTCCTGGAACACCGTCCAGGCGCCGAGCCGGTGCGCGTCCTGCGAGCCGGAGAGCGTAACCGCACGGCCTTTGATGCGGACGGCCCCGGCATCCGGCCGCAGCCGGCCGCCCAGCACCTTGATCAGCGTGCTCTTGCCGGCGCCGTTCTCGCCGACGAGCGCGTGCACCTCGCCCGCGGCGGCGCCGAACGACGCCTGATCGAGCGCCCGCACGCCGCCGAACGACTTGACCAGCCGGGTCCCCTCCACAACCGGTGGGGCGGAGGTGCCGCCGGTGCGCTGCGGCAGGTCGGTCATGACTTGGGCAGGTTGACCTCGAGGGTGCCGTCGCACGGCTTGCCGTCCAGCGCCGCGGTGCTGCACAGCTTCACCACCGCATTGCTGCCGCTGTCCGTGAAGTCGTCAAAGAAGCTGTCGGGCAGATCGGGGAACACGGTCTCGCCCACCTTGACCGTCTCGTTGGTCACGGTGGGGAACGGGATGGTGATGTTCTGCTTCGGATAGCTCCCGTTCAGCACCCGATGCGCGAGTGCCAGCGAGACCACCGAGAGGAAGGGCGGCTGGCCGATGGAAATCCCCTCCACCTTGTGGCCCATGTAGCCGATCATGAACTTGCGAAAGCCGTTCTCGGCTTCGCCGGCGGTCGGCGGCAGCTTGCGGTTCGCCGCGATGAATGCCTTGAGCACGCCGTCGGTGCCGCCCTGGCACCAGATGCCGTCGATCTGCGGCAGCGATGGCAGCACCGCCGAAGTGTTGCGTTCGGCGACCGAGCTGTCCCACATGCCGGTGAAGCGGTTGACCACCTTGATGCCGGGGTTCTTGGCCCAGACGCTTTCGGCGCCCTTGTTGCGGTCCTGGTCAACGAAGGTGCCGGCAACGCCGGTCACCATGATGACGTTGCCCTTGCCGCCCAGTTTCTGCGCCAGCCATGCGGCCATCCGGCGGCCGAATTGGAACTGGTCGGTGTTGACCTTCAGCGCCTTCTCGGTGGTCACCACGTTATCGAACGACACGACCAGGATACGGCGTGCCGCGGCCTGGTTAAGGATGCCATTGAGCGCGGTCGGCGAGGCGGCGTTCACCACGATCGCATCCACCCGCTGCGAGATCAGTTGCGAGATCTGCTGCGACTGCTTGCTGGCGTCGTTGCCGGAATTGTACCAGCTCCCGACCACCTCGGACTTGAACGGCTCCATCTGCAGCGCCGCCTTGAAGACGTTCTCCATCTCGATGCGCCACTTGTTGCCGATGTAGGAATTCGACAGCGCGATGTGGTAGGTCTTGCCCGCGGCGATCGCCGGCCGCGCGGCTCCGCCCGCTGCGAGCAGCCCGGCGCCCGCGAGGCCGGCACCGCCCGCACGAAGAATGCTGCGTCGATCGAACATTCGCTTCATGGTCGCCTCCTTCCTGCCCGGTTCGATCCGGGCTGGAGGGGCGGAGTCATACCAGAGATCGAACGCTGCCACAGCCTCGACGGTCGATGCCGCCTGGGATCAGGCGGTAGCTTGGGCAGAACAGCACTCTCCGCGGCACGGAGACGCCGGTACGCGCGCCGGGATGCCTGCCCTGATAGCGAAGCTGGCCATCCCAGGACGGGTGGGTCGCTGAAACGGAAGGCGTTCGGGTCGAACCCGTCGAAGGCTTCGGCCGCGACACCAGGCCGATTGTGATAACGTTGATGGCGGACGGTCTCCGTTGCTGGTTGGTCGAAGCCCCAGCTTGGCACACAGGGGGCCGTCCACCCAGCATCGCGAGGAGTGCAGCGACGAGGCGACCCAGACCGACCACTCCGTGTTGCACCCTGGATCGCCCCGCCGCCACCGAGCCGGGACGCTTCGCGGCCCGTCCGCGATGGCCAATATTGTCAGATCATTGGTTGGTTGAAATCATCGAGCGCGCTGATAGGGGCCGCGTGCCAGACGTCCCGCCGCTCCGCCTCGAACGCCGCCCGGGCACGCGAGATGCCCAAATCCTGAAGCATCCGTTCATCGAGCTGGCTGAGGTCAGGCCGCCGTGCCGAGACTTGTATGGCCTGTCCGAACCCCTGCCAGAAGCGGGAGAATGGGGCGGTGATCTGCTGAGCGGTCATCGGAACCTCCTGTGCTGAGCTCTGGCGGAAAAATGGTCCGTGATCTTGAATCAAGGAAATGAATTGCGCTTATCGTCGGAATCAGCAGCGGTGATGGGCATGCAAAACTCCGCCGCCATCACACCCCAACCTGCTGCGCGCCTTCGCCTTCATCGCCGAGGAGGGCAGTTTCACCCGCGCGGCCGAGCGGGTGGGATGCACAAGCAGCTGGAGGCCATCCTTGGCCCCTGCTGGCGCTGAATGACGAGAGCTGGAGCGTCTTCCGTGCGCCCCACCGTGCGCGGCACGGTGCGCCTCGGCACGCTGGATGACTACGCGCGCTCGCCTATCTGCCGTGTGGCTTGAAACGGGTCGCCGGCAGCCACCCCGCGGTCGAGGTCAACGTGCTGTATATGCCCAGCACGGATCTGTTAACGCGCCGGCGCGCCGGCGAAGCTCGACCTGATTTTGTGCAGCGCGGGGCCGGGTTCGGCGCACTGCCCGGAGGCCTTGGAATTGTGGCGCGGGCCGCTGCAGTAGATCGCCGCCGAGCGCAATTCGCAGCACCGCCGCGATCCGCTGCCGCTCGCAGCTGGTGATTGTTGCTGGCGCCAGGCGGCACTGCGAGCACCGGACAAGAGCGGCCGGCGCTGTCGCGCCGCCTACACCTAGGCGACGCTCGCCGGTACGCACGCGCCAGTGCTGGCTGGGCTCGCGGTCACGCCTCAGTCGTCGCTTGGCTGCCGGACGGGCTTGGGCCTGCTGCCGCCTGGCGACGCGCTACCGGAGCTGCCTGACTGGGCCATCCTGCTGCTGAAGAGCCGCGAGCCGCGCGAGCATGCGGAATCCGAGCCAAGGCGGACAGTCATTCCGACGCAAGGCGGACACTGATTCCGACGGAAGCCGGACAGTGATTCCGATCGATCCCGGACGGCCCTGAGGAGGGGCATCCGGGGCCGAAGTCGGCGATCCCATGACCGGTAGCGTGGTCCTCCGACCGAGGGGGACACGATGCCAGCCGAGAGATTGTCGATGCGGAGAGTACGAGAGGTTTTGCGGCTGAGGCACGCGTGCGGCGCGAGCGTTCGGACGATCGCACGGTCGGTCGGGGTAGGTCACACGACGGTCGCCGAATACCTGCGGCGGACGTCGGTGATCGGGATTACCTGGCCGGTGCCGGCGGAGATCGACGACGCCGAGCTGGAGCGGCGGGCTGTTCACGCCGGCGGGTTTCTACAAGGCGCCAACGCGGGTCATGCCCGACTGGAACCACGTCCATGCGGAGCTGCGGCGCCGGGGCGTGACGCTGGTTCTGCTGTGGGAGGAATACAGGGCCGAGCACGCGGACGGCTGCGGCTACAGCCGGTTCTGTGATCTCTACATCGATTGGCGGCGGGGCGTCAGCGCGACGATGTGCCAGACCCACGTCGCCGGCGAGAAGCGGTTCGTCGACTACGCCGGCGACACGGTGCCGGTGTTCGACGGGGCGACCGGAGAGGAGCGGCGGGCGCACGTGTTCGTCGCCGTGCTGGGCGGAGCTGCCCAAGGTTCCGCGCGCGAAGCGCGTGGAATGGCAGCGGAGGGGCGTCGAACTACACCTACGCGGAGGCCCGCTGGAGCGAGGGGCTGGCCGACTGGATCGGGGCGCACGTCAATGCGCTGGCGTTCCTCGGCGGCGTGCCGAAGCTGCTGGTGTGCGACAACCTGCGCGCCGGGGTGACGGCGACTTGCCGCTACGAACCCGGCATCAACCGCAGCTACCAGGAGATGGCGGGCCACTATAGCACGGCAGTGCTGCCGACCCGGGTCCGCCGCCCGCGCGACAAGGCCAAGAGCCTGCCCCCGCGAAGGCGGGGGTCGAAGTCGCGGTGCTGATCGTCGAGCGGTTCATCCTGGCGCGGTTGCGCAATCGCCGATTCCTGTCGCTGGGTGAGCTGAACGAGGCGATCCGCGAGGTGCTGGGTGACCTGAATGCCCGCCTGATGCGCAAGCTTGGCGCCAGCCGCCGCGAGTTCTTCGAGACGATCGATCGGCCGGCGCTGCTGCCGCTGCCGCCCGAGCCGTACGCCTATGCCGAGTGGCGGCGCTGCCGAGTGGCCCCGGACTACCACGTCGAGGTGCACGGACATTTCTACTCGGTGCCGTCGCGGCTGATCCGCGAGGTGGTCGAGGCGCGCATCACCGACACCACGATCGAGGTGTTCCACGCCGGCACGCGTGTTGCGGCCCATCCGCGATCGACGCTGCGGCGGCGGCACACGACGACAGCCGAGCACATGCCCAGCGCACATCGGCGCTACGCCAGCTGGACGCCGGCGCGACTGCTGTCCTTTGCCGCCCAGGTCGGGCCAGGCACGGCGGCCCTGGTCGAGACGATCATGCGCACCAAGCCGCACCCCGAGCAGGGCTTCCGAGCATGCCTGGGGATCCTGCAGCTGGCCAAGACCTACGGCGAGCCCAGGCTGGAAGCGGCCTGCCAGCGCGGGCTGATGATCGGTGCGCGAACCTACGGGTCGATCGCCTCGATCCTGCGCACCGGCCTGGACCGGGCGTTCCACGACGATCCGGCGCCTGAGCCCGCTCCCCTGCTGCACGCGAACATCCGCGGCCGCGGCTACTACCATTGACGGAGGAACCCGATGCTCGCCCACCCCACGCAAGAACGCCTGCTCGCCCTCGGCCTGACCGGCATGGCTCGCGCGCTCGATGATCAGCGGCGACAGCCCGACATCGCCGCCTTGAGCTTCGAGGAACGGCTCGCGCTGCTGCTCGACCGCGAGACGATGGAGCGCGAGAACAAGCGGCTGGTCGCGCGGCTGCGGTTTGCCGCCCTGCGCCAGGAAGCCGTCGTGGAGGACGTCGACCTGCGGGCGGTCCGTGGTCTCGACCGCACGCTGTTCCAGAAGCTGGCGGCGGGCAACTGGATCGATCGCAAGCAGAACCTGCTGGTCATCGGCCCGACCGGCGTCGGCAAGTCCTGGATCGCCTGCGCGCTCGGCCACAAGGCGTGCCGGGACAACCGCTCGGTCGTCTATCACCGTGTCCCCAGGCTGCTCGAGACGCTGGCGTTGGCTCGCGGCGATGGGCGCTACGGACGGCTCTTGAAGGCGCTCGGCCGGATGCAACTGCTGATTCTGGACGACTGGGGTCTGGCGCCGCTCACCAGCGAGCAACGCCGCGACCTGCTCGAGATCATGGACGACCGCCATGACCGCGGCTCAACCATCGTCACCAGCCAGGTGCCGGTCGACCACTGGCACGAGGTGATCGGCGATCCGACGATCGCGGACGCCGTGCTGGACCGGCTTGTCCACAATGCACACCGCTTGGTGCTGAAGGGAGAATCCCTCCGAAAGCGGGCGGCCAAGGCGCTCATGCTTGACGCCGAAGCCGTCGCCTGACCTCATAGCCACGCCGATGACGACCCTGGCCGGGATCGGTTGGAATCCCCGTCCGCCATGGATCGGAATCACTGGACGGCTTCAATCGGAATCGCCGTCCGCCATCGTCGGAATCCGCGCACCGGGCCATGGTGGAGACGCTGCGGCTGCAGCTCGCCCGGCTGCGCCGCATGCAGTTCGGCCGCTCGTCGGAGAAGCTCGATGCCGAGATCGCACAGCTGACGCTCGCACTCGAGGACCTCGAGGCGGGGATCGAACGCAAAGACGCGCCGGGCAACCCGGAGCCGTCCGCCCGTTCCAATGCGCCCGATCAGAAGCCGGCACGACGCCCGTTGCCGGAGCATTTGCCGCGCACGACCGTCGCCCACGAGGCGGCCTGCGCCTGCCCTCGGTGCGGCGGCGCGCTGCGGCCGCTCGGCGAGGACGTCACCGAGGTGCTGGACTACGTGCCTGCGTCGTTCCGAGTGATCCGGCATGTGCGCTCCAAGTTCTCGTGCCGGGTCTGCGAGAGCGTCACCCAGGCACCGGCCCCGGATCTGCCGATCCGCCGTGGCCGCGCGACCGCCGGCCTGCTCGCCCACGTGCTGGTGGCGAAGTTCGCCGACCATCTGCCGCTCTACCGCCAGAGCGAGATTTACGCCCGTGAAGGGGTCGAGCTGGAGCGCTCGACCTTGGCCGACTGGGTCGGGCAGACGGCGACACTGCTCCGGCCGCTGATCGACGCACTCGCCCGGCACGTACTGGCCGGCGATTGCGTGCATGCCGACGACACGCCCGTGCCGGTCCTGGCGCCCGGCACGGGCCGGACCAAGACCGGGCGGCTGTGGGCCTATCTGCGAGACGAGCGGCCCTACGCCGGAACCGCGGCGCCGGCGGTGTTCTACCGCTACAGCCCGGACCGCCGCGCCGAGCATCCGCGCGAGCACCTGGCCGGGTTCGCCGGCGTGCTGCACGCCGACGGCTACGCCGGGTTCGAGGGGCTGGATGACGGCGGGCGGGTGGTCGAGGCCGCCTGCTGGGCTCACGTGCGCCGCAAGTTCTTCGACCTGCATGCCTCGGGCAAATCGCCGATCGCGTCGGAGGCGCTGCGCCGCATCCAGGCGCTCTATGCGATCGAGGACGATGGGCGCGGCCGTCCGCCGGACGAGCGCCGGCGGGTGCGCGAGAAGCGGGCGGGACCGCTGCTCGACGAGATGCGCGCCTGGTTGGATGAGACGCTTCGCCGCACGTCGCGGCGCAGCGACCTCGCCGCCGCGATCCGCTACGCTCTATCCCGCTGGACGGCGCTGACGCGCTACGCCGGCGACGGGCGCATCGAGATCGACAACAACCCCGTCGAGCGGGCGATCCGGCCGCTCGCGCTTGGCCGAAAGAATTGGCTGTTCGCCGGCTCTGACGCGGCAGGCACGCCCGCCGCCGCCATCGCCTCGCTCATCGCCACCGCGAGACTGAACGGGCTCGACCCCCAGGCTTACCTGTGTCACGTACTCACATGCATCGCCGAGCATCCCGTCAAGCGCGTCGACGACTTGCTGCCGTGGAACTGTGCCCACCTGATCGCAGTCGGACGCGCCGCTCGCCTTGCGGCCTGACAACAGGCGTCAGCACACAAACGCCGCGGCCGAGCCCAGACGCTTACGGTGATGCTGATCGGGCACCCAAAACTGCGCAACGATCTGCGCCGGCCGCAGATGGAAGAGATCGGCTATCGCACCACCACCTTCGAGTTCGAGGGCGTGTCCGGCCATCGCCGCGAGTTCATCGGCTGGCTGGTGAAGACCTGCGCGCAGGACGGCGTCAAGCCGGTGGACATCATGGATGTGGACGCGATCGAGCTGCTGGCCGAGCGGCTGCGCACGGCGTTGCAGATCGAGATGCACCTCACCTTGGCCTTCGAGCACGCCTTCCGCCTTGGCGAGAAGCGCGTGCCCACCGAGGTTGTCGAACAGGTGCTGTCGCGGGCGATCGATGAACTTGAGCCGACGCTGACCCGCAACGGCTACGACGCGCCGGCTCTGACCGTGCTGCTCCGGGCCAAGCCCGCCGAAGTGCTATCGCCTGGACCCGCGCGGGATCGCCGCCATGCGCGACTGGCTGGACGCTTACTGGTCCTCAACGCTCGACGCCTTCAAGGACTTCACGGACCAACAGGCCGATCAGGAGACGCCAGAATGAGCGTCGCGCCCATCGTTTGCACAGTTCAGGTGAAGGCGGCTCCCGCCCGCGCCTTCGTTCTGTTCGCGACCCATATGGAGCATTGGTGGCCCAAGGGTCGGACCATCGGCAAGAACCCGCACACCGCCATCATCGTCGAGTCTCGAGCCGGCGGCCGATGGTTCGAGCGCGACGCGTACGGCAATGAGGCCCACTGGGGCAAGGTGCTGGAGTGGGAGCCGCCCTCGCGCTTGCTGCTCGGCTGGCAGATCAGCTGCCAATGGGGCAACCCCAGCCTCTCAGACAGGAGACCGCGACGTCAGCCGTGACCTACCGCGAAGCGGTTTCGTTCAACCCGCACTTGAACGTCTCCATCCGGTGCGGCTGCAGGCCGAATGTCCGTGGACACCGACAAGCCGCTCGCCTGCGCCATGCCGCGGGAACTCCAGTGCGTTGCATCCGGCGGCACGCTCTCCGGGGTAGTGGTGATCAGCGCCTCAATGCGCGTTCTCCACTGTACGAGGCGCACCAGGACGCGCCGCGTCGCGCAGACCGTCGACCCGGTGCTCGGCGAAGCCTCGCCGCCACTTCCCGACCGTGTGCGGGCAGATCTCCAACTGGGCCGCTACCTCCTGGTTTTGCGCTTCCTCGGCACCGGCCAGCACGATCCGGGCACGCAGCGCTATCGCCTGCGCGGTCGAGCGCCGGGCCGCCAACCCCTGCAACTCCGTCCGTTCGGCCTCCGTCAGCACCAACTCAACCGCACGACGCCCTGGCATGGCCAACCAATCCCCACCGGCTACCGTCAGAACCTGACAGAACGCGTCGAATCGGCACCAGGACCAAATGCAACGAACTTTCGACTCAGGACACTAGCCATCGTGGTTCAATACGCATTCCTGATTGCCACGAAGGTCAAAAGGAGAATTTTCAAGTCCAGCCAAAGTGACCAGTTCTCCACATAGGCTTGGTCGCACTCCACGCGACGCTGCATCTTCTCCAGCGTGTCCGTCTCGCCGCGGAAGCCGTTCACTTGCGCCCAGCCGGTTATTCCCGGCTGCACACGGTGGCGGCCCAGATAGCCGTCGATCTGCCCTGCGTAGTATTCGTTGTGCGCCAATGCGTGCGGCCGCGGTCCCACCAGCGACATGTCGCCGCGCAGCACATTCAGCAGCTGCGGCAGCTCGTCGAGGCTCGTGCGCCGCAACACCCGGCCGACCCACGTAACTCGCGGATCTCCGCGACGTGCCTGCGGCACCTGGTGTTCATCAATGGCCGCGCTGTGAACCATGGTGCGGAACTTCAGGACCTCAAATGCATTGTTGTTGAAACCGAGGCGCCGCTGGCGGAACAGCACGGGGCCGCCGTCATCGATCCGGATCGCTATCGTAATAGCCGCCATTAACGGCATAAATGTAAGCAGGAGCAGGGTGGCCAGGACCACGTCTTCCGCGCGCTTCGCGACCCGGCCCCATCCTGTCAGCGGGCGGCGGCGGACGGTGATGACGGGGTTGGCAAAGAGCAGCCCCGCGTCGCGCAGCGGCAGGGCCGCCGGCGGACTGCCGGCATAGACATGCACGTTGGTGGGCACGCTCTCGAGTGCCTTAATTACCGACGCCAGCGCGTTTTCCTTTTCGCGCTGGTAGGCGACGATCACCTCGTCGACGCGAAACAGCCGTGTAAGCCGGATAAGTTCTCCGATCTCCTTGCTCTCGCTGCTTGCCGCCGAAAAGACACCCAGCAGACATGTCTGCGACCCGCCGCTGCGGAGAATCTGTCTGGCAAGAGCTCGGCCGCCTCCGCCGAGGTCCACGATGGCAACGATGCGCGCCAGTCTTCCGCTTTTCGCCCAGGTCCCGAGTTGCCAACCGGCTAGCAACCGGACGAGCAGGACCCCGGTCAGCGCGCCCGCCCACCACAGCAGTACCCAGGTGCGCCAATATGCGGGCGGATAGGCGGTGATCCAGGCGAGGATGAGCAACGGCGCGAAGAGAAGGCAGCAGATGCTCGCGGCGCGTCCGAACCTAAACCGGTGCGGCGCCAAGTCTTGGGTGTAAGCGCCCGCTGCCTTCATCGTGACCACAGACAGCCCGGCCGTGAGCAGCGTCATCGACGAAGCCTCGACCGGCTCGGCCCATGTTGCGTGCTGACAACGGAACGCGAACAGCGAGGCAGTGATGATTGCAAGGCCGTCACCGGCCATGACCATGCCCTGCAAAAGCCCGAACAGGTCCGCCGCCCACGAAAAATTCCTTGCACCTTTGTGCGCCTCGTACCAGGCACTCGAAACTGGCCCGGCGTAGAGCCTGCGGAAGCGGGCAAGCATGGCCACACCACCCTCCGGGAGGCGCCTCCGGCGCCTCGCCCTCAACCAAGATCATAGACAGGCTCTCCTGCCGGCGCCGGTGCAACCGGAAGACGCCTTGTCACCGGCACCATGCTCAAGTTCCCGTCCGCGGCGGCAAGTTGGCGCACCAGCTCACGCATCCGGTCCAGCACTGCGTCCGGGGTGGCCAGTGCGCGCTCGAGCACCAGCGCGAGTGCGCCGGGCACCAGCGGATCGAAAAGCCAACCCGTGCGTCCATGCAAAACCCACTGCGCAGCACCGGGTTGGCGCGAGCTCGCCAGAACCGGCAGTCCGGCAGCCATCGCCGCAGAAATCAGCGACACCGTCCCCTCCGCCAGTGTCGGCGCGACGAGCATCCCGCAGCGGCTGAGGACGGCCGCTAATTGCGGCGGCGACGGCACAGGCAGGAATTTCTGCACCAGATTCTCCGCCACCGGCTGAGCGATTAACACGTCTTTCAAGTCGCCTTCGCCGACCCAGAGGATTCGGATCGTTTGTTCGCAGTATCGCTCCGCCCAGGCCTCCGCAGCCCACAACAGGTCGGCTGCGCCCGTCTCCGGTGTGAGCCGGCCCACGAATGCAAGTCGGCGTGCTGCGGCGCCGGTCCGCCAGGGGGGAATCGTCAGGAATAGATCGAGGCTGTGCCGCAGACCTGCGATGGAAGAGCCTTCCGCCGCATCACTCTTAGCCGCTGTTGCTCCAGCGCGAGCCTTCCGGCGCCCTAGAACGCGAGCGAACAGAAAGCCGCATCCGCGCTCTCGGGTTTCCTGCGCCTCGGTTACTCGGTGCTCGTGGGGCAGTCCATCCATGCGATGCCGACCCTGGGTTACGCCAGTCATTGCCGTCAGGCTCGCGATGCTGCTGGTTTGAAACGGGCAGAAGCCCAAAACAGTCCGATCGCAGCGATGTGCGAATTACCACGGTACCAGCTGCCGGACAGTGCAGCATTCGGGGTAACCAATGCAGGCTGCGGCGACCCGGCGGCCCGAATCCGATCACGTCGCAGCGACGGGCCGATTCTGCGGAGGACCGATATGCGTTCAGAGACGCGGCTACTCCGGCAGAAATACCCCATTCATCCAGTAGCCCAAAGAAGGCTTACCGCATCATCTCTGCACGCTCGAATGCCGCGATACCGGCGCGCGCTTGCGACAGACCCAGATGCTCTCCAAAATTTGCGCCAGGTCCACGGCCCAGTCAACGGCCAACCAAGCCACATCCACCTGGAGGAGCGGCACGTGTCAGCCAAGGTTGCTCTTATCACCGGCGTGACTGGCCAGGATGGCGCATACATGGCCGAATACCTCTTGAACAAGGGATACGTCGTCCACGGCATAAAGCGACGGTCTTCGTCCTTCAATACAGGACGAATCGATCATCTTTATACCGACCTCCATGATCCGGGCAGACGATTCTTTCTGCACTACGGCGACCTGACCGACGCCACGAACCTGATCCGCCTGATCCAGGAAATCCGGCCGGACGAGATCTACAACCTCGCGGCGCAGAGCCATGTCCAGGTCAGTTTCGAGACCCCGGAATACACCGCGAACGCCGACGCGATCGGCACGCTCCGCTTGCTCGAGGCGATCCGCATACTCGGGCTGGAACGCACCGTCCGTTTCTATCAGGCTTCCACGTCAGAGCTCTTCGGCAAGGTGCAGGAAATCCCGCAAAGGGAGACCACCCGGTTCTATCCTCGCAGCCCGTACGGGGTTGCCAAACTCTATGCCTATTGGACAACGGTGAACTACCGGGAAGCCTACGGCTTTCATGCGTCCAATGGCATCCTGTTCAACCATGAGAGTCCAATCCGCGGAGAGACCTTCGTAACCCGGAAGATCACGCGGGCCGTGGCCGCCATCCGTTATGGCCTGCAGCCGACACTCTATATCGGCAACCTCGACGCCAAGCGCGACTGGGGTCATGCCCGCGACTACGTCGCCGGGATGTGGCTCATGATGCAGCAGCCGGAGCCGGACGATTACGTGCTGGCGACCGGCGAAATGCACAGCGTGAGAGAGTTCATCGAACGTGCGTTCGCGGTCGCGGGCCGTTGTATCCGCTGGAAGGGCGCCGGATTGGACGAGGTTGGGGTCGATGCGGAGCTAGACCGCACGTTGGTGCGCGTGGACCCGCGCTATCTCCGCCCCACGGAGGTGGACCTGCTGGTCGGGGATGCCAGCAAGGCGCGGAAGAAGCTGGGGTGGCAGGCGACCACAGGCTTCGACGATCTCGTTGCAGAGATGGTTATCTCGGACCTGCGGGCAATCGGAGCGGAGGACAGGCGAGCATGAGCGGCATTGGGGCGCCATATCTGTTGACCGGCAAGCGCATTTGGGTGGCTGGCCATCGCGGAATGGTCGGCTCCGCGCTGATAAGGCGACTGGCATCGGAATCCTGTGACATCATAACCGCCGCCCGCGGAGAACTCGACCTGCGGCGGCAGGAGAGCGTCGAAGCTTGGACCGATTGCCACCGTCCCCAGGCGGTCATCATCGCCGCTGCGACCGTCGGCGGGATTTTTGCCAACGATTCGCGGCCCGCCGACTTCATCTACGACAATCTGGCGATCGTTGCCAATATCGTGCATGCCGCGCGGCTGTTCAGCATCGAAAAGCTGCTGTTTCTGGGGTCCTCGTGCATCTATCCGAGGCTGGCCGAGCAGCCGATCCGGGAAGAGGCGCTTCTCTCCGGCCCGCTTGAACCCACGAACCAGTGGTACGCGGTGGCAAAAATCGCCGGAATAAAGCTGTGTCAAGCATATCGCCGGCAACACGGCTGCGACTTCATCTCGGCCATGCCAACCAACCTTTATGGACCGAGCGACAATTTCGACCCGGTCTCCAGTCATGTACTTCCGGCCCTCATGCTGAAGGTGCATCAGGCGAAAGCCGAGTGTCGAAGCGAGGTCCAGATATGGGGAACAGGCACGCCGCGGCGGGAATTCATGCATGTCGACGACTTGGCGGATGCACTCGTTTTTCTCTTGAAGAGCTACTCGGCCGAGCCACACGTCAACGTCGGTGTGGGCTCCGACTTGAGTATCCGCGAGTTGGCAGAAACGATGATGCGGGTCGTCGGGGTCGATGCGCAACTCCGGTTTGACAGCGCCAAGCCGGATGGGGCGCCGCGCAAGCTCATGGACAGCACGAGGCTGTCCGCACTTGGATGGCGCCCGACGATGAGCCTCGAGGAGGGATTGCGGAGCGTCTACGCCTGGTATCTGAGAGCCTGCGCGCACCCCGGGCAGCCTGACATCGAGACCTAACGGCGCCGCGGCGTCTGCGCAGAGGTGGCCCGCGCACCGGCGTTATCGTCGCGCAGGGAGCGGTAGATCGTCATCAACTGCTGGAAGTTTGCCTCCGGGGTATACCGCTCCTCGTACACTTGGTAGGCGTTATGCCCGATCGCTTCGAGCGCCGCCGCATTGACAATCGACCAGCGCACCCGGTCGGCCAGAGCGTCCGCACTGCGTGCGGCAAACTTGATGCCAGTGCGGCCGGTCTCGACCAGCCCGCCGATGGATGGCAGATCGGAGCAGATCACCGGCAGGCGATTCGAGAAGGCCTCAAGCAGGGTCACTGGGAACATCTCGTTTCCCGATGACGGCAACACCAGGAAACGCGCCGCCTGCATTTCTCTCTGCACCACCTCCCTTGACTGGCGCCCGAGATATTCTATCCGCCCGCTCCGGTGCTGCAGCACAAGGTCGCGGAGAGGTCCTTCGCCGATTATCCTGAGTGGATAATCGACGCCCGCCCACGCGCGAAGCAGGATGTCGATCCCCTTTTGCTCGTCGAGGCGCCCCACGAACAGCGCGCCCCTGCGCTGCAGACCGATGACGTTGGTCCGCGCGACCCAATTGGGCTTGACCACGATCCGCTCCGTCGGAATTCCCCGCTCCACGAACCGCGCCTTGGCCCAATCGGTGAGAGCGACAAACCGGCCCACCTTGCGCGTCCAGGTGCCCGCTCGTTTGTGGAATCCGATCATCGCCGCGACCGGCAGCGTTGCGAGCGCGGATCCCCGATAGCTCCCCTCGGATACGGCCGGCCAGCACGAGTGCCGTCCGTGCCCCGCCGCCTCGGTTTCCGGCATCAGGCCGGACGGGAATAGGATACGGTAATTGTGCAGCGTGAGGACCGCCGGGACGCCCGCGCCCAGGCACGAATCCAGGATCGACGGACTGAGGAGTGGGAAGAAGTTGTGGATATGAACGAGATCCGGGCGGAATTGAGCCAGCCTTCGGGACAGCGCCCGCCGCGCCCAGGGATTGTAGACGACTTGCAGGGCGGTCGTGACCTGGCCCCGAAGGCCGCGGATATCCTTGTTGTCGGCCGCGAACAGATCGATCTCGATGCCACGGCCGGAGAGCATGGAGAGCTCGTCCCTGACGATACGGTCCTCTCCGCCTGGATTCCGATAGAAATTATGGACGATCAGGACACGCAAGTGACACCTTCATTCCGGAGGGAGATCCTTCGTCCTACTGCGCCGCCACTTTCGCGGCTGGAGCCGGTATTCCAGCACCGAGGTGCACGGTCACATCCACGACGTCTCCGGGCATAAGTTCCTGGTCCGGACTGGCGGCAAACTCTCCCTGTCGCCCGTGAACCGTTCTGTGGATGATGATCTGTGGTGGCTCGCTACCGTGCTCTAGCTGCGACTGCATTTCGCCGGTCAGCACCAGCTTCTCGCTCGCGCCCTGCAGGCGCGCGCTGATTTGTGCAATGTTCAACGTGGCATTCTGCAACTCCGCGAGAGCAGCGACTCGAGCATCGTTATCCACCTTGCTCAGCAGCCGCAAGTACTGGTCCCGCTGTCGTTCGAGATTGGAGATTTCGACGACAGTCTGAAGATATTGGTCCGAGGACAGCAGCGCCGCCCGGCGTGCCTCGGACAGCCGCATCGCCGTCGACAGCCGCCTCTCGAACAGCACCCTTACCTTTTTGAATTCCGACTCGTCCGCCTGAGCCCCTTCTTGGTCCTCGGTCTTCTTCTTCTCCAAGATCACGAGTTGTTGGCCCGCCTCATCGACCGCCGTCTGATAACTCGCCTTCTCGGCGGCCCGACTGGCAACGCGCCATTGCAACTCCTCCTCTGCCGTCTTCAAGAAGCGCCCGGCGCTCCCGCTGGGTGCCGGTACAAGGCCGCCCGCCCTCCCCGTGCCCAGCTCGGCGAGTTCTTTGCGCAGGCGCCAAACCCGGGCTTGTTCGCTGGCGAGCTGGTTCCACAGCGCTGCGTAATCGGATTGCACATCGACACCCGCTATCCAGGGATTGACCACCCCCAGGCGCGCCAGGCCGTATCCGCCTGCGATCGCCACGACTTGCCGCACGGTCAAGCCGGGGCGGAACGGGTAGTCCGCCGGCTTTGCAACATCTCCCATGACATAGACGGGACGGTATTCGACGACCCTCGTCATGACCTCGTTCGCCAGGATCAGATGCGAGACCTCCTGCCCATCGGGTGCGAATTGCCGGTACACTTTGCCGGCGAGACCGTGGTTGATCGCCTTCGCCGCCGCCGCCAGCGGCTCCCCCCCGATCTTCACTTGTCCTGCAAGGGGCAGCATTATGTTGCCGTCGATCCCGATCGTCGCGCGTTCCCGGAACCCCGCGACGGCGGCGATCGACACATCGACCACGTCCCCCGGCTGGAGCCGGTACTCGCCCATGGCCGGCAACGGCGCCGCCATCGCCGGCAACCGGATCAGGGCAACGGCGGACAACAGGGCCAGCAGCAGCCAGCCGCGGCCCCTGCCCGCAATGCTTGGTGCGCAGCCGGTCGATGTCATGGACAGCACCTCCTTCGATCGGGCGTGACCACCCCGCCATCTCTCCTCATGGCGCGGTCCCCAGGCGCGGCACCGTGGGAGCGGGCAGCGCAAAAGCGGCCTGTCTCGGAGGCGGGGACGGTATCCGTGTCGTCCTCACCCGCCGGAGCGCCAGAAGATAGCCGTATATGAAGCCGATACCGACCGCTTGTATCGGACTCTCCAGGGCCGGGTTGACGAAGCACGCAATGAACATCATCGTGAAGGCGACCGCTGCATGGTCCTGGACATGTCGAGGAAGGTCACCGGCGGGAAAGACCGCAACAAAGCTTGCCACAAGCAGGATCAGGCCAGGCAGGCCGGCCCGCAGCAGTGTTTCCGCAAATGAGTTGTGCACCCCGGTTGATAGCGCTTCGAGCATGCGGGCGTGCGACATCGTGCGCGGGTCGGGAAGGAACGTGAAGACTGGCCTGTTCGGAAAGTGATAACGCCACCGGACCAACTCTTTCCCGAAGCCGACGCCCACCCCCTTCGTGTCGGCGGTAGATCGGAGCACGTCCGCCAGGAATGCGAGCCGAAGGCCATCGTTCGGGTCTCGCTGCACGATCAGAGGTATGAAGCTCAACCCGACCGCATAAGAAGTGATGAGAAGAATGGCGATCCCGATCGCCATCTTGCGTCCGCGGATCCCAAATCTGGTAGCAACGACCGCGCCAGCCAGCAACTTCACCTGAAGAAAATGGCTGGTGACGCCGATCAGCAGCGTGAAGCCAAGTGCCAGGTAGCGGCGCAGGTCTCGGGTGTAGTAGATGCTCGCGCCGATAAACACGAACCCAATCAGCATGTTGTTGATGAAGGCTCCATACAGCCCGAAGATCGAGGCGACCGGCCCCTCGCCCTCGTAGCGCAGGCCCTGCTGCAACATGACGCCCGGAGCAGCGACGCAACTCAGCAGCACGATGAGCGGCGTCCCCGCGAAGGCATTGCCATCCGCAAGCCGGCGCCCGAAATACGCCTTCGACGCCCAGGCCACCGCGAAGAAGCCCAGCGTCGGCACCATCTGGCGGACGATGGCGTCCTGATAGAAATAGACCTGCCAGGAACTCCGGCATGAGCCGACAGCGTGAAAGTATCGCCACAAATATGCAGTATCCCAGATAGGCACTCAGAAATTGCGGCGGTGTCACCCGTCGCGCGAGGGCGTACAGAAGACAGGTGCCGACCGGGATCACGACGAAGAACGGGCCGACCAGCCGCAGTGAAATCCCAAGCCCCGCGACCAGCCAGATGCCGGGAAGGAAGAGCACGCGATCCAGAAGGTCGAGCGGAACGCGGTGTGCCGGCCGGCTCGTCCATTCGGCCGCCATCCCGGGCCGCCACAGCGCGTCCATTTCGCTCCCTGCTCCTGCCTGCTCCTAAATCTTGTTCAGCACCACCGCCGCGATCGTTTCCGGACGGACGCGCTGCACGATGTCCAGGAGTTGCCCGGACGTCGTCACACGGGCCTCTGCAACGACCACCAGCTTCTGCAGAAGTCCGGCACATGCCTCGACATCGGCGGCCTGCTCGAGCGCCAGGAAGTCCACGACGATGCAAGTCGCATCCCGTTGCATCTCCCTGAGAGTGGCAGAGACCGAGAGCGATGCGCTAACGCCGGAAACCGGCCCGGCAGCCCGTAGCTTCAGAATCTTGAGATCCCCCGAGCCGAGTGGTAGGGCGGAAGTCCTGCTGGCAAGTGCGCGGCCGGACCTGGGGCTGTCCTCCACCGCCCTTGGCGGCTTCGACCAGTTCGCATCCACGAGGACCGTGCTCTGCCCGCCCTCGGCAATGAGGGCTGCCAGATGGACCGCAACCGAGGAGGCCCCTGCCGCGCGCGTAGGCGACACGACGCCAATCATCATGCCGCCAAGGGAGCCCGGCTCATTCCCAAGACCGATCACGACACGACCCAACGCCTCGACGAATGGCGGGGACGCCGCCAGATCCGCGGGCGGCGCGGCGTTCCGGCGGGCAAGTTCCGCGTGGCGGCTTGCTGTCGTCGGAATACCGACAACGCGATCGAGGCCGGTTTCCCGATGGACATCTGCAACCGTCCAAAGAGTGTGGTCCGTGCTCGCCTTGATCAGCGCCTGGCCGACGCCGGCCGCACTGCCGCCAACGACGATCGCTACGACCAGGACCAGCGGCGGCCAGCTCCGACGGAGCGGAGGCTCCGCTCGCGTCAGGACCCGGAGCCCAGGCCCGGGATCGCGAGCCGGCTCGTTGTAAAGCCGCTGCAGAAGAGCGTCGTCCAGGGCCCTGTAGGTTCTGTCCTCGTTCTGGCGTTCGTGGAAATGCAGACGGGCCTGCTCTTCGGATTGCGACGTCGGATTGGCTTGCGAAAGGTGCGGGTCGCTCGTGAACGCCTTCTGCCTGAGTTCGGCCAGACGCGCACGGAGATCTGCCGTCACGCCTTCGCTCGCCTCCCGCCGCACCTGCTCTCGCTCCGCGATATACGCGGTCACGACCGCGTTGGCGATCGTCGCGGCAGTGAACGGATCTCCTGACGTGAAGCCAATTTCCACGACATCGGATGTGCCCTGACGCACGACCGAAAGGGAACGCGCCATGCGCAGGATTGCCGCGTGGCGGGGATCAGGCCGCCTTATCGGGGCGCTCCCGCGAAGAAATGATGCGATCCAGCCTCGTAGGCGCGTTCCAAGACCAAGCTCCGGACGGCCGATAAGTCCGGCTTTCTCCACCACCCGTCCCAGAACGTCGGCAGATTGAAGCACGAGAACCTGGCTCTCCACAAAGGCGTCTGCCCTCGCCGCGGCGTCTCCGCCACCGTTCTGTCCCGCCGCCGCCGGCGCCTGCGGCTGTTCCAGAAGGATCGTGGCTGTCGAGGTGTAGTAGGATGGGGCGAGGGCGAAAAACGCCATCGCGGCAAACAGGCTCGCGGCGAACCATATCAGGCAGCGCCGCCCGTTTCGCCGCAGGAACCGGCCGACCGCCTCGGCATCCAGGGAATCCGGCTCGCTGACGCGGATCAGTTTTTCCGGAAGAGGTTGATCGTTGGCGGAAGGCGATGGCCTGGGGAGAAACATCCTAAGCCCCTTCTTCCCGGGTGAGCACGTCGAGGTTGCTCTGGGCGAGAGTGGCGGAAGAAGCTCCCGCCGCGGGGGCGAATGCGAGGAAGAATACTGCTGATACCGCAAGCACGACCGCTTCCTTCGCAATGACGGCCGCGGCGATCGCGATCCCTGCGTTGTTCAGACGGGTGCCGAGGAAGAATGCGGCCCCCAGAAATGTGGCGAGACCGGTGACGTTCAAGACCGACCATGCGCGCTCATGGCCGAAGTTAAACATGTAAAGTGTCGACGTGCAGATATTCGTATTCAGAAGAATCGGCATAGCCGACATCACACGCACGATCGGAATTGCGCCAGCGAACTTCTCTCCAAAGATGATCATGATGACGAACGGCGCCACGAAAAACAGGGCAAGGCTGAGGATAACGCTGACGACCAAGGACCATCCGGCGCGCCGGATCAATGCAATGCCTGCGGCCGGATCGTGCCGGGCGTGGTAGGCAACCCGCGGCAGAAAGGTCTCCGAGACGACCCGGAAAAACGGCCGCGTTGCGCTGACGAATTTCTCCGCCAACGAATACTGCCCGACCGCGACAAAGCCACCGAAATACTGAACGAGTGGCACCGGCAGCGACAGACTTGCCCTTTCGGCGAGGGTGAACAGAAACCCTCGCCACCCGGCGTGCAACTGCGACCGGATCCCCGAGAGCGTGACGCGCCGGAAGCCGGCGAGGCCGATCCGGAGAAGGAAAGGTACTGCCGCCATGCCGGAGATGAGCGGCACCGACGACTGGATGGCCACCGCGAGCTCGACCCGCGCCGGAGACGTTACCAGGACAAGAAACGCCGCCAGCGCAAAGATGCGCCCTGCAACGACACCGACCGTCGCTTGCCAGGCCTTCTCGGTGCCGATGAACAGCCACGCCGGAAAGAGAACGCCGCCCACCGCCGTCAGCATCGCGCACAGGATCATGGTCCTGCTCGTGTGCAGCGCCCCGGCGGCGGCGAGCCCGCCCGCCACAACGAGCACGCACAGTAGGGCCTTCGTGGCGGTCACTTCGGCAAGGAGCGCCGACAGAGCGGCGGGCCTGGCCCGCGCCGCGGCCGCGGACGCTGGGCTGTCCAGTGAAAGCCGTAATCGACGACCGTCGCCGCGATCTGACTGAGGCTTATCGCGTAGGCAAACTGGCCGAACTGCTCTGGCCCGAGCACGAGGCCGGCATAGGGGAGGATCAGCAGCGGCTGCAGAATGTCCGCGGTGTGCAGGACGGCCAGGCTCGCCGCTTGTTTGCGCAGGCTCACGGGCGGCTTCCTCTCAGTCCCCGACGCGGCGTCCGGCCTAGGTGCTCGCTGACTGCCGGGCCCCCTGCGGCACCACTCCGAATTCGTCTGCGGCTGGCCGGGGAGCTGGCGCAGTCGGCCGAGAAATCGGTCGAGCGCATCCCACAGCTCGTGTTGGTCCAGCTCCCACGAATGGCCCCACAGATGGAACGCGCCCCCGGAGGCGGCGCACCACCTCGCTGCCGTCGTGAGGTCGTCGGGGAGGTTCCGCAACCGCAGGAGCCGCGCGAGGACCGCCGCTCTCGGCCAGCTCGGTCCGGCCCGCACATAGTTCCTGAGCAAGACCGACCGCGAATGAGGGTAGAACTGCGCGGTCGTGGGCACCCGGAACAGACTCGATCCCGGTCGGTCCATCAAATTCGTGGTCGTCCTCGCGTATCCATAGCCCGCCTCCGCCACCAGACGGCGCACCAGGCGGTTATGCCGGCCGCGCACATAGGCGAAGCCCGCGACTTCCCGCCCGAGAAGGTCTTCCAGGCGCGCCTTGTTGCTCGAAATCTCGCGGGCGGCGAGCACGGGGGCGAGGTCTGTGAGGATGACATGGTTCCGCGTATGCCCGCCGATCTCGAAGTGCTGCGCGAGCCGGACGATCTCGCGCGAACCCATCACCGGCCTGCCTTCGCAGTTCATGCATGGCACATAGAACGTGCCGGTCAGCCCATGCTTGTCGAGCAAGTCAGCGACCCGCAGATCCGACGGATGGCCGTCATCCCAGGAGGTGGTCACCAGCAATGACTGCGGGGCCGAGGTGCTTCTCAGAATCCGGCACCGTGGGTTGCGGATCGGTGATCGGCAGCAGCCTCGGACCCGACATCAACCATTGCCGATCCCGGCACGCGGGCGCAGCATGTCCCGCAGGACGGCCGTGATGAAAAGCGTGTTCGAGACCAGATACCGCCTCGCGAGGCGGCGCGGGTCCTGCAGTATCCGATGCAGCCATTCAAGGCCACTTCGCTGCATCCAAGGCGGCGCCCGGCTGACGACCCCCGCATGGAAGTCGAACGCCGCGCCCACGCCGATCATGACGGCCTGCACGCGCCCAAGGTGCGCGTGCATCCGCGCCTCCTGCTTGGGACAACCGAGCCCGACCCAGACGATCTGCGCTCCGGACCCGTTGATCGCCCGACGATCGCCAAGTCCTCTTCCGACGCCAGCTCCCGAAACGGCGGTGCGATAGCCCCGACAATCTCGATCTCCGGGAACGCTGCGCGCAGCCGCTCCTCGAGCTGCTGAAGGGTGGGGGATGTGGCCCCGTAGAGCAATACCGGTGCGCGGCGCCGGGCCGCTTCACGACAGCAGGCCCACATCAGGTCAGGCCCGCTGATCCTGGTCTGATCACGGTGGCCCGTTCGCCTCAGGAGCCAGGCCACAGGGGCGCCGTCCGCGACGACCGAATCTGCGGCCCGGAGGGCTTGCGCATGATCAGGGAGCTGCAGCGCCGTGACGACGCTGTGGACATTGCAGAGGCAGACAGCGCTGCTTCGGCGGCCACGCGCCCATTCGAAGATGCAGTCAAGCGCGCTGGTCCAGGTCAGGAGGTTGATCGGCAGCCCGAGCACATTTCCGGCACGCACGCCCGCAGAGCCTGCGGCTCGCCTCACCGGTCTCGTTTTGCCAGTCACCGACGGCCTCCGCCTCGCGTCACGCCAAAATCCAAGCGCCCAATTGCGGGTGACTTGCGCCGTCGCCGCCGCAGGTCTGATCCGCCGGGTTGGCCATCCTGTCTGAAAGGAAACAACTCGCAGTTCGCGATTTCAACGGCGCAGGGGTACAGAGGCGAGTGATACTTCTTTCGGGGTAATCCCCGCCGGACATCCGCCGTGCCAATGCAGAAATCGACGCGCCGCAAGCCACGGCCCTACCAACCGAAGGCAAGCCGGATCGGATGCCGCGCCGCGAACGCACGACGCGTCAACGACCAGCCGGGCTTAACGGCCTGCTTCTTCCAGATGAGATTGCGGGGATTGGCCAGCGCGTCGTAATGGCAGGCCGCGATCGTATGCCTTTCAGCTCCGGCGGAGATGCGCACGTAGAACGACAATCCGTTGGAGCTCGGGGCCGCTCTTCCGTCGCGCCTGGTATTGTAGCTGTCCCGGGTCCGGCACCGCACGAACCAACAGCCGCCGCATGCGGCCTCTTCCACCGGGACCGCGCCGAACGCGCCGTTTCCCTGCTGCACGGCATCCACGTCATAGACCAGGCAGTTTATGCTGCCTTCGATCATGACACCGTTGCCCGTCGGGCTGTTGTTGTAAAAGACGAGCCCTTCCAGCACCAGAGTCCCATGCGGGGCGCAGGGTACACGGAAACGTTGTCCTCGGTCCAGGAACTTGGACCGTTTTCGGCGGAGAAGAACTCACACCGCGACCCCGGCGAGGCGTTGAACTGCACATTCTGGCCGCGGGGCTCCGGCCCGCGCGCGTCGTCCGCACTTCGAGCAGGCTCAGCCGCGCCCCAGCGCATTCCTCGATGTATATGTTGCCTGACCCGCCAGATGCCTTCACGTGCGTCACGACAGCGCCGGGACAGGCCGAGAGATGAATGTTGCTGCTCTCGCCCGGGAGGGGCAGACGCCGGGGAGAGGCATGAAGACGACGAATTTCGAGCTTCTGAAGCTGCAGCCCCTTCGCCCCGTTGGCCTCGAGCCCATGCCGGTCGGTGTGGCGAATCCGACAATTCCGCACGATGACGCGGTCATGCACGATCCTGATCCCGGCGTCGGTCCCGGGCTCGATGTCGAGACCTTCGATCACTTCCACCAGGCGCCTGCAAATGACCGGACCGCTTGGGATCAGGTCGATCCGCGCGGGGCGCGCCGTCCCGAGGGTTCGCGTGGGCGGCCACGCGGGACGGGCGCGCCTGAAGTGGCAAACGTCGACCCGGGGAGCACGAGGAGCCCTAGCAAAAGACGGCGACGGTCGGTCTTTCCTGGCGGCACGGCGGACCCCGATTGCCCCAATGTTCGCGAAAACATCGTCGAAAGGGGCGTCGTCCGGCCAGCGCGCTTGAGGCGTAATACCAATGAGGCAGGTGACGGACGAGGTGGGGGCAGGGATGCTGGACACGCTGCATCTTTGCGAGTGGGACCACATGGCGGCTCAGCCGGACCTTTTCGATTATGTGATCGTCGGCGCGGGCGCCGCCGGGTGCGTCCTCGCCAACCGCTTGTCAGCCGGCGGGTCCAACACGGTTTCCTACTCGAGGCAGGGCCACCCGATCGCAGCCCGCTCCTGCGAATTCCTGCCGGGGTCTACAAGGTCTCATCGAACCCGAAATACGCTTGGCAACTCGAAACAGAGCAAGTTTTCCGGGCACGGCGGACCGATCGATCCCGATGCCTCAAGGCAAGACACTTGGCGGGTCAACCGCGATCAACGGGATGAATTACAATCGTGGCAGCGCAGCCGACTATGACGACTGGGCACGCTGCGGCAATCGCGGCTGGAGCTTCGCCGACGTGCTCCCCCCTTGCCGGCGCAGCCAACACAGGGTTGGTGCGTGCGACACCCGCTATCGCGGGACCGATGGGCCGCTGCCGATCACCGACTGCGGCTGGCACCACCCGCTGTGCGATGCGTTC